>CAVVCE010000163.1:0-6210 GCA_963746235.1 uncultured Alphaproteobacteria bacterium
GTTGAAAAAATGACTGCACGGCGTTGCCGTGCAGGCGACTGTCGAGGCCCGCGCGCTCCAGCTCGGGAGAGACGCGCGGGACGTTGACGAGGTCGATCCTACTGCACCGCCTCGCCGTGCAGCGCAATGTCGAGACCCTCGCGCTCGATATCGGCGGTGACGCGCAGGCCGATGGTCATGTCGACGACCTTGAGGATGATGAGCGACACGATGGCGTCATAGACGACCACGATGGCGACGCCCTCGATCTGGTTGAGCACCTGGGCCGCATTGCCTTCGATCAGGCCGGAGGTCCCGCCATATTCGCTGATCGCGAACACGCCGGTGAGGATCGCACCTGCCGCACCACCGATTCCATGGACGCCGAAGCAGTCGAGCGCATCGTCATAGCCGAATGCGTGCTTGAGGCCGGTGGCCCCCCAATAGCACACGATGCCGGCGATGGCGCCGATCGCCAGCGCGCCGGCGGGTCCGACGAAGCCCGAGGCCGGCGTGATGGCGACGAGGCCGGCGACTGCTCCGGAGCAAATGCCCACGACCGTCGGCTTGCCGCGCATCGCCCATTCGACGAACATCCAGGACAGTCCCGCCGCCGCGGTCGCGATCTGGGTGACGGCCATGGCCATGCCGGCCTGCATTCCGGCGGTCACCGCCGAGCCGGCGTTGAAGCCGAACCAGCCGACCCACAGCAGCGAGGCGCCGATGAAGGTCAACACCATGTTGTGGGCGGGGCCGGTGTCCTTGCGCTTGCCGAGCATCAGCGCCGCCATCAGGCCGGCGACGCCGGCATTGACGTGCACCACCGTGCCGCCGGCGAAGTCCAGCACCTTGACGATGGCGTCGCTGTTGGCGGAATTGAGGAAGCCGTCCGGTCCCCACACCCAATGGGCGACCGGCGCATAGACGAGGATCGCCCACAGCCCGATGAACCACAGCATCGCCGAGAACTTCATCCGTTCGGCGAACGCACCGGCGATCAGCGCCGGGGTGATGATCGCAAAGGTCATCTGGAAGCAGATATAGACCATCTCGGGAATGGTCGGCGCCAGCGGACTGGGATTGCCGATGCCCTTGGCGATGTCGCTCACGATCCCCTGCAGGAAGGCCCGACTGAGTCCCCCGATGAACGGCGTGCCGGCGGTAAACGCCATGGAATAGGTGCAGATCGCCCAGATCACCGTGATGAGGCAGGTGATGGCGAAGCTCGCCATAACGGTGTCGCCGACGTTCTTCTTGCGCACCATGCCGCCGTAGAACAGGCCGAGGCCGGGGATGGTCATCATCAGGACCAGCGCCACCGAGGTGAGCATCCAGGCGGTATCGCCGGAGTTCGGCGTGCAATTCATGGTGATCTTGGCGTCGCATGCGGGTGGGCTAGGTTCCGCGGCGGCGGGAGCTTCAGCGGCTGGCGCCCCGGCTGCCGGCGCCTGGGCATGAACGTAAGTGGGCGCAAAGAACTGCGCGCTCACAAAGAGCGCAATGAGAAGCCCGAAGACGAGAGCCGCAAGCCCCCCACGGGTCGGTTTCCTGGTCGTCATGTGATATTCCTGCCCGTAGGCGGTTGTTGCGGTTCTTAAAGAGCGGTCTCGTCGGTTTCACCGGTGCGTATGCGGACGGCGTGGTCGAGCGCCATCACGAATATCTTGCCGTCGCCGATTTCGCCGGTTTTTGCAGCGCCGATGATGGCAGCGGTGACCTTCTCGACCTGATCCGCAGCCACTGCGACTTCGATCTTGAGCTTGGGCAGGAGGTTCACCGTGTATTCGGTGCCGCGGTAAATCTCGGTGTGGCCCTTCTGGCGCCCGTAGCCCTTGGCCTCGGTGACGGTCAACCCGTGGATGCCGACGCCGGTAAGCGCGTCCCGGATCTCGTCGAGCTTGAATGGCTTGATTATCGCCATGACGAGTTTCATGAATTTGATTCCCTTTGGGCTTGCAGACGCGTGCGCGTCGGTGACGAGCTTTGCCGATTGCCGGCATTGCCCCCACGCGGGGAATTCAAGCTATGTGCCAACTCTGAAAACACGCCGGAGAATTGAAATTGCGGAGTTTTTCGACCCAATGCGGCTGTTGCCGAAATACAACGAATTTAATTTTCTGGATTTTTGCCCAAGAAGTCATCAATTGAGTAGAAAATAATCTTGCGAGTCAGCCCCCTCACTTGCGCTAATGTGACATCGAATTCGCGATTTGTCCGCCAGGGAAGCGCAGTCGGGGCGCGGGTGGGCAAGGCGAGGGGGCGAGCCGGGGCCGTCATGCGTGACGGCATGGCTCTTTGACATGGGATGGGGAAATCGATGAAAAAAGTTGCAGCTCTTGCGATACTTGCTTTTGCGGCGTCGACCACTGCGGGATTGGCGGCCGATCTCAAGGCGGCCCCTGCGGCGCCGCCGCCGAGCCCCTGGGATTTCGCATTCGGCTCGGGGCTGATGTCGGATTACAACTTCCGCGGCATTTCACAATCGGCCCACAAGCCCTCGGTTGCAGCCTATTTTGAGCCGCGGTACAACATCACTTCGAGCCTGCAGGCTTATGCCGGCGTCGCTGGCGAGAGCATCGACTTTCCCAATCGCGCCTCGATGGAACTCGACGTGTATGGCGGTATCCGGCCGACCTTCGACAAGCTCGCGCTCGATTTCGGCATCTGGTACTACGGCTATCCCGGTGGCCAGTGCTTCAATGACCTCGCGGTGGGCGGCGGAGGCTGCTCCCTCCAGGGACCCCTGCCCAACGGGAACGTCGTGAAGCAGAACGTGAGCTTCTACGAAGGATACGCCAAGGCCACTTATACGGTGAACGACAATTTCTCCTTCGGCGGCAGCGTATATCTACTCGCCCGACGTGCTGAACTCCGGCGCTGATGGCACTTATGTTGCCGGCACCGCCAAATACATCATTCCGAATGCCCCCCTTCCGAAGGATGTCGGCGTTTTCATCTCCGGCGACGTCGGGCATTGGTTTCTCGGCACCAGCGATGCCTTCTATTGCACCCAGGTGAACGGTGCTTGCGGCGGCGCCTTCCCAGGCGGCATTCCGTACAAGAGCTACACCAACTGGGATGTCGGCCTCGGCTTCACCTACAAGGTCTTCACGCTCGACCTGCGCTATTTCGACACCAACCTGAGCAAGGGCGATTGCAACGCGTTCACCAGCGATCACACCGCGAGCGGCGTCGCGACCACCCCGATCAATCCATTTCCGGCGCCTGGCTCCAACTGGTGCGGCTCGGCTTTCATCGCCAAGTTCTCGGTCGACATGACGGCCCTCGCCAACCTCAAATAGTCGGACGGCCGCTCGCGGCGGATCGTTCGCCGGCGCGGACGGCCGGTACAAGTCGATTAGGAAGATTTCAGCGGGCGGGTCGGGGCGTTCTCGATCCGCCCGCTGACGTTCGCGAACGGACAGGTCCTGGACCTCGGGACCGCCTGGCGTCGCTGAATTCATTCCACTTGCGCAGCATCCGCGCTAGACTGGCTCCATCTGTCGCATATCCCGGAGCCACGCGAATGTCGCGATTACTCGACGCCGCCATTGCGTTAGCCGCTTTCGCCGCACTCGCCGTTCCGGCGGACGCGCAGGATTATCCCGCGCGTCCGATCAAAATCATCGCGCCGTTCGGCGCCGGCGGACCGGGCGACGTGTTCAGCCGCCAGCTTGCCCAATATCTTTCCGAGCAACTCAAGCAGTCGGTCGTGGTCGAGGATCGTCCCGGCGCCGCCTCGATGATCGGCGCCGACGCGGTGGCCAAATCCGCCCCTGACGGCTACACGCTGCTGACCATCTCGAACACGCTGACGGCGAACGAGTCGCTGTTTCCCAACAAGCCCTATGCGCTGATGCGCGACTTCGTGGCGGTGGCGCCGCTCAATTATTCCGAGCTGGTGATGGTGATCAATCCGAAGGTGCCGGCCAAGGATCTCAAGGAATTCATCGCGCTCGCCAAGGCGAAACCGGGCGTGCTCAACTACGCTTCGGCCGGTGCCGGCACGCCCTATCACATGGGCGCCGAATTGTTCAAGGCGATGACCGGGACCGACATCCTGCACGTGCCTCACAAGGCAGCCGGGGATTCGCGCAACAACGTCATCGCCGGCCATGTCGAGATGATGATGGACGCCATCACCACCATGGCGCCCAATGTGCAGGCCGGGCAGGTGCGCGCGCTCGGCACCAGCGCGTTGACGCGGTCCAAGGTGCTGCCCGACGTTCCCACCATCGCGGAAGCCGGCGTGCCCGGCTACGAGGCGACCATCTGGATCGGCATCATGGCGCCGGCGGGAACGCCCAAGCCGATCGTCGACAAGCTCAATGCCGAGATCAACAAGGCGATCAGCCGGCCCGAGATGAAGACGGCATGGGACCGCCAGGGTGCGACTCCGATGACGATGTCGCCGGCGGAGTTCGACGCCTTCCTGCGCAAGGACATCGAGAAATGGGCGCAGGTGGCCAAGATTTCCGGTGCCACCGGGCAGTGACGGTTTGCGCGGGGGCGGGCGGCGTTCGCGGGCATGGGCGAGCAAGACGAGATTCTCGGCGCGAACGCGGCCTATTACCGCGCATTTGCCAGCGGCGATTTTGCTGCCATGAGCCGCATCTGGGCGGAGGAGCAGGTGTCTTGCGTGCATCCGGGCTGGCCGGTGCTGGTCGGGCGTCCGGCGGTGCTCGAATCCTGGCGCAACATCCTTCGCAACCCCGCTATGGAGCGAATCGAATTTCACGACGCCACGGCGATGGTCGCGGGCGACGAGGCGCGGGTGCTGTGCGTCGAGATCGTCGGGGCAACGCCGTTCGCGGCGTCGAACTGGTTCCGGCGCATCGGCGGCGCCTGGCGGATGATCCACCATCATGCCAGCCCGATCGCCCTCCAGGGCGAGGACGACGTTCCGGCGCCGGGGTCGCGGCGGTTGAACTGATCTGCCGGCGACCGGAATGGCGATCCGCGTTTGCGGCCGCGGAATCCGCCGGGCAGGCTGCTCCCGTGCTCGACCTCTGGAGCTTCGGTTCACAGCCCGCCCGGCGTTACGTAGCAATACACCTGTCGCTGCGGCCCGATGAAGATGATGCCGTGCCCACTGGGATTGCCAGCGTCCCACTTCATCTTTTGGTTGGGCACCGGGATGCGCGTGCCGTTCGGAATCTCGCCCTTGCCGTCGGTGATGATCGCAACATAGTGGTCGCCCTCGGCTTCGAAGCTGTCGGCTTGGAAGGCGTCCGCCTCGCCACAGCAGGACTGGCGCGGATGGTCGGGCTGCTTGAGCGACCGGAACCACTGGCGAATATGTTCCGGCGCGTCCGCCCACTGTCCGTTATCGCGGGCCTTCGCCGCCACGACGCCGATCGCCACGACACCGATCGCCACCATGATCGCGGTCGAGATCAGGATCAAAAGCACCGCCCAAACGTCCCGAACGAAATTCATGGGGTGACCCAGCCTGTCGCCAAGGAGCCAAAAACATAACACATCGGGGCATCGCTGTGGCCATCTCGGGAGCGGATCAGAGGCGAAAATGCAATCGACCGTTCAACTGTCCACATGGCGGCCCACATGGCGGCGCCATTGCAAAGCAAGACTTCACCCGGGGCCGAGAGCTGCATGCCGAAGGCTGATTGCTCCGCGACCGTATCGGCATTAAAAGTCCGCCATCAACTGTTGCGGCAAGCGACGCGAATATGAGGTACGAGATACCGACGATGTACGGCTGTTTCTGGCGGACCGGAGTGGCTGCGATTGCAATTTCGCTATGCACGCTGCCCGCGGGCGCTGTTGCTGCGGGCCGTATGATCCAACTCGCGCAGAATGCTTCAGAGGGGGGTGGAGGGGCCATCGAGCCAAGCCAGGCGCCCGCGGCCAGCGCGCCGGCCAATTCGCCCGAACAGATAAGGAAGGCGCAGGTCGAACTCCGGCGGCTCGATTGCCTCACGGGCCGCATCGACGGCAAGTTGGGCGATCAGACCCGGGAAGCCGTGAGGAAGTTCTGGGCCAGTGCCAAGCAGCCTGTCGTCGAAGTCGACATCACCGACGAATTGATTGCGAACCTTGCGGGGCACGGCGACAATTTTTGCAGGCCGCCACGGCAATTTTTCGGCTTCGGAGGTCGTGCGCTGCCGCCTCTGTTCGCTCCGGGCGCGCGGCCGGGTTTCATTCCCCCACGACCGCGCCCCCCGTCGCTCCCGGCGCGGAGCAAGACGACGAGTCAAGCAACATAAAAAC
>CAVVCE010000164.1:0-7577 GCA_963746235.1 uncultured Alphaproteobacteria bacterium
CACACACAAAACCAGCCGAGCTGGGCGAGACCGCCGATCATCAGCGCCGCGGTCAGGAAGCCGTTCTGGCCCGTAAAGATGTTGAGCCAGGCCGCCGGCGCGACCGCCAGCATGAACAGCCGCTCCCGGCGCCGCCCACCTTCGCTCGCGGCCAGCACATAGAGCGCCATGCCGAGAGCGCACCACACCAGATAGGCCGGCAAATAGGGCAGGAAGGCCAGCGGCCAGATCAGCAGCAGCAGATGGGGCGGATACGACCAGCTATGGTGCGGAAATGCCGGATTGAATCGCGCCGCCAGAGCTGCGTTGTAAGTGTCGAAATCGAACCACGCGGCGGGGCCGCCGGCGAGCGCACTGTGCGCACCCATCCAGGTGCTTACGAAATCACGGCCGATCAGGTAGCCGAACCGGTCATAGGGCGGCGCCGAGGTGGCGAGATAGCCGGCCTCGAAGATGACCGCGAACACCGTCGCGGCCACCGCCATCTTCTTGTAGATGTCGTCGGCGGGCAGAGCAGTTGCAGGCGCGGAGAGGCTCATCCGCAGGGGCTAGCACGGCGGGGTAAAGTACCGGTAAACCCGGACGGCTCCCTACTTTCCCGTCCCGCCGCCCGCCGCCGCACCGCTCGCGGAGGGCGTCGGCGCGGTCCTGGGGCCGCCCTTGGAGACCCCGACCAAAGCGGGCCTGAGCACCCGGTCGGCGATCATGTAGCCGGGTTGGATGACCTGCACCACGAAGCCGGAGGGCACCTTGGCATCGGGCACCTCGAACATCGCCTGGTGGAGATTGGGGTCGAATTTGGAACCCTGGGGGTCGAATTTCTTGACGCCGTTCTTTTCCAGCACCTTGAGCAGCTCGCGCTCCGTCAACTCCACCCCGTCGACCAGCGCCTTGGCGGGGCCGTCCAGGACGACGCCCGCATCGCTCGCCGCATCGAGGGAGCGGCGGATATTGTCGGCGACACCGACGAGATCGCGGGCAAAGCCGGTGATGGCATAGGCACGGCCATCGGCGATCTCGCGCTCGGTGCGGCGGCGCAGGTTTTCCATCTCGGCCAGGGTGCGCAACACCCTGTCCTTCAATTCGGCGACCTCCCTGGCGAGCGCCGCCGTTTCCGGTGCCGGATCGGTCGCGGGCGAAGCCATCGTCTCGGCGTCGGAGGCCAGATTGTTGTTGGCGGCAGTATTGTTGGCGGCAGTGTCCGTCATGAAACAGTTCCCCGGGAAAAGGCTCTTTTGCTGCATCGCATATCGACATTTTGCCACAAAAATCAAGCGAGGCGTCGGCTTCCCCTGTTCCCCTTGGCCCACCGGCCGTGCATCCGACCGCCACGAACGATCTACGCCGCCGCCGAAACGATCTGCACGCGGGCACCACGCGCAAGGATTTCCTGCGAGCGACGGCTGCGGCGGCGACATTGGTACGGTGGTGGAGGTGTCGCAAAGCCGGCGCTGTGGCGGCCGGACGCGCCCGGTTTCAGCCCAGGCGGGTCTTGAATTGCGCGAGCGTCTCCAGATCGACGCCCTCTTTACGGTAGGCCGAACTCTTGTGGTAGATGCTCGCATACATGTCGCAGCTCTGGCAGACCGGGCGGAAATTCCCCTGCTGCTGCTCTTCGATCAAGGCCATGTAGGCGGGGTTGCGGCTGGAGATGATGTCGCGCAGCGGCGCATCCTTGAGGTCGCCGAGGCGCAAGGTGGCGTCGGCGTCGCGGCAGGCACAGCCGTTGACGATGCCGGTGGCCATGATCTGGACGGTGGTGAAGAGCCGCACGCAGGCGCCGTTCTTGTAAATCAGCCCGGGACCGGCGATGTCGATCGGCAGGTCGTGAACGTCGTCATTGGTGACGTAGCCGCCCCAGTTGTTGTAGACGCCCTTGGAGACCTTCACCGTTACGCCGGCCTTGCGGAAGCGGTCGAGCAGCCGCGTGATCTCGCTGCTGCGGCCGCGCAACGACGCCACTCCCGGATGCAGCGAGATGTGCAGCCCGAATTTGCGGCGCTCGAACTGCCCGAGGAAGGTCTCGAGATTATAGACGAGGCGGCGGTACACCTTCTCGGTCGACTGGGTGATGGCGACGAAGGTCTCGGCATCGTAGCCGTAGATGCTGATGGCGAGGTGGGACAGCTTGCCGAGGTCGAACAGGCGTTTCACGTCCTGGGCCTTCGGAATGGTGAAATTGGTGAAGAAGCTGTAGCTCAGCACCTCCGGATGGCTCTCCATGTGGCCGAGCTTGTTGAAGATGCCGCGGTCCATGAAAACGTCGCCGGTGCAGGGCGTCAGGTCGAACCGGCGGTACCCCATTTCGAGGGCCTGGGCGATGCAGTTCCTGAAGAACTCGTCCTTCATCGACACCTTCGGGCTCTGCTTCTTGACATAGGCGCAGAACCGGCATTCCAGGTTGCACAGGCTCGATGTCTCGATACCCAGCGAGATCGCGGATTTTGGAATGAATTCGCGGTCGCGGGCACGATTGAAATTCGTCGCCACCACGTTGCGCAGACTGCGCACCGACTTCAGGATGAGCGCGGGCTTCATCGGTGTTCCCAAAATTGGGATGCTCCGGACCCGCGGCCACCCCGCCCCGCCCGAACCGTCCCTCCCGGTAACCTTAGCAAGCTGCGCCGCCGCCCGAAAGGCCTAACGCCCTCGCTCGACCCGCGCGCCTGCCTACGCCTGGGTCGGCGCCTGCTGGGTCTGCATGTCGGCGAGGCGCCGCTGATAGAGCCCGACGAAATCGATCGGCTGCAACATCAGGGGCGGGAAACCGCCGTTGGAGATGGCGCTGGCGATCAGTTCGCGGGCGAACGGAAACAGCAGCCGCGGGCACTCGATCATCAACAGCGGCGCCAGATTTTCCGGCGGGATGTTGGTCAGCCGGAACACGCCGGCATAGTTGAGATCGAACGCGAACAGCACGGTGCCGGTCAGCTCGGCCTTACCTTCGATCTTGAGCTCCACCTCGAAATCGGTGGTCGAAAGCTGGTTCGGATTGACGTTGATCTGAATGGCGATCTGCGGCTGTTGTTGCGGCTGCATCAGGGAATTCGGCGCATTCGGATTCTCGAACGAAAAATCCTTGATGTATTGCGCGATCACGCCGAGGTTCGGCTGCGCTGCTGCCTCGTCGGCCGCACTGCCGCCGTTCGTCGAACTTGCCATTTCCGTTCCCCTCCGCCTGCCAGCGATGCGCGTCCACCGATTTGCCGTGTGGCTAACACAGGCGATCCGGCCGAACAAGGCGACATGCCAAACCGTTGCCAAACCGCTGCCAAACCGCGGGGAGCATCGGTTCGGATCGCGCCGTCAGGGCTTGCGGCGGCTCCGGCGCGGCGGCAACTCCGGATCGGGCAGCGGGCGCCATTCCTCCGGCGTGAGGTCGATGGTGCCCGGCGGGGGTGCCCGGCGTTGCTGCGTGAAATGCCGCAGCGTCGTCCCGGCGAGCCAGTCCCGGGTCGCCGGCATGACCATCAACAGGCCCAGGATGCCGGTGATAAACCCCGGAATAACCATCAGAATTCCACCGAGCGCAGTGCCGGCGCCGGGGCCGTCCAGGGCGATCCCGCGGATTTCGCTGCGGCCCGCCGCGGTGCGCAGGCGGGCGACGGCGCCGCCGCCGGTGTGGCGCAGCACCAGCACCCCCAGCACCGAGATGAGGATCACCAAGCCGAGCGCCGTGGTAAATCCGACCAGGCTTGCGACCACGATGAATGCTGCGATTTCAGCCAGCGGCAGCACCAGCAGGCCGGTGGCGATCCACTTGACGAGTTGCATCGGCTCAAAATCCTAGCCCGTGCGCCGCCCCCGAACGGTATATGGCCTCTTTTCCGGCGCGATGTTGGTTCATCAACGCTTTTCCACTATGGGAGATCCAGGTGGCGCCCTGTTGGCGCAAGCTGTTCGATCGTCTAAGCTTGCAAACAAGCGCCCAGCCGAGTGATCCTGGAACAACGTGATCCTGGAACAACGTGACCCTGGAACAACTTCGCCAGTTTCCTACATTACATATACGGCGACGGTATGGAGGAACTGGATTGAGCTCAACAGGCGCTGCAGCGCGCACTGCGGCAGCCGCGAAAGCATAGACGTGTTCGACATTTACACCATCATCTTCCTGGCGCTGGCAGTATTCATCTTTCTGCGGCTGCGCAGTGTGCTCGGCCAGCGGACCGGCCGGGAACGGCCGCCTTATGACCCCTATTCGGCGCCCGATCCGGTTCGCAATGCGGCAAACGACAAGGTGATTCCATTGCCGCCGCGGACCGCCGAACCGGCCAAGCCCATCGATGCCAAGGAGCCGGTGGATCGCTATGCCGGGATCGCGCCGGCCGGGTCGGCGGTGGCGCGGGGCCTCGACGCCATCGTGGCGGTGGACAATGGCTTCGATGCCAAGCATTTCATCGCCGGCGCCCGCTCGGCCTATGAGATGATCGTCACCGCCTATGCCGAGGGCGACCGCCGCGCGCTGAAGGATCTCCTCGCACGCGAGGTGTTCGACGGGTTCGATGCCGTGATTCGTGAGCGCGAAGGGCGCGGCGAGACGGCGGAGACCCGGTTCGTCTCGATCGACGTGGCCGAGATCACTGCTGCCGAATTGCGCGGCAAGACCGCCCAGATCACATTGCGATTCGTGTCCCAACTGGTATCCGCGACCCGCGACCGCAGCGGCAATGTCATCGACGGCAGCGCCGACAAGGTGACCAGCGTCACCGATGTCTGGACCTTCGCCCGCGATGCCACCTCGCGCGATCCCAATTGGAAGCTGGTCGCAACCGAAGCCGGCGGCTGACCGGAAGGCCAGCCCATATGTGCGAGCCCAGGTGCCAGCCCATGTGCCAGCCCAGGTGCCAGCCGCTGCGAGGTCTTTTGCTCTCCCTGCCGGCGGCGCTGGCGATCGCCATCGCGGCGACGGATGATGGCGCCGCCCGGCTATGCGCCGTATGAGCCGCGCCAGGCCGTGACCGGCTCGATCCCTCACGCGACCGCGCCTGCGGCGCGCCCAGTGGCCGATCCGGGCCCCGGGCCGCTGACAATCCCCAATGCCGCGCTGGAGCCGGCCGGCTGGGACGATCTCGACGGCTGGGCCGGCGACGATCACGCCCGCGCCTTTGCGACGTTTTATGCGAGCTGCCGTCCGATCGTGCGCTCCAATGCCTTTCGCTTGCAGGCCGCGCGCGTGCATCCGGCGCGCAGCCAGCCGGCTCGTCCGGCACCCCCGGCCGCCGCGGGCGACGCCCGTCCGGTGCGCACCGCGCTCGACCAGGTCTGCGCCCGCGCGGTCAAGGCGGGGGCGCTCGAAACGCAGGCGGCGCGGCAGTTCTTCGAGACGAATTTCGTTCCCGTGCGAATCCGCAAGCTCGGCGATTCCGCCGGCTTCCTGACCGGCTATTACGAGCCGATCGTCGATGGGTCGCGGTTTCCGACCCGGGAGTTCACGGTGCCGTTGTACCGCCGGCCGCACGACCTGGTGGCGCCGGGCGTGCCCGATGGCGCCCCGTTTCCCAATACCGGCCGCGCCCTGCGCCGCACGGCGGAGGGCGAGCTCGTGCCGTATTACGATCGCGGCGAGATCGAGGACGGCGCGCTCGACGGCCAGCACCTGGAAATCTGCTGGCTGCGCAGCGCCACCGAGGCGTTGTTCATCCAGATCCAGGGTTCCGCGCGGGTCCGGCTCGAGGACGGCGCCCTGCTGCGTATCAATTACGCCGCCCATAACGGCTTTTCCTATGTGCCGGTCGGACGGGTGCTGATCGAGCGCAACCTGGTGCCGCGGGAGGAAATGTCGATGCAGCGCATCCGCGAATGGATGCACGACAACCCCGAGGAGGCCAAGGATGTCCGCCGGCAGAACCGGTCGATGGTGTTCTTCCGCATCCTCGGATTGAACGACGATACCGAGGCGATCGGCGCCCAGGGCATCCCGCTGTCGGCGGGGCGTTCGATCGCGGTGGACAAGGCCTTGCATGTCTACGGCACGCCGTTCTTCATCGAGGCCGATCTGCCGCTCGCGAGCCCGCGCAGCCAGACGCCGTTCCGCCGCATCATGATCGCGCAGGACACCGGCTCGGCGATCGTCGGGCCGGCCCGCGCCGACCTCTTTTTCGGCGCCGGCGACGAAGCCGGCCAGGTGGCGGGCCGCATCCGGCAGGCCGGGCGCTTCGCCATATTGCTGCCGCGCGAGCTCGACCCCTCCGCGGCCGGCGCGAAAATGCCGCTGCCGCCGGTGAAGCCTCCGCCACTGCCGGTCGCCGTCCCCGCCTCCGGACCCGCCGCGAGCCCGCCTTTGGCCGCGGCGGAGGGGCCGCGGCGTTCGCGGCGCTACGGACGATGAGCGAGAAGAAATCCGTCGAGCGCATGATCTGGCCGGCCACGACCCGCGCCGGCCGGCGCCGCCTGACCGAGGAGGAAGAGCGCCTGTGGGCGGTGGTGGCACGGTCGATCAAGCCGCTGCGCGCCGGCAAGCGGGTGCCGATGGCCGCCGTGCCGAAACTGTCGCCGCCGAAACTGTCGTCGCCGAAACTGCCGCCGCAAAGCGCAAGGCCGGTCAAGCGAGCGGCAGCAGATCATCCGCCGGCGGCCGCGGCCCCCCATCCCAAGCCGCCGGCATCGGCGATCGCGATCGCGCGGCGGGAGAAACAGCAGCTCGCCCGCGGCAAGACCGAGATCGGTGGACGCATCGATCTCCACGGCATGACCCAGGCGCAGGCCCACGATGCCCTGCTGCACTTCCTGCACCGCTACCAGGCGGAGGGGGCGAAGTTCGTGCTCGTCATCACCGGCAAGGGGAGCGCCGGCGCGGTGGCGCGCGGCGAGCGCGGCGTGCTGCGGCGCCAGGTGCCGTTGTGGCTCGGCCTGGCGGAATTCCGCGTCTGCGTCCTCGGCTTCGACGTAGCCCACGTCGGCCATGGCGGCGAAGGCGCGCTCTATGTGCGTCTGCGCAGAGCGCGGGGCGGGGCGGTGTAGAGGCCTTTTGATCGGACGGTTCGTTGCACGTTCCTCGCCCCGCCTACAGGTTCTGCATGTGGTGAGTATGATTAAGTATGAAATTGTATTACAATCCGCATCGAAATTCGAGGGTGTCGCTATGGAACGCATGACCATCACTCTGACCGAAGATCAGGCCGAGCGCATCAAAGCCGTGGTCGCCAAAGGCGAATATGCTTCGCACAGCGAGGTGATCCGTGAGGCACTGCGAGATTGGGAACTAAATCAATCGTTCCGTAAGCAGGCCATGGCTGAACTGAAAGGCGAAATCGACAAAGGCATGGCCGACGTAAAAGCCGGGCGGATGAAGTCTTTCCACGCCGATGCAATTATCAAGCAGGGGAAACGTCGATTAGCCGGCCGCAACTCCCGCTCCGCATAACCGATACGGCCTCGGCCGACCTGGCCGATATTTGGGCCTTCATCGCCGAGGGTTCGCCGCCGATACCTTTGTGTGGCAGATCACCGCCAAGTTTGAACCGTTACGGCAGTTTCCCGAGATGGGCTCGGCACGTGAGCAACTGGCGCCTGGCCTGCGCGCTTTGTCTCACCGTGATTACGTGATTTACTACTTGGCCGCGCCCGACGAACTG
>CAVVCE010000165.1:0-19791 GCA_963746235.1 uncultured Alphaproteobacteria bacterium
GGTCGGTCAATCCCAATGGAATTAACAGGGCAGAGCGACTGGGGCGCGCGATACCGCCCTTTTCGTAGAGTTTCACCACGTCGCCGAGGGTCGCCACCGAGGCGTCGTGCATGTACGGCGCGCGCAGCGCCACCGAGCGCAGCGTCGGGGTCTTGAACGCGAAGTTCAGGGTGTCGTCCTTGACCTCCCGTCCGCGTCCGGGATCGGTGGTCGTGGTTCCGATGTCGTGGAATTTATCGTCGGTGAATTTCCAGCCGCTGTGGCAGGCCGCGCATCCCGCCTTGCCGGTGAACGCCGCGAAGCCGCGCTTGGCGGACGGCGAAAGCGCGGCCTCGTCTCCGCCGACCCAGCGATCGAACGGAGCGGGTCCCGGCTCGATGGTGCGCTCGAAGGAGGCTACGGCCTGGGCGATCGCATCGACATCGATCGGCTTGCCGGGCAAGGCCGCATTGAATTTCGCGACATATCCAGGGGCCGACCTGACGCGTTCCTCGATGGTTTCGACTTTGACCGGCGTGTCGGTTTCGCGCATCGACATCGACCCCGTGGCGATCGACGCTTTCGCCTGGACTTCGAGGGTGGCACTGCGTCCGTCCCAGCCGACCGGCGCATTTCCGGCGTGGCCCAGACCGATCAGCGGCTGCGACTTGCGCGAGGTCGGCTTGCCGGAATCGTTGCGGGGCCGGGCGTCGGCCACGACCCAGCCGAGCGCGGGCGTATGGCAACTCGCGCAGGCGGTCTTGCCGGACGCGGAGATGCGCGGATCGAAGAACAGCTCGCGGCCGAGGTCGACCAGCGCCGGATTCTCGATCGCGATGGGAGGCGGGCGCCGGTAGTCCCGCTTCAAGGCGGTGAGATCTGCGCTTGCGCCTGCGCCGGTCCGGCCGGCACAACGGCGATCAGGCAGAATGCGGTTAGCACTGCCGATGCAGCGACGTGTCTTGCGTTGCCCAAGCGACTTGCGTTGCCCAAGCGACTTGCGTTGCCCAAGTGACGGTTCATCGCGAAAGCTCCTGTGCAAAGTCACTGCGATCGGGGACTATTCGGCACGGACGATAGCGCCATTGACGGAGGATGCAATTTCACCCCACAATGCACCCCTCACCCTACCGTGAATGCGTGTCATCAGGCCTTGGCGTTCGGTAGGTTCAATCATCCCAAAATCAAACGAGGGGGATCGGCATGCTTGGCTCAGCGCGATTGCAGACGCTGGTTTGGACGGCGGACATGGCTCGCGCCCAAGTCTTCTACAGCGAACGCCTCGGCCTGAAGCTCAAGGGAGAATCACACGGAGCGCTGGTCTACGACGTGGGCGGCGGGGACCTGCGCGTATCGCCGGTCCCGTCGACCGAACCGTCCGCTCACACCGTGCTCGGCTTCGCGGTGGACGATATCGACAGCATCGTCGACGAATTCGAAAAGCGCGCGCTGAAGGCGGAGCGCTTCCCAAATTTCCAGCATGATGAGCGTGGCGTCTGCCGGGCACCCGATGGAACCAGGGTCGTCTGGTTCCGAGACCCGGACGGCAACCTCTTGTCCGTCGTTCAGTACGCATAGAGGTCCGCAGTACGCATAAACGTCCGCGATGGGTCGTATTTCTCCCTTTGAACATGCCCGGCGAGCGGACTGCCTCACGTCACCGGTAGTTGTTGCCTTGACGGCTGGCGGTGCGGCGCGCGCGGTAGTGGCGGTGCCGCAGTCCCCAACTTCGTGCGATGGACGGCCCCGCCGTGAAGCCGACGACGCCCCCCGCGACCAAGCCGATCGGCCCCCCGACCAGGGCGCCGGAGAGCGCACCCAGCGCGGCGTCACCCGCACGTTCCTGCGCCCCGGCTGCGATTGGCGCCAAGCCTATGCCTGCCGCCACGATGCCTGCCGCCACGGTGGCAACGGTCATTATCTTGTTCATGGTTCCCGCCCTTTCCCCACTGATGAAACCCAGGGCGTGGCGGTAGCACCCCATTCGGGCAAGATAATGTGCGAAATCAATGCCGTCTGAGCGCGGCCCCGGGCGATGCTAAACCGTTGCAATGTATGCGTTCGTTGCGGCCGGCTTTCAGCCCGGGCCGCCAGCGCCCCGAGCAGGCGGCGGCATTCTTCGAGCCGCTGCAACGCCGCCTTGAGGCGATCGAGGTCCGCCGGCGCAAGTCCCGCGAACACCGGCACGGCCGTCTCCGGCGCCAAGTGGGTGGGCGCCAAATGGGTGGGCGCCAAATCGGGACACCAAGTCGGCGGCTAAGTCGGCGGGCGCGACGCCAGCCGGCATCATATCCGCCGCCACCTCGGCGCGCCGGTCTAAATCAGCGTCCGCGCCATCGCGCTGCAGCAACGTGCCGGCGGACCGGTGCGAGCCGGCGTAGCCGTCATCGGCAGCGTCTTCAGCGTCGCGCGCGCCAAGCGCCCCCTCCGCGGCGGCGCTGACGGCCGCGGCGGGAATTTGCGGATGCCCGGCCCGGCTTCGATCTCCGGATCGGCTTCTACACCGTCCTCCCGCGACGGCTCCGGCAGGGTCACCACGCGCCCCTGCCCCACCGATTGCACGGTGCGCAACCCCTGCTCGCGCAGGATGCGCTGCACGCCACGGATGGTGTAGCCCTCGCCGTAGAGCAGGTGACGAATGCCGCGCAGCAGGTCTATGTCTTCCGGACGATAGTAACGCCGGCCGCCGCCACGCTTCATCGGCCGGACCTGCGGAAACCGGCTCTCCCAAAACCGCAGCACATGCTGCGGCAGATCGAGATCGTCCGCGACTTCGCTGATCGTACGAAACGCGTCGGGCGCCTTGTTCAAAGCCGCCTCTCTGTCGGGTTTCTGTCGGGTCTCTATCGGGACGGTGGCGGCGATTACCCGTCGTGGCCGTCCGCCCCGCCACCGTTCACGTCCGACCCACCGTTGATGCGTTGCTTGAGAATCGCCGAGGGCTTGAACACCATAACCCGTCGCGGCGAAATTGGCACTTCCGTACCCGTCTTCGGATTGCGGCCGATCCGCTGGCCCTTCTTGCGCACCACGAAGGAGCCGAACGAAGAGAGCTTCACCGTTTCCCCGCGTTCGAGGCAATCGGTGATCTCCTTGAGGACAAGCTCGACCAGCGCAGCGGATTCGGTGCGCGACAAGCCGACCTGCTGATAGACCGCCTCGCAGAGGTCGGCACGCGTTATTGTCTTTTCGGCCATCCTCCAGCCCCGACGCCAATCAATATCTTGTTTATTGTTCAAGGATATGGACTTGAACGCCTCGGGTCAATCAGGCTCGGGCGCTACACGAAAAAATGACGAGGAAAATCACCACCGCAACAGAATCGCACCCCAGGTGAACCCGGCGCCCATGGCTTCCAGCAGGATCAGGTCGCCCGGCTTGATCCGGCCGTCGCCGACCGCAACCGCCAGTGCCAGCGGGATCGAAGCCGCCGATGTGTTGCCGTGCTTGTCTACGGTGGCCACGATTTTCTCCGGCGCGATGCCCAATTTATGGGCAGAACCGTCGATGATCCGCTTGTTGGCCTGGTGCGGCACGAACCAATCGATGTCGGCAGCGCGAGTAGCCGGTCGCGGCGAAGGCATCCTCCACCACGTCGGTGATCATCGCGACGGCATGGCGAAACACCTCGCGGCCTTCCATGCGCAGGTGCCCGACCGTCCCGGTGGAAGACGGCCCGCCATCGACATAAAGCTTGTCCTTATGGCGGCCGTCGGAGCGCAGATGCGATGTCAGAATGCCGCGATCCTCGCGGTTTCCCGCTTGCGGCGTCGCCTCCAGCACCACCGCTCCGGCGCCGTCTCCGAACAGCACGCAGGTGGTGCGGTCGGTCCAGTCCAGGAGGCGCGAAAAGGTCTCCGCCCCGATCACCAGCGCCCGCCTGAAGGCGCCGGTCCGCAACAGGCCGTCCGCGGCCGCCAGGCCGAAGACGAAGCCGGAACACACCGCCTGCAAATCGAATGCCGCGCCCTTGGTGATGCCGAGGCCGGCCTGCACCGACACTGCGCTGGCGGGAAACGTGTTGTCGGGCGTCGAGGTTGCAAGCACGATCAAGTCGATCGATCGCGGGTCGACCTGCCCGGATTCAAGGGCTGCGCGGGCGGCGCTGAGCGCGAGATCGGAGGTCACTTCGCCGCTGGCGGCGATCCGGCGCTCGCGGATCCCGGTGCGCTGGACGATCCACTGGTCGGTGGTGTCGACTTTGCCGGCGAGATCGAAATTGCTGAGGACATGGCTCGGCAGGTAGCTGCCGCAGCCGAGCACGACCGAACGCGTCACTGTCACGATGGAACACTTTCAGCTACCGGGGTTTCGCCCGCCTTCTGCTTTCCCAGAGTCTGCGAGATCTTCGCCTGCAACTCGTAGCGGGCCATGTCGTAGCCGAGATCGACCGCGGCGGCGAAGCCTTCGGCATCGGTGCCGCCATGGCTTTTGATGACGACGCCGTTGAGGCCGAGGAACACCCCGCCATTGACCTTGCGTGGATCCATCTTGTCCTTCAATGCCGCGAACGCGTTGCGGGCAAGCAGGTAGCCGAGCTTGGCAAACAGGGTCCGGCTCATGGCGTTGCGCAAATATTCGCCAAGCTGTTTGGCGGTTCCTTCGGCGGTTTTCAAGGCGATATTGCCGGAAAATCCTTCGGTGACCACGACATCGACGGTTCCCTTGCCGATGTCGTCGCCTTCGACGAATCCGACATAGTCGAGGTCGCGTCCGAGCGGCTTCCCGCAGGATGCGGCCGGCTTCGCGCACCTCCTCGAGACCCTTGACCTCCTCGACGCCGATATTGAGGAGGCCGACGGTCGGCCGTTCGAGGTCGAACAGCACCCGCGCCATGGCGCCGCCCATGGTGGCGAGATCGACCAGGTGCCGGGCATCACCCCCGATCGTCGCGCCGACATCGAGCACGATCAATTCGCCGCGCAGCGTCGGCCACAAGCGCGGCGATCGCGGGGCGGGAGATGCCCGCCATGGTCTTGAGATGAAATCTCGCCATCGCCATCAGCGCGCCGGTATTGCCGGCGGAGACCACGGCGTCGGCTTCGCCCTTTTTTACCGCGTCGATGGCCATCCACATGGACGACTTCCACCGCCCATGGCGCAGCGCCTGGCTCGGCTTCTCGTTCATCTTGACCGAGATGTCGGTGTGAACAATTCGCGACGCCGCGCTCAAAGCGGGGTGCGGCGCCAGCAGCGGCTCGACGACGGTTCGGTCGCCGACCAGGATGAATTCCGTGTCGGGATGGCGCTCGAGCGAAATCGCGGCGCCGGCGACGACAATCGGCGCGCCGTAATCACCTCCCATGGCGTCGAGCGCAATACGTACGTTTTGTGGCATCGATCAACCTTGGGGGGTCGGGATTTCGGTACCGCCGACCGAGCGCCCGATTGCGGCGCGAACATAGCGCTTCGGCATGCGGAAACAAATGGGATTTGCCACAGTCGCCGCTCGGTCACCTACGAGATCCGGAAGAGGACGGAAATCCGCATGATTCCAGCAAATTGCAGTCGAATGCCGATAAATCGGTGGAATACCTGCGAGGTCCTATGCCTTGTCGCCGTCGGGTTTGAGCTTGGCGAGCGCAGCGAACGGGCTGTCCCCCGCGCGGTCCTCGACCGGCGACGGCGAACACCGCCCCCGGCCGGCGTGGATAGCGGTCGATACCGAGCAGAAAGAACTCCGTGGCAACCGCACCGACATCGGCGGTGCCGTCGACCAGGGTCTCGCGGGTGTCGTCGACATCTTCCGCGGCTGTGAATCGGCGACCGCCGAAACGTCCGTGACCGCCTCACTCGGCACGAACAGCACGTCGAACCGCTCGTCGACGTAGTTCTCCAGGGGTTCGAGGCTGACGACGCAGGTCTGGCCGATCGTCGGCGGTCACCCGCCCCGCTGCACGCAGCCCTTCGCCATGGCGCGTCAAGGCGACCGATGCGTGCAGCCGCGACACGCTCCGCACCCCGGCGACGGCGCCGAGCCTCGCCCGCACCTCTTCGTCGGCGTCGAAATCGAGATGCAATCCGGTATCCGGGACATTTTCCAGGCGGACCGGGATGTGCCACCCCTCAGGCTTGTTCATTCGCTCAGCTTCCGAACGTCATCTTCGGGATCATCACCGGCCAAAATGGCGTGAGGCTCGGGAAAAGCAAGCGAGCCGCGCAGAAATTGCGCGCCATCCGCCGCATCGAGCTGTCCGGCGGCGCGGCGGACGTAATCGGCAAGCCGCGCCACATCCCCGGCTGCGCCGCCGGCAAGCACGTTGCGTCCCAGGGCTTGCGCAACGGCCGCGGGATCGTCTGCGGCGAGCGCAGCTTTCATAGCTCTTGGCGCGGCCGTAGAAGGCTTCCATCATGCGCTTGATCTGCTTGGGCAC
Source organism: uncultured Alphaproteobacteria bacterium (assembly GCA_963746235.1). Taxonomy (GTDB): domain Bacteria; phylum Pseudomonadota; class Alphaproteobacteria; order Rhizobiales; family Xanthobacteraceae; genus JAJPKK01. The sequence goes on from CAVVCE010000165.1 coordinate 6,354, forward strand.
GGCGAGGTCGCCGACGCCCATTTCGCGCAGATTGTGATCCATGTCGCGACCGAAGGCATCGAGCAGGGCGCGCCCGAGCGTCGCACCTTGCGGCTCCCGTTCGAGCCGCCGCAATACCACCGCCAAATGCAGCACGATCAGCTCAAAGCGTCCTTCGACGCTATCCGCAACGCCGAATTCTTCATAAAATTCAGGCCGACGCGCCTGTGCCACGATGGCGCCATAGAGCGTGTGAATGGTCCCGGGGTGGAACTGGCGGCGAAACAACCGTAAAATCATGGCTTGAGCATGCGCGTGGGGTGGATCGCTCGCCCGGTTGTGTTCAGGCCCGCCGCGGGGTAGGTCATCAGGCGGTGGAGTGCAAGGGGGATGCCGGGTTGAGCCGGATCAGGGAATGCCGCGCCGGCCTCACGGGCCAGCGCGTCGCCGTCGTCAGGCTCGCTGTCGTTCTGCTTGCTGGCGCGCTCACCAGCAGTTGCGGCGGCATGGTGCAGACCTATCAGCATGGCTATATGGTCGCCGAGGGCTCGCTCGAGCAAATTCCGCTCGGAGCCTCCCAGGAGCAGGTTCTGATCGTGCTCGGGACGCCGTCGACGGTGGCCACCATCAGCGGCGAGGTGTTTTACTACATTTCCCAGCGTTCCCAGCAGATCTCGTTCCTGCCGCAGAAGGAAATCGACCGGCGGGTGGTCGCGGTCTATTTCGACAAGGGTCGCCGGGTCCAGCGGCTTGCCGATTACGGCCTCAAGGACGGCCGGATCTTCGACTTCATCGGCCGCACCACCCCATCAGGGGGCGTCGAGCAGAACTATCTCGCCTTCGTCTTCAAGATCTCGAAGTTCTGAGGTCGGTTCCCCCGACACGTAGCCCGCGGACCACTCCGCCGTCATAGCCGGTCTCGTCCCTGCTATCTCGATTGCAAGGGCGCCCGCGCCACCAAAAGCATTGTTGGAACCGCCGTGCCCTCATTTTCGAGATAGCCGGGACAAGCCCGGCTATGACGGAGGTGGGACCCGAGCGCATGCGCTCAACGCGCCAGCACCGCCAGCAGCAGCAGCGCCACGATGTTGGTGATCTTGATCATCGGGTTGACGGCGGGTCCGGCGGTGTCCTTGTAGGGATCGCCGACGGTGTCGCCGGTCACCGCGGCCTTGTGGGCCTCCGAGCCCTTGCCGCCGTAGTGGCCGTCCTCGATGTATTTCTTGGCATTGTCCCAGGCGCCGCCGCCGGAGGTCATGGAGATCGCGACGAACAGGCCGGTGACGATGACGCCGAGCAGCATGGCGCCGACCGCGGAGAAGCCCGCGGACTTGCCGTCGCGCCGCCGCCCGCGATCAAGTAGATCGCGAAATAGACGAAGATCGGCGACAGCACCGGCAGCAGCGACGGCACGATCATCTCCTTGATCGCGGCCTTGGTGAGCAGGTCGACGGCGCGGCCGTAGTCGGGCTTGATCGGTGCCCTTCATGATGCCCGGCTTTTCCTTGAACTGGCGCCGGACCTCCTCGACGATCGCGCTCGCCGCGCGGCCGACCGCCGTCATCGCCATGGCGCCGAACAGATAGGGCAGCAGGCCGCCGAACAGCAGGCCGACCACCACGTACGGATTGTTGAGCGAGAAATCGAGCTTCACGCCCTGGAAGTAGGGATGATGCGCGACATCCGCGATGAAGTAATTGAGGTCCTGGTTATAGGCCGCGAACAGCACCAGCGCGCCGAGGCCGGCCGAGCCGATGGCATAGCCCTTGGTCACCGCCTTGGTGGTGTTGCCGACGGCGTCGAGCGCGTCGGTCGATTTGCGGACTTCCTTCGGCAGCCCCGCCATTTCGGCGATGCCGCCGGCATTGTCGGTGACCGGGCCGAAGGCGTCGAGCGCCACGATCATGCCCGCCAGCGCCAGCATGGTGGTCACCGCGATCGCGATGCCGAACAGGCCGGCGAGCGAATAGGTGACGAGGATGCCGGCGATGATGACCAGCGCCGGCAGCGCGGTCGATTCGAGCGAGATGGCGAGGCCCTGGATCACGTTGGTGCCGTGCCCGGTGACCGAGGCCGCCGCGATCGACTGCACCGGCCGGAAGTTGGTGCCGGTGTAGTATTCGGTGATCCAGATGATGAGGCCGGTGACCGCAAGCCCGGCAATGCCGCAGATGAACAGCGACAGGCCGGTATACGCCACGCCCGGCAACGCGCCGAAGCCGATCAGCGAGGGAGATGACGACCGCGATGCCGACCAGCGACAACGCGCCGGTCACGATCAGGCCGCGGTAGAGCGCGCCCATGATGGACTGGCTGGCCGGCAGCTTGACGAAGAAGGTGCCGACCACCGAGGTGATGATGCAGATGCCGCCGATGCCGAGCGGCAAGGTCATCATGTTGAACAGGATCGGCGTGCCGTTGAAGAAGATCGCCGCCAGCACCATGGTCGCGACGGTCGTCACCGCGTAGGTCTCGAACAGGTCGGCCGCCATGCCGGCGCAGTCGCCGACATTGTCGCCGACATTGTCGGCGATGGTGGCGGGATTGCGCGGATCGTCCTCGGGGATGCCGGCCTCGACCTTGCCGACGAGGTCGCCGCCGACATCGGCGCCCTTGGTGAAGATGCCGCCGCCGAGCCTTGCGAAGATCGAGATCAGCGAGGCGCCGAAGCCGAGCGCCACCATGGAATCGATGACGGTGCGGTCATTCGGAGCCGAGTGGTAGGTGCCGGTGAGGAAGCCGAAATACAGGGTGACGCCGAGCAATGCGAGGCTCGCCACCAGCATTCCCGTGATCGCGCCCGCCTTGAAGGCGATCTCGAGACCGCCGGCGAGCGAGCTGATCGCCGCCTGGGCGGTCCGCACATTGGCGCGCACCGAGACGTTCATGCCGATGAAGCCGGCGAGCCCCGAAAGCACCGCGCCGATGGCAAAGCCGATGCCGACCAGCCAGCCGAGGAAATAGCCGACGATCGCGAAGATCACGACGCCGACGATGCCGATCGTGGCGTATTGCCGCTTGAGATAGGCCTGCGCGCCGACGCGCACCGCGGCCGATATTTCCTGCATCCGCGCATTGCCGGCGTCCGCCGCCATCACCGACTTGGTCGCCCACACCGCGTAACCGATACCCAGCGCCCCGCAGAGGACGATGATCCACAAAGCTGTCATAGAATTAGACCCCGGTTCATAACCGCCGGAACGGGGTCTTGCCCGCCGAAACGCGTTTCGACGCCAGCACGGCCTGGTCCCGGCTCAAAACGGCGCCGACATTGCCAGTCCGATGGCCGTGCCCGCACCTTGTTTTCTTTTTACATCAAACACTTGCCCAAGGCGCCGCCCGACATGTCCAACCCCTTGGCCAATATTCAGGCATGCGCGCCTCAAGGCACGGCGGGTCTTTAGCGCAAGGCATCCGATAAGTCGATACTTGCTCTGATTTTCGAGCAGACCGCCGGGGGCCGCCCCTGACCGCCAACGCGCCGTCAGACGTGGCGCAGCGTAAAAATATCCGCGAGCGGTGCCGCGTCGCCTTCCCGCGCAATGCCGCACCAGTGGCCGAGCGTGCCGGCGCCGCGGCGAACTGCGCGCAGCACGATGGCGACGCGGTCGCCGGGCTCGATATTGCCGTGATAGACGATGTCGCGCCGGCGCGTCGTGACGCGCGGATTGCGGCCGCAAGAACGCCCATTCGGCGCGGTCCACGAACGCCTGGAAGCTCGAGAAATACAGGAAATCCGCGCCGTTGAAGTCCTGGGCCGGACAGGGATCGATGACCAGCCGATCGAGCGCAGCCGCATCGGCGCGTGCAAATCCCAAGTGCTCCTGCCCAGTGGCCGCGGCGCATCGCGGCGACCATGGCGGCATAGCCGGCGAATTCGGGTGCCGGCTCTACCGGCGGCAGGCCCGACACCTCGACCCGGGCGATCGAGCGGTTGAGCCCCGCCTGCATCCGTTTCACGAACACCGAGGTCATGACGACCTCGCCGACCGAACCGCCGCGCACCGCGAGCCGGTGAATGCTCATGAACCGGGTGCGCGAAATCCGCGTCAGCCGCGAGTCGAAGATGAGTTCGTCATGCTCGTGCGCGGCATCGAACCGGGCATCGCGCACGGTGACCGCAACGAAGGCCGCATAGACGGGATCGCCGGCGGCAGTCGCGGAAATCCGGCACGGCGCGCCCGGCCGCCCGCGCCAGCAGGAGCCAATGGCGGTGGCCGCATTCCCGCAGCAGCCAAGTCTCGGACAGGCCGCCGAGGCAGAGGTGGGGCATGCCGAGCACCGTCGCGTCCGACACCGCCGGAGCCGCCGGGCCGCCGCCCAGGATGCGGTCGATCTCCAATAGGCCGAGCGGGATGTTCATGGCTCACGACCCGATCGCGGCTTCGTTGAGGGCGGCTTTGTTGAGGGCGTCCTCGCGTTCCGCACGGGTCAGGCCGACCCGCGCCTCGATGTGCTCGGCGAGATATTCGGCGTCGCGCGACACCCCGGAAAACCGCCCCGAGCCCCAGGTGTAGAGCCACGGCAGGCCGAGGAAATAAATGCCGGCAAGCGGCGTGACGCCGCGGACATGAGAGGGCTGCCCGCGGCCGTTGAAGACCGGCAGGTCGAGCCAGCTATAGTCGGTGCGAAAGCCGATGCACCAGACGATCGACGCTGATGCCGGCCGCGCGGTAGTCGAGCTCCACGCGCTCGTGCGACGGCGTCCATACCGGTTTGTAGCGCGCCTCTTCGCGGCGCCGCGATGCCACGTTTGGCGATGAAGCCGTCGATGCTGGTCTTGATGCTCTCCGACACCTGGTCGGCCTGGTCGAGGCACTGGGCGAGGTCGTCGTCGAGCATGAGGCGGTCGCCGCTGACATCGAGCAGGCGGCCGTAGAGCTCCATGCCTTCCAGCGCGCGCTGGCGCAGGTCGATGTCGCGGCCGCCGTCGCGGCCGGTGACGTAATGGTTGGTCTTGTCGCGCACGCCCTCGCGCAGCGGATGCTCATGCACCGGCAGGTCGTAATAGCCCATCAGGTGCAGCCACTCGACCACGTCCTTGCCGCGATAGCGCCGCGCCACCCGCGGCGCGTCGCCGACGCACAGGTGCACCTTGCGCCCGGCGATATGCAGGTCCTCGGCGATCTGGCAGCCCGATTGTCCGCTGCCCACCACCAGCACCGGGCCGGCCGGGAGCTGCTCCGGATTGCGATATTCGGAGGAATTGATCTGCGCGAGTTCCGGATCGAGCCGCTCGGCGCAGCGCGGGATCACCGGAATCTGATAGCCGCCCGCCGCGATCACGACCTGGTCGGCGCCGTAGAGGCCGTCGGTGGTCTCCAGCGTGAAGCCGTGCTGGGGATTGCTGCGCAGGCTCTTCACGGCGACGCCTTCGCGCAGCGGCGGATCGAACGACGCCACGAAGGCGTCGACGTAGTCGACGATCTCATGGCGCAGCATGAAGCCGTTGGGATCCGGCCCGCTGGTAGGGAAAGCCCGGCAACTGGCATTGCCAGTTCGGCGTCACCAGGCAGAACGTGTCCCACCGCTCGGCGCGCCACGCATGGCCGGCGCGCTGCTTCTCGAACACGACATGATCGATGCCGCTGCGCTTGAGATACCAGCTGATCGACAGGCCGGCCTGGCCGCCGCCGATCACCGCCACCGAATGGTGCTCGGTCGGAATAGGCTGGGGAGCGTTCATGTGACATCTCCGTTCATTCGTCGAAACCGTCGACCGCGACCCGCGCGTCGGGCACATCCGTGAAAGCGCCGGCCGCCGTCTCGATGCGGGCGAGCTGCGCCAAAGCGAGGCGGCAGGGCATGCCGTATTTCGCCTTCACCCGCTCGCTCGCGATGCCGAGCGCGGTGCGGCTGCGTTGCAGAAATTCCGCCAGCGGATAATCCGCGCCGACCGCGAAATAGTCCTTGATCACCAGCGAGGGCGAATAGCAGGTCTCCGGCGTGCCGTCGGGCCAGCGGATGTGAAAGCGCATTTCAGGCATAGGCGGCCTCGCTGAGCGCTTGGTAGGCCGGGAGATGGGCGCGGGCCGCCGTGGTCCAGTCATGCCGGGCCGCGACCGCAAAGCCGCGCGTCCGGAACGCCGCACGGGCCTGCGGTTCCAGCGCCGCCGCCATGGCTGCTGCGATCGAAGCCGGCGTCGTGGGGATCGCACCACGCGGCGTCGTCGTCGCCGAGATATTCGGTGAATGGCGCGATGCGCGAGGTCACCACCGGCACGCCGCTCGCCATCGCCTCCAGCACGACGAGGCCGAAGCCTTCCTTGACCGAGGGAAACACCAGCGCATCGGCGGCGCGATAGAGCGCCGGCATCAGTGCCTGCGGCAGCGGTCCGGTCGCGATCACGGCGCGCTGCGGCAGGCCGCTTGCGGCCAACGCCGCCGCGAACGCGGCCTGGTAGGCATCGTGGTCGAGCAGCGAAGCGCCGCCGGCGATGACCAGGCGCGACGGACGGATGCCCGGCATGGAGGATGCGAAACGCTTCGAGGATGCCAATCGTATTCTTGCGCGTCTCGACGCCGCCGATGGCGAGAAACACCTTGTTGCCCGCCGGCAGGTTCAACCGCGCGCGCAACGCTGCATCGGTGGCGTCCATCGCCGGCGAAAACCGATCGGTGTCGACGCCATTGCCGATCAGATGCGGGACGTGGTCGAACTCCCGCGCGAGCCAGTCGCGCCACAGGCGGCTCACCGCAAACAGCCGGTCGGCGGACGCGATCGCGCGCGCCTGCAGGGCCGCGAGGCGCGGATCGGCGAAGCTGTCGACGTGGTGCACGGTGCGGGCAAAGCCGGCGATCAGGCCGCGCTCGCGCAGCGTCGCCAGCGCATTGCCGGAAATGCCGTCCTGGGCGTGCCAGACGTCGAAACCGCGACGCCGCGGCCGGCTCGAAATGGCGGACGTAATCGGCAATGCGGGTCTCCACCATGGCGGTCACGTCGCGCCCGACCGGCGAAGCCGCAACGCTCACCGTTGCGCACTGCGTCGCCCGGAAGAAGCCGGCGCCGCTCGCATCCGGTGCATGCACCGTCGCCTCATGGCCGAGCCGGCACAGCGCGTCGCCGAGTTCGAGCGCGTGGACGACCCCGCCTCTCGGATTGGTGGAATGGGCGAGGATGGCGATGCGCAGGCGCGGTCTCATGCGAGCGCCTCGCGTTGTTTCGGCCTGGCGCCGGCCGCAGCCGATCAGCGGCTCGCGCGCGAAGTCCCAGACGGTCTCGGTCGCGCGGCCGTCGGTGATGGCGACGCGCCGTCCCGCCGCGATTTCGCCGATCTCGGCCGCCGCGATGCCGCGCGCCGCGAAGCGGCCGATCACGGCGGCGACGTTCGCCGGCGCGACGGAAAGGATGTAGCCGTAGCTCGGAAAGGTCTGCAGCCAGCGCTCCAGCGGCGCGCCGTCCGGGCGCGGAACCGCCGCGACGTCGATGGTCACCGCCACGCCCGAGCATTCCGCCAGCATCATGGCGGTGCCGACGATGCCGCCCTGGGAGATGTCCTTGGCGGCGCATGCAAGCCCCGCCTCCGCGATCGCCGGGAGCACCTCGAGATCGCCGCGCAGCCGCGCCGGCGGCGCGGCGGTGGCGGCTTCCCAATTGGCGAACGGCTCGCGATAGCGGCCGCGCAGGTCGATCGCCGCGACCAGACGGTCGCCGGGCCTCGCGTCGAACGAGGTGAGCAGCCGCTTGGCGCGGCCGAGGATCGCCACCGAGAGCTGGCCGCGATCGGTGCGGGTGTTGGTGTGCCCGCCGACCACCGGCACGCCGAACGCCCGCGACGCCGCGCGCATGCCGGTCAGCACCGGGTCGGCGTCGGCCTGGCTCGCCGCCCACACCGCATCGACCACCGCGATCGGCCGGCCGCCCATGGCGGCGACGTCGGAGACGTTGACCATGACGCCGCACCAGCCGGCGAACCAGGGATCGCCGGCCACGAATTCGTTCATGAAGCCTTCGATGGCGAGCAGCAGGTACCCGTCGCCGTCCGGGATCGCGGCACAATCGTCGCCCACGGGAACGGCGAACTCGCCTGCCACGCCGAGCCGCGCCACCACCGCCGCGATGTCGCGCTTGGCGGCGACGCCGCGGCTCGCCCGCAGCGTGGCGGCAATGCCGTCGAGCGCGACCGAGCCGAGCATCAAACGGCGCCCCCTTCTCCCTCTCCCCGCGCGCGGGGAGAGGGTCGGGGTGAGGGGGCGCTTCCGCAAGTCCGAGCCTCCGAATTGGACGCTCAGACTCGCGGAGAGGCCCCCTCACCCGGCGCGCAAGCGCGCGCCGACCTCTCCCCGCAAGCGGGGCGAGGTGAAGACCGCGGCGCGATGTGCAGGCTCCTGCTCACTGTAGCTTGTCCTGCTCACATCTCTCCTCACGCGGCGCGCTTGGGCAGCGACAGGAAGCCGACCTCGGGATCGGCGATCGGCGGGTAATAGGCGAGATCGGCCTGCATGAAGTGATGCGGCCGTCCGCGCAGCTCGGTCTCCTCCAGGGTGCGCCAGTGCAGGCGGCGGAACAGCAGCGCGTTCTGGCTCTGCACATGGGCGTAGAAGCGCCGGCAGCCGCGGGCATGGGCGGAGCACACCGCGAGGCGGATCAGCGCAGAGCCGAGCGCGCCGATGCGGCGATAGCCGGCGGCGACGGCGAGGCGCGAACCCCACCACACCCCCGGCTCCGCCTCGTGGATGCGCACGGTGCCGACCACGTCGTGGGGCGCGACGCCGAGCGAGGAGATGACGACCAGCGGGATCGCGATGGCGTCGATGTCGTCGCGGTCGTCACTCACGAAAATGCCCTGCTCCTCGCAGAACACCTGCCGCCGCAGCGCCGCGGCCTCGCGGCGTTCCCAGGCTTCGGTGGCGAACTTCACCCGGTATTCGGCCGGCAGGAACACCGGGAACGGATCGAAGATCATGCGACGGCTCCCTGCACAGTCCCCTGCGCGGCCGCCTGCCCGGCCCCTTGTTCAGCGCCGCGCTCATAGGTCGACAGTGCCGAGCAGGCGCCGCATTTGCCGCAGCCGGCCTTGATGTCGGTCGCCCGCAGGCCGGCCGCGCACGCAACATCGCGGCGAGCGGCCGCAGGATCTCGTGCATGAATGCGGGCGCAGGCGGCGGATGGCTTTCGAGCGGCGTGCCGGAAATCGGCACGAACGGCACCACGAACGGATAGACGCCGAGCGCGATCAGCCGCTCGCTGGTCGTCCAGGATCGCCTCCGTGCGTGTCGCCGAGGCCGGCGAGGATGTAGGTCGAAACCTGCCCGCGCCCGAACACCGGCACCGCGGCGGCGAAGGCCTCGAAATAGCGATCGAGCGAGACCTGCGCCTTGCCGGGCATGATGCGGGCGCGCACCTGCGGCGTCACCGCTTCGAGATGCATGCCGAGCGCATCGATGCCGGCGTCCTTCATGCGGGCGAACCAGGCGTCGTCGTCGGGCGGCTCGCATTGGCCCTGGATCGGCAGGGCGACGGCGGCCTTCACGGCCGCGGCGCTCTCGGCGAGGATCGCGGCGCCGCGGTCGCGCCCGGGCGGCGTGCCGGTCGTCATCACCATGTGGTTGACGCCGTCGAGCTCGACCGCGGCCTTGGCGACCTCGGCGAGCTGCGCCGGCGTCTTGCGCTCGATGGTGCGGCCGGCGGCGAGCGATTGCCCGATGGCGCAGAACTGGCAGGTCTTGGTGCGGCTCTGATAGCGGATGCAGGTCTGCAGCACGGTGGTCGCGAGCACATCGCGGCCGTGCAGCACCGCGATCTTCCAATAGGGAATGCCGTCGGCGGTGCTGAGCTCGTAGAAGCGCGGCCGCATCGGAAAGCTCGACCTCGCCGAGCGTCACGCCGTCGCGGCTCACGCGGCTGCGGCCGAGAGCGTCCGGCTTCTCGACGGAATACGGGCTCTCGAAGGCCGGCGCGGTGTGGACCGGCACCATCACGGTCATGCCGTCGATGGTCATGGCCTTGTGGTCGGACGGGCCGGCGCCGCCGCGGCGGCTTTCGTGCCCGGCCTTGGGATCAACGAGCCGAACCCCGTAGGACTGCAACTCGTTGATCAGCTGCGCGGTCGGCAACGGGCTGGTCGGCATGGATCAGGCTTCATCGGATGCACTCCCGATCGGAGGCGGGACGGTCGTGGCGCCGCTTGGGCGGCAGCGCTGGGATGGCGGCGCTGCGGTCTGCAGCGGACGCGCTGGGCGATCGTCGAGGACGAGGTGGAGAAGTTCGGGGCGGGCGTAGTGGCCGACCGAGTCCATCATCCGCTTGCGCTTGACGATGAGACCCATGTCGAGGTCGGCGAGGAGAATGCCCTCGCCTTGCGTCAGCGGCGGCACCACATGCGCGCCTTCCGGCGACACGATCGCCGTCATGCAGCCGCCGCGCAGCGCCTTGCGCAGCTTCTCGTCGGGCGAGATTTTCGCGATCTGCTCCTCGGTCAGCCATCCGGTGGCGTTGACGACGAAGCAGCCGCTTTCGAGCGCGTGGTGGCGGATCGTCACCTCGATCTGGTCGGCGAAGATCGGCCCGACCATGGAGCCCGGGAACTGGGCGACGTGGATTTCCTCGTGCTGCGCCATCAGGGCGTAGCGGGCGAGCGGATTGTAGTGCTCCCAGCAGGCGAGCGCGCCGACGCGGCCGACGGCGGTATCGACCACCGTGAGGCCGGCGCCGTCGCCCTGCCCCCAGATCATGCGCTCGTGGAAGGTCGGCGTGATCTTGCGGCGCTTGAGCACGAGACGGCCGTCGGCATCGAAGATGAGCTGGGCGTTGTAGAGCGAGCCGTGGTCGCGCTCGTTGACGCCGAGCACGACGACGACGCCGTGGCGGCGCGCGGCGGACGCGACCGCCTCGGTCGCCGGGCCCGGCACCACCACCGCATTCTCATAGAGCCGGATGTGCTCGGCGCCGGTGAGAACCGGGCGGATGCACGAAGGAGAAGTACGGATACCAGGGCACGAAGGTCTCGGGAAACACCACGAGGCGCGCGCCCTTCTCCGCGGCCTCGGCGATGGCGGCGAGGACCTTGGAGACCGTGCCGCCGGGCGTCTCGAGGTCCGGCGCGATCTGCACCGCCGCGACGCGGATACTGGCTTTCTCTGCCATCTCCTCCTCCGTCACCGGCACGGGCCGGCGCCGTTTCACGGCGCAGGCTCGCGTCCGGTTGGTTGTCCGAGGTCTTCAAAGCGTCCCGGTCGTTCAAAGCGTCCAGGTGTTGAGGATGAACGCATTGTCCTTGCGGTGCAGGAGGATGAGGTCGAGCACATCGAGCGGACTGATCGGCCGGATGCCCGGGATCAGCGACGGCTCGCCGTGCCCGTAAAGCGCCTGCAGCGCGAACCGGCATGCATAGACCTTGCCGCCCTCGCCCATGAATTTGGTGAGCTGGTTGTTGAAGTTCTGATGGCCCGGAAACGCTTCGTCGCCGAGCTTGGGAAAGCCGCGCTGGACGCCGAGCGTCACGCCGGGGCCATAGAGCAGGATCGAGGTGCTCGAAGCCCTTGCGCTGCAGGCGGAGCGCCTGCAGCATGTTGACGAGGCCGATCGAGCCTTCGAAAGCGACGGTATGGAACGTGATCAGGGCCTTTTCGCCCGGTGCGGCTTTGACGTCCTCGAAGACCTTTTCTTCGTAGTCGACCAGGAAGTCACCTTTCTGATGAGCGGGCGCGGTCACGGCAGGCATGTGGTCCTCCTTGCAAAAAGTGGCACGAGAATTGACTCGATCATCCGGTCCCTTGGGCTCAGCGAGCGTCCCTGAAAGAGCAAGGCCTGTGCCAATGCCTGCACATGCATATCCATTCATCATACCAGTCATTTTGCATTCATTTTTACAGTCAATAGGCCCGCATGCTGCTCATGAATAGATCGCAGTGCGTTCGGACGCAACGACGAAAAAGGCGCCATTCTGCTGATGGTCTCGTGCAATTCGCGATCGATTGGCAGCGCCGCCTTAGCGCCGGAAAACGGTCGTCCGTGCGTCAGAATTTCCTCGCGCTTTCCGCCCTGCAACAATGTACAGTCAATTATCTATCCGGTCATCGTATTGACCGGGTCTCGTGTTCCCCGAGATGCAGTGAGTCGAGCGGCCCGGAGCACAACCGATATGCAGGACTGGACGCCCAATCTCGCGACGAGCGACAAGCCGCGCTACCTCGCCATCGCCGATGCCATCGCGCGACGACATTCGCAGCGGACGCCTTTCCGCCTCCGATCGCCTGCCGCCCCAGCGCAAACTGGCGCGGCGCCTCGACATCGATTTCACCACCGTCGCACGCGGCTATCTGGAGGCGCAGAAGCGCGGCTTGATCGAGTCCCATGTCGGGCGCGGCACCTTCGTGCGCAGCTCGGCGCGGCGGCGGCACAGCGCGATGGCGCGCCATCCGGAAATCGTCGACCTCTCCATGAACCTGCCGCCCGAGCCCGACGATCCGGAATTGCTCGACCGCATGCAGGACGGGCTTCGAAGCGGTCGGCCGCGATCTCGTTTCGCTGCTGCGCTACCAGGGCTTCGGCGGCGTGCAGGCCGACAAGGACGCGGCCTCGAACTGGCTCAGCCGCCGCGCGCTGGTGCCGCCGCAGGACCGGCTGTTCATCGCGCCCGGCGCGCATCCGGCGCTGCTCGGCATCTTCGGCCTGCTCGCCAAGCCGGGCGACGTGATCCTGTCGGAAGACCTCACCTATCCCGGCACCCGCTCGATCGCGGCCCAGCTCGGACTGAAGCTGGTCGGGCTGCCGATGGACGACGAAGGCATCGACGCGGCCGCTTTCGCGCAGGCGTGCACGCGGCTCGATCCCAAGGCGCTCTACGTCAATCCGACGCTGCTCAACCCGACCACCCACACGATCTCCGAGGCGCGGCGGATCGCGATCGCCGAGGTCGCCCGCCGTTTCGGCGTGCCGATCGTCGAGGACGATCCCTACGGCTTGCTGCCGACCGGCGGCCCGCCGCCCTTCGCGGCGGTGGCGCCGGAACTCACCTGGCACGTCGCCGGGCTCGCCAAATGCCTCGGCGCCGGGCTGCGGATCGCCTATGTGGTGGCGCCGGACGTGCGCTCCGGCTGGCTGTTCGCCTCCGCGGTACGCACCGCGACCGTGATGGCCTCGCCGGTCACCGTCGCGCTGGCGACGCGATGGATCGCCGACGGCACCGGCGACGCGCTGCTCGCCGCGGTGCGCCGGGAATCGATCGAGCGCCAGCGGCTCGCCGCCGCGATCCTGCCGCGCAGCGGCATCCGCACCGATCCGTTCGGCTTCCATCTGTGGGTGTCGCTGCCGGCGCCCTGGACCCGCTCCGCCTTCGTCGGCCACATGCGCTCGACCGGCATCGGCGTCGTCGCCAGCGACGCGTTCGCGACCGGAGGCTCGCCTCCCGAAGCGGTGCGGGTCTGTCTCGGCGGCCCGCCCGACCGCGCCGCCATACGCAACGCGCTCGAATTCATGGCGCACGCACTCGCCGAGTCGCCGGCGATGGCGTCGACC
>CAVVCE010000166.1:0-10003 GCA_963746235.1 uncultured Alphaproteobacteria bacterium
GGCGCGCAGCACCCCCTGCATCTTGGTGCTGCGGGTGATGATGTCCTTGAAGGTCAAGGTGCCGCCGCGGCTGCGCTTGAGGCGGGCGAACTCGCCCTCCAGCGCCCGCGTGGCGATGGCATTGCGCAGCGACACCAGCATGCGCTCGGCGCCCGCCGGCTTGACGACGAAGTCGACGGCGCCGGCACGCATCGCGGAGACCACCGTATCGATGCCGCCATGGGCGGTCTGGACGATGACCGGAATGCCGAGCCCGGCCTCCCGCATCTTGCCGAGAACGCCGAGGCCGTCGAGATCGGGCATCACGAGATCGAGCACGACGCATTCGAAGGGCGGCGCATCGGACGCCGTCATCATCCGGATCGCGGCCTCGCCGCCGTCCGCGGTGACGACGCCATAGCCGGCCTTTTCCACCATGTTCTGCAGGAGCCGGCGTTGTACGGGGTCGTCGTCGACGATGAGGACGCACTCGGCCATCACGCATTCCCGGTGGGACGAACCGTTCGAATTTCACTTACTGTCTTCGATCGGTCTTAACGGGGCATTAAGCGCATGCCTGAGGGGCGCCGCTTCGTCGCCATCTACACCCGGTGCGGCAAGTCTACACCGGGTGCGGCAAGGTCACGGCTTTGCCGCAACCGAGGTCTTAGCTATTGATCGCGATTCCATTGATCGACCCATGAGCCTGTCCCCTCCATGCTGATCAAAACCGCTGCCCGCAAGCCCAGGATTTCCGCAAGTCGCCAAGGTTCCCGTCAAGAGGCCTCCCGAAAAAGGGAGTTCCGCCAACCGGTCCGCCGCCAAAAAGTCGGCAGGTGCCGCGAATACCGGCAAAAACCGCCCTCGGAGCCCTGCCGGAATGGGACCTGTCGGCGCTTTATGCGGGGATCGGCGCGCCGGAGATCAAGCGCGACCTCGCCCGCGCCGACGCCGATTGCAACGCCTTCGAGGAGCGCTACAAGGGCAAGCTCGCCGGCCTGGCGGCCGGGCCGGATGGCGGGCGGGCGCTCGCCGCCGCCATCAAGGAGCTGGAGGCGATCGACGACCTCATGGGCCGCATCGCCTCCTTCGCCCAGCTCGTCTACACCGGCAACACTGCCGACCCGGCCCGCGCCAAATTCTTCGGCGACGTGCAGGAGCAGATCACCACGTCGTCCTCGCATCTGCTGTTCTTTTCGCTCGAGCTCAACAAGATCGCCAACGACGTGCTGGACCGCGCCATGGCGGATCCCGCACTCGGCCATTACCGGCCGTGGATCGAGGATGTCCGCAAGGAGAAGCCCTACCAGCTCGAAGACCGCATCGAGCAACTGTTCCACGAAAAGTCGGTGACCGGGCAGGCCGCCTGGAACCGGCTGTTCGACGACACCATCGCCAGCCTGCGCTTTAAGGTCGGTGCCAAGACGCTGGCGATCGAGCCGACGCTCAACCTGCTCCAGGACCGCAGCGAGAAGACCCGCAAGACCGCCGCGGAGGCGCTGGCCAAGACTTTCGGCGAAAATTTGCGCACCTTCACGCTCGATCACCAACACGCTCGCCAAGGACAAGGAGATCTCCGATCGGTGGCGCGGCTTTGCCGACATCGCCGACGCGCGGCATCTTGCCAACCGGGTCGAGCGCGAGGTGGTGGAGGCGCTGGTGGCTGCCGTGCGGGGCGCCTATCCGCGGCTGTCGCACCGCTATTATGCGCTCAAGGCGCGCTGGTTCGGCCGCAAGCGCCTCGCCCATTGGGACCGCAATGCGCCGTTGCCCGATGTGCCCATGCGGACCATCCCGTGGCCGGAGGCCAAGGACACGGTGCTGTCGGCCTATGGCGCGTTCTCGCCGCAAATGGCGGAGATCGCCGGGCGCTTCTTCACCGAACGCTGGATCGACGCGCCGGTGCGGCCGGGCAAGGCGCCGGGGGCCTTCTCGCATCCGACCGTGCCCTCGGCGCATCCCTACATCCTCTTGAATTATCAGGGAAAGACGCGGGACGTGATGACGCTGGCCCATGAATTGGGCCACGGCGTCCATCAGGTTCTGGCGGCGCCCAACGGCGCGCTGATGGCGCCGACCCCGCTGACGCTGGCCGAGACCGCCAGCGTGTTCGGGGAGATGCTGACGTTCCGCCGCCTGCTCGATGCGACCACCGACCCCAAGCAGCGCAAGGCGATGCTGGCCGGCAAGGTCGAGGACATGATCAACACCGTGGTCCGCCAGATCGCGTTCTACACGTTCGAGCGCGAGGTCCATAACGAGCGCAAGAACGGCGAACTGACCGCCGACCGCCTGTGCGAAATCTGGCTCGCGGTGCAGCGCGAGAGCCTCGGCCCGGCGATCGACATCAAGCCCGGATACGAGACGTTCTGGGCCTATATCGGCCACTTCATCCACGCCCCGTTCTATGTTTACGCCTATGCGTTCGGGGATTGCCTGGTGAACTCGCTCTATGCGGTCTACGAGAAGTCGCACCAGGGCTTTGCCGAGCGTTATCTCGCAATGCTCGCAGCCGGCGGCACCAAGCATCATACGGAGCTTCTCGAGCCGTTCGGCCTCGACGCCCGCGACCCCGCCTTCTGGCAGGGCGGGCTCGGCATGATCGAACGGATGATCGCGGAGCTGGAGGGGCTGGAGTAGCTGGCAATTATACATTTGTTGAACGGCCGGCGAATCGATGTTATACATTTCGTATAACGAAGGAGCCGCTGATGACCGAGCATAAAAAGATCGAGCCCGCTGCCAATTCGGTCGGCACGGTAAGGCTGACGAAGATCGGCAATTCCACCGGCATGATCCTGCCAAAGGAGATCATGGCGCGGCTCAACCTCAGCACCGGCGACCAGTTCTACGTGACGCTCTCGGCGGACGGTGGCCTCTAATTCACGCCGTATGATCCGCATTTCGAAAAGGCGATGGAGGTCGCGCGGCGCGGGATGAAAATCTACCGCAACGCGCTCGCCGAACTTGCCAAATGAACGAGCCGTTCTGGCTGACGGTCGCGATGATCGTCGCCATCCACGACGAGCAACTGGCCATCCATGGCGGTTCAGCGGGGCTTCGCGACCATGCATTGCTCGAATCGGCACTTGATCGTCCGCGCAACAAGTGGGCTTACGAACAAGCCGCGCTTCCTGAGCTGGCTGCCGCCTATGGATATGGAATTGCCCGCAACCATCCATTCATCGACGGCAACAAGCGCACGGCGCTGCTGGCCATCTATACCTTTCTCGGTGTGAACGATGTCGACTTCATCGTGCCCGAGGCCGATGCCGCGGCCATGATCCTCGCCCTCGCCGCCGGCGAGGTGAGCGAGGACAATCTGGCGCGCTGGATTCGGGACAATTGGCCGAAGGCGCTGAGGCGGCCCTTCAATTCACGCGATTTGCCAATAGATTGCAGGTAACGCCGGGCGGTGCCCGCACGCGGGTTCCAACGTCGCCCCCTGATGGCGAAAATCGGAATCGGGACGCTTGTCGGTTTGGAGGTTCTCGTTGTCCGATCTCGAGAGGAACCGGTTCTCGGCCCGTGCGGCCCGCTATGCGCGGGTCGGCGCCAATGTGGGCGGAGTCGCCGCGCGGATTGCCGCGACCCGGCTGATGGGTGGCAACCACGATCGCGCCCGCGGCGCGATGGAGCTCGCCGCTGCCCTCGGCGGGCTCAAGGGCCCGATCATGAAGGTCGCCCAGTTGATGGCGACCATTCCCGACGCGTTGCCGCCGGAATACGCCGAGGAGCTCGCCAAGCTGCAAAGCGACGCGCCGCCGATGGGCTGGGCCTTCGTCAAGCGCCGCATGATGGCCGAGCTCGGCGCGGATTGGCAGGGCCGGTTTGCGGGCTTCGAGCACCATCCCGCCGCTGCCGCTTCGCTCGGCCAGGTGCATCGCGCCACCGCCCATGACGGCGCGGCGCTGGCCTGCAAGCTGCAGTATCCCGACATGCAATCCGCCGTCGAGGCCGACCTCAAGCAGCTCGAATGGCTGTTTGCCATCCACCGCCGCATGGAACCAGCTATCGATACCACCGAGATGGCCGGCGAAATCGGCGCCCGCATCCGCGAGGAGCTCGACTACGAGCGCGAAGCCAAGCATGCCGCCCTGTACCGGACGATCCTCGCCGACACCCCGCAGGTGCGGGTGCCGCGGACGTGGCCGGAACTCTCGACCCGCCGCCTGCTCACCCTCGACTGGCTCGAGGGCAACAAGCTCCTCGTCCACAAGGACGACGAGCTCGCCGCCCGCAACCGCCTGGCGGTCGCCATGTTCAAGGCGTGGTGGCAGCCGTTCAGCCGCTATGGCGTGATCCACGGCGATCCGCATCTCGGCAATTACACCGCCTTCCTGGAAGACGGCGCCCCGCAAGGCATCAACCTGCTCGATTACGGCTGCATCCGCATCTTCCCGCCGAAATTCGTCGGCGGCGTGGTCGACCTCTATCGCGGCCTGCTCGAAGGCGACCGGGATCTCGTCGTCCATGCCTACGAGACCTGGGGTTTCAAGCGCCTGTCGCGGGAGCTGGTCGACATCCTCAATATCTGGGCGCGCTTCATCTTCGGGCCGCTGCTCGACGACCGCGAGCGCACCATCGCCGACGGCGTGAAGCCCTCCCAGTATGGCCGCCGCGAGGCCTTCACCGTGCACCGCGCGTTGAAGGAAAAGGGGCCGGTGCGGGTGCCGCGCGAATTCGTCTTCATGGACCGGGCCGCGATCGGGCTGGGCGGCGTGTTCCTGCATCTCGCGGCCAAGCTCAACTACCACCGGCTGTTCAACGAGACGATCGAGCGCTTCTCGATCGAGCGCGTGACGGCGCGGCAGCGCGCCGCCCTCGATGCGGCCGGACTGACGTCCGAGCCCGGCTGACCCGGCCGGTCCGGTCCGGCGGGCGCCGACACGCCTCGACATTTTCCGTTCCAGATTGCCCTTGTCGTGCAATTGCGCTAAGCCCCAGCCGTTCCGGGCCCCGCATGCTGGAGAGATTGATGGCCGATCACGGCGAAGTCGAATATGCAACGGCTGAAGGCAACGACCTTCCTGCTCACGAAGCCAATTACGAGGGTTTCATCCAATTCACCGTCATCGGGGCGGTGTTCGTGATCAACATCCTGGTCGGCCTGGCGATCGGCGGCGTGCTCGGCCATTGGCTGCTGCTGGCTGTGGTCATCATCGCCGGCGCCATCGCGGCCGGCGTCTCCGCCTGGACCGGATCGCGCGTTCCCGGCGTCGTCGTGCTCGTCCTCTCGCTTCTCACGCTGCTGTTCAGCTCCTACAGTTGACGCCGCGACCGGCCACACAGTCGCCAGTCAGGGAGACGGCGTGAATGCGCATTTTTGTAGCGCGTGAGAGCGATGCGGCCGAGCCGCGCGTCGCCGCCACGCCTGAAACCGTCAAGAAAATGCAGGCGTTAGGCGCCGAGGTCGTGGTCGAACCGGGCGCCGGCGTGAAGTCCGGCATCCTCGATGCCGACTACGCCGCCGCGGGCGCCACCGTCGCCGACGCCGCCAAGGACGCCGCCAAGAACGCCGATGTCGTCCTCAGGGTGCGCCGTCCGAGCGAGGCGGAAATCGCGGGCTACAAGGCCGGCGCGCTGGTGATCGCCATCATGGATCCGTTCGGCAATGATGCCGCGCTCGCCGCCATGGCGAAGGCCGGCCTCACCAGTTTCGCCATGGAACTGCTGCCGCGCATCACCCGGGCGCAGAGCATGGACGTGCTGTCGTCCCAGGCCAATCTCGCCGGCTACCGGGCGATCATCGACGGCGCGGCCGAATATGGCCGCGCCCTGCCGATGATGATGACGGCGGCCGGCACCGTGCCCGCCGCCAAGGTCTTCGTCATGGGCGCCGGCGTCGCCGGGCTGCAGGCGATCGCGACCGCGCGCCGGCTCGGCGCCGTCGTGACCGCGACCGACGTCCGGCCGGCGGCCAAGGAGCAGGTCCAGAGCCTCGGCGCGAAGTTCGTCGCCGTCGAGGACGAGGAATTCAAGCAGGCCGAGACCGCCGGCGGCTACGCCAAGGAAATGTCCAAGGACTACCAGGCCAAGCAGGCGGCCCTGGTCGCCGAGCACGTCAAGAAGCAGGACATCGTGGTGACCACGGCGCTGATCCCCGGCCGCCCGGCGCCGCGCCTGATCTCCGCGGAGATGGTGGCCTCGATGCGGCCCGGCTCGGTGATCGTCGATCTCGCGGTCGAGCGCGGCGGCAATGTCGAGGGCGCCAAGCCCGGTGAACTCGCCGAGGTCAACGGCGTCAAGATCGTCGGCTACAGCAATCCCGGCCGGCTCGCCGCCTCCGCTTCGAGCCTCTATGCCAGGAACCTCTATGCGTTCCTGGAAATCCTGGTCGACAAGAAGACCAAGGCGCTCGCGGTGAACTTCGACGACGCCATCGTCAAGGCGACCGTTCTCACCCACGACGGCGCCGTGGTCCATCCGAACTTCCTGCCGAAATCCGCCGTCTGAGGGAGGCGCGCCCATGGCCACTATCAGTCCCCAGGAAGCCGCCAATTTCGCCCGGGACGCCGCCGAAGTGGCGCGCCAGGCCGCCGAAGCGGCGCAAGGCTATGCCGACATCGCCGGCGCGGGCGCACACGCCGTCACCGGCGGGGCGATCGATCCGTTCGTGTTCCGCCTCTCGATCTTCGTGCTCGCGGTGTTCGTCGGCTACTACGTCGTGTGGGCGGTCACGCCGGCATTGCACACCCCGCTGATGTCGGTCACCAACGCCATCTCCTCGGTGATCGTGGTCGGCGCGCTGCTGGCGGTCGGCGTGACGCTGGTGGGAAACGACGGCGGCCCGATCGTGGCGCGCGCGCTCGGCTTCGTCGCGCTGGTGTTCGCCTCCATCAATATCTTCGGCGGCTTCCTGGTCACCCAGCGCATGCTGGCGATGTATCAGAAGAAAAAGAAGTGAATGCCGCGCGTTTTGGGTTCCGCTGACGCAGCGAAAGAGACGGCGCTCGAGTTGAAGGTCACATCCGCATGAACGCCAACCTGGCCGCATTGCTCTACCTCGTCGCCGGCGTGCTTTTCATCCTGGCGCTGCGCGGCCTGTCGAGCCCGGAATCGAGCCGGCGCGGCAATATGTTCGGCATGATCGGCATGGCCATCGCGGTGGTGACGACGCTCGCCGCCCATCCCCCGGCGGGGCTCGGCGCCGCGACGCTGGTGGTGTTCGGCCTCGCCATCGGCGGCGGCGGCGGCGCCGTGATCGCGCGCCGGGTGTCGATGACCTCGATGCCGGAACTGGTCGCGGCATTCCATTCGCTGGTCGGCATGGCCGCGGTGCTGGTCGCCGCCGGCGCGTTCTACGCGCCGGCCGCGTTCGACATCGGCACGCCCGGCGCGATCCACGCCGCGAGCCTCGCGGAAATGTCGCTCGGCGTCGCCATCGGCGCCATCACCTTCACCGGCTCGGTGATTGCGTTTCTCAAGCTGTCCGGCCGCATGAGCGGCAAGCCGATCCTGCTGCCGATGCGCCACTACCTCAACGGCGCGGTGGCCGGCCTGCTGATCTTTTTCATCTACGGCTTCGTGGCGTCGCAGAGCCCGGTCGACTTCTGGCTGATCGCCGGGCTGTCGTTCGCGCTCGGCGCGCTCATCATCGTCCCGATCGGCGGCGCCGACATGCCGGTGGTGATCTCGATGCTCAATTCCTACTCGGGATGGGCGGCCGCCGGCATCGGCTTCACGCTGGGCAATTCGGCGCTGATCATCACCGGGGCGCTGGTCGGCTCGTCCGGCGCCATCCTGTCCTACATCATGTGCAAAGGCATGAACCGCAACTTCTTCGCGGTGATCCTCGGCGGCTTCGGCGGCGAGGTGGCGGGGCCGGCGGCCGGCGGCGAGGCGAGGCCGGTCAAGCTCGGCTCGGCGGAAGACGCCGCCTTCATCATGAAGAATTCCAGCAAGGTCATCATCGTGCCGGGCTATGGCATGGCGGTGGCGCAGGCCCAGCATGCGCTGCGCGACATGGCCGACAAGCTCAAGGCGGAGGGCGTCGAGGTCAAATACGCGATCCATCCGGTGGCGGGACGCATGCCCGGCCACATGAACGTGCTGCTGGCGGAAGCCAACGTGCCTTACGACGAGGTGTTCGAACTGGAGGACATCAATTCGGAGTTCGCCCAGGCGGATGTAGCCTACGTCATCGGCGCCAATGACGTCACCAACCCGGCCGCCGAGGACGATCCGAAATCGCCGATCTACGGCATGCCCGTGCTCCAGGTCTGGAAGGCCGGCACCGTGATGTTCAACAAGCGCTCGCTCGCCTCGGGCTATGCCGGCATCGACAATCCGCTGTTCTACCGCGACAACACCATGATGCTGCTCGGCGACGCCAAGAAGATGACCGAAGAGATCGCCAAGGCCCTGGGATGAGCATGGTCCCGAACCGTTGCAGGCTTTTCGGGCGACAGGCGCGGGCCTGCGGATACGGCGCACCGTTCGATTCGGTTCACGGCGGCAGCGCCGGGCATCGCTCATGCCATCGGGTGGGCCCGCTGGCATGAGCGATGCCGCCGGCAGGCCGACCGTGTGTTCGCGTTCCCTCCATGTCGCCTGCGCCCTGACGGCGTTGGCCGCGCTTGCGCCCGCTTCCGCTCGCGCGGAGGGCGCCACCGCGTGCCAAGCCCCGGCGCGATCCATGCAGGCGATCGAATTGATGTTTGGGCGCAGCGTCGACGGCAAGCTGGTCGTCGGCGAGCGGGAATGGGTGCGTTTTCTCGCCCGCGAAGTGACGCCTCGCTTTCCCGACGGCCTCAGCGTCGTCGATGCGGCCGGCCAGTACAAGACCGTGGACGGCGTCATTGCCCACGAACCGAGCAAGATCGTCATCATCATCGCGCCTGACGGGGCGGAGACCCAAGACCGCATCGCAGTCATCGAGGCGGCCTACAAGAAGCAGTTCCGCCAGCAGAAGGTGGTCGTGGTGACGCGCGCGGTCTGCGCGTCGTTCTGAAGTCCTCGGCCGCGATGATTATCTTGAAGTGGATCGTCGTGCTGGGCCTAGGCGGCTACATCGCCTTGGTCGTTGCGCTCTATTTCGGCCAGCGCACGCTGCTTTATCTGCCCCGGTCGACGCCCGTCTCGCCCGCCGCGGCCGGCCTGCCGGAGGCTGAGGAGGTCGTGCTCGCCACCAGCGACGGCGAGCGGGTGATCGCATGGCACGTGCCGCCGCGTCCCGGGCAACCGGTCGTGATCTATTTCCACGGCAATGCCGAGGTCGTCGCCAACCAAGTCGCCCGGCACCGCGAACTGATTGCCGGCGGCGCCGGTCTCCTCGCGCTGTCCTACCGCGGCTATATGGGCTCGACCGGAACACCGACCGAGGACGGGCTGCTGCGCGATGCCGAGGCCGTCTACCAATTCGCCGCATCCCGCTATACGTCGGACCGCATCGTGTTGTGGGGGCACTCGCTCGGGTCGGGCGTCGCGGTTGCGCTGGCCGCCACGCGACCGGTCGCCAAGCTCATCCTGGAAGCGCCGTTCACATCGACGGCCGATGTCGCCGCAGCGATGTTTCCCATCGTCCCGGTGCGGTGGCTGATGCACGACCAGTACCATTCCGACCAACGCATCGGTGCGGTGAAGGCCTCGATCCTGATCCTGCATGGCGACCGGGACATGGTGGTCCCGATCGCGCTCGGCGAGCGCCTGTTCGCGCTCGCCCCCGAGCCCAAGCGCTTCGTGCGCTATCCGGGCGGCGGGCACGACGATCTCGATGCCTATGGGGCCGGCGCGGAGGCGCGCCGCTTCATCATGGAGCCGGTGCGGTAAGCGGCTGAGGGCTCAGCGTTGCATTCCGGAGCCGGCCCTATTGATTCAAAACGACGCTGTGAGTCTGGCTCGGCCCAGTGCCGCCCTTGCAGGACCTGGAAAACCAGTCCGGAACATCGCATTTGCTGCAAGCGCTCAGGGCCATTCCGAGCGAAACGGCGACCACGACAGCCCAAATCTTCCGCATGCCTGTCTCCCCACCCCGGTAGCAATCATACAGGAAATCCGCGCCGACCGCGAGGGCGGCCGTTCA
>CAVVCE010000167.1:0-7570 GCA_963746235.1 uncultured Alphaproteobacteria bacterium
GGGGCGGCCATTGGACAAGCGGCCGTCAGCCACCCGGAAACGAACTATGGCATTGAATGTACGGCGTATTTTTCCGGCACGCAACCCAACCGGGCGCGCAGGCTTGCCCCCGCACGGCCGCGGTCGAAGACACCGCAACCGTTCAGCGCGGGCCGCGGGGCGCCCCGCTGCCGTTGCCATTGCCGGCGCCGGGACCGCGGCCGGGCGCACCGGTCCGCAGCAGCGGCTTCGGCTTGCCGGGCAGCAGACCCTCGCGCTGGGCACGCTTACGGGCGAGCTTGCGGGCGCGACGGATCGCTTCCGCCTTCTCCCGCGCCTTCTTTTCGGAGGGCTTTTCGTAGTGCCCGCGCAGCTTCATCTCGCGGAAAATGCCCTCGCGCTGCATCTTTTTCTTCAGCGCCTTGAGGGCCTGGTCGACATTGTTGTCACGGACGAGAACCTGCACGCGTCATCCTCTCAGATAGCTTGGAGTGCATGCTTGGGGCAGATCGAGAGGCTGGCATTGGCCGCATCCTGCCGGCGCCCGCTCCCAATTTGCCGGCGCTGTAGCAGAATTGGCGTTCGGTGTCCAATGATTGTGGACGGCTTTCTCAACCGTCCCGGTGCCGGCCTCATCAGGCCGGCGGCCGGCCCCTGATCGCGGCGAGATACCGCGCGACCGACGCAGCGAGCAGCGCTTTGCCGCCGGTCGGGATCACCCGGTCGAAATAATGCCCGTAGATGGTGTCGAACGCGAACGGGGCGAGGGCGGCTGCGATCGCTTCGACCTCGCCGGCGTCCAGCGGGATGAAATTGGGGTAACTCCGCATGAAGCTGAGCCACTTGCGGTCGGGGGCGACCGCCGCGATGTCGCCCGCGCACAGGACGCCGCGTCCGCCGGCGCCCGTCGGCCCAGTGCAGCACGGTGCCGCCCGGGAAATGCCCGCCGCAGCGAATGAGGGTGACACCGGGCGCGAGTGCCAAGGTCTCGCCATCCCACAGGCGGATGGCGGGATCGGGCCGCATGATCCAGGCGCGGTCCGCGGCATGGAGATGGATCGGTACGCCGCCGAACGCCCGGCTCCACTCCACCATTCCGGTATAGAAATGCGGGTGCGAGATCGCGATCGCCGCGATGCCGCCGAGCGCGCCGATGAGCGTCACCGTCGCGGCGTCGACAAGGGAAATGCAGTCCCACAGCACGTTGCCGCGGCCGGTGCGCAGGAGCAGCGCGCGCTGGCCGATCGCGAAGGCGGGCTCCGTGCCGATGCCGATCACGCCGGGCTCGTGCTCGCGGTAGCTGTTGGCGTGGGATGCCGCGAGCGCCGGCAGCGTCGTCCAGGTCTGCCCGCGCGCGGGCACGTATTGGCGCTCATCCTCGCAGATCGGGCAGTGCGCTGGCGGCGCCTCGCCCGGCGCAAACTGCGCGCCGCAAGCGGTGCAGATGAAGGCGGGCATTTTGGATGCCGTTTCGGTGCTGTGCCGGATTCAGTCCGCCTTCGCACCCGAGAGCTTCACGACCTTGGCCCACTTCTCGGTTTCCTCGGCGAGGAACTTGCCGAAATCGGCAGCCGAGCCCGCCAGCACCGTCGTGCCCAGGTCGGCAAGCCGCGCCCTCATGTCGGGATCGGCAAGAATGACGTTGATCTCGTTGTTGAGCCTGTCGACGATCTCGGCGGGCGTGCTTTTGCGCAAGCCGACGGCGAACCACTGGCTCGCCTCATAGCCCGGTACGAACTCGTTCACGGTCGGAACGTCGGGCAATGTTTCGAAGCGCGTGGAGGTCGTCGCCGCCAGCGCGCGCAGCTTGCCGGCCCGAATGTGCTCGATCGTCGGCGGCAGGCTGCCGAAATAGACCTGCACCTGGCCACCGAGCAGGTCGGTAACTGCGGGTCCCGCGCCGCGATACGGGATGTGCGTCATGTCTACGTGGGTCATCACCTTGAACAGCTCGCCGGCCATATGGGTCGCATTTCCGGTGCCGGCCGACGCCATGCTGATCTTGCCCGGATTGGCCTTGGCGTAGGCGATGAATTCGGGAACCGAATTGGCCGGAACCGACGGGTGCACGATCAGGAGAAGGGGGCCGCGGATGACGCCGATGGTCGCGATGTCGCGGAGGAAATTGAAATTCAGCTTCTCATACAGCGTCGCGTTGATGGCGGCGGCGGCATCGAACCCGAGAAGCGTATAGCCGTCGGCCGGAGTATGCACGACGGCGTCGGTGGCGATATTGCTGGCGGCACCCGGCCGATTCTCGATGACCAGTGATTGACCGAGCCGGTCCGACAACGGCTGACCGATCAGACGTACGAAAATGTCGGTCCCACCGGCGGGGGGATAGCCGACGACGACGCGGATGGGCCGCGTCGGATAGGCTTGCGCCCTTGCGATGCGCGATGCGACCGGGAGGACGGCAGCACCGGCTGCCAACTGGAAAAATCGACGGCGTGGAAATTTCATCGCGTGCCTCCCCTTGGAATCCCAAGGCTAGCCTAATTCCCGTCCCTCAAGAAGGGGCAGCGTGTTCGGTTGTCGGCAGCTGGTCATTTGCCCGCCGTCAGCGCGCCCGCGGCTTTCGCGGCTCGCTGCTCGCCGGCCGGTCGCCATAGCCGCGATAAAGGTCGCCGAAATCGGCGGCCAGTTCGTAGCACAGTGAAATCTTTCGCACCCTGGGGAGCCACTGGGCGTTCGGGTAGCCGCAGCTCTGCATTTCGATCGCAAAGGGAGCCGGCCATGCGTAGGTGTCGGCCATGCGGTCGGCCACCGTCTCCAGCAACATCATCGAGCGAAGCGCCTGCGCGACGGCCTCGAGCTTGCCGCCCGTGGCCGGTCCATAGACCACGTTGATCCCGGTCTTCGGCTGGTCGGGGCCGCGCAGATGCGGCTTGAGCGCCACATCCCAGGCGTTCGACGCGGCGCTGAAATCGCCGGCACAGCTCTCCTGGCGCTCCTTCGGCAGCTTGGTTGCGGCGGCAAGACGCTGGTACTTGTCCTCGCCGGTGCCGACCATCAGGCACACGATGCGATAGGCGCGCTCCTGGTCGAGGCCGTGTTCGTCGTAGTATTCGACCGGGTCTCCGTTTTCCCGATTGCGTTGATCGGACATGAACCAGCCCTTTACCGACTTGCCGACCACGCGATCCGATAATCCGGCGCTCAATTTGATCAGTTGCGTGACCGCGAACAAATCGGCGGCGTCTTCCTTTCCGAGGGCCGGTATCTGCATTTGCGACGTGGCCGCATGGGCCAATTCGTGGAGCAGCACAAACAGCGTGTTCCCCGCCATGAACTCCGCGATGACCTGACGGTATTGTGGAGAAAGACTTTTGAACCGCGGATTTTTCTCGAGCGCCGCCGCGGCGGCGTCGATCCGGGCCTGAAACGCCCCCGGTTGCGCGGGCGCCGGCTGTGCGAAAACACGCTCCGCGAGGAGCATGACGGCAAGAAGCAGAGGAAGCAGAATATGGTGTCGCCGCAGCAAGCGCGATCTCATGTCTCTACCTCATGGTCGGAACGGCCGCTGGTGAATGGGGTAATTCCACCTGATGCTGCTCAGCGGTGAAGAAAATTTTGCCACGCCGCGCGCCGCGCGGCAATCTCCAAGGCTCTGCAACTTGCTCAGGAACGCGCAGGCGGCGCGGATGAAGGCGATATTCGGAAGCTCTCCTGATGCGAATGCCGGTATCGTAAAAAAATGGGAGCAAATAAATTTGCCTCCGCCTCTATTGTGCAACCGGGGACACAGGTAACCGTTCTGACTGGCGACATCGGTAACACATTTCTCGTTTCGTTCCGATCGGCCGTTGCTGCCGTTCTACCTGTGGACCCTGTGGGCAACGCAACTTCGATCAGAACCCCGTTCATCCCTTTGTATCAAACGTGGTCACCGATGACGGCATGGCGGGAACGCGCGCGCAAGCTGCGGCAGGACGTGGTCACGGTCGCATTGGCGATGCGGGATCCGCGGGTGCCCTGGCATGCCAGGGCGCTCGGCGCCTGCATCGTCGCCTACGCGCTGTCGCCGATCGACCTGATCCCGGATTTCATCCCGGTGATCGGCTATCTCGACGACCTCGTGCTGGTGCCGCTGGGGCTGCTCTTGATGCTGCGCCTCATTCCGGCGGAGGTCCTCGCCGAGCACCGCGCAGCCGCGGCCGGGATCGCAGAGCGTCCCGTGAGCTATGCGGGGGCGGCGGCGGTGATCCTGGTCTGGCTGCTGTCGCTCGCGTTCGCCGCTTATTGGATGCACCGATTCTTCGTCGATTGATCACGACATGCTTTTCGGATAGGATCAAAACACGAATGATCGATGCGCCGCTCCACCTTCGGGATCGCGCGCGATCCGTGCCGGGATTCGCCATGACCAAGATCTACGAGATCGACCTCGACCGCAATGCCGCGAACTTCCAGCCGCTGACGCCGCTCAGTTTCCTCGAGCGCGCCGCTGCGGTGTTTCCCGACAATACCGCCATCGTGCATGGCGCGCAGAGCTGGACCTATGCCGCGTTCTACGCCCGCACCCGCCGCCTCGCGTCCGCCCTCGCCAAGGCCGGGATCGGGCGCGGCGACACCGTCTCGGTCATGCTGGCAAACACCCCGGCGATGATCGAGGCCCATTACGGGGTCGCCATGGCCGGCGCCGTCCTCAACACCTTCAACACCAGGCTCGATGCCGCGATACTCGCCTTCACCCTCGACCATGCCGAAACCAAGGTGCTGATCACCGATCGCGAATACGCCGACGTGATCAGAGGAAGCGCTCGCGCTCGCGAAGGCGAAGCCGCTGGTCATCGATTACGACGATCCCGAATATTGCGGTCCCGGCCAGCGCCTGGGAACCATCGAATACGAGGAGCTTCTCGCGCAGGGCGATCCCGATTTCGCCTGGACGATGCCGGCCGACGAGTGGGACGCGATCTGCCTCAACTACACGTCCGGCACCACCGGGGACCCGAAGGGCGTCGTCTACCACCACCGCGGCGCCTATCTGCTCGCGGTCGCCAATGTGCTGACCTGCGGCATGGGCCGGCATCCCGTCTATCTGTGGACGCTGCCGATGTTCCACTGCAACGGCTGGTGCTTTCCGTGGACCATCTCGGTGGTGGCGGGCACCCATGTCTGCCTGCGCCAGGTGCGCGCGGCGCCGATCTACGACGCGATCGAGCGCCACCGGGTGACCCATCTGTGCGGTGCGCCGATCGTGATGTCGACGCTGCTCAATGCGCAAGACACCGAGAAGAAGCCGCTGTCCCACCGGGTGGAGTTCGTTACCGCCGCGGCGCCGCCTCCGGAGGCGGTGCTGGAGGCGATGCGGACGGCCGGCTTCAACGTCACCCATGTCTACGGCCTCACCGAAACCTACGGTCCGGCGTCGATCAACGAATGGCATACGGAATGGAACGACCTGCCCGCCGCGGAGCAGGCGGCCAAGAAGGCGCGCCAGGGCGTCGCCTATCCGGTGCTGCAGGGCCTCGATGTCATCGACCCCGACACGATGCTGCCGGTGCCGGCCGACGGCGATACGCTGGGCGAGGTGATGTTCCGCGGCAATGTGGTGATGCGCGGCTATCTCAAGAACAAATCCGCGACCGAAGCGGCGTTCGCCGGCGGCTGGTTTCATTCCGGCGATCTCGGCGTCAAGTATCCCGGACGGCTATATCCAGCTCAAGGACCGCTCCAAGGACATCATCATCTCCGGCGGCGAGAATATTTCCTCGATCGAGGTGGAGGAGGCGCTCTACCGGCATCCGGCCGTGCAGGCCGCCGCCGTCGTCGCCAAGCCCGACGAGAAATGGGGCGAGACGCCCTGCGCCTTCGTCGAATTGAAGCCGGGCGCGACGGCGAGCGCCGCCGACCTCGTGGCCTGGTGCCGCGAGCACCTCGCCGGCTACAAATGCCCGCGCCACGTGGTGTTCAGCGAATTGCCGAAGACCTCGACGGGGAAGATCCAGAAATTCAAGCTGCGCGAGATGGCGAAACAGGCGTGAGGTCGGAGAGCTAAATGCGAGCCGGCGTTATTTGCGCAATGGCTGATTCTGCCAGCATCGGTTTCGACTGTGCGGCGGCGTTCAATTCTTACCACAAGTCAGGGTTCTTTGCTCAAAGCTCAAGAGATGCGTATCACACACGGCTGAAGCCGAAACGCGGGAGGCGACAAGCGTGACCGATTCCAAACGCAAAGTGCTCCGCACTACGGCTGCTACAATTGTCCTCTTCTCGATTGCCGTCCAGGCTTCGCTCATAGCCTATTACTGGTGGAACTTCGATCCTCGCACGTCGTGCGACCGCCTGCCTCACTGGGGCGAATGGATCACCTGTATGCATGGAATATCCCATCTTCACATTGTTATTGCTGAAATAGCCATTGGTAGCTGGCTCATTGGTGGAATCGCCATGCTTCTGGGGCGATTTCTCCCTCCGTATATTTCGATAGTTGTTCCCGGAGCGGTGACCGCCGTACTTACTTCGTACGCTGTGTACAATTGGCATGAAACCGTCATGCCCTACGCGGATTTTGGCACGCCGACGTTTTGGTCCGTATTCCGCTTTACGATCGAAATTGGTGTAGTCGGCATCCAAGTCTTGGGGCCGGTGGCTGGAGCATGGCTGTTGGGGACTTAATGCTCGCGCCCGCCGGCGATCATTGTCGACGGCTACCCCCATGGCGGTTTGAAATTGTGTTGTTGGCTGGGGCGCAAAATGTAGGGGCGCAAAATGTAGGTTCAGTGCCCATTGTGGGCGGTGTATCCTGATTCATTGCTCGTGGATTGGAGCTATCCGGAACGCAGGGAGGGTAATCATGCTGGACCGAAGCTCGACCATTGCGGTTGCGGTTGCACTGGCTGCCGCATTGATGACGACGATCAACGGCGCTCGCGCCGACGACGACGCGAAGTACCCGGACTGGAAGGGCAAATGGGAGCGGTTCGCCGTGCGCGGGCTTCCCGGCCAGCCGTCTCACGACCAGACCAAGCCCTGGGGATTCGGGCAACAGGCGCCGCTGACGCCCGAATACAAGGCCGTTCTGGAGGCGAGCATCGCGGATCAGGCCATTGGCGGGTTGGGCAATTTCCCCACCACCTTGGGCCGCGCCGCCGGCATGCCGAACATGATGATGGCGTTCGGACCGATGGAATGGGTCGTCACGCCGGATACCACCTATGTTCTGATCGGTTGGCATGACCATTATCGTCGAATCTTCACCGACGGACGCGACTGGCCCACGCAGATCGAGCCGACCTTTTCGGGCTACTCGATCGGAAGATGGATCGACGAGGACGGCGACGGCCGCTACGACGTGCTCGAAGTCGAGACGCGCGGCTTCAAAGGCCCGCGCGCCTTCGACGAAACCGGCCTGCCGCTGCACGTCGACAACCAGTCGATCTTCAAGGAGCGCATCTACCGCGACAAGGCCGATCCGAACATCCTTCATGATGAAATCACCACGATCGACCATGCTTTGACGCGCCCGTGGACCGTCGACAAGAGATACGTGCACAACCCGAATCCGCGGCCGGACTGGATTGAGTTTTATACGACCGAGAACAACGCGCAGATCGCCATCGGCAAGGAAAACTATTTCCTGAGC
>CAVVCE010000168.1:0-18096 GCA_963746235.1 uncultured Alphaproteobacteria bacterium
ACCGGTTCTGTTCCACACCCGCGACGCGGTCGATGGCGCCGCCCGGACCGGGCGGCGAAGCCCGAGCCCCGGCATGGTGGCGTTGCGCGCGATCCTGTCGTCGCTGGATATTCCCGAGCTCGAGCCGGTGCCGAAAGATCACGTCCTCACCAAGACGTTCTTCCTGCTGCGCGATTTTCCCGGACGTTTCACTTCCGGCCAGCTCTGGGTCGAGGCGCTGGCGAATCCCGACCGCGAGGAGGAAGAGCAGGAGACCAAGCGGCCGGCGCGCGGCGGCGACGGCGTGTCGTCGATCATCATCACGTCGAACGATCTGGCCGGCGCCTGGGCGACACGGCCGGACGGCGCGCCGACGCTGCCGCTGGTGCCGGGCGAGCCGCGCCAGCGCGAATTCGCGTTCCGCGCCGGCGTCAACATCGTGATGTACACCCTGACCGGCAACTACAAGGCCGACCAGGTCCACGTGCCGGCGCTGCTCGAGCGGCTCGGCCAATGAGCAGACGTTCCCTCCCCCGCTTGCGGGGTGGGAGGGGGCCGCGGGCGCACGACAAGCGGGCTGTGGCGCGCTCCGACTCCCGCAAGCGAGGAGGGGAAGGCTAGAACAGGAGTACAGGAGTGAATTTCGGTATCAGCTTCTCTCCTCTCGTCCCGATCGAATACGTGTGGGCGGCGGCGGCGATTGCCGCGGCCATCGCGGTGCTGCTGCTGGTTTCGCGCAGCCGCGGCGCGCTGATCCGCGCCGGCGCGCTGGCGCTGCTCGTCCTCGCCCTCGCCAACCCGTCGCTGACCCGGGAGGACCGCGATCCGCTGTCCTCGGTCGCCGTCGTCGTGGTCGACAAGAGCCCGAGCCAGAACTTCGGCGACCGTGCCGCCCAGACCGAGGCGGCGCGCGCGGCGATCACCCAGCGGCTGCAGCGCATTCCGGGCATCGAGCTGCGCGTGGTCGAGGCCGGCCAGGCCGACGGCGAGACCGACGGCACCCGCCTGTTCTCCGCGCTCAACGCGACGCTCGCCGACGTGCCGCCGGATCGCGTCGCCGGCGCCGTCTTCATCACCGACGGCCGGGTGCACGACGTGCCGGCCGATGCCGGCGCGCTCGGCTTCGCGCGCCCCGGTCCATGCCCTGATCACCGGCACCGCCAATGAGCGCGACCGCCGCGTCGTGCTGGTCGCCGCGCCGCGCTTCGGCATCGTCGGCCAGTCGCAGACGATCTCCTTCAAGGTCGAGGACGAAGGGGTCCGCGCCGCGCCGGCCGAGGTCAAGATCAGCCGCGACGGCGAATTGCTCGACCGCCGCATCGTCGTCCCCGGCCAGCAGGTCAACATCCAGGTTCAGATTCCCCATGCGGGCCAGAACATCGTCGAGATCGAGGCGGCGCCGATCGAGGGCGAGCTGACCCAGGTCAACAATCGCGCGGTGGTTTCCATCGACGGCGTGCGCGACAAGCTGCGCGTGCTCCTGGTGTCGGGCGAGCCCCATGCCGGCGAGCGCACCTGGCGCAACCTCCTCAAGTCCGATGCCAATGTCGACCTCGTCCACTTCACCATCCTGCGGCCGCCGGAAAAGCAGGACGGCACGCCGATCAACGAGCTGTCGTTGATCGCGTTCCCGACCCGGGAGCTGTTCCAGCAGAAGATCAACGACTTCCAGCTCATCATCTTCGACCGCTATGCGCGCCAGGGCGTGTTGCCGATCATCTATTTCGACAACATCGCGAAATATGTGCGCAACGGCGGCGCGGTGCTGGTCGCCGCCGGCCCCGACTATGCCGGACCGACCAGCCTGTGGCGCACGCCGCTCGACGCTATCCTGCCGGCGGAGCCGAGCGGGCATGTCACCGAGGCGGCGTTCCGCGCCCGGCTCACCGATCCCGGCCTGCGCCATCCGGTGACCCGCGGCCTCGAAGGCAGCAACGAGGACCCGCCCCATTGGAGCCGGTTCTTCCGCGTGGTCGACAGCAAGACGACGACGGGGACCACCGTGATGAAGGGCGCGGACGACCAGCCGCTGCTGGTGCTGTCGCGGGAAGGCGAAGGGCGGGTGGCGCTGGTGCTCTCCGACCAGATCTGGCTGTGGGCGCGCGGCTATGAAGGCGGCGGCCCCCACATCGACCTGCTGCGCCGGCTGTCGCACTGGCTGATGAAGCAGCCCGACCTCGAGGAAGAAGCGCTGCGCCTGCTGGTGCATGGCCGCGAGATCACGGTACAGCGGCAGACCATGGCGGACACGGTCGCCTCGGTCATCGTCACGTCGCCGTCCGGCATGACCCAGACATCTCACGCTCGACCAGGCGGAGCCCGGCGTGTGGCGCAAGACCGTCGACGCGACCGAACTCGGCCTGTGGCGGGCAACCGACGGCAAGCTGACGACCCTCGTCAATGTCGGCCCGGCGAACCCCCGCGAATTCAGCGAGGTCACTTCGACCACCAACGTGATGGCGCCGCTCGCCACCGCCACCGGCGGCGACTCGCGCCGCCTGGTCGTGGGCTCGGCCATGGACGTGCCGCGCATCGTCGGCGTGCGTTCCAGCGACACCTTCAAAGGCGACGACTGGATCGGCCTCAAGCTGCGCGAAGCAAGCGTCGTCCGCGGCATCGGCGTGCTGCCGATGTTTGCGGGTCTGCTCGGCCTCCTGCTGCTGGTCGGCAGCCTCGCCCTTACCTGGGCGCGCGAGGGGCGATAAATTAAGGGTTTCTTCCCGCTCGCGGGGAGATAGTATCGGGAAGGCGGGCCGCCGGGGGTGTGGGGCAATGGCGGCCGGATTTCGGATCACCGAACCTGAATTGGGATCCGCGTGGCATGCAACCCCCCACGACCGGACACGGGGAGCGCTTCAATGAGCTTGCGTCATGTCACGCCCGGGCACTGGCTCGCGGGCGTCGGTTTGCTGGCAATGCTGACTTTTGCCGGGGGGTATTGGAACCGCGCGCAAGCGCGCGGCACAGCGGCCCATGTCGCTCACCCTGCCCATGATACCAAGGGCACCGAGCACGAGGCGCACAAGGGCGGGAGGCACGGCGTCCTTCACGGCTCCAACTATCATCCGCCCTATGCCGCCATCGTGGTCGACGACAATACCGACCAGACCATCTACGAGGTCAACGCGGACGAGCCGCGTCATCCGGCGTCGCTGACGAAGATCATGGCGCTTTATATGCTGTTCGAGCAGCTCGAAGCCGGCAAGCTCAGGCTCGACACGCCGTTGCCGGTCTCGGCCCATGCGGCCAGCCAGGCCCCCGTCAAGCTCGGTCTCAAGCCCGGGCAAACCATCCTGGTCGAGGACGCCCTGAAGGCGATGGTCACCAAATCGGCGAATGACGCCGCGGCGGTGGTGGCCGAAGCGATCGGCGGCGGCGACGAGGCGGAAGGCGCCAGGCTGATGACGGCCAAGGCGAGGGCGCTGGGAATGTCGGGCACGACCTATGTCAACGGCTCGGGCCTGCCGGCCGAAGAGCAGATCACCACCGCCCGCGACCAGGCGTTGCTCGGCCTGATCATCCACAACCGCTTTCCCAACTACTACACCTACTTTTCGACGCTCAGCTTCAACTATCACGGCCGGGAGATGCACAATCACAACGGCCTGTTGGGCAATGTGAAGGGCGTCGACGGCATCAAGACCGGCTACACCGAAGCTTCCGGATACAATCTCGTGGCATCGGTCAGCCGCGACGACAGGCACATCGTCGCGGTCGTGCTGGGGGGCACCTCGAACGGCCAGCGCGATAACCTCATGCGAAAGCTGATCGAGGAACACATTCTCCGCGCTTCGGCACAACGCACCGCCGCGCCGATCACCGAAGTGGCCGCGAACGGCGCACCTGTCGCCAATCCGATCGTACCGACGGCGGGTGCGGTCGCTGCCACTGCAGCTCCAGCACCCGCACCCATATCGATTCCCGGTCCCGCCCTGGCTTCCGCTCACACCACAATTGCCCTCCCCGCTCCCACTCTCCCCCTGCGGCCATCGCACCCACTGGGGGTATCGAGTCCGCCAATCCGGTGGTGTCGGCCGCTCCTGCCGCTACCACCCTCGCTGCGGTGCCCAGAGGGAGTTTCGACCCCTCCTTGACCGGCACGAAAGCAGATCGAAAGCATGGGCATAGGCCGGACAGCGCGGCCTGGAAGCCGCAGCCGCAGGATCCGAGGCTGCAGCCGCAAGCCCAGGCCCCGAAGCCTGTCGCCACCGCGGCACACGTCGCGCGCCCGGCGCCGCGTCCGGTGTCGACCGCCGGCGCTCAGCCGCACCCGATCCCAGCCAGGACCAGCGTGCCGTAAAGCATTTTCCGGCGGTGCAGCCGTCGATCCGGCGCGTCAGGGAGCGATCTGCACCGGGGCGTGGGACCCGGTCTGGCTCCTCGAGCCTGACCGGGACCGTGCTCAGGTCGCCTGCCCGCCTGGTGTCGCAACGCTCCATCCAGCCGGTCTCGTGATTGTTGGCCGCTGGGACCAGGCCATCCTGCACATATTCGCTCCCGTCGGCGCCGCGCGACGACCATATGCGAATCCTGTCCTTGGCCTTCATCATGACGGTGTCGAGCGCGACTTGATCGTCGGTCATGAGCAACTGACGCAACGATATTTGAAACTGGCCGATGCGCCTGGCGTCGACGATGCGATAGACCATGTCGCCATAGTCCGGCCCGAAGTCGTTGCGCAGGTGAATGGTGCCGCGCGAGGTGACCGAAAAGCTCGCATATTGATTGGCGGGGCTCGGATTTGCATCTGCAGTCGCCGGCCCAGGTGCCGAACAAGCCGAATTCCTTGACCGCGTTCGTCGGCGATTGCGCCGATGCGAAGGTCGCCGAAAGCAATTGAACAAAAACGATGGCGGCCGCCGAGCACGCCGCCAAGTACATCGGCAAGTACATCGAACGGCGAGAGGCGGATGTCGGCGCGGTGGTGGAATAGGGCATGGACCAGGACCTCAAACTGTGGCGGCGACCGTCGGGTCTCCCAAGGGCGCCATTCACCGGCGATCATGTCATTGGTCGCTGACGGCGGGCTGAAGCCAAGCTGAACGCGAGCTGAATTTTTGGATCGCGCGCTGATCTCGAATTCAGCCGGCGTCCAGCTTTTTGATGCATTGATGTCCTTACGAAGGCGGTTCGTTCGTCATCGAACCCTGACCACAATGACAATATTTTCGTTGACGATAACCGTACCCGCCTATTGAGAAGCGCCAAGATGGAGCACGCTGGACCACGTCGTTGCGTTGTCCCGCAACAGGAGCTACGCTGCCCTATCCACTCCCAGGGGATAGGACATGTCCACGCAAAAAGAACACGTTCATGAAAGCCATCCCGATATCGTCAAGCGTCTCAAGCGCGCCGAGGGGCACATCAAGGGCGTCATTGCCATGTTTGCGGAAGGCCGATCCTGCCTGGACCTCGCTCAGCAGCTTCATGCGGTTGAAAAGGCGATCGGGCAGGCAAAGCGGCAGCTTATTCACGACCACGTCGATCACTGCCTCGACGTAGCGGCCAACGGAGGGGGCAAACCGACCCGCGCAGTAGTGAGCGAGTTCAAGGAAATCTCCCGTTATCTCTAGCTGGTGGCAAGCCGCCCATGTTCGCTCGCGTAACCCCTCTGATCGTAGCTGTCGCCGCCGGCGCTGCGCTGGCGAGCTTGTTTCCGGGCTTGCCGCAGCGGCTACGCGAAGGCTTGACTTCGATTTCCGGAGCCGCTCCGACGCTGCCGAAATCCGCTGAGCCGGCGGCGGATGAACGCAAGCCCGGCGCCAAATCGGCAGATGATCCCCAGGGTGTCGTCAAGCTCACCGAGGATGAAATCAAGTCCGCAGGCATCGACGTCGCCGCATGTGGAAGGTGCGGTCATCGCACACCGCATCATCGCTCCGGGTACGATCATTCCCCATGCCGACCGCATTGCCCACGTGGCCGTGAAGATTTCCGGCACGGTCGCGGAGTTGCGCAAGAGGGTCGGCGACAAGGTGAAGGAGCATGAGCTTTTGGCCGTGCTCGAAAGCCGTGAACTCGCCGATGCGAAGAGCGAGTACCTCGCGGCGCGGCTGACCAACGAATTGCAGCAGGATTTGTTCGAGCGCGAGAAGGTGCTGTGGGAGAAGAAGATCGAGAGCGAGCAGCAGTTTCTGCGTTCGCGCAATGCCGCCGCACAAGCGAAGATGAGGAACGACATTGCACGGCAAAAGCTGTTTGCACTCGGCTTGACGGAAGCGGAAATCGCCGGAGTGCCCAGTGAGCCGGAAGCATCCTTGCGCCGCCAAGAGGTTCATTCGCCGATGTCCGGCCGGGTGGTGGAACGCAAGGTCGAACTGGGCGTGGCAATGGGACGCGACAACCTGGAGACGGAGCTGTTCGTGATCTCCGATCTCGATCGCGTCTGGGTCGAAATCGCCGTGAGCCCCACCGACCTCCCGTTGATCAAGGAGGGGCAGGCGGTGTCGATCTCCGCCCGGGGCATCTCCGAACGAGCCCAGGGTAAGATCGCGTTCATCAGCCCCATGCTCGACAAGGACTCCCGATCCGCTCACGTCGTTGCAGAGATCGCCAACGCCAGCGGCGTTTGGCGGCCCGGCTCCTTCGTCACGGCCGCAATTGCGTTCGAGGAGCAAACCGCCGCGCTTGCCGTGCCGGCGAGTGCGATCCAAACCATGGGCGGAGAGACTGTCGCCTTCGTGCGCACGCATGACGGCTTTCTGAAACGTCAGGTGGTTCTGGGTCAAAGCGATGACCGGGTCGTCGAGGTCATTTCGGGGCTGCGTGCCGGCGAGGAGGTCGCGGTGAGCAACACATTCCTGCTCAAGGCGGAACTCCTGAAAGCGTTGGCCGAGGATTGATCGTGCCATGATCGAGCGCATCCTCGCCTTCTCGGTGCGAAATCGCTGGCTTGTGCTGCTGTTGACTCTGGCGGCCTCGGCATCGGGGTTATGGTCGCTGACCAGGCTGCCGATCGACGCCGTCCCCGACATCACCAACGTCCAGGTGCAGGTCAACGCTTTCGCGCCGGCGCTGTCTCCCCTGGAAATCGAGAAACAGGTTACGTTTCCCATCGAGGTCGCACTGGCCGGCATACCGGGACTCGAAAATACCTGGTCGTTTTCCCGCAACGGCTTTGCCCAGATCACCGCCGTCTTCAGCGACAAGACGGATATCTACTTTGCCCGCCAACAGGTGGCGGAACGGCTCGCGTCCTCAAAGGCGAACCTTCCGCCGAATGTCGATGTGAGCATGGGCCCGATCTCGACCGGCCTCGGCGAGGTCTATTGGTGGTCGGTCGAATATATTCCGCCGGGAGAGGGCGCGCCGGGGCGCGACGGCGATCCCGGCTGGCAGAGCGACGGCGCGTACCTCACACCGGAGGGCGAACGCCTCACCGACGCGCTGCAGCGCCTCGTCTATCTGCGCACGGTCCAGGACTGGATCATTCGCCCTCAGGTGAAGACCGTACCGGGTATTGCGGGCGCTGACGCCATCGGGGGCTATGTCAAGCAGTACGGCGTCCAGCCAGACCCGGCACGCCTCGTCGGATATGGCGTTTCTTTCGGCCAGATCGTCAACGCGATCGAAGCCAACAATGTCAGTCGCGGCGCGAATTACATCGAGCGCAACGGCGAAGGTTACGTCGTGCGGACCAGCGGCCGGGTGGAGCGCCTGGCGGAGATCGGGGACATCGTCGTCGCTACCCGCGGCGGGGTTCCGGTGCGGGTCAAGGATGTCGCACAGGTCGCGTCCGGACGCGAATTGAGAACCGGTAGCGCGAGCGTGAACGGCGCCGAGGTCGTGCTGGGAACGGCACTCATGCTGGTCGGCGGCAACAGCCGTACCGTCGCGGCAGCCGCCGACGCCAAGATCAAGGAGGTCAACCGGACGCTGCCTGCGGGCATTCGCGCCAGGGCAGTGCTCAATCGCACTGAGCTCGTCGATGCAACGGTCCACACGGTGGCCACCAATCTCGCGCTCGGCGCGCTGCTGGTCGTTCTCGTGCTTTTTTTGATGCTGGGCAACTTTCGTGCAGCCCTCATCACCGCCATGGTCATTCCGATCACGATGCTGATTACGACGACCGGCATGCTGGAAGGCAAGATCAGCGCCAACCTGATGAGCCTGGGCGCACTCGACTTCGGTCTGATCGTCGACGGCGCCATCATCATCGCCGAAAATTGCCTCAGGCATCTGTCGGAGCGTCGGCGACTGATCGGCCGCCCTCTCACGCCGAGCGAGCGCCTGGAAACGGTAGCGGTATCTTCTCAGGAAGTGATCCAGCCGACCATCTACGGACAGGCCGTCATCGTCCTCGTCTACGTCCCGCTGCTCGGCTTCAGCGGCGTCGAGGGAAAGACGTTTCTGCCGATGGCATTGACGGTCATCATCGCACTCGGCACCGCCTTCGTGCTCTCGCTGACCTTCGTACCCGCCATGCTCGCGGTCGCGCTCAGCGGCAATGTCCAGGAGCGAGAAAACCGCGTCGTCCGCGGCCTGAAGGGGCTCTACCAGCCGGCGCTGGCGAAAGTCATTCAAAAGCCCTTGCCGATCATCGCATCTGCCGTCGCGATGATCGCCGTGGCGGGATTGCTGTTTACCCGGCTTGGTCAAGAATTCGTCCCCATATTGGATGAGAAAAACATCGTCATGGAGGTGAAGCGAATTCCGAGTGCCTCGCTGGCACAGTCTCAGGCGATGCAATTCGCAAACGAAGAGCTGATCGCCAAGCTCCCGCAGGTCGCTTTCGTGTTTTCCCGGAGCGGCACGCCGGACTTGGCCGCCGATCCGATGCCGCCGAGCGCGACGGACACCTACATCATCCTGAAGCCGCGGAAGGAATGGCCCGACCCGGATCTGGCCAAGGACGATCTCCTTCGCGAGATATCCGAGAAGGCGTCGCGGCTGCCCGGCAACAAGTTCGATTTTTCGCAACCGATCCAGATGCGCTTCAACGAACTGATTGCCGGGCGTGAAAGAGGATCTGGCGATCAAGGTGTTCGGGGACGAGTTCGAGCCGATGCGGCGCGCGGCCAACCAGATTGCCGTCATCCTCAGCAAGATCCGCGGCGCCGCCGAGGTCAAGGTGGAGGACGTGACCGGAATGCCGGTCCTGGAAATCGAGATCGACAAAGCCGAGATCGCACGTCGCGGCCTGAGCCTTTCTGCGGTTCAGGACGTGCTCGGCATCGCCATCGGCGGACGCGAGGCGGGACTGGTCTTCGAAGGCGACCGGCGGTTCCAGATCGTCGTCCGCCTCTCCGACGCCGAACGCAACGATGTCGAAGTATTGAAGAACCTTCCGATTGCCCTGCCGGAGACGACGCCGGGAACCGGCGCGACGATGATTCCGCTGCGGCAACTCGCCAGTTTTCGCTTCTCCGAAGGGCCGAACCAAATCAGCCGGGACAATGGAAAGCGCCGCGTCGTCGTCACCGCCAATGTACGCGGACGCGACATGGGCACCCTCGTCGAAGAGGCGCAGGCCAGGATTTCAGAAGCAGGTGAAGCTGCCGTCGGGTTATTGGCTGGTGTGGGGCGGCCAATTCGAGAACTTCGCGGCGGCACAGCAAAGGCTCTTGATCGTGGTGCCGATCTGCTTCGTCTTGATCTTTCTTTTGCTGTTGGGCTCGCTCGGGTCTGCGCGCGACGCGCTATTGGTC
This sequence comes from uncultured Alphaproteobacteria bacterium, assembly GCA_963746235.1. Classification (GTDB taxonomy): domain Bacteria; phylum Pseudomonadota; class Alphaproteobacteria; order Rhizobiales; family Xanthobacteraceae; genus JAJPKK01. The sequence continues at coordinate 9,627 of CAVVCE010000168.1, forward strand.
TACAGCGCCGTTCCGCTGGCGCTCACCGGCGGCGTCTTTGCACTGTGGCTGCGCGACATGACGTTTTCGATCTCGTCGGCGGTCGGGTTCATCGCCTTATCCGGGGTCGCGGTGCTCAACGGCTTGGTGATGCTGACCTTCATTCGGCAACTGATCCGGGGCGGCATGCCGAAGCAGGAGGCGATCTATCGCGGGGCGCTCACGCGTCTGCGTCCGGTTCTCATGACCGCTCTCGTTGCCTCGCTGGGCTTCGTCCCAATGGCGATTGCAACCGGCACCGGCGCCGAGGTTCAGAAGCCGCTGGCGACCGTCGTCATCGGCGGCCTGATCAGTTCCACCTTGTTGACGCTTTTTGTCCTGCCGGCGCTGTACGCATTCTTCGGAGCTGGCGCGCAAGGCGCGGAAGAGGAACACAGGCCCGGTTCCGCATCGCTACGCGTCGCCAATGTCGATCAGGCTGCAGAGTGAGGAGCGATGCGGCTTTCGTGACTGCAAAGTCTGATCCAGAGTGTCACACGGCCTTCAAGCGGAGCAGGATATGAGACGTTTGAATCATCGGCGCATTTTTGACTGACGAGGCGACAGCCGGACTTCGTTCGCGCTCGGCCGGCATTTCGGGGATTATTGCCTGTGCGATGATCTCCGTCGCCGCCCAGGCCCAGAGCAATACCGGCTCGCCTCCTGCCCAGCCCGAGTTGATGGCGCGGATCGCACAGCTCAAAGCCGATACGGCAGCGCTCGTGGCGTCTGCGCAGCCGCGTCTGCGAGCGCTGTCGCCGCAGCAGCGTTTGTCCGCACCTCCTGAGGTGTGGCGGGTGCCCGGTGCTCTCGCTGAATTCAAGGACTGCGCCGCCGCATGCCCGCCGATGGTCGTCATACCGGCCGGCGAATTCACCATGGGTTCGCCCCCCTCGGAGCAGGGAGCGGAAGCCCAGCACCGCGTTACCATCACGGCGCCTTTCGCCGTGAGCAAGTTCGAAATTACCTTTGACGAATGGGATGCGTGCGTAGCGGACGGAGGTTGCGGCGGCTACCGGCCGGACGACGAGGGCTGGGGGCGTGGCAAGCGTCCCGTGATCTATATTTCCTGGGAAGACGGCAAGGCCTACGCGAATTGGCTCGGCCACAAGACCGGGCAGTCCTACCGGTTGCTGTCCGAAGCGGAATGGGAGTATGCCGCGCGAGCCGGCACCACGACACCATTTTCCCACGGAGACGCGCTGTCTCCGAGCACGGCGAACTATGACGGCAGCGCTGATGGGTCTGGTCCCTCGGATTCGAAATCGGCAGACCACCATGCCGGTCGGCAGCTTTCCGGCCAACGGGTTTGGCCTTCACGACATGCATGGGAATGTCTCGGAATGGGTAGAAGATTGTTGGCAAGACGATTATGCGCCCAGGACTCCGACAGATGGCTCGGCTTGGATCGAGGGCAACTGCAATGGTCGCGTGGTGCGTGGGGGATCGTGGGAGGATTCGCAAGTCGAGCTTCGTTCGGCCGCCCGCACCGGCGGTGCCAAAGAGGATCGCTTCTATACCGACGGCCTGCGCATCGCGAGAGGACTTTGATGGGCGCAACGAGCCCTCAATCGGTGGTCTGCCGCAGCATTCCGAGCGCAGGCTCGGGGTGTCCGGGCGGATTGCCGATGCGAGCCGGATCGCCGCGATCCGAGCCGCATTCGGCACGGGACGCGCCCCCCTTCCGCACGCTCGGGCAAACGGTGTAGCTTCATCGCAGTGTTGCGGACATGGCCGGCCGAAGCCGTCTGCGTGCAGCAGGTACCTTCGGAAGGCGCGCGGTCCCGGCACGACGATCGAACGCGCGGGCGAGATATTCGGGCAAGATATCGGGAGAGGGCTTCGATGGCGAACGCGACGGACGATGACGTACCGCGCGATGTGTCGCGCCGCAGCCTGTTCAAGCAGGTCGGCGCCGCCGGCGCTGCAGCCATCGCGGGGACGCCGCTCGCGCCCGGCGCGGCCATGGCTCAGGATCACCAAGAGCACGCAGCGCAAGTGCACGCGGCGCCGGCAACCTCGGCTGCGACGGCGCAGCTCGAGGCGCTAGAAACCCTCACCGCGGCCGAAGCCGACACGCTGGAGGCGATCGTCGCCCGGCTGATCCCGAGCGACGAGAACGGCCCTGGCGCCGCCGAGGCGCGCGCGGCGCACTACATCGATCGCGCGCTCACGGGACCGCTGCGCTCCTCACGCGAGGCCTACGCCGACGGCCTCGCCGCCACCGACGCCTATGCGCAATCCAAGAAGGGTGCCGCTTTCGCGCGGCTTCCGGCAGCCCGACCAGGACGCCATCCTGACCGACATGGAAAAGAACGTCGCGACCGGATTCATGCCGAACGCCGCGACCTTCTTCAATCTCGTGCGCGCCCATACGATCCAGGGCACGTTCTGCGATCCCTATTACGGCGGCAACGCCAATTTCGTCGGCTGGGACCTGATCGGATTTCCCGGCCTGCGCATGGCGGTCGGCGAGGACGAGCAGCGCCTGAAGGCGCCCAAGCCCGTGCGCCAGTCGGCCTATGAGGACGCGATGTTCACCATGCGAGGCGGCGCCCATGGCCATCGACCTTAAGAAGACCGATGTCGTCATCGTCGGGCTCGGCGCGGTGGGCGGCGTCGCCGCGTTGCCGCTGGCGCGCGCGGGGCTCGAGGTGATCGGGCTGGAGGCGGGCTCCTGGCTCACCCCGCGCGACTTCGCCCCCGACGAGTTGCGCAACAATTTCCGCGGCTGGCCGCAGGCGGCGCAGAAGGCGAACGGCGAGATCCCGACCCACCGGCCGAGCGCCGCCGCGCCCTATTCGCCGCGGTTGCCCATTCATCCGATGATGAACGCGGTCGGCGGCACCTCGCTGCATTACTGGGCGCAGAGCTGGCGGCTCAACCCCTGGGACTTCAAGGTGGTGAGCGAGACGACGCGGCGCTACGGCGCCTCGCGCATGCCCAAGGGTTCGACGGTGGAGGATTGGCCGTTCGGGCTCGAGGAGCTCGAGCCCTATTACGACAAGGTCGAGCACGAGGTCGGCGTGTCCGGCCAGGCCGGCAACGTCGCCGGCATCATCGATCCCCGCGGCAACATCTTCGAGGGGCCGCGCAAGCGCGGCTATCCGATGCCGCCGCTGCGCGGCACCGAATTCACCGACCGCATGGCGGGCGCCGCGCGCAAGCTCGGCTGGCACGCCTTCCCGGGCCCGGCGGCGATCAACTCGACGACCTATGACGAGCCGCCCGGGCTGCCAATATCATGGCTTCTGCAACCGCGGCGGCTGCCATGTCAGCGCCAAGAACTCGACCGCGGTCTCGACCATCCCGAAGGCGATGGCGACCGGGCGCCTGCAGGTGGTGGCCCAGGCGATCGCCACCCGCATCGCGTTCGACGAGCGCAGCGGCCGCGTCACCGGCGTCGTCTACGTCAAAGCGGGCCTGGAATATTTCCAGCCCGCCGACGTCGTGCTGCTGGCCAGCTACACCTACGAGAACGTGCGGCTGCTGCTGGTGTCGAAATCCCAGCGCGTTCCCGAACGGGCTCGCCAACAATGGCGGGCAGGTCGGCCGGCATTATTTCAGCCACCACACCGGCAACCCGGTGACGGCGCTGTTCCCGTTCGACCTCAACAACTGGTACGGGCTGCCGGCCCAGGGCGTCGCGTGTCGACAATTGGGCGGACGACAATTTCGACCATGCCGGCCTCGATTTCATCGGCGGCGGCAATCTGTGGGTCTATTCGGACCGCCGCCCGATCGCCGCCGCCGGCATGTCCACCTTCGGCAAGGCGCCGGGCTGGGGCTGGCGCCTGGAAGTCCTTCGTCAAGCAGAATGCCGACCGCTACAACGTCGCTTATTTGCAGAAGACGACGCTGCCTTACGAGGACAATTATCTCGACCTCGATCCCGTGGTGAAGGACGCCATGGGCTTCCCGGTGATCCGCATCACCGCCGACCACAAGGACAACGAGAGGAAAATGGGCGCATTCGTCCAGGACAAGATGGCGCAATGGTTCATGGAGGCCGGCGCCATCGCAGTGGAGAAGGGGCCGACCGGCACCATGGGCCCCTCGACGCACGCCTATGGCGGCACCCGCATGGGCGACACGCGCGGGACCAACGTGGTCGACCGTTTCGGCTTTTCCCACGAGGTGCCGAACCTCGGCATTGTCGGAGCATCGGTGATGGGCACCAGCGGCGCCCACAATCCGACGCTGACCGCGCAGGCGCTGGCGTGGCGCACCGCCGATCATCTCGCCGCGAACTGGAACGCGATCGCGAAGGGATAACCGCAAAATCATCGATCACCGGCCGCAGACGCAACCGACATCCGCGATCGAGCGATCATCGCGACGACGCCAATTGGAGAGGGGGAAGACATGGGCGACAAAAAGCAGAAACTCCGCCAGGAGACCGAGCGCCTCATAAAGGAGGCGATGCTGCGCAAGGGCGTGACGATCGAAAAGCTCAAGACCCGGATCGACGTGGTCTGCGGAAAATGCGGCTATCGCGGCCATCTTCTCGTGCCGCCCGGCTCCGAACGCGTGTCCTTCACGTGCAAGGAGTGCGGCCACCCCCAGAATACGATTTAGCCGGAAGTTACCGAGCCCTGCCGACGCGTGCCGCGGCCGCCCTCAGGCCGCGTCCCAGTCCGGCCGGATCGGGCCGGAGACGCCTTCGAAGGCGCCTTCCGTGAGCTCGGCCACCAGCAGCCGCCGCGGATCGACCGGGCCGGGCATGCGCGCCCGCCCCTTGGGGATGCGCTTGAAGCCCGCCTTGGCGTAATAGGGCTCGTCGCCGACCAGCACGACGAGACGCTGGCCGCCGGCCTTGGCGCCGGCGAGCGCGCGCTGCATCAGCGCGAGACCGATGCCGCGCCGGCGGAACGGCGGCTCGATGGTGAGCGGCCCGAGCAGCAGCGCCGGCGTCTCGCCGATGCGCACCGGCGTCAGGCGTATCGAGCCGACCAGCAACGTCCCGATCCGCGCGGTCAAGGAGAGGTCGAGCCGGTGCGTGGCGCCCTCGCGAATCCGGAATGCGGTGCGGGCATAGCGGCCGGGGCCGAAGGTGCGCTCGTGCAGCCGCTCGATGGCGAGCGCGTCGTCGGGCGTTTCCTGCAGGATGGTGATGGAAAGATCGTTCATGGCGCTTCCGGTCCCGCCGGATACCACCCTATGCCGGCAAGGTCTACCATGGGGGAGATGCGGATGCCGTCATGGGACTGCTGGCGGCACGATTTACTCCGGCTTGATGTTCGCCGCCCTGATCACTTTGCTCCATTTTTCCGTTTCGTCGCGGATGAGCTTCGCGAACGCGGAGGGCGACAGTGACAGCGGCGTGTCGCCGAATTCGGCGATCCGCAGCTTCAGCCTCGGATCGGTGAGCGCAGCGTTGATTTCCTGATTCAGCTTGTCGATGATTTCGGCAGGCGTGTCGCGAGGCGCCGCGATCCCGACATAGATGCTCGCCTCATAGGTCGGCAGGAATTCGGCCAATGCCGGAACATCGGGCAATATCGCTGCACGGCTTGCGCCGGTCACGGCCAATGGCCGAAGCTTCGCCGTCCTGATGTATTCGATCGTCGATGCGGTGGTGCCGAAATACACCTGAACTTGACCGCCGAGCAGGTCGGTGAGAGCCGGCCCGCCGCCACGATAGGGCACATGCAGCATGTCGACCCCGGTCAAGCTGCGGAACAGTTCCCAGTACATGTGAGGCGCGCTGCCGACACCGGCCGATGCCACGCTGATCTTGCCCGGATTGCTTCTGGCATAGGCGATCAGTTCCGGAACGGTTCTCGGCGGAACCGAGGGGTGCGCGACGAGCACCCCGGGGCCGCGCGAAACCGTCGCGACGGCAGCCATGTCCCGCATGAAATTATATTTGAGATTGTCGTAAAGCGTCGCATTCCAAGCATCGGCCGACGTGGCCAGGAGCAACGTATAGCCGTCAGGCGCCGCTCTCACGACCGCATCCACCGCGATAGTCCCGCCCGCGCCCGACCGATTCTCGACGATGAATTGTTGCCCAGTGCGCTCCGAAAGCCATTGACCGATCAAACGCGCGTAGAGGTCGTTCACGCCGCCGGGCGGAAAGCCGGAAACGATCCGCACCGGCCGCGTCGGATAGGCCTGCGCATTCGCAATGCGCGACGCGACCGGGAGGGCGGCTGCACCCGCTGCCAGATGCAAGAAGCGACGGCGCGGAAGTTTCACGATGTCCTCCTTCCAAGAATGGTTGCTCGAAGAATGGTTGCTCGAAAGGGCCGAGCCTCACCTGAAGCCTCACCAGCGCTGCGACAGCGGCGCGCCCATCAACACTTCGGCGACGCGCGCGCGTACGCTCGCGACGGTGTCTTCGGGCAGTGCGTCGGGCGCGAAAAAGCCGTGGGCCATGATCTCGTGATCGGGGACCGGCGGCGCTGGCTGACGGAAGGCGCCGATGACGAACAGTGCCACATGATCGCGCCGGGATACCCGCGTGTTGAAATAGACGGCGTGGAGCGCCGGCGGTTCGAGCAGGTCGATATTGCCCTCCTCCTTGAGCTCGCGCGCCAGGGCGTCGAGCAGGGTCTCGCCGGGCTCGACGCCGCCGCCGGGCAGGTGCCAGCCGCGCACATAGGTGTGCTTGACCAGGAAGATGCGGCCGGCCGCGTCGACCACGAGGCCGCGCACGCCCAGCGTCAATCCGCGCGACATACGCCAATAGAGATGAAAGCCGCGCCGGATCGCCGGCTCGACGGCGCTGCGCACGCCACGGCCGAACTCGCGCGAGCGGTCCCTCAAAACAAGACGCAGTTGCCGGAATTGCGGAGGTCGCATGGCTGCCTGTCGGACTTGGATTCGGTCGGGTTGACCATGCTACGGCATTTCGCTGCGGTCCTCCTGATTTATTCAACTCGCACAGTCATTCCGGGGCGCGCGCTTCCTTCGCGCGAATCCAGAATGCAGTATGCGGCAGCGCATCAGGCGCTGGCTAATTGCGGGTTCGCCGCTGCGCGGTGCCCCGGAACGACGGTTGCGATGCCCAGGAGTTTGTGGTATGGATGACACGGATTCCAACGTCAGACCCTCATGGATGATGATCCCCGGGGAACCTCGATGAAGCGCTTCGCCGACCTGTCCGAACAGGAAATCCTCGCCCTCGCCATCAGCAACGAGGAGGAGGACAGCCGGATCTATCGCGATTTCGCCGAGGGGCTGCGCGGCCAATTTCCGGACACCGCCAAGGCGTTCGAGGAGATGGCCGCCGAGGAAGTGCACCACCGCGGCATGCTGTACGATCTCTACCGCACCAAGTTCGGCGAGCACATGCCGCTGGTGCGGCGGCAGGACGTGCGCGGCTTCATCCGCCACAAGCCGATGTGGCTGGTGCGGCCGCTCGGGCTCGACGAGGTGCGCAAATATGCCGCCGCGATGGAGTACGAGACCGCCCGTTTCTATCGCAAGGCGGCCGAGAGCGCGCCCGACGCCTCGGTGCGCGAGCTGCTCGTCCAACTCTCCGAGGCGGAGGACAAGCACCGGGATCTCGCCGAAAATCTCGACGAGCGCCTGCTCCCCAAGGATGTCCGCGCCCGCGAGGACGAGACGGCGCGACGCATGTTCGTGCTGCAATATGTGCAGCCCGGCCTCGCCGGCCTGATGGACGGCTCGGTGTCGACGCTGGCGCCGCTGTTTGCGGCCGCGTTTGCGACCCATAACACCTGGCAGACGTTCCTGGTCGGGCTCGCGGCCTCGGTCGGCGCCGGGATTTCCATGGCGTTTGCCGAGGCTCTGTCCGACGACGGCTCGCTGACCGGCCGCGGCGCGCCGGTGCTGCGCGGGATCACCTGCGGTGCCATGACCTTCCTCGGCGGCATCGGGCACACCCTGCCCTACCTGATTCCCAGCTTCGCGGTCGCGACCGCCGTTTCCTTCGTCGTCGTCGCGATCGAGCTCGCCGCAATCTCCTACATCCGCTTCCGCTACATGGACACGTCGTTCCTCACCGCCGCGTTCCAGGTCGTCATCGGCGGCGTGCTGGTGTTCCTCGCCGGCATCCTGATCGGGAGTTCGTGAGTGTTCGTGCTGGCGCACCTGTCCGATCCGCATCTCGCGCCTTTGCCCCGGCCACGGATCGCCGAACTCGCGTCGAAGCGCCTCTCCGGATATCTCAACTGGATTCGCAAGCGCCGCGCCATCCATCGCCGCGACGCGCTGGCGGCGATCATGCGCGACCTCGCGCAAGCGGGCGCGGACCACGTCGCGGTGACCGGCGACCTCGTCAACATCGCGCTGCCGGCCGAATTCGAAAACGCGCGCCGCTGGCTCGAAGCGCTGGGGCCGCCGGCAGATGTGAGCCTGGTGCCCGGAAATCACGATGCGTATGTTGCGGGCGCCGATGCGCTGCGCGAGCGCTTTTGGGCGCCCTACATGGCGGGCGATGCGGCCGCGGCGAGCACGCAATGCGGCGCCACTTCTCCCTCTC
>CAVVCE010000169.1:0-32021 GCA_963746235.1 uncultured Alphaproteobacteria bacterium
GCGTTTCGAGGATCCGAGGCTGGTCAGGGGCGGCGGCCGTTACGTCGATGACATGGTGTTGCCGGGCATGGCGTTCGGCTGCGTGCTGCGATCGCCCCATGCCCATGCGCGCATCCGCGCCATCGACGCCGGCAAGGCGAGGGCGGCGCCCGGCGTTCTCGCGGTGTTGACGGGAGCCGATTGGGCAGCCTCCGGATGGGGCGACCTGCCGGTGCCCGGCGGAATGAAGCGCCGCGACGGCGGCCCCATGTACAAGCCGCGTTATCCCGCGCTGGTGCGCGAGCGGGTGCGCTGGGTCGGCGATTACGTCGCCTTCGTGGTGGCGGAAACCTACCTGCAGGCGGTGGATGCCGCCGAGCTGATCGCGGTCGACTACGAGCCGTTGCCGGCCACGGTTTCGACCGCCGGGGCAGTGGCGCCGGGAGCGCCGCTGGTATGGGAGGACTGCCCGCACAACATCTGCTTCGTCCATCTGGAAGGCGACAAGGCCGCGACCGACGCTGCGTTCGCCGGTGCGGCCCATGTCGTGAGCGGACATTTCGTCATCAATCGCGTGACCGCGGTGACGATGGAGCCGCGCGGCAGCATCGGCGACTACAACCGATGCCGACGGCCGCTACACCATCTACACCACGCTGCAACGGGCCCACCCGTTTCGCGCCGAGCTCGCCCACACGGTGCTGAGGGTGCCGGAGAGCCGGGTCCGGGTCGTCGCCGGCGACATCGGCGGCAGCTTCGGGATGAAGTCGGCGGTCTACAACGAGGTGGCGCTGGTGCTGCTGGCGTCGAAGACCATCGGCCGTCCGGTGAAATGGGTCAGCACGCGCTCGGAGGCGTTCCTGAGCGACGCCCAGGGTCGCGACAACGTCACCGACGCCGCGCTTGCGCTCGCCGCCGACGGCACGTTTCTCGGGCTGCGGGTCAAGACCGTCGCCGCTCTCGGCGCCTACCTGCAGATGTCGACGCCCGCCTTCGTCGGCAATGTGGGATCGCTCGCCGGCGTCTATCGCACGCCGGCGATCCATGTCGACATCACCGCCGTGTTCACCCACACCAATCCGATCCGGCCCTATCGCGGCAACGGCCGGCCGGAAGCGGCTTTCGTGATCGAGCGGATGGTCGACCTCGCCGCCGACCGGCTGGGGATCGATCCCGCCGAACTGCGCCGGCGCAACACCATTTCCGCCGCCGCGATGCCGTTCAAGACCGGCCTGAGCTTCACCTATGACAGCGGCGAATTCGCCGAGAACATGGAGATGGCGCTGCGGCTCGCCGACGTCGACGGATTTCCGGCGCGGCGCGAGGCATCGAAGCGGCGCGGCAGGCTGCGCGGCCTCGGCATCTCCAACACCATCGAGCGCGCCGGCGCGCCGAGCTATGAAGGCGCCGAGATAAGGTTCGACCGCGGCGGCACGGTCACCTTGCTCACGGGATCGGTCAACCAGGGGCAGGGCCACGAGACCGTGTTCAAGCAGATCGTCTGCGACCGGCTCGGGCTCGATCCCGACGACATCCAATACCTCCAGGGCGACACCGACCAGGTCTTCTTCGGCGAGGGAACCGGCGGCTCGCGCTCAGCGACGCTCGGCGGTTCGGCGGTCGCTGCGGCGGCCGCAAAGGTGATCGAAAAGGCGCGCGAGATCGCGGCCTTCGCCCTCGAGGTCGATGCGAAAACGGTGAAGTTCGCGGACGGCGTATTTTCCGCTCCCGCCACCAACAAGACCCTCACCATCAAGGATGCAGCCAGGCTCGCCGCCAATCCCGCCCGCCTGCCCGCCGGCATGGAGCCGGGACTGATCGCGACCGCCGTCTATCGCGCCGAGGTCGAGAACTTTCCCAATGGCTGCCACGTCTGCGAATTGGAGATCGACCGCGACACCGGAGAGGTCGCGATCGTGCGCTACAGCGTCGTCGACGACGTCGGCACGGTGCTCAATCCGTTACTGCTGCACGGCCAGATCGTCGGCGGCATCGCCCAGGGGGTCGGGCAGATCCTCAAGGAGGACATCCAATTCGACCCGGCGTCCGGGCAGTTGATGACGGGATCGTTCATGGACTATGCGATGCCGCGGGCGAGCGATCTCACGGCGGTGCAGGTTAAGAGCAATCCGGTCCCGACCAAGACCAATCCGCTGGGCGTCAAGGGCGCCGGCGAGGCCGGGACGGTCGGGGCGATGCCGGCGGTCACCAATGCCCTGATCGACGCGCTGTCCGAATTCGGCGTCAGCCACATCGAGATGCCGGCGACCCCCGAGCGCATCTGGCGCGCCATGCGGCAGGCCAGATGATCTCCGCGCGGCTTCGTCCGCCTGATCAGCCCGCATGCGCGCAGCGACATGCGGGATTTGCGAGCGGCGCGGTGCCATCATTGGGTTACTGCAACGGGTCCTGCGGAACCTCAGCCTCGATAAGAGCCCCCGTGTTGTCCCTGGTTAAGGGATGGGGACCTCGTCCCTCCGTAAAGGCGACCTCTTCCGCGCGCCGCCCATGCAGCAGTCCCGGGAGACCATAATTGCCTTCGAGGCAGCGCGGCTCGGAATAAATTCGGTTCTCCTCGTCGCTCTGCCTGCCGAACTCCTGCTTTACGGTCCACGGCCACATCCACACGGTCGGATCTTCGATCTTGACCTCGTAGGCGAGGGTCTTTGGCCCGGTGCGCGTCCATCGCTCGACGAGATGCAAGTTCTCGCGCGATCCGAAGACATCGGTTTTCGGACTGAAATTGGTCACGTCGATGACCAGGGTATTGCCCTCCCAATGGCCGCGCGAATCGCCGAACCACTGACGGATGCCGGCCGGCAAGTGGGGGCTGCCGTCCATGACGATGTTGCGCTGCCACCCTTGACCCTGACCCACGTCGTAAAACATCGAGATGCCGCCCGGGGTCTGCACAATTCGCCGGAAGCTGCCGGTGGCGCCGCCAAACTCGGGCAGTCCGCCGGTCAGGCAGCGCTCTCCCAGCGAACTGTCCTCCGGACCGTCGTTGCGATTCATGCGCCCGGTGGCGTAGCGAGGAGCCGTTTCCGCGATTCGTGCCGATGGCGTCGGATCGTATTTACCGCCGGCGCAGCCCGGCAACATTTTCTTGCAGGTATCGGTCGATTGCAAAAGGGCGAGACGAAAATCCCGATCGGCGCCAGCGGCCTTCTGCGCCTCGGCCGTCAGCGGCGGAACCCGGCCATTGGGAGGATCGACAATTCGCGACGTACGCGCCCCGGTGCGCTTCGTGGTAAAGAACGTCGCGGCGTTGTAGGCGCCGTTGATCTCGCGCTCGTTCGCGAACCGGCTGAGTATTGCCGTTCGCGCTGTGTCTAATTCAGCGCGTTGCGCCGCGGTGAAAAATTCTTGGTCCGCATACTTGGCGGGGCGCTGCAAGGGCGTGTCGAATTCGTCGGTCCAGATGCCCTGCAGGTCCGGTTCGCCCCAGGGCGTTTTTGCCGCCGCCGTCGTCCCGGAAACTGCGGGAGCCTGGGCCGATGTCCCCGTGACAGACATCGAAATGAAGGCGCCGACAGCGGTCGCTACAATGGCGACTGTCATCATCGAGCCTGAGAAGCGGTAAAGCATGATGGGTCTCCTTTCGCCCTGCATTGCGTCACTATACCGGATCGCTCGACGCCCACAAAACCCTTTACGCCATCTCCGGTTGCTGGATCGGCACCTGGTGGCGATATTGTAGCCATCATCGGCCGTTGCTCCCGGGTTCGCTTAAACCTTGGAATCATAGACAGGAACGGCGTTTCAACTTAGCTTTGTCCCTACGGGGATTGAGTCAATGGATCGAATCGCTGGGCGCGGTCGCGCCCGAAAACGCCTTGCCGGTGGTCCGTGAAGTCGTCTGGCGCCGGGGTTTGGCTGCAGGCGGCGGGTGTCGCAGTCCTCGTCCTGGCGGCGCCGTTCGATGCATTCGGGGCCGCGTGCCGTCCCAAGCGGCCGCTGCCCGCGATCGTCGTGACCACGATGGGCCCGTGCAGTTTCGATCCCGACAGCTTCAGTTTCGCCGGCGATCCGGTGCAGCAGGCTGCCTGCCTGGTCCGTCCGGTCGCGCGATGGGCGAAGCTCGGCCCGACGCTCTCGAGCCTTCCACCAGTGTTCGCCAATCGCATCGGCCGCGCAACCGACCTGCCCCCTCGCACCGCGCTCGCCGGGCTGATCGCGGAGCTTCACCTCGACAGCCACCTCGGCGAAGGGCTGCTCGACCCGGTTTCCCGGGCCAATGACAACGACCCGCTCGCGCCGGCGGCCAAGTATCTCGTGATCCACGATACCAGCGGGCCGAAATTGAGTTCCTGGCCCGCCAATCTCGACGACGATCGTAAGATCAATAATCTCAACCGTTTTCATTGCTCGGATTCCTTCGAGATCGCTCATGTCATCGTCAATCGCGGCGGCGATCTGTTCGTCGGCCATGATCTGAGCGTTCCCTGGCGATCCACCAAGTTCGAGCGCGCCTTGAACTTCGGAGTTGGGCTCAAGGGGCTGTTTCTGCATGTCGAGTTCATCCAGCCCCGCCGCGGTGCGCCGGGGCACGGCCGCAACGACATCGTGGCGCCGACGCCGGGTCTCACCGCGGCGCAATACGATCGGCTGGCCCTCGTCTACGTGCTGGCCAGCGTTCGCGCGGGACAATGGCTCATTCCCGCCTTCCACGCCGTGATTGACGGCCATATCCGCGGCGGCCATGACGACCCCCAGAATTTCGACCTGGACGCGTTCGCCCACAGCCTGGAGATGCTGCTCGACGCGCTGTCGCGGACCGAGGAGCCGAGCGTCTTGCTGATCCCCGGGGCGGAATGAACCGACCTCCGCCCAAATAGGGAACCTCGCACCCAAATAGCGAACCTCGCACCCAAATAGCGAAGCTTGAGGTGTCGCGCGACATGCGCGTCGATGGCGCGGCGATCGGGCGCGGAACCGGCAACGTGACGGTTAACCTTAATGCGGCTTTGATGTCGCTCCTAAAATTTTCTTTAACTAATTTCGACCCGGACAAAAGTTGTTTCGCGGGTTGGAATGATGGCGCGGCCGAACGGCCCCACTGCAACGACAGACGGCATCGACTGGCGCGAAGCGCGATACTTCGCGCGGCTCGTGCAAATGCTCGTCTCGTCGCGGCCCGACAAGTCCGAATTCAGGCAAGATATCGAGCACCTCGTGAGCGCCGCCGCGGCCCTTCGCAAGGGCGGCCCGGCATCGCGCGCGACCGGTCCTGATCGTACGGGCCATTCCGACGCCGCCGGGGCCGATCCATGCCACCTGGCCGACGGAGAGGTCGAAAATGCGGTCCTGGCGCTGTGGCGACGCAACCCGTCAGGCGTTCGCGAGGAGACCGCGCCGCACCGCGACGAAACGACGGCGGTCGAGACGCCGGGCGTATCGCGCGGCGATACCGGTTCCTTCGACGCCGCCGAGCTTGCGCGCGCCGTCGAGGAGATCGAGCGCGCCGCGGCGGCGCTGCGTGCGGAGGACTCTGGCTTCGTTGCGGCGGGCGACAGCGCCGGTCGCGCGCGACGCCGGCCGCTGCGGCTCTGGCTGCAGATCGCCGGCTTGTGGATTTCCATCGCGGCGGCGACGGCGGGGATGGTCGTGGGCCTGCTGGTCATCATGCGGTGAATGGTGGACCATCAATGACAGCGAACGGAGCAGAGCAACGCAAGGACCCCGGTCGCGGCGAATGGCATGGGGTGCCGGTCGCCATGATCGGCGGGCTTCCGATCGCGGTGATCAACCGCATGGAATGCGCGCGGCTCATGATCGACGCGGCGATGGCGCGGCGCAGCGCGGCGCGGCCGGCGCTGGTGTTCACCTCGGCCAACGGCCAAGTCCTTTCCATGTGCGAGGCCGACGACGACATCCGGGCGCTGTTTTTCGCCTCCGATCTCATCAATGCCGACGGCATGCCGCTGGTGTTCGCCTCGCAATTTCTTTCCGACCACAAGCTGCCCGAGCGCGTGGCGACGACCGACCTCGTCTACGAGGTCGCGGAGCTCGCCCAGGAGCGGGGCGTCTCGTTCTATCTTCTCGGCGCCGCCGCCGACGTGATCCAACAGGCGACGGAGCACCTCCAGCGGCTCTATCCCCGGCTCGCGATCGTCGGCCAGCGCAGTGGCTATTTCAGCGCCGAGGAGGAAGCCGACGTGGTCGCCGCGATCAATGCGGTGCGCCCCGACATCCTGTGGCTCGGCCTCGGGGTTCCCGCCGAGCAGCGGTTCGCGCTGCGCCATCGCGAGCACCTGCGCGGGGTCGGTTTGATCAAGACGTCGGGCGGCTTGTTCGATTTCCTGTCGGGAAAGAACCGGCGGGCGCCCGGAATGGATGCAGGCGGCGGGGCTCGAATGGGTGTTTCGCATCCTTCTCGAGCCGCGGCGGTTGCTCGGCCGCTACATGAGGACCAACCCGCATGCGCTGTTTCTGCTGCTGACCAAGACGCGATCCAGCAAAGCCGGAGCAGCCGGACCCGAGGGGACCGTGAGCATTGCGGCGAAAAATGGGCGCGGTTCCCGGTCACAAACGTTAACATTAATTCTTGAGTGTTTCCCGAGGTTGGATTGCGGGTCGATGGACAGTCCCGTCCGGAGATGAATAACTGAATGGGGCGATGAACAATTCCGCCGTCGGGCGATGCAGGCGTCATGCCCGCGCGCGCGGGGGGCGTGCCGCACAGCCGTGAGTGTCGGTAACGAGTAACCCATCATGTTCCAAATGCCGCGCGGCAAACTCGGGAATGTCGACAACGGCTTCAATCCGCGTCCACGCGTGATCGAGTGCCGGATCGCGGACGCCGACTCCGGTGCACCTGCGCCTGTCGGGCGCGCGGTGGGAGACCTGGACCTGAGCTTCCTGTGGCGCGGCCACTGGTTGATCGTCGCGGGCGTCATCCTCGGGCTCGTCGCGCGGTCTGTCGCCGACCTCGTGCTCGTGCCGCGATACCGCGCGACCGCCCAGATCCTGATCGCACCGACCGACCTGCGCGGCATCGAAAAGGACGTGTGGTGTCGCCCGCGCAGACGGCGGACGCCAGCGTACTCCAGGTCGAGAGCGAGTCCCGCGTGCTCACCTCGGACAAGGTGCTGATGCGCGTCGTCCAGAAGGAGGACCTCGCGAACGATCCCGGAATTTCGCGGCCGCCGGAGCGTGCTGCGGCGATGTCAGCGACGACCGTGCTGGCGCCGTTCCGCCGGGCCGGCCGGGTGGGACGCCGATCCCGAGCTCGGTCGCGTTGCGCGAGCTCAAGCGCGACGTCACCGCGGCGCGCAGCGACAAGAGCTATGTCGTCGATCTCGCGGTCGAGACCGAGGATCCGGACAAGTCCGCGCAGCTCGCCAACGCGATCGCGCAGGCCTATTTCGACGAGCAGTCGGCGGCGCGGACGGCGGCGGCCCGCCGCGCCAGCGACTCCCTCGTCGCGCGGCTCGCCGAGCTCAAGTCGAGGGTGCAGAAGGCCGAAGAGACGGTCGCGAATACAAGTCGGACAACAACATGGTCGGCGCCGGCGGACTGGTGGTGCCGGAGCAGCAGCTCGGCGAGCTCAACAAGCTGTTGACGGCGGCGCGGGCGCACACTGCGGAGACCAAGGCGCGCTACGACCAGGTGCTCGAGCTGCAACGCAAGGGCCTCGACGCCGGATCGACCAACGAAGGGGTCGGATCGAACACGATCGGCCGGTTGCGCGAGCAGTACGGCGCGGCGGCCCGGCTCGAAGCGTCGCTCTCGGCGAAGCTGGGCCCGCTGCATCCCGACGTGCGCGACGTCCATGCCCAGGCGCGAAGGCGTTGCGTCTCGTCACCGAGGAGATCAAGCGCATCGCCAAGGCCTACCGCGCCGAATACCAGTCGGCGCTCGCCAACGAGAAGTCGCTGACCACGAGGCTCGACGGGCTCAAGCGCGAATCCGATGGAAATCGATCTCGCTTCCGTGCGGTTGCGCGAGCTCGAACGCGAGGTCGAGGCGAGCCGGGCGGTCTACGAGGCGTTCCTGGTGCGGGCGCGGGAAACCCAGGAGCAGGAGCGGCTCGATACCGCCAACGTGCGCGTCATCTCGGATGCGCAGGCGCCGATCGAGCGGAGTTGGCCGCCGCGCCGCCTGGTGATGTTCGCCGCCGCGGGCGGGTGGGGCCTTGCCGGCGGCATCGGATTTGCGGGTCTGGGCGAGTTCGTGCGTCGAAGGTCATGATCCCTTCGTTCCAACGCATCGCGGGTCTGGCGTACCGAGCAAAGTTCACCGAGCGGGCGAATCGGGGAGACCGAAATTGGAGTGGAAATTCACGCGGCATATCGGGGCGATCCGGCGAGGGTCGTGCGAAGTCGTCGGTCGAATTGTTCGACGGCGCCGATTGGGATGCCGTGAACTGGCCGTCGATCGGGGCCGGGCCGGCGCTGGAAATGAGCGTGTTCCAGGCGCGCGAATTCCTCGAAACCTGGATGCGCACCATCGGCCTGGATCGCCGGGTGCGCCCGGTTCTCGCGGTGGTGGTCGACGGCGATGCGAGGCCGGTTCTTTATCTGCCGTTGGCGATCGAGACCAAGTTCGGCGTGACGCTGCTGCGGTTCATGGACGGCGGCGTTTCGGATTTGAACGTGCCCATCATGGCACGGGACCGCAGCCTGGCGCCGGATGAATTCGCCGCCGTCTGGAAGGATATCCTTTCGCGGTTGCCGGCGCTCGACGTGATCGACCTGCGCAAGATGCCGGATCACCTCAACGGCGTGCGCAATCCGCTGACCTTCCTCCCCTGCGATCCCGGGCACGACAATGGCTGCCTGATGTTGTTTTCGGCGATGCCGGAGGTTCAAGGACGCGCCTCGGTCGTGCGGACCCGCAAGAAGCTGCGGCGACAGCACCGGCGCCTGTCCGAGCTCGGCGATACGAGATTCCTGTGCAACCCGGCGGGGGACGCGCTGCGCCGGGCCGTCGACGGCTTGTTCGACCTCAAGCGCATGCAGTACATGCGGACGTGGGGAAGCGATTTTCTCGCAAAGCCGGGGATCAATCGCTTCTACCGCGAAATATCGGAACCCGGACGATTGGGCCGCGTCAGCCACGTGTCGGGATTGATGTGCGGCGACAATCTCGTGTCCGCCCATCTGGGATTCGCCGGGCGAAATCGATTCTATTACGTGATGCCGGCCTACGACATCAAGTATCGGGCGCTGGCGCCGGGTTATCTGCTGCTCGATCATCTCATGACGCAGTGCCGCGACGCCGGCTACGAAGCGTTCGACCTCGGCGAGGGCGAGCATCCCTACAAAGAAAAATGGGTGACCCACCGGGTTCCGTTGCGCTCCTATCAGCGGGCGCTGACGTTCGCAGGTTTGCTCTATCTGCAGGCGAATCGGATACGGCGGCGCCTCGACATCAAGGTCCCCGCATTTTCGGCACGGACCAAATCGACGGATCAGTCGTAGAGATGTCGCAACTGACGCAACATCAGGGGCAAAGCGTTGCCGATCCCGGACGAGATCGACGGCGTCCTGGAGGCGGGCGCGCGCCACGACGACGCCGGCGCGGAATTCATGCAAGCCGGGCGAGGGGTGTTCGCAGCCGACCGTCCGGCCGACCCGTCCCTATGGACGACGATGTCCGGAAAGGCGACCCGGTTTCTCGCGAGGCATGTGCCGACGAAGTCGCTGCGCAAGATCGGCCCGCAGCCGCTGGTGAGCTTCACGTTCGACGACGTGCCGGCGTCTGCGTGCGGTGAAGGGGCCGCGATCCTCGAAGGGCACGGCGTGCGCGCAACCTATTACGCCTGCGCGGGCGGCAGCGGCGCCGTGAGCCCGAGCGGACTGCTCGCGAGCACCGACGATATCGCGGCGCTGGCGGCGCGCGGCCACGAGATCGGCTGCCATACCTATTCCCATCGTGCGGTGAGCACGCTCGGCAGGCGGGAATTGGCGGGGGATATCGACCGCAACCGGGCGGCGTTCGCCGCCATCTGCCCGGGGACCGTGCTGCGCAATTTCGCCTTTCCGTATGGCGACATGTCCTTTGCCACCAAGCGTTATCTGGAGCGCCGGTTCGATTCCTGCCGGTCCGGCCGGCTCGGGTTGAATGCCGGATCGATCGATCTCGGCGCGTTGCGATCATGGCCGTTGGAGAATGCCTCGATCAATCGCGCCAGGATCGTGAAGCTGATCGATGAAACCGTGCGCCGGCACGGTTGGCTGATCTTCTTCAGCCATGGCCTGGAGAAGACGCCGCGGCGCTACGGGATAACGCCGGACCTTCTTGCTTTCGCGGTCGCCGCAGCCAAGTCCGGCGGCTGCCGGGTCGCCACCATCGGCGAAGCCCTTCGCCTCGCCGGCGGGCAAGCCGGCGCGGTAATGCTCCGGGACTCCCCGACGGGTCCGGGCCGATTGCCGGCGGCTCTTTAGCGCGTATTGTAATTGGAGTAGATTGCCTCGCGATCTGCCGAGGGATGTGCCTAACTCCCGAGGATGCAGCGTACATGCGCGGCGAGCGCCGAGCTGCTGCCGAAGCGTAAAGTTTTTTCAGGGAGGTTCACTATGGCGCACGTTGTTCGATCCGGAACGGTGTTCGTTGCCGGAATGTTTCTTGTTGCGACCCTTGCAACGACTGCGAGCGCCCAGTCGCCTCAATACCCCAAGCCGACTGACTTGCCCAATCCCTATCGCCTTGTCGAAGGTTGGCCGACCTTGCCAGAGAGCATGAATGGCGGCCGTTGGGGTGAGGTCATCCGGGTGCATGTCCACAGCGACGGCAATATCTGGGTCTTCCATCGCTGCTTCAACACAGTGCCGCCCGGCATCGCGACCTGTCTCGGTCGCGGCGAGGCCAATCCGCCGATCCTGCAATTCGATCCCTCCGGCAAGCTGCTCAAGAGCCTTGGTAGCGGCATGTTCGTCAATCCGCATGGGTTCACGGTCGACCATGAGGGCAATCTGTGGGTCAGCGATATCAATGACAAGCAGACCGTACTCGGCATATCAGCGCGCAATGCCGCTGGTGTCATTCTTGGACAGGAGGTTCTCAAGCTCGACCAGAATGGCAAAGTGTTGATGACGCTGGGCCGGATGGGCGTGGGGGGAAGTGGTGTAGATACCTTCGATCGACCGACCGGCGTGGCGATCGGCGCAAATGGCGATATTTTCGTTTCCGATGGCCATGGCGGCAATGCCTCTAACAATGCCCGCATCCTCAAATTCTCCAAGGATGGCCGGTTCATCAAGACCTGGGGTCACAATGGATCGGCGCCTGGCGATTTCGATGACCCGCACGATATCGCGATCGGCGGTTCGATGGGACGCGTCTACGTCGCCGATCGTCGCAACAGTCGTATCCAGGTTTTCGACCAGGACGGCAATTTCGTCGCCGCCTGGCATCAATTTGGCCAGCCAAGCTCGGTCTTCATCGGCCCTGACGACAAGATTTATGTCGGCGTCGCGTTGCGCGACGAGGCGAACCGACGCAACGCTCGTCGCAAGTGCAGCCTGGTGAACAGCGCGGCATCGTGGTCGGCAATGCCATTGATGGCTCGTTGCTCGCTTTCATCCCTGATCCGTCCGACCTCAAACCGTGGGGGCCGGCACTTCGGCGTCCGGTATCGCGGCTGACGCGATGGGCAATGTCTATGCCGCCGATGTCGGCGCCCACAAGGTGAGGAAATACATCCTGTCGCGTTGAGCGATGGCGGCTCCTGGGCCCTAGGGATCGATTTGCCGTGCCAGCGAATAGGACGATGGTGGGCACGCTTCGCTTTGCCCACCCTACAAGTCCGATGGCATCGATATGATTTCGAACCTCGGAAACGCCGTACGTCGGACTCTCTCGTTTCCTTTGACGGCAGCCAGCGGCTAAGCCTTTTTCCTCACCTCCTTGATGAAGGCGAGAACGTCGGTGACGCACTCGTCGGCATTCGTGGCGGCGATGTGGTAGCCGTCGCTCCGCAGAACCACCAGCCGCGCATTCGGAATGAGCGTCTGGTACTCCCGCGCTTTCTCCACCGACTGCAACTGGCCGCGGTCGGCGGTCATCAGCAGAGTCGGCGCTTTGATGCGCTGCAGGACGCCGTTTTTCGCCGGGTCTGACTTGGAAACAGCGGCGAGCAGGCCTTTTGTCGGGATTTCCGGCGCCGTCGCAAACATGTTCGCCCAATAATCGATCATCTCTTTCGAAGCGTGCGAGCCAGCCGGTCGCGCTGCGGAGCAAAGGAGGTCGCCGGAGCGGGAGCGCTCGCGTTCGTCACCGCCGACGGCACATGGACGACCGAAAGCGTGCGGGTACGAGCCGGATAATCCGCGGCAAACTGCATCGCAATCGCGCCGCCGGCCTTGGCGCCGATGATGTGAGCGGAGTCGGCGCCCGCCTTATCGAGGACCTGCGCCACGAAGGCGGCAAGACTGGGCAGCGACCACTCGAAACCCGCGGGAATCCGCGACCGACCCAACCCGGGCAGGTCGGGCCGCAGCACGCGAAATTCCAGCGCCATGCGCGGCATCCACGCGTACCACACGATGCTCGATTCGGCGTTGCCGTGGATCAGGACGGCGGTCTCGGGCTTGCGCCAAGGCTCGCCGAACCAGTCCTCGCGGTAAAACAAATCCTCGGCGGATGGGTTGCTCGCCGACGCCCCTTGGGCGTCCGCCCGCACCGGGCCGAGTGCACCGGCCACCGCCGAAGCGCCAACCGCGGCAGCCGCGCCACAACCGAAATGCAGCATATCGCGCCGAGAGCTTGTGACAGCCATGGTTTCCTCCTGGACCGTTTTGGGGCAGACCGGCGCCATCGACAAACGGCCGGCGCCTGTCCATCGTCAATCCAGCGAAAGCCTACGGGGCACCCGTTACACCTGTCAAACGCGTGACCGACGCGTGACCGATCGGAGCGTGGACCGATTTGCGATGAGCGCGGCAGAGGCCTGTACGATGCCGGGCGGGATGTGAGGTCGTCGCCGAGCCGGCGCCAGCGCGGCATCCGCTTGGTGCCACAGCCGTCACATCATTCGCTTGGCTCGCGCATCATCCGATAAGGGGACGCCGCACGCTCCGTTCCCGCGCGGGGTCTTTCTTTCTCGTCATCGTCGGTGGCGCGGCCACCGGTTCGCGAGGATTGGCGGCGGTGATCGCCAATATCTTCTCGAATTCATTGGGCCCTCGCTGCAGAAGACGCCAATTGTTGAACCAACCGCGGGGCGTTTCGGGAGGGCTGATTTGAACTTCTCCCGATTTCAAATCAGCAAAAGCCGGGTTATCTCCAGCTACGAACGCAAGGTATTGATTTTCGCCTGCGAAAACGAGCGCACCGGCGAAGAACGGCTCACTCTCCGATCGATAGCTCGCGTGCCCAGGCATGGGAAGAACGGTGGGTTCCGGGATCTCATAGACGCCCATTTCGTCCGACCAGTTCGATGATTTAAGCCTTCCCACCTCAGGATCGAGCACCACATATTTCGGACCGGGCGACAAGCCTATGCCTATTTTATCCATCACCTTCAGCGCTACGCCCTTCGCACCAAAGCGATAGAAATAAAACCACGCGCCGGGCTGCAGGTCTTCAAAGCGCCGCACAGCTCCTTTGATCATCACGACTTCTCTTCGGTCACAAGCTGCGTAGAAGTCTGCCTCGATGCGTCGGTCCGTTCGGAACTCAATGCTTGGGCAGCCTTTTTTCCAATGAGGCCGCCTGGTCGGGCGTGAGCGCGCGCTGGTATTTGGCCCTCCACTCGGCATAGGGCATGCCGTACACCGCTTCGCGACACGCATCCCTGGTCATGGCGACGCCTTTGGCGTCGGCCGCGGTCATCATCCAGCTTGCCAAGCAGTTACGGCAGAAGCCGCTGAGATCCATCATATCGATGTTCTGCACGTCGGTGCGGCTACGCAGGTGCTCGACCAAGCGGCGGAACACCGCCGCCTCGAGTTCGATCCGGGTTTTGTCGTCGATCGTCATGAAGTCCTCCGAATATCACGTCAAGATGGGCGAACGGGGGGGGATTGTAACAAGGGGTCGCTGACGCAGCGATGCTCCGACACGCGCTTGAGAGGCCGCAACATCGAGCTCTTTGTCGGGCCACTGGGATTTCCTGATGCATCATCGATACAATCCGGGTCAGGCGATCTTGAGCGAAGGTCGGGGATGCGAACGCTGCTGCAGCAGCAGCGCGACGACGATCATGAGATTGAACGCGTTCGCAGAGATCGCTGAGAAAAACGCCGGTCCGTAATATCCGAACAGGTCATACAGGGCGCCGCCCATCCATGCCCCGGCGGCCATGCCGGAGCCGCTGAACAACAACAGCGTCGGGACTTGCCACTGCGCATCCCTTGCCGGAAACAGCTCCCGCAGGGTCAGCACATATGCCGGCACCAGCCCGCTGAATCCCACCCCGAAGAAGGCTGATACTGTGAACAAGCCGATCTCGTCCTGGGTCATCAGAAACGCGGTCAGCGCGGCTGCCTGAGTCGCCGAGCATACCAGGAGCGTCACCAGGCCTCCCGTGCGGTCGGAAAACCATCCCCACAACTGTCGGCAAAGGAATCCGCTGCCGAGCGCCACCGAGAGCATGGCGGCACCGTGGCTCGGCAAAATACCGAGGTCCGAGCAGAAGGCGACGAGGTGGGTATGCGGCAGCGCCATCGGCATGCAGCACAGGAACGCAGCGGCGCACAACATGAAGAAGACGAGATTCGGCGGCCACCCGAGCACCGGTCCAGGCTTCGGATCGGAAAATGCCCCCGAGCCGGCATGGGACTGATCGGGCGGCGGCCGCAGGAACACGGCGGCCAGCGGTACGATGATCGCCATTTCTATCAGGCCGAAGCCTGTCATGACCTGTTGCCAGCCATAGACGGCGATGACCCGCTCGAAGATCGGCGGCCATATTGCGCCGGCAAGGTAGGCCCCACTGGAAATCAACGCGAGGGCGGAGCCGCGCCGCCGATCGAACCAGCGACTCACATAGACATAGAGCGGCGCGTTCAAGCCGCCATTGCCGAGAAAGCCGATGAACAGGCCATGCCCGACATAAAGCTGCCAGGGCGCGCCGAACGAGGAGATCGCGAGCCCGACGCAGATCATGACGGCGCCAAACATGACGGTCCAACGCACGCCGATTCGATCGGCGATCCGGCCCATGACGATACCGCCGAGGCCGACGCCGAGCCAGGCGAGCGATCCGGCCAGCGCTGGCGTCGAGCGCGCGCCGTCGAAGTCGGCGGCGATCGTCTTCAAGGCGACTATCGCAATCCAAGGGGCGCCGAACGAGCACGCCATGACGAGCAGCGAAACGCTCGCCACCCGCCAGGATTTTCCGGTTTCAACGGAATATCTGATCATTCCACTCCGCACCGGCACGCGCCAATTGATGTCCCAAAGCCGGGGAACGATTCGCGCTCATAGATTTTCCCCGCGGCCATCGAGACGGATGACTTCAACCTTTTCGCCTTTTTCGACGGCGGGCGCGAAAGCGGCCCGCTTGATGAGCGCATCGGCGTGTGCAAGCGCCATCAACATCGAGCCGTTTCGAATTTTGAAGGGGCGAACGAGAATTTCTCCATCCGCGCCCGTTACAATTTGAGCCCGCACGTAATCTTCACGCATGTCGTTGGCCGGCATGGCATCTGCCAGAGTTGCTCGTTCAAACGCAGGGACGGCGGGCTTCAGGCCCTGCATCGCCCTTAATGCCGGCCGCACGAGCAACAGGGCACACACAAGAGCGGAAACCGGGTTGCCGGGCATGCCGAGGACCGGTACGTCGCCGAGATATCCAAATATGAGCGACTTACCCGGCCGCATGGCAATGCGCCAGGAATCCGCGACAAACCCGAGAGTTTTCAGGCTGGCCAGTACCAGGTCATGCTCGCCCGCCGATGCTCCGCCCGTGGTCACGAGAATGTCGGCTTGACGGGCGCGCTCGGCGGCGGCGGCGATCGCTTCAATGCGATCCGGGGCAATCCCGAGATCAATTGGACGGCCGCCCCATCCCCTGACTGCGCCAGCGAGCGAGAGTCCGTTCGATCCAACGATCTGATGCGCTTTCGGGATCGTCCCCGGCGGCAGGAGTTCGTCGCCGGTCGACAGGATAGCAACAGCAGGGCGTTGCCGGACGGAAACCTCGGAGTGTCCGCTGGCAGCAAGGATGCCAATGTCACGTGCAGTCAACGCGCGACCCTTCTTCACACAGAGATCACCTGCCTTGAAGGCGAGCCCGGCACGACGGATAAACGCGCCCGGTCTTGCCACCTCGCGAATCTCGATCGTGCCCCCGACATCGACTGTGTCTTCTTGGATCGCAATCGTATCGGCGCCCTCCGGCACCATTCCTCCGGTGAAGATGCGAACGCAGGTACCGGCCTCGAGCATTCCTTCAAAACGCTCACCGGCGCGTGACACGCCAATCTTGCGGAGGCATACCGGAAGTCGTGTCGTATCAGCCGATCGGCAGGCGTAGCCGTCCATGGCGGATAGCGGCGCCGGCGGATAGCTGAGGATCGCCTTGACGTCGTCGCTGCTGACCCGTCCATAAGCGCAATCAAGGCTGACCGTCTCGGGAGGCGTCAGCGCAAGCCCGGCGAGAAGGCGCGCCTGGGCATCTACCAATGACAGCAGTTTCGGCCTCTTGTCCGGTGCAGCCCGCCCCGAAGAATTGACCGTGGCGCCTGTCATGGTCGCGTCAACTGCCATAGCCAGTCCTTCACTTGGCGTTTGACACAGATGAGACGGGCGTCGCCGGCGCAGATTGGCTCGGAATCTCGACCGCGTTGCCGTCGCCGGCCGTTCTCTGTAGCCCAAGCAAACGAGCGGAATTGGCAGCGCGTTCCCACGGCGCGGCGCAAAGCGCGATCGGTTCGACGAAGACCCGACCGATTACGACGGCATCATTCGATCCGGCGCATAGTTCCGCATTGCTCGCCTCTGCTGGGCTTCCTCTGCGGAGATCATCAGGCGGCCGGCGGCGCAAATCCATGAAGCGTCCTGAATGGCCACTGTCACCTGAAGCAATGTTGCATTGCGGCATTTAGGCACCTCAGATGCGGCGGCCTGGAAATCAGTCTATATTCGCTCGGATATAGCGGTTTTTGACTGCCATTCCTAGGGCGCTCCGAGAGGGCGCTCCGAGAGAGGCTTTGCGCCGGTGTCGACGGACCTGCGAGAGATCGATCTGAACCTGCTCCAGGTGTTTACCCAGCTCTTCCGTGAGCGGCGCTGCTGCGCGCGTCGTCGCGGGTCCCGCGTAGACGATCGTGCCGTTCGGCCGACGTTCTTTCGCCAATGCCGTACCGGACGCTGTGTGAAGAACCAGTTTGGTCAGCGGTGGTGACGTCGCCCCGCACGCCAAACCGATCCTCACCGAGGGGGGCGTTCGGCCCCCGCGCAACTTTGTTGCGAGGGCGTTGCGATGATCGACCAAGCCAGCGAGCGTTCCGCTCACTCGGAATCGTCGTGGCCGGGCTTGTCCCGGCTATCTCGATGCACATGATGAGGCAGTGCCCGGGGCATCGAGATCGCCGGGTCAAGCCCCGGCGATGACGCCTGATGGCGTGGAATTGGAGGCCCGGCTTGGACTTGAACCAAGCTTGAGGACTTTGCACAGTCCCCGCGTATCCGCTCCGCCACCGGGCCGGCACCATCAGTATCATCCCCACGATCGATTTCAATCGCGGACCGATCTTAACGTTAGCGCCCGCGGCGGCCGGCTGTTTCATCGCATCTCGAATCCCGCGGCGCAGCCGCTCCGGGGACTTGATTTTCGCATTGAAAGCGCCGAAGGGCAGGGCGGCCGCGCCGGCCTTCCCGAACGGGCGGCCCGGACACCTCGGCATGCAGGCGGCGGCAGCAAAGGGATGACAGCGATGGTGGTTCGAGCCGGGCGGGAATTCATGGCCGTCCCCGGGCCGACGACGGTGCCGGACGAAGTGCTGCGGGCGATGCATCGCCCCGCCATCGACATCTATTCGGGGCCGCTGCTGGCGATCACCGACAGCCTGCTGAGCGATCTGCGCCGGCTGTTTTCCACCAGCGGGCGCTGTTACATCTACATCGCCAACGGACACGGCGCATGGGAAGCGGCGTTGACCAACGTGCTGTCGCGCGGCGACAAGGTGCTGGTGCTCGAAAGCGGCCGGTTTGCGCTGAGCTGGGGCGAAGCCGCCGCAAAGCTCGGCGTCGAGATGGAGATCCTGCCGGGGGATTGGCGCCGTGCGGTGCGGTCCGACCAGGTCGAGGAGCGCCTGCGGGCGGACAAGGCCGGCACCATCAAGGCGATCCTGGTCGCCCATATCGACACCGCCTCCGGCGTCGTCAACGACATCGCCGCGATCGGCAAGGCGGTCAGGGCGGCGCGCCACGACGCCCTCCTGATGGTCGATGCGGTGGCGTCGCTCGGCTGCGTTCCCTTCGAGATGGATGCCTGGGGCGTCAACGTCGCCATGTCGGGTTCGCAGAAAGGGCTGATGTCGCCGCCGGGCCTCGGCTTCGTCGCCGTCGGCCCGCGCGCCGGCGACGCCCACGCCAAGGCCGGATTGCGAACCCCATATTGGGACTGGACGGCGCGCGACGGCGACATTCATTACCAGAAATATGCGGGCACGCCGCCCGAGCACCTCATGTTCGCGCTGCGTCAGGCCCTCGACATGCTGTTCGCGGAGGGCCTCGAGAGCGTGTTCCTGCGCCACCGCCTGCTGGCCGAGGCGGTGCGCCGCGCGGTCGCGGTGTGGTCGGAGGGGCAGGCGTTCTCGTTCAATATCGCGGAACCGGCCGAGCGTTCCGATACCGTCACGACGGTTCTCATGGGCGAAGGCGGCGACCCGCGCGCGCTGTTCGACTACTGCAATTCGAAATGCGGCGTCGTGCTCGGGGTCGGAATCGGCGCGTTGTCGGGCAAGGCGTTCCGCATCGCCCATATGGGCCACATCAACGCCCCGATGATCCTGGGCATTCTCGGTGTCGTGGAAGTCGCGCTCGAAGCGCTCGGCATCCCGCACGGCAAAGGCGGCACCCAGGCCGCGATCGAATGGCTCGGCGCGAGCGTGAAGGCGTGAGCGGACGCGGAGCGCTGTCAATAGCGCTCCGGGTCTTTGAGCTTGCGATCCGATCCGAAAAGTATGCGACCTTCCGGCATCACGTTGCGGGTCAGTCGATCCCGATCATCACGTCGGTCGCCTTGACGACCGCATAGGCCGAATGGCCGGCAACCAATTTGAGGGCATCGACGGCCTCATTGGTGATCGAGGCGGTGACGACCACGCCGCCGACATCGATGAGGACGTGGGCCGTGGTGGTTCCCTTCTTCACCTCGACGATCTTCCCCTTGAGGATATTGCGTGCGCTCAGCTTCATGAGGACCTCCCGATGTGGTTGCAGCTATTCAACGTGTCCGCAAACCTATAATGAAAGTTTCATGGCGATGCAGCACCAATCGCCCGGTTGCGCCTAAGCCTTGATGCCGAGCAGGCGCGCCGCATTGCCGCCGAGGATCGCCGCCCTGTCGTCGTCGCTCAGTGTCGCAGTGGCGAAGATCGCGTCCACCGGGTGCTCTTCCCATGGGATCGGATGGTCGGTGCCGATCATGACCTGGCTGGCGCCGACCTCGGCCACCAGGTGGCGCAGCGCCTCGGGGGTGAACACCAGGGAATCGAAATGGAGCTGGTTGAGATATTCGGTCGGCTTCTTCGCCAGCTTGATGGCGGGATCGCAGTTCTGCGGCGACACGAAGCAGGCGTGGTCCGAGCGCGGCGCGTAGGAGCCGAGATAGCCGCCGCCATGGGCTGCGAGGATCTTCAGGCCGGGGAAGCGGTCCAGCGTGCCTTCGAAGATCAGGTGCTGCAACGCAAGGGTCGTATCGAGGGGATTGCCGATGGTGTTCGACAGCCAGCCATTGCCCTTGAAGCGCTTGGCGAGTTCCGGCGTGCTCTGCGGATGGATGAACAGCACGGCGCCGAGTTCCTCGGCCTTGGCCCACACCGGATGGAACTTTGATTCGGAGAAGTCTTCGCCCAGCACGCTGCCGCCGATGGCGGCGCCGCGCAGGCCCTGCTTCTTGACCGCATCCTCGAGCTGCTGCACGGCGAGATCGGGATATTGAAGGGTGAGCGAGGCGAAGGCGGCGAAGCGGTCCGGCTTCGAAGCGCACAGCTCCGCCAGCTTCTCGTTCTGCACCTTGACGATTTGGGCGGCGACGTCGCGGTCCTTGCGGTACCAGAACGGATTGATGGAGAGCACCTCCATGTCGATCGCCATCGCATCCATTTCCCTGAGACGCTGCTCGATGACGATGAAATGCTCCTGGGCGCCCTTGGTCGGCGGCATCACGCCCGCGGCTTCGGCCCCCATGAGATTGACGGCCTCGTGGAACAGGCAGTGGGTGTGAACGTCGATCGTCTTGACGCGCTTGCCGTTGACCATGACCGGGAGGCGCGGCTGGGCGGGCTGCTGGGCACGGGCCGCATCGAGCATCCCGCAACTGCAGAAGGCGATGCCCGCGCCGGCACCCTTGAGGAAGCCTCTCCTTGTGCTCATGGTCGTCTCCCTGGCGTCTTGATCGTGCGTTGCCGCCGGGCCGGTCGCGTTTTCGCGGTTCGCCGGCCGATGGGCGTAGAGCTTAGCGTAGCGCGCCTTGATACGCGAGGTTCGGACAGGTTCGGACATGCCGCGGTTCGCCGCAAGCGCCCACAATAAAAGAGCCCGCAATGAAAACGGCGCCCGGCTTTCGCCGGACGCCGCGGATTAAGCTCGACCTGCGGTCAGTTCGCAGCGAGCGCCGGAACGATCTCGGCCTGCTTCACGGTGACGCCGTGGCCGCCGGCGATCAAGGCCCCGGTGATGTTGTGCTTGCGCAGGGCATCGCCCACGGCAACGGTGCCGGGATTGCGCCCGATCGGTCCGCGCGGCGACACGAGGTCGGTGACCCACAGGATATTGTCCTTGGGCAGATGGACGAGGAGGAAACCGTCCACGTGCGGGTTGGCGATGTTGTAGAGGTTGATGTCGCCGTTATCGTCCTTGAGCGATGACGTATCGGCCACGCCCTGGACGGTCGCCGGCTTCATCGCCTTCTGCTGCGCATCCGGCTCCAAAGTATGCGGGGCCTTCGCGACCTGCTCGAAATACGCCTTGTCCTGGGCGGGCACGATGATCGTCGCGCCCTCGGCCACAAAGGCACGCATGCCGCCGGTGTGGTCCATGTGGTGGTGGGTGAGCACGAGATACTTGATCGGCTTGCCCGGATATTTGGCCTTGGCGGCATCGATCACGAAGCGCGACTGGCCTTCGTCGGTCGGCGCGTCGACGACGGCGATGCCGTCCTTCATGTTGACGATCAGGTTGTTGGCGCCGCCGCCCTGGACCATCTGGACGTTCGGCGAGAGCTCGACGAGCTTGAAGCTGCCATTGTCCCCGAAGTAGATCTTGTCGCTGTCGGTGAAGCGCCCGAGGAAGAGCCGCCGCACCACCCACTGGTAGGGGACATTGGAGGTCGCCGCAGGCTTTGCCGCCGTCTTGACGGCGTCGGGGATGGCGAAGGTCGCCGGAGCGATCGCGGTATTCGCCGTGATCTCCTTGAAGGCCAGCCGCTGCACTTCCATGTCGTTGAGCTTGTAAGAGCGGTCAAACGCGATCTTGACGCCGTTGACCGTCTTCCAGTCGCTCAGCACCATGTCGTAATTCGAATCGCCCCAGATGTTGTCTTCTTCGCGGATGCGCACCGCCGCCGGCAGCTTGGTGGTGCGATCGAAGATGATGATGTATTTGTTCGCTCCCTGCGTGTAGAGGGCCGCGGGCAAGGTCTGGTTGCCGAGCTTCTGGTCCTCGATCGCCGAGATGCTCTGCGGCAACTCCAGGGCGGCCAGCAGCAGCTTCGCCGAGGCGCGGGCGCCTTCGCGCAAATTCGCCGCCAAGCGGATCGACGACATCGGCGTGATCGCGCCCTTGTCGTCGACGACGGCACCGTAGGTCGGATATCGGATCTCGCTGTATTTCAACTTCTCGACCGCGGGATACAGCATGTTGCGGTCCCAATCGTAGCGGACGCGGATCGGGTTGTTGTAATCGACCGTCACGGTGACCGTGGAGTCGCCGAGGAAACGCGACTCGCCGGTGACGCTGTGGGACTGGCCGGGCTCCCAATGCTTGGCGTCGCCCTTCTGGACCAGCGTCTTGATGGCGCGCAGCGCATCGGCGCCGCCTTGTGCCTCGACGCCCAGCTTCACCAGGTCGGTTGGATTTGTCTGCGCGGATGCCGGCAGCGTATGGCCGATGGCCATCAGCAGCCCGGCCGAAATCATCAAACTGTATTTCATGCGGCTTTCTCCCGTTGTGAAAGGTCGCTTCGCCGGTCGCTCTGTCATGCGGCCTCGTGCTCCCTTAGGCGCAGTTTACCACGACGACATGACGGACGCACCCGACCGTGCGGGCGTGCGTGTGCGGTGTGTCAAGCGGACGCAGCCGGGAACCCGGCATCAGGATGCGCTCATTTCAAGTTGAACCGGATTTGCGCAAAACGTCGTGCGAATGGCCGGCAATATTTCGAGATCGCGCGTCAGCCCAGCCGCTCGATGTCCTCCGGCCGGCTGACCGTCACACCGAGGTCGTTGACGAGGCCGTTGGCCAGCGAATAGACCCAGCCATGGACGCCGAGGCTCTGGCCGCGCGCCCAGGCGTCCTGCACGAAGACGTCGGATGCGACGTTCTTGACCTGGCGGATGACGTTGAGTTCGCACAGCCGGTCGAGCCGGGCCTGCGGGTCCGGGATCGTCGTCGAGCTCGCGGCGGTGCGCAGTGCAGACCTCGCGGATCGGATGCAGCCAGTGGTCGACGAGGCCGCGGCGCTCGCCGTCCACCGCCGCCTTCACGCCGCCGCAGCCGTAATGCCCGACCACGATGACGTGCTTGACCTTCAAGACATCGACGGCGAACTGCAGCACGGACAGATAATTGGCGTCCTGGGGCGGAGCGAGGTTGGCGACGTTGCGATGCACGAACAATTCGCCGGGGTCGAGGTCGACGATTTCGTTGGCCGGCACCCGGCTGTCGGAGCAGCCGATCCACAAATACTCCGGCGCCTGCTGGTTCACGAGGCGCTCGAAGAAGGCGCTGTCGGCGGCGACTTTCCGCGCCGCCCAGGCACGATTGTTGGCCTTCAGGTGATCCAGCATGGGCCTCGACATAACGCCTGCCGTCGAGTGCCGCAATACGCATGCGGTCCGCCGGCGTCGAGTCCTCTGCGCAATCGGTGGGCACACCACGCGCAGGCACCGAAAATATGCGGTGCCATGCGCGCCACGTCGGCGACGCGCCTCAATTTTGCGCACGCCCTTCGCGGAATGAGACCAGCCGCCGCTGGGCCTCGTCCCATAACACCAGGCGGACGCAGCGGAAGCTCTGCAGCAGCGTCAGGCGGCTGACCCCGCGCAGCTCCGGGTGATCGCGCAGCACGCGCGGCAGGTGGTAGTAGGGAATCCGGCTGCACAGGTGGTGGACGTGGTGGACGCCGATATTGGCGGTAAACCAGGCCAGGACGCCTGGCAGGTCGTAATGGGAGCTGCCGTGCAATGCCGCCGCGTGGACATTCCAGGCGCCGTCATTCTCCCATGACGTCGCCTCGAACTGGTGCTGCACGTAGAACAGCCAGACCCCGATCGAGGCGGCGATCAACATGATCGGCAGGTGCACGAGCACGAACGCCTTAAGGCCGATGAACCAGCTCAGCGTGGCGATGACTGCGGCGATCGCGACATTGGTGGCCATGGTGCTGACCCAGGGCCGCCAGCCCTGCCGCATCAGCCCGACCGGGAGCCGGTGCTGAAACAGGAAGATGTAGGCGGGACCGATGCCGAACATGACGAGAGGGTGCCGGTAGAGCCGGTAGCGCAGCCGCCCCCAATACGACCGCGCGCGGTATTCCCGCACGGTGAGCGTGTCGACATCGCCGAAGCCGCGGCGATCCAGGTTTCCCGATGTCGCGTGATGGATGGCATGGGTGCGGCGCCACAAGTCATAGGGCGTCATGGTGACGACGCCGATCACGCGGCCGATCCAATCATTGGCGAGACGATGATGGAAGAAGGAGCCATGGCTGCAATCGTGCTGGATCATGAACAGGCGCAGCAGAAAGCCGGCGGCCGGCACGGCGAGCAGCACCGAGAGCCAATAGCCGAGATCGAGCGTGGCCCAGATCAGGAGCCACAACAAGATCAGCGGCACGACCGTGATCCCGATCTCGACGATGCCGCGTCCATTATTGGGCTGCCGGTAGCAGGCCAGGACCCGCATCCACGCACGCGCGTCCGACACCGTCATGGTGGCGCCCGCGGGATCTGCATTGGTTTCCAATCGAGCGGCTTTCTCGTATGATTTCGCGGCTTGCCGTCAAACCGCTGCCGCGCGGCGCGCGAGCGGATAAGCGTCGCTGTCATAGAGCGCACGAATTTCCTGCTCCCCGAACCGCGATCTCCTCGCTCTCGAGGTAAGCACCGAGCAAGGCGGACCCAGGCATGTCCTCGACCGCGAATCTGATCGCTTCGGCCGCCGTGTCGAACCGCTTGTAGGTGATCCGGCCGCGGCCTTTCTTGTTGCGGCTCGGAAACAGTTCGGCCGGCGCGCTGAAGTCGAATCCGCTCAGGTCGCGCGCTTGCTTTCGCGCCTGCTCCCGCGTCTGGTTGATGATCTGGATTGCGTTCGGCATTGGACCTCCTGGCGGAACATTCGACCGAGGCCGCCGGCCTCGGTATCTCAGTTGGATCGCACTCGTTGGGGACTGGATCGCACGTGTCCGAAACGTCAGCGACGTTTCCCAAATATGCCGTTAGGCGACTTCGATCTTGCTGACGGCGATCTTGCCGCTGCGCGGATCGTTCTGGGTGTCGAAGGCGACCTTCTGGCCCTCGCGCAGGCCATTGATGCCGGCGCGCTCCAGGGCGGTGGCATGGACGAAAACATCCTTCTCACCATTGTCCGGCTGGATGAATCCGAAGCCTTTTTGGTCGTTGTAGAACTTCACGGTGCCCGTATGCATGAAATATCCTTTGGTGACGGCGTGTACGCGGGACATGGCGCACGAGATTTCGTGTCCATCGTCCCGGTTTGCGTCCCGGTTCGTCGATCTTGGTGAGAATGTCTGAAACGTGCACGCCGTCGAAGCGGCGAAGCGGCCCAGTTGTCCGGCCAAATATCGGCGAATTTCATATAGGCGCGAAACCGGGCGATTGCAAGGCGCCCGCGCTTCGCGCGTTTGCAGCGCCGCTGGTTTCGTCGCGGCGGCCGGATGCCGCCGCCAAGGACGATGATGAGGCAAGCGCGCAGCAATGTCGGTTCGGGCGATCGCGCGGCCGTACGCGGCTGCCCGAACCCGTCGCCGCGCCGTTACGGGCAGGGATGGCGCACGCCATCAAAGCCGAGATAGGTGCCGCTCGCGGGATCGTAGGAGCGGTAGCGTTGCGCGCAATAGTCGACCGCGCCGACCTGTGCCGGCGGCGGAGGCGGCGGATAATACGCGGCCGGAGGGGGTGGGGGAGGCGGATAGTATCCGGCCTGCCCGCAATAGCCGGGCGCTACGGCGACATAAGCCCCGTCCGGCCGCTGCACGTAGCAGCCGTTCCGCCAGTAGTAATATGCTCCGCGCCGCTGGCCTTCGGCCGCGATCACGGCACCGGTGGTGCCGCCGATGATGGCGCCGATCGCCGCACCGCGTCCGCCGCCGGCGACGCCGCCGATGATCGCGCCGGCCGCGCCGCCGAGCAGTCCTCCCAGCAGTGGATCCTGCGCGGCCGCTTCCTGGGCGGGCAGGGCGAAGGCCAGCGCCAGCAGTGCCGCAATTCCGGATGTGCGAAGCATGTGTGATCTCCCCGTTCGCGTGTCGGTTGCCGCATCGCATTTTGCGCCGGACATAACGCAAGTGCGATCGACATTCGCTCCCGGGGGATGATGGCACAGCCCGGCGTGGCCTTGCAATTCACGCCCGGCAGTCGTGAGGCAGTTGTGGACTTGGATTGCGTCGGTCGCGCGCCGGCGGGTTGGGGGGACGTCGCCGTTTTCGCACGCCGGATGGCGGTCTGACGCGCGCTGCAATTACGCCGCAAGCGGGTGGGTGCGCGGCACGCCGGTGAAGGCCGGTCGCAGCCGCCGCCGTGCGCGCCCCGATGCGAGATGCAGCGCCGCGATCATCGGAGCGACCAACAGGATGATCATCACCACCAGATCGGTCGGCGTGGGATTGTCGCGTCCCGCCCCGTAGAGCCACACCAGCGATGCGAGCGCCACGACCCACACGGCGAGTACCATGACGAACACGGCCCGTTTCAGGATGGGCCGGCGGGTGATCATCATCGCGATGATTTCGGCGTTCTGGATCTCGTTTGCGAGGTAGTGACGGGCCGGGCCGAACAGGGCTGCCGCTTGCAACCCGAAACCGCCCGCCGCCGGCTTGAGATGCGCCGCTGCGATCGATTGGCGATGGTTCGACATGGCTTTGCTCCCTCGCGGATTGCCTGTGGCTTCATCGCTGCGCAGGTTCGCATCCCCGCGCGGACGGTTCTGTGATGGTGGTCACATGTCGACGATTTGGCAGGGGAACCGAGGCGGCGCCGTATTTCCTGCGGATTCGTTTCAGCGCCGGTGTCGTGCTCACGGCGCTCCTGATCCCTGGTTCCGTGGCTCTATCAGCAAAGGTTCCGTGAGCGTGGGCTCAATTCGCGGGGGGCAAAGCGGCGGTATGCCGCATGAACCGGGGCGGACCGGGCGATGCGCTGCGCAGACCCGCGCCGGCATCGTCGTTCTCAATGAATTGATTCCTCAATAAATTGATGCCAAGGGCCTTTCCCGCGGCGCGCGCCAAACCCAAGCCATTTATTTCATACACGGAAAGAGCCGACGATCCGCACTGATGGCCAATCACATCATTGCCCAACATCAAAAATGCTGTTTACTCTGTACTAACCAGGCGCGCAAAGACATCGCTCGCCCATCCTCGCCATATACGGCTTTGCTGACGAATATGGCCCACAAGCGTATTCAATACCCCCTTCCGCGATTCGCCTGACGAGCCGGCACCGTTGGAAAGGGGCCGGCGCCGTACCTGTACTTCATCTCTGCGCGAACGTCGTGCGGGGCGAAGGCACGCTAACACCGATTCCGGCAAGGCCATCTTCGTATCAGGTGATCCTCGAATCAGGAGATGTTCATGAGAACCGTTGCGATCGTGATGGGCGGCGTCTGCGCGCTGCTGTCGCCGCTGGTCATCGCCGGATCGGGCCCGGCTGCGCGCGCCGCCGACTTGCCGCCCTATTTCAAGGAGATCGTCGGCACTCAAACCGCGAGCGCCGCCGAGATCGGCACCAAGAATATCCTGCAGCTCAACACCACCATGTTCGAGCTTTACGGCGATGCCGGGCAGGTGTTCAGAAAGAACATCCTGGCCGAGCATCCGCTCATTCTCGGATTGTTTTCGGGGGCCGGCGGACGATTTATCCTCTATCGCCCCGGGATGGCGCCCCTCGATGCGCCGCCGGTGCCGATCGTCTATCAATTGCTCAAATCCGTCGGCCACAGCACCATGGCACTGGCCGAGGTGGTCGTTCCCTATCTCAACAGTCCGAACGACCTGACGTGGCGCGCCTCGCTGGCGGCGTATCGCAACCGCATGCAATCCGCGCTCGACGGCCTCGATGCGACCGCCATGCAGGACGACTGGCGGCCGAACAATCGCAGCATTCTGCAGAACAACATCGCGTTCATGGACGAGTGCCTGAAGAACAATGCGGTCTCGGCGGACGCGCTGCAGGAATTCGCCAAGAAACAGGGGCCGCTGCTCAAGAAGAACATCGCCTGGGCGGCGCAGACCCAGGTCGCTCACTGGATGGACGTGATCGGCGGTTGGAAGCAGACGCTGGGCGCCGACTGGGACAAGACCTACGCGGCCAGCAACACGATCTACGTCGCGCGCCAGAACAACATCCTGTTCAGCGTGCTCGCGCAGTTTTTCGGGCCGGAGGCCATCAACGACCGGCTGATGCTGATCGAGACGGTCTCGTTCACCACGACCCCGGAAGACATGCTGGACTCGCTGACCCGGATCATCGCCGACCGTGCCGTCGGCGCCGCGTTCTTCGGCAACTACCATCTGATGGACTACGAGTTGATGGGCGGCGACGCGCGCCAGGCGATCATCGACCAAGACGCCAAGCGCAACATCCCCGTGACCCTGCCGCCGCAGGTGCCGTTCGGTTCGCACCAATGGCCGACATTGGTCACGCCCGGGCCCGGCGCCAAGAGCCTGGCGGACCTTCCATGATTGCCGGCACCCCAGTGATTGCGGGCACCTCAGTCGAGGTCGTGACGCGCAAGGCCCGCGGGCGTGGCTTCGTCGCCGGCATGGTGATGTTGCTCGCGGTTGCGCTTCCTTCTGCGGCCTCGGCGCAGAATGGAATCGACCGCGTCACCGGCTTTCCGCGCGACCCGGTCCATGTCGCCGCCTGGCCTGCCGGCAAAAAGGTCGCGGTCAGCTTCGCCCTGTTCGTCGAGGAGTTCGGCTTCGGCCAGGGCCCGGTGTACCGCCCGGACATGGTCACTCGCAACCCGGACCTCGTGAACGAGGCGTTCCGCCAATACGCGATCGATTGGGGCATCCCGCGCGTCGGCCGGCTGTTCAAGGAATTGAATGTTCCGCTCACCATCGTGTTGAACGCGGAATTTCCCGGCGACGAACGCATCGGTGTGGAAGGAACTCCGCGCGATACAGCCGAACGCGCCGGTCGTCGCCCATGGCATGAACAATACCAGCCGCCTGTTGCCGCTCGGGCGTGGCCTCGCCGAGCAGAAAGCCTACGTCCGCCGGACGCTGGACCTGATCGCAGGCGCGACCGGTGCCAGGCCCACCGGCTGGTCGAGCCCGAGCGTCTATTCCAATGGCGACACGATGCAGGCGATCGCCGCCGAGGGCGTCACCTACACCCTCGACCAGATGGATTCCGACATCATTTCGCGCTTGAAGACGCCGGACGGGTCGCTGGCGCTGCTGCCCTATCCGGTCGTCACCGTCGACATGGGCCAGCAACTGGCGCGGATGAAGTCGCCCACGGAGATCGAGACGCTCTGGCTGGACTATGTTCTGGAACTCGCCGCTGAGGCGCGCGCCGACCCCGCGCGAGCGGCAACGACCGTGGTGATCGGAATCCACCCCTTTGTGGTCGGCACGCCCGACGGGGCGGCCGCCATGCGGCGTGTTCTCGCGCGCCTCAAGACGGATGACGCGGTCTGGCTCACCGACACCGACGCAATCCTCAGGGCGGCCGGCCTGAAATGACCGGCTGCGCCGCAAGTGGAATTCAGATGCCGGTGCGCATAACGGCGCCGCCCGAGAGGTGAGAGCATGAGGACTTCGCGACGCGAGTTCGTCAAGCTGGCGACGGCGAGCGGCATTGCGCTCAGCCTGTCGCGCTTGGCAGCGGCCGAGGAACCCGGATTTGCGGCGCGCGAGACGCTGCCGGGACGACGGGAGCTGGAACCCGGCCGCGACCGGCGCCGGCCGCATCGACGGCGTCGCCAAGGTCACCGGCGCCAAGCTCTACGCGTCCGATTTTCGCGCCGCCGATCTCCCGGGCTGGCCGGAGAACACTTCGCACGCCATGCTGATCCGCGCGCCGGACGCCACGCACGTCTACACCGGCATCGACCTCTCGCGCCTGAGCGGCGCGTTGAAGCCCGCGGTGGTGGTTACGGCGGCCGATCTCGCGCGAATCGGCACCCGGGTTCCCGAATTCTATGCCGGCGACCTGTTCTGCCCGGTCGGCAAGACGCCGCTCTATCTCGGCCAGCCGGTGGCGCTGTTGATCTTCGAGGAGTTCGACGCCTTCGATCAGGCGCGGCTCGCGCTGCGCGACGGAACTTTCGTGAAATTCGGCGAGGAAACCGGCCCCGTCAGGGCGCCTGACTACGGCGCCTTTCGCTTCACGCGCGTGGCCGGCCCGACACCTGACGCGCCCGATGTCTATTCGCCGGTCAAGGACGGCTGGGTCAGTCCCGAGCATTTCCAGAATACGGAGCTCCCGGTCTGGTCGCCGCTCGCGATGCCGAACGGGCAAGCCTATGCCAAGGCCGCGATCTACGGCGAACAGATCCGCGCCGAACTTGCGGCGAACAATCCGACCCTGCTGGTGCTGGACCGCGAATTCGAGACGCAGTCGGTCGACCCGATGTTTCTCGAGCCGGAAAGCGGCCTCGCCTGGTACGACGCCGGGCGCAAAAACCTCGAGCTCGTGATCGGCGTGCAGTCGCCCGTACGAGACCGCGGAGGCGCATCGCGTATCTGCTCGGCAACGCGCAGCGCCGCCTTCAAGCCGGCGCACATCAACACTCATTTCGCCTATATGCGGCGGCGGATTCGGCGGACGCGACCACACCCCGTTCCCGCTTTACGTCGCGTTGGCGGCGATGTTCTTTCCCGGTCGTCCGGTCCGGCTCGCGCAACAACCGCTACGAGCAGTTTCAAGCGGGCATCAAGCGTCACGCCTTCAAGATGCGCACGCGGATCGGGGTCGATCGGGCGACCGGCAAGATCGTCGCATTCGCCGCCGACCACGTGCTGGACGGCGGCGGCCTCGCCAATTTTTCGGGCACCGTTGCGACCGTCGGCGCCATCGCCGCGATCGGCATCTACGATGTCCCGAAAGTCGACATCACCACGGTCGCGCTCCACTCGCGCGGCGTGACCGCGGGCTCGATGCGCGGCTACGGAACGCTGCAGACGATGACGGCGCTGGAAGTGCTGATCGACGAAGTCTGCGCGGCGTTGCCGCTCGACCCGATCGAGTTCCGGCGGCGCAATGCGCTCAAGACCGGCGGCCGGATCATGGCGGGAAACACCTACAGCGTCGTCGATCCGCACGCCGGAGATTCTGGACAAGCTGGAGAAGCATCCGATCTGGCAGCAGCGCGCCGCAGGAGAAAGCGCGCGGACAGCAGGCGGGAATTCTCGTCGGCACCGGCGTCGCCTGCGCCACCAAGAATTACGGCACCGGCGGGGACTGCTCGCTGGAGCCGGTCGAAATCGATCCGGACGGCCGGATTGCCATCCATTGCGACGGCATGCGAGATGGGCAACGGCATCGGGACGGCGGTGGCCAATCGGGTCGCGGCGCATCTGGGCGGCGTCGCCGACGAAGTCGCGTTGCAGCAGGTCGACACATTCGGCCCGCTTGCGTCTCGTGACCTCCGGCGATTCCTACACCATGGACCAGAAGACGCAGGACGCCGCGGCGCGCAATCCGCGCTGGGTGCCGGCGATCAGTTCGGCGACCGCCGCCTCGACCGGCGCCCATGTCGGGACGCACGCGGCGGCCGAGGCCGCGCGCGTCATCTTCCGCTTCGGCCTGTGGCCGGCGGCGCTCGAATTGTGGGGCATCGCGCCGACCGATCCACGGGCCAAGGAATGGGAGACGGCGCGCTGGAAGGACGGGCAGCTCGTCATGCCGGGGCTGGCGCCGCTGCCCTTGCCGGCGGTCGCGGCAAAGGCGCATGCGCGCAATGGCGTGACCGGCGCGATGGCGCACGGCTTCAATCGCTGGGCATGGTCGCAGGCGACCTTCGCGATCGGCGGACGAGGCGTGGACGGCCGACATCGATGCGCTGGCCGTGCGCCGCGGCGCGCGGCAAGTTTGTTCGCATCGATCGTTCCAACGTGAAGTTTCCGCCCACCGCCTTCAACCAGAGCGGACCGACCTACACGACGCAGTGCGGCACGCTGGTCCGCATCGAGATCGACCGCGCAACCGGCGCGCTGCGCATCGCCAAAGCCTACAGCGTGCTGGAATGCGGCCAGGCGCTGGTGCCGGAGATCGTGCTGGGACAGGCGCAGGGCGGCTTTGCGATGGGCGTCGGTTATGCGTTGCTCGAGACGCTGCCGCCTTTACGAGGATGGGCCCGGCAACGGGAAATGGAACCTCGGGCAATACCTCGTCGCGCGCGGCTCGGACCTGCCGCTGCACGAGCTTGAGATCGAGGTGTTGCCGCCCGTCGATGCGAACGAACCGCCGAAGGGCATGGCGGAAGTCGTGATGGTTCCCGTCGTTGCCGCGATC
>CAVVCE010000170.1:0-17120 GCA_963746235.1 uncultured Alphaproteobacteria bacterium
CGAAAGCGAAGACTCTTCGTCTGGGGCGGCGCCGTGATGTTTGTTGCCATCGTTCTCGTCCTGGCCTCCATGCCCTGGGTGATGCGTCTCGTCCTGCGGCTGCACCGCCTGCCCGCCGGTCCGCTGCGCAACCGGCTGGAACGCGCCGCCGCCCGGCTCCGTTTTCGCTGTTCCGACCTGATGGTTTGGCCGACGCGCGGCGGTTGAGCTGGCTGCCGCCCAGGGTGGCCATGTCACTGCCGATCAGCTGGCCAAGACACAGCGAATCCCCGGTAAGTTCCTCGAGGCGATCCTGACCCAGCTCGGGCGCAGTGGCCTGGTGCGCAGCCGTCGCGGCCCCGATGGTGGCTTCTGGCTGGCGCGCCCGGCCGGTGGCAATCTCGCTGGCCGACATCATCCGCGCAATCGACGGGCCGCTGCTCGGCGTGCGCGGCGAGCGCCCGGAGAACCTCGGCTACATTGGCGCGGCCGAGCCGCAGCAGTTGCAGACCGTCTGGATCGCGCTGCGCGCCAACGAGCGGGCGATTCTCGAGGATGTCACCCTCGAGCACCTGGTCTCCGGCATATTACCGGACGTTCGGTCGAGCAAAGGCCGGATGACGGCTACATCGTCAATTCGCTCGGCTGGGCCTATTACCGGCTCGGCAATTACGACGAGGCGGTGAAGAACCTCGAACGTGCCGTCGAATTGAAGCCGGTCGATCCGACCATCAATGACCACCTCGGCGACGTCTATTGGAAGGTCGACCGCATGCTGGAAGCCAAGTTCCAGTGGTCGCATGCGCGCGACCTCAAGCCCGACTCCGACGAACTGAAGACGATCGAAGAGAAGCTCAAGAACGGGCTGACCGCCTCCGCGGTCGAAGCCGAAAAGACCAAGAAGGACGGCGGCTGAAGCACACGCCGCCGTTGCGGCTGCCGCGGCGACCGGCGCGACGGACGACGGTATGCCGACGACGGTATGCCTGAGTGTGGCCTGACGGCGCGCCCGATTGGGCCGCGCTGGCGCCTGCCAAGGTCAACCTGACGCTGCGGATCCTCGGCCGGCGCGCCGACGGGTATCATGAGCTCGAAAGCCTGGTGGCATTCGCCGGCTGCGGCGACGCACTGACGTTCCGCGCCGGGCCGCAGCTCGCGCTCGCGGTGTCCGGCCCGACCGCCGGCCAGTCCGGCGCCGTCGCCGACAATCTCGTCTTGCGCGCCGCCAATGCGCTGGCCGCGCGGATTCCCGGCCTCATCCTCGGCCGCTTCACCCTGGCGAAGCAACTGCCGGCGGGCGCCGGCCTCGGCGGCGGCTCGGCCGATGCGGCGGCAGCCCTGCGGCTGCTCGCGAAGGCGAACCATCTCGCGCCCGATGACAGCCGCGTCCTCGACGCCGCGCGTGCGACCGGCGCCGACGTTTCCGTGTGCCTCGATCCCCAGCCGCGCATGATGCGCGGCATCGGCGATATCCTGTCGGCCCCGGTGGCATTGCCGAAGCTCGGCATCGTCATCGTCCACCCCGGCGTCGCAATGCCGACCCCGCCGGTGTTCGCGGCATTGGGCCTGCGCCACGGCGAGCGCTGCCCGGCCGCCCCGGTCGCGGCTGCCGTGCCGGGCGAGCGCGACGCGCTGCTGGCTTGGCTCGCGGCCGGGCGCAACGACCTCGAAGCGCCCGCCATCTCGATCGCACCGGCCATCGCCGAGGTCTTGGGCATGATTGCCGCGCTCCCGGACTGCCGGCTCGCCCGCATGTCCGGCTCGGGCTCGGCGTGTTTCGGCCTGTTCGACGACGAGCCGGCAGCCGCGACCGCGGCCGGCCGCCTCGCGCAGGCGGGGCCGGAATGGTGGGTGCGGGCGAGCAGCATCGGCGGGTGATGCCGCGGCTCCCGCGGCGCGCAATCACGCGACGCGCGCATGCACCAACACCTTGCGCATCAGGCTCGGCAGCGCTGCGCCTGCGATGTCGCCGGCCGACAGCCAGCGCATGCCCGCCGGGCGCGGGCGCGGCCGGCGGCACCTGCATGCGATACACCACGAGTTCCAGCGGGAAATGCGTGAACACGTGGGTCACCACCCCCGCAACGCGCCGCCAGTTTCCCGCGTCTCCGCGCGCTATGGCAAAGCGCGGCGCCAGAGCGAGCGCGCCCGCCTGATCGAAATCGGCGAGGAACGCCGTGGTGGGCACCTCGGTCATGCCGCCGAGCAGGCCCTTCGCCGGACGTGTCCGCACCAGGAGATGGCCGTCGGCACGCAGCGCCACGAACGCGGCGCCCCGGCGCAGCCGGCCCTCGCGCTTCTTCGCCTTGCGCGGAAACGTCTCGGGGTCGCCGCGCCGCCGCGCCGCGCAAGCGCGCGATGAACGGGCACAGCGCACAGGCCGGGTTGCTTCGGCGTGCAGATGGTGGCGCCCAGGTCCATC
Source organism: uncultured Alphaproteobacteria bacterium (assembly GCA_963746235.1). Lineage (GTDB taxonomy): Bacteria > Pseudomonadota > Alphaproteobacteria > Rhizobiales > Xanthobacteraceae > JAJPKK01. The sequence continues at coordinate 2,402 of CAVVCE010000170.1, forward strand.
ATCGCCTGGGCGAAATCGCCGGGCCGCTGCGGCGGCCGCAACCGCTGCGCCAAGGCACGGATCGCGGGCTTGGCGTTCGGGCAATTCGTCCTCGACGCGCATAAAGGCGCGCGATCACCCGCTCCACATTGCCGTCGACCGGGCTCGCGGGACGCCCGAACGCGATCGCGGCGACCGCGGCCGCCGTATAGGGGCCGATGCCGGGCAGCGCGAGGAGGTCCTCCTCCGCGGCGGGAAAGGCGCCGCCATGGCGGGCGACCACCGCCTGGGCGCAGGCGTGGAGATGGCGGGCGCGGGCGTAATAGCCGAGCCCCGCCCACAGCTTGAACACGTCCTCGATGTCGGCCGCCGCCAGCGCGCCGACCGACGCAAACCGCGCCAGGAACCTGGCGTAATAGGGCGCGACCGCCGTGACCGTGGTCTGCTGGAGCATGATCTCGGACAGCCAGACCCGGTACGGATCGGCCGCCTCCCCCGGCAAGCGCGCGCCACGGCAGCCGGCGGCGGTGGCGGTCGTACCAGGCGAGCAGGCCGGCCGGGTCGGGCGCCGCCGCCCTGGGCGCGTCGCCGTCATTTTTGCGCGGCGCGGCGGGCTTGTCCTTTTTCCTGCCGGTGCGGCCTGTTAAGGTCATGTTTCACCATGTGGCAGACCCCGGCGCGATGAACAAGCCATCCTACCCCAAGCCCCTCGCCGCGCTTGTCGGCCGCTGCGTGGCGGATGCGTTCAAGCGCCAGGGCTTCACCTCCTGCGAGCTGGTGACCCATTGGGAGGACATCGTCGGCGCCGAGATCGCCGCCCATGCGGAGCCGATCCGGATGCAATGGACGCGCGCCGCCGACCCCGACGAATCTCCGCCCGCGACCCTGGTGCTGCGGGTGGAAGGCCCGGCCGCGATCGAGATCCAGCACCAGTCGGCGGTGATCGTCGAGCGGGTCAATCGCTATTTCGGCTGGCAGGCGCTGGCCGGCATCGCGCTGCGCCAGGCACCGCTGATGCGGCGGCGCGCCAAGCGCGTGCGGCCGGCGATCGACCAGGAGCTGGCCGACGCCATCTCGTCGCGAATGACCGGGATCGCCGACGATGGGCTGCGCGCCGCCCTCGGCCGGCTCGGCGCGGCCATCAAACGAACGTGAAGGCGCGGTCGTCGCTGCCCGTCGCGCCGATATTGCCTGATCGGCGCGAACGCGCTACCGGTTTGGCAGCCTTCCCGTCGGTAGGCAAGTGGGCGAAATATCTGTAAGCTCGTTGGCGAAATGGAGATCAACGCCATGATTACCCGCCGTGAATTCGCAATGAGCAGTGCGGCCGTGCTGGTGCTCGGCGCTCTCGGCCCGCTGGGCGGGTCGGCTTTGGCGCAGACCATCTCCGGGCTGGAATTGATGGCCAAGGGCGCCCTCGACGACATCTCGATGGGCTCGGAAACGGCCCCCGTCACCATCATCGAATACGCCTCGATGACGTGTCCGCATTGCGCCGCCTTCGAGGCCCAGGTGTTTCCGAAATTGAAGGAAAAATACATCGATACCGGGAAGGTGCGGTTCATCCTGCGCGAGTTCCCGCTCGATGGGCTGGCGGCCGCGGCCTTCATGCTGGCGCGCTGCGCCGGACCGGACAAGTATTACCCGATGGTCGAAACGCTGTTCGCGCAGCAGGCGAAATGGGCGGTGCGCAACCCGCTCGAGCCGTTGCTCGCCATCGCCAAGCAGGCCGGATTCACCCAGCAGAGCTTCGAAGCCTGCATCAACAACAAGGACCAGTTGAACAAGGTCCAGCAGGTGCGCGACCGCGCCTCGCAGAAGTTCAAGGTCAAGGCGACGCCGACCTTTTTCATCAATGGCGAGCTCCACGAGGGCGGGATGTCGATCGAAGACCTCGACAAGGCGATCGAGCCCTTTATCAAGGCCTGAGCAAAGACGTCGTTGCGATTTGTCGCGAGACGGCACGGTTCGCTGCCTTGCCGCGTTGCGCGGGGCTAGCGGACCGCATGACCGGTCGGGGGTAAACCCGACCGCGCCCCGAGATACCTCTGAATTTTCCGCATTCGCGCGCAGTTGACGCGCGCGCCCGCGCGCATGACGCTGGGCAACTGATTCGGCGGCGGGCTTTTGCATGCGGCGCCAACCCACAGATTTTTTATGCGCGCAAACATGCTCTGGATAATCGCCCCTACCCCGTTGCCGTTCGGCGGCACGGTGGCCATTGTCCGCCCGGCACGGCTTCCGGCCGCTGATTCTCGCAGCACCGGCCGCAAGCCCGGAACGTCCGCGAAGCCGCCGGGTGGGCGTTTGCGCGCAGCGTGCGGGGAAATGGGTCGATGAAGCTCACGCGATTGCGCCTGATCGGTTTCAAGTCGTTCGTCGAGCCGACCGATTTCCTGATCGAGCCGGGATTGACCGGCGTGGTCGGCCCGAACGGTTGCGGCAAGTCGAACCTCGTCGAAGCGCTGCGCTGGGTGATGGGAGAAGCCTCCCACAAGGCGATGCGCGCCGCCGGCATGGACGACGTCATCTTCTCCGGCAACAACGGCCGGGCCGCCGCGCAACACCGCCGAAGTGGGGATGACGATCGACAACACCACGCGCACGGCCCCCGCGCAGTTCAACGGCGACGACGTGCTCGAAGTGTCGCGCCGCATCGAGCGCGACGAGGGCTCGACCTATCGGCTCAACGGCCGCGAGGTGCGCGCGCGCGACATCCATATCCTGTTCGCCGACGCCTCCACCGGCGCGCGCTCGCCGGCGCTGGTGCACCAGGGGCGCATCGGCGAGATCATCCAGGCAAAGCCCGAGCAGCGCCGCCGCGTGCTGGAAGAGGCCGCGGGCATCTCCGGACTTCATGCCCGGCGCCACGAGGCCGAGCTGCGGCTGCGTGCGGCCGAGCAGAACCTGGCGCGGCTGGAGGACGTGATCGGCCAGCTCGCCGGCCAGATCGACGCGCTTAAGCGCCAGGCCCGCCAGGCCGTGCGCTATCGCGCGCTGTCGCAGAACATCCGCAAGGCCGAGGCGGCGCTGTTTCACCTGCGCCTGGTGCATGCCCGCACCGAGGTCGACCCAGGCGGAGGCCGCCCACGCCGCCGGCGGTGCGCGAGGTGGCCGACCGCACCGGCGCCGAGGCCGAGGCCGCCACCCGCCAAGCCAATGCGGCGGCCGATCTGCCGGCGCTGCGCGAGGGCGAGGCAAGGCGGCCGCCGCACTGCAGCGCCTGGTGGTTGCCCGCGACGGCCTCGAACGCGAGGCGGCGCGTGCCAGGGAGCGCATCGCCGAGCTGGCGCGCCGGCTCGTGCAACTCGCGCGGATTCCGAGCGCGAGCAGCAGCATTGCGCCGATGCCGAGGCGGCGCTTGCGCGCCTCGCGACCGAGCAGCGAGGCGCTGGCGCGCGAGATGCGCCGCCGGCGCGGAACGCCGCAGCCGGCGTCGAGGCGCGGGTCGCCGCGGCCGGCGCGACGCTCGCCGCCAGCGAAGCCCGGTTCGGCGAATTGACCGCGGCGTTCGCCGACTTGACGGCGAAGCGCACGCAGCTCGAAATACGCCTCGCGCAGCTATGCCGAGCGCCGCAGCCGAGCTGGAGCGCGAGCACGGCCAGGTCACGGCCGAGCTCGACACGCTGATCGCCGACGCCGCCCGCGCCGTCGATCTCGAAGGCCTCGCGGCGGCAGTGGCCGCGGCACAGGCGGCGGTCGCCGCGGCCGAAGCCGACGCGCTGCGCGCCGAGGCGGCGCAATCGGCCGCCCGGCAGGCGCTCGACGTGGCGCGCCAGCCGCTCGGCGAGGCCGAGCGCAACGCCCACCGTCTCGAGACCGAGGCGAAGACGCTCGCCGTCTGCTGCATGTCGAGAACAAGCAGATGTGGCCGCCGGTGATCGACCTGCTCACCGTCGAAAAGGGCTACGAGACCGCGCTCGGCGCCGCGCTCGGCGACGACCTCGACGCGCCGGTCGAGCCGGCGGCGCCGATCCATTGGGGCGGCGCGCCGGCGGACGCCGGCGATCCGGCGTTGCCCGCGGGCGTCGCCGCCGCTGACCGCGTTCGTCACCGCCGCGCCCGAAGCCATGGCGCGGCGGCTGGCGCAGATCGGCGTGGTCGCCCGCGCCGACGGCGCGCGGCTCGCCGCGATCTAAGCCGGGCCAGCGGCTGGTGTCGCAGGAAGGCGACCTGTGGCGCTGGGACGGCTTTGCCGTCGCCGCCAACGCGCCGACCGGTGCGGCACGTCGCCTTGCCGGCCGCAACCGCCTCGCCGACATCGAGGCGGAGCTGCGCATCGTGCGCGTCGATCTCGATATGCGCCGCGCAGGCGGTGACCATGGCCGAGGCGGAAGTGGCGGCGACGCGGGAGGCCGAGAACGCCGCCCGCAACCGCTCGCGGGCGGCGCAGCGCGAGGCCGACGCCGCCCGCGACCGCCACGCCACCGCCGAGCGGGAATTGAACCGCATCACCTCGCGCCGATCCGCCCTGGCCGAAGCCCAGGCGCGGGTCACCACCACGCTGGCGGAGACCCAGGAAGCCCGCGCCGCCGCCGCGCTTGCGCTGGACGGACCTGTCGCCCTCCGCGGCATTGGAGGCCGAACTCGCGGAGATCCGCACCGCCGTCGCCGCCGACCGCGGCCGGCTCGCCGAAGTGCGCGCCGAGGCCCAGGCGCTCGCCCGCGAGATCGAGCTTGCCGAGCGCCGCCTCGCCGCAATCGCATCCGATACCGCCGCCTGGACCAAGCGGCGGGAAGGCGCCGCGGCGCAAACCGCGACCATCGAGGCGCGCCTCGCCGAGACCCGCAGCGAGCATGCCGGCCTCGTCGATACGCCGGAGCAGTTCGAAGCAAAGCGCCGTGCGCTCATCTCCGAGATCGAGACCGCGGAGACCGCGCGGCGGGCCGCGGCCGAAATGCTGGCGGCCGGCGAGCACGGCCTTGCCGAGGCCGACCGCGCGGCACGCGCCGCCCATGCCGCCCTCTCGGCGGCACGCGAAGCCGCGGTGCGCGCAGAAGAGCGGCACGAGGGCGTCAAGCGGCGGCTCGCCGACCTCGCCGCCGAAATCCGCGAGATCCTGGAAACCGAGCCGGAGACGCTGGCGGGCCTCGCCGGCTTCGAAGCGGACACGCCGCTTCCAGACATCGCGGAAATCGAGGCGGAGCTGGAGAAGCTCAAGCGCGACCGCGAGCGGCTCGGCGCCGTCAACCTGCGCGCCGACGAGGAATTGCGCGAGGTCGAGACCCAGCACACCACCCTCGTCACCGAGCGCGACGATCTCGTCGAGGCGATCAAGCGGCTGCGCCAGGGCATCCAGAGCCTCAACCGCGAGGCCCGCGAGCGCCTGCTCGGCATCGTTCTCCGTGGTCAATTCCCATTTCCAGCGGCTGTTCACCGAACTGTTCGGCGGCGGCACCGCCGAGCTGCAGCTCATCGAGAACGACGATCCGCTCGAAGCCGGGCCTCGAAATCCTCGCCAAGCCCCCCGGCAAGAAGCCGGCGACGCTGTCGCTGCTGTCCGGCGGCGAGCAGGCGCTGACCGCGCTCGCCCTGATCTTCGCCGTGTTCCTCACCAATCCCGCGCCGATCTGCGTGCTCGACGAGGTCGACGCGCCGCTCGACGATCACAACGTCGATCGGTTCTGCGACCTGCTCGACGAGATGTCGAAGTCGACCGACACGCGCTTCATCATCATCACCCACAATCCCATCACCATGGCGCGCATGGACCGGCTGTTCGGCGTCACCATGGCCGAGCGCGGCGTGTCGCAACTCGTCTCCGTCGATCTCGAACGCGCCGTGAAGATCCGCGACGCGGTGGCATAGCGGAGGCGGCCGCACGACCGCGCCCCTGTCCCGCCATCTGCCTCAGCCCCGACCTGCCTCCCGATCTGCGGGCGGCGCTCGACCGGCTCGCCACCGGGACATCGCGCAAGGACTTGGCGGCCCGCGCGGCGGCGCTGTCGGAGAACTACCGTGCCGGCGGTGGATCGCAGGCGATACGTTCGCCCGACGACGCGCTCGCCTATGCCTTCACCCGCCTGCCCGCCACCTATGCCGCGGCCATCGCCGTGTTCAATGCGCTGCGCCAAGTACACGATCAGGTCTGCGGCTTCGAACCGCGCTCGCTGCTCGATGTCGGCGCCGGTCCCGGCACCGCCGCCTTTGCCGCGGCGGAAGCGTTCGCCGGACTCACCGATATTCGTCTCGTCGAAACCAATGCCGAGATGCGGCGGCTGGGTTCGGCGCTGTTGGCCGCGGCCACGAGCCCGGCGCTGCGCGCGGCCGTCCTACCAAAGCTCTCGCGCGCTGCAGGCGGCCGTGCCGGCTGACCTCGTGGTGGCGAGCTACGTGGCCGGCGAGGTTGCGCCGGGCGACATCGCGACCTTCGCGCGGGCGCTGTGGGCGGCGACCGCGCAGGCGCTCGTCGTGATCGAGCCGGGCACGCCCGCGGGCTATGGGCGGATCATGAAGATACGCGGTGAATTGATCGCCGCCGGCGCCCATGTGGCGGCGCCCTGCCCGCACGAGCACGCCTGCCCGCTGGTCGCGCCGGACTGGTGTCATTTCGCCCAGCGGCTGCCGCGCTCGCGCGACCATCTTCAGGTCAAGGGCGCCAGCGTGCCGTTCGAGGACGAGAAGTTCTCCTATGTGGTGCTGACACGCAGCCCGCCGCGCGGCATCGATGCCCGCCTGCTCGCGCCGCCCAAGGTCACCAAGAGCGCGGTCACCGCCAAGCTCTGCACGGCGCAGGGCGTCGTCACCGATAGCGCCGCGCGGCGGGACGGCGACGCCTATCGCCGGCGCAAATCATGGCGTTGGGGCGATCAGGTAACCCGTTAGACCGTAGGGTGGGCAAAGGCGCGCTGTTCGCGCCGTGCCCACGGGTGACGCATCACGGGTGACGCATCACGCGTGACGCATCACGGATCGAGCCAGATCGTGGGCACGCTTTGCTTTGCCCACCCTACGAGTTGCAGGCGTAGAATGAACCTTTCACTGACGCGCCGCGACAAATTGCACGCGATTCTCAACCGGCGGATCACTATTATGGGGTAGTGAGATGCACCGGTTCGCGTCGGCGTCGCTGTTGGCGCGAAATCCTTCACCACCGAGGAGCACATCATGTCCACTACCGGCTGGATCGTCATTGCCGTGATCATCGGCGTCGCGCTGTGGGTCATGGGCGTCTACAACAGCTTGGTGGCGCTGGGACAACGGGTCAGCCAGGCGTTTGCCGACATCGACGTCCAACTGCGCCAGCGCCACGACCTCATCCCGAACCTGGTCGAGACCGTGAAGGGCTATGCCACCCACGAGCGCGGCACCCTGGAAGCGGTGGTGCAGGCGCGCACTGCCGCCGTGAACGCCCAGGGCCAGGACGCCAAGGGCGCCGCCGAGACCCAGCTCTCCGGTGCGCTCGGCAAGCTGTTCGCGCTGGCCGAGGCCTATCCGGACCTCAAGGCCAACACCAATTTCCAGCAATTGCAGTCCGAGCTCAGCGACATCGAGAACAAGCTCGCGGCGGCGCGGCGGTTCTTCAACAATGCGGTGAGCGAGTACAATGCGCGGATTCAACAGTTGCCGGCGGCGCTGTTCGCGGCTTCGCTCGGCTTCACGCCGCGGACGTTCTTCGACCTCGGCGACGACCGCAAGACCGTCGAGCCGGCCCCGCAGGTGAAGTTCTAGTGTTTCGATGAAATCGCAACGAGCCACAGGGTGGGCAAAGGCGGCCACGGTGCTTGCGGTGACGTATCGTGGCCGGTTCCGCCGTGCCCACGCGGTTAGGCCGAGCCGCAGCTCCGCGTCGGCGCTTTCCGCGTGGGCACGGCGGAGCGGGCACGGTGCCAAAGTGGCGACGTCTGGGCCGCCTTTGCCCACCCTACGCATCACCACATGCGGGTAGCGTGAAACCATGGCGGCCTACGGGCTCTACAGCCATATCCAGTCGAACAAGCGCCGCTCGGTCGCGCTGCTGGTGGGCTTGTTCGCGCTCGTCTACGTCATGGTCTATGCCGGCGCGCTCGCTGCCGAAGCGCTGTCATACAACGCGTCGCTGAACTATCTGCTGCGCAAGGCGTGGCTCGATCTCCTTGCTGCCGCGCCCTGGGCGACCGCCGGCACCATCGCCTGGATCGTCATCGCCTATTACTTCCACCAGTCGATGATCGACGCCGTGACCGGCGCCCGCGACGTCACCCGCGCCGAGCAGCCGCGCCTCTACAATCTGCTGGAAAATCTCTGCATCTCCCGTGGCATCCCGATGCCCAAGCTCAAGGTGATGGAGAGCGACGCGCTCAACGCGTTCGCCTCCGGCATGAACGAGAAGCAGTATGCCGTCACGGTGACGACCGGGCTGCTGGCGCGGCTCGACGATGCCGAGATGGAAGCGGTGCTCGGCCATGAATTGACCCACATCCGCAACGGCGACGTGCGCCTGATGGTGGTCGCCGTGATCATCGCCGGCGCGATCTCGTTCTTCGCCGAAATGTTCTACCGGCTGTGGTTCTACTCGGGCACCGGCTTCCGCCGGCGCTCCAGCAGCAGCGAGGACCGCGGCAAGGGCGGCGGCGGCCTCGCCATCATCATCGCGGTGGCGCTGATCGCGGTGGCGTGGCTGCTCTCGCTGCTGATCCGGTTCGCACTGTCGCGCTCGCGCGAATTCCTCGCCGATGCGGGCGCGGTGGAGCTCACCAAGAACCCCGATGCGATGATCTCGGCGCTGCGCAAGATCGAGGGCCGCGGCGAACTGCAAGGCGCGACCTCCGCGGTGATGGAAATGTGCATCGACAATCCGCGCGAGGGATTCGCCGACCTGTTCTCGACCCACCCCTCGGTGGAGAGCCGCGTCAAGAAATTGGTCGAGGTCGCCGGCGGCCACGATCCCGGCCCGCTGGCGCTGCCCGCGCCCGATGAGCCGGCGCAGACCGATGCGTTGCCGGACCCGGCGGGTTCCGGAACCAGCGGGGCCGTGGGGAAGCGCTGCCGATCAGCCGGCAACTCAAGCCGGCCCATGGGGACCGGCGCCATCGCAAGCGCCGCCCGCGCCGGGCCGCCCGTTCCTGCCGGACCGGCCGCCGATCGATCCGGGCGGGCCGTGGGGGAAGCCTGGCGGGTGAGCAGAGCGGCGGCCTTTCGCAAAGTTTGCGGGCGCGCTCCGACCGACTCCCTCTTTCGCTAGCGGGGGAGGGCTGGGGAGGGGGCAAGCCGCTCGCGCTGGAACGTCAAAGAGCCCCCTCCCTAACCCTCCCCCGCAAGCGGGAGAGGGACAGCAGCAGAGACTCCGTGAGCCTACCACCACCGGTGAAAATGATGCACCGGCCCGTGGCCGTGGCCGACGGCGAGCCGATCGGCCGCGGCGATCGCGGCGGTGACGTAGTCCTTCGCCGTGCGCACGGCGGCGGCGAGGTCTTCGCCCTTGGCGAGGCCCGCGGCAATGGCGGCGGCCAAGCGTGCAGCCGGTGCCATGGGTGTTCCTCCGTCGCGATACGGGCGGCGGCAAAGCGCACGGTGGCAGCCGCGGTGACCAGGAGATCGGCGCTCTCCGCGCGATTTGCCGTGACCGCCCTTCATCAGCACGGCCTTGGCTCCCAGGGCGAGCAGGCGCTCGGCCTGGCGGACCATCTCGTCTTCGGTCGCCGCCTGCGGCGCATCGAGGAGCGCCGCCGCTTCCGGCAGGTTCGGCGTGACCACCAGCGCCAGCGGAACGAGTTGCGTGCGCAATGCTTCGACCGCATCGGGCATGAGCAGGCGATCCCCTGAAGTCGCGACCATCACGGGGTCGAGCACGATCGGAATGTGGCGGTGGCGCGCGAGGCCGGCCGCGACGGCTTCGACGACCCCGGCATTGCCGAGCATGCCGATCTTCACTGCGCCGACCGCGAGGTCGGAGAACACCGCGTCCATCTGCGCGGTGACGAAGGCCGGCGGCACCTCCAGTACCGCGCTGACGCCTCTGGTGTTCTGGGCGGTGAGCGCCGCGATCACCGAGGCGCCATAGACGCCGAGCGCCGAGAAGGTTTTCAGGTCGGCCTGAATTCCTGCGCCGCCGCCGGAATCCGAACCGGCGATGGTGACGGCGATCGCGGTCACGGGGTTTGCCACGCGTGTCATGCCCTAACGCCCGCCGCAGCGCCGTGGGATGCACGCCGACCGCCGGCACCTTGGGCGCGTATTTCTTCAGCGCGGCATCGACCACCGCCCGCAGCTCCCGCGCCGCCCCGGCGGGGTCGGGACGATAGGACAGCGCCGAGATGACGGAGACGCCGTCGGCGCCGGCTGCGATCACCGCTTCGGCATTCTCCGCGGTGATGCCGGCAATGCCGCAGGCCGGGAAATTGCCGATGCGCCGGCGGAACACCTGGATCACGCGGCGCAATCCCTCGAGCCCGATCGGCGTCTTGCCGCTCGCCTTGGAGGTCGTGCCATAGACGCCGCCGATCCCGACATAGTCGAGAATGGCGAGCGGCGCCGCGGCCGCCTGCTGCTCGGTCCTGACGGAGAGGCCGATGAAGGGCGCCGGGCCGAGCAGGCCGCGCGCCTCCTCGACGCTCATGTCGTCCTGGCCGACATGCACGCCGTCGGCACCGATGGCGACCGCGACATCGACGCGGTCGTTGATGATGAGCGGCACCCCGAACGGCGCCAGCGCCGCCTTGAGTGCACGCGCATCGCTCGATCATGTCGGGCGTGCCCGAGACCTTGTCGCGCAACTGCACCAGCGTCGCCCCGCCGGCAGCGACCGCGCGGGCGAGATCGACGAGATCATGCCCGCCGGCGTGCTCGGGATCGACGATGGCGTAAAGGCGCAGATCGACTTGTTCCATGGGTGCGCTCAAATCGGCTCCGTGCTCAGGCTGTGCGCTCCGCGCTCCAGTAAACATACGCCGCCGGAGGCCCGGCGCAATTGGGACCGACACCGCTGTTCCCTGGCCGCGACCTTACTCGACCTGGATGTTGTTCTTCACGATCACCTCGCGCCAGCGCGCGATCTCCTCGCGGATGAATGCCGCGGTCTGGGCCGGCGTCGACCCGACCGGCTCGGTGCCGATCGCACGGTAGCGCCCCGCAACGTCCGGCATCTTCACCACTTCGATGAAATCGGCGGCGAAGCGCTGTGCCAGCGCGTCCGGCAATTTCGGCGGCCCCACCACCGCGAACCATGCGGTCGAGACGAAGCCCGGCAATCCCGCTTCGGCGCTGGTCGGAACGTCCGGTATCGCCGGCGCACGCATGGTGTCGGTCACGGCCAGGATCTTGAACCTGCCGTCGCGGTAATGCGGCAGCACCGGCGAGATGTTGCCGAAGAACATGTCGACATGGCCTCCCAGCATGTCGTTCACCACCAGCGTCTCGCCGCGATAGGGCACGTGGACGAACGAGGTCCCCGTCATGTTCATGAACATGACGGCGTTGAGATTGGGCGTCGAGCCGATGCCCTGGGAGCCGTAGGTGAGCTTGCCGGGATTGGCCTTGGCGAGTTCGACCAGCGCCGCCACGGTGCCGACGCCGAGGTCCGCACGCACGGTGATCAGGTTGGGCACCGAGCCGAGCACGGTGATGGGGACGAACTCCTCCGGCCGGTAGGACAGTTGCTTGTAGAGGCTGTGATTGATCGCGAGCGGGCCCGGCGCCGAGACCAGCAACGTGTAGCCGTCCGGCTCGGCCTGGAATGCATAATCGGCGCCGATGCTGCCGCCCGCACCCGTCTTGTTTTCGATGATGATGGGCTGGCCCCATTTCGCCTGCAGCTTTTCGGCTGCGACGCGTGCCAGCACGTCGTTGATGCCACCGCCTGGGAACGGAATGATGAAGCGCACCGGCTTGGCCGGAAAGCCCGACGGCGCCTGCGCGGGGGCCGGCGAGGCGAGCGCCAAAGAAACGACGGAAAATGCGAGCGCCGCGAAACGTGAAATCATGCCAAGCTCCCGGTTTTCCAGGCGGAGCATACGCTCCCGGCATATCGGCGCAATCGGGGGGCCGGGGGTCGCGGCACTTGCGGAAAGCTCACCCGCAACGAATCGGCGGCCAGAGCCACGTGCACGGGCAGGATCGAGCGCAGCGACCGGGCAGGAACTCGTTCCCAGTTCAAAGCGAGAGAATTTTTCTCCTCCCAATTGGGAGGCCTCGCGCAGTAGATACTGCAGGCAAAGCACATACGCCTCGTAGGGAACGGATTTCTACGCCCATGCAAAGCCAGCGAATTATTGCCCGGCGATACGGCGTATAAATTTTCTATAAACTCCCCTCTTGCCGAGTATAGCCAAATTTTAACTTGCCCGCCCCGACGGCTAGGATACATTCGATGTCGGGAGCGAGATGATAAAGTTCCGCATGCGGAACAAAGTAGGCATTTGGCCCGACATCATACGCTCGTCATGTCCGCAATCTGTATCTTGGTGGCCGGTTCCCAGCGCTTCGCAGGCTCGGGGCACACCGCAGCGAGACAAGACATAGTTCGGGCTTCTCCCCATCGTCGTCGCGTAAACGAGGGCACCGATCATCAGCTATCGAGAATCTCGGGGGCGAGTTTCGGCGGAGTTGAAGTAACCAAGTCATGAACTGCAATATGGTCGCCGGGCCGGCGGCCGCCGATATGGGCGGCCGGGGTGAAATATTTGACCGGGTGGTTGCACCGGTCGATGTCTTTGGGGCGGCGCGAGGAGGGTTCGCCGGGGCGGTTTGCGAGCCGGCCGACCATGGCCAGGCCGCGGGCGTATCGACGCGCGCCGGAGCCGGCTGCGCGGCCGCCGAAGGCCAATTCAAAAGCAAAAATCAACTGCAACTTTTTTTGCCGGCAACCGCGGTGGCGCCATTCGCAGCTCTGATGGCGGACGTGGGGCCGGTGGTGGACCGGGGTCTGGTTGCGGGTCGGGGGCGGTCATCATGAATATTTCCGAGCCATTCATCCAACGGCCGGTGGCGACCTCGCTGCTGATGGCGGCGATCGGGTTCGTCGGAATTGTCTCCGTTCCGTTCCTGCCGGTCGCGCCGCTGCCGCAGGTCGACTTCCCGACCATATCGGTGAACGCGACACTGCAGGGTGCCAGCGCGGAGACCATGGCCGCCTCGGTCGCCGCACCTCTGGAGCGGCAGTTCGGGCAAATCCCGGGCGTCGCCCAATTGACTTCGGTGAGCGCGCTGAATTCCACTTCGATCACGATACAATTCGACCTCAACCGCAACATCGATTCCGCTGGCCAGGACGTTCAGGCGGCGATAACCGTGGCCGGCAAGACGCTGCCGCAGCAAATGTCGACGCCGCCGAGCTACAAGAAGGTCAATCCCGCCGATTCCCCGATCTTGATTCTGGCAGCGCAGTCCGACACCCTGCCGCTCATCACCGTCAACGACTATGCCGATAATTTCGTGGCCCAGCAGATCTCCCAGGTGCCCGGCGTCGCCCAGGTCGTCATCTACGGAGAGCAGCATCCCGCGATCCGCATCCAGGTCGACCCGGCCAAGCTCGCCTCCAGCGGCCTCACATTGGAGGAGGTGCGCGGCACGCTCATCGGTGCAACCACGATTGCGGCGAAGGGCACCGTCAATACGGCGCGAACGAGCTTCACCATCGCCGCCAACGACCAGATCATCGCTCCGGAGCCGTTCGACGAATCCATCCTCGCCTACCGCAACGGCGGCCCGATCAGGGTTCGCGACGTCGGGCGGGCGGTCGCCGGCCCGACGGACCGCACCCTCGCGGCTTACGAGAACGGCAAGGCCGGCATCATGCTGGTCGTGTTCAAGCAGCCCGGCGCCAACGTCATCGAGACCGTCGACCAGATCAAGGCGACAGTTGCCGCGGCTGACCAAGAACATTCCGCCCGCCATCGATGTCTCGATCGTGCAAGACCGCACCAAGACGATCCGGGCCTCGGTGGAGGACGTCGAGTTCACCCTGATGCTGACCATCGTGCTGGTGGTGCTGGTCATATTGCTTTTCCTGCGCAATTTCTGGGCGACGCTCATTCCGGGCATCACGGTGCCGCTGGCGCTGCTCGGCTCGTTCGCGATGATGTATCTGCTCAATTTCAGTCTCGACAACCTGTCGCTGATGGCACTCACCATCTCGGTCGGCTTCGTCGTCGACGACGCCATCGTGGTCGTGGAGAACATTCACCGCCATATCGAGGAAGGCGAGACGCCATACCAGGCGGCCCTCAACGGCTCGCGCGAGATCGGCTTCACGGTGCTGTCGATCAGCTTCTCGCTGATCGCCGTGTTCATCCCGCTGCTGCTGATGGGCGGCATCATCGGGCGGCTGTTCCGCGAATTCGCCCTGACGGTCACCGCCTCGATCGCGGTTTCGGCGCTGGTCTCGCTGACGCTTGCGCCGATGCTGTGCGCGCGTTTCATGCGGCCCGAATCGCATCATCACGGCCGCGTCTACCGGGCCATCGAATCCGTTTTCGACGCGCTGCTGACGTTCTATCGGCGCACCCTCGACGTCGTCCTGCGTCACCAGGCGATGACGCTGCTCGTGTTCTTCGCCACCATGGCACTGACCGGGGTCATGCTGGTCTACACGCCGAAGGGATTCTTCCCGATCCAGGACATCGGCCTGATCAACGGCATTTCCGAGGGCGCGCAGGATATCTCTCCCGATGAGATGAAGCGCCTGCAGATCGAGATCGACGCCGTCTTGCTCAAAGACCCGGCCGTGGACGGCGTGATCTCGCAGATCGGCTCGAGCTTCGGGCAGACTTCGAACGTCGGGCGTTTCAACGTCGTCCTCAAGCCGCGCGATCAGCGCGATCG
>CAVVCE010000171.1:0-133081 GCA_963746235.1 uncultured Alphaproteobacteria bacterium
CCTGGCTCGACACCTCGAGGGTGCGCTCGGCGACCTATCGGCCGCTGTACCGGCAGTTCTTCTGGATTTTCGTCGCCGTCTGCATCGGCCTCGGCTGGCTCGGGTCGAAGCCCGCGGAAGGCGGCTATGTGCTCGCGTCGCGCCTGCTGACCGCGTGGTATTTCCTCCACTTCATCGTCGTGCTGCCGCTGCTCGGCCTGGTCGAAAAGCCGAAGCCGCTGCCCACTTCGATCTCGCAGGCCGTGCTCGGGACCAAGAAGGCGGTCGCAGGCCTTGCCGTGTTCCTGGTCGGCTCCGCGCTGTTCCTCGGCGCGCCGACGCCGGCCTCGGCGCAGGAGCACGAGCAGCCGCAGCCGCCGCATCAATTCCTGGTCGTTCGCAGGGGTGTTCGGCCGCTACGATCCCGGCCAGTTGCAGCGCGGCTTCAAGATCTATCACGAGGTTTGCCAAGTCTGTCACGGCCTCAACCTGGTGGCGTTCCGGACCTTGGGCCAGGAGGGCGGACCCGACTTCACGCGAGGCCGAGGTCGAGGCGATCGCGGCCCAATTCAAGATCAAGGACGGCCCCAACGACCAGGGCGAAATGTTCGAGCGCCCGGGCCGGCCGGCCGACCACTTCCCGCCGCCGTTCCCCAACGCGCCAGGCGGCGCGTTTCGCCAACAACGGCGCCCTGCCGCCGGACATGTCGGTGCTCGCCAAGGCGCGCCAGTACGAGCGCGGACTTCCCTGGTTCCTCGTCGACATCGTCGTTCCCGTATCAGGAGCTCGGCGCCGACTACATCGTCGCCGTGCTGAAGGGCTACGCGCCCAAGCCCGCCGACATGACGCTGCCGTCGGGCATGCAGTACAACGTCTACTTTCCGGGCCATGCGATCGGCATGCCGCCGCCGCTCAGCGACGGCGTCGTGAGCTATACCGACGGCGCGCCGGAGACCATGGACCAGTACACCAAGGACATCGCCGCCTTCCTGATGTGGGCGGCCGAGCCGACCCTCGACTCGCGCAAGCGCATCGGCTTCCAGGTGCTCATCTATCTGCTGGTGCTGTCGGGCCTGCTCTACTTCACCAAGAAGAAGATCTGGCACGACGTCCACGCGCCCGGCGAGGCTGCGCCCGGACCGGACCCCAAGCCGAAGTCGCTGTAGCGCCACCGTGTCAGAAGGTGCGCAGATGCGCGGCGCCCTCCCTCCCTTTCCTTCCCCTATCAGGGCGAAGGAAACCCAACCGTTTGCGACGCAGTCGCCGTAGAAACCGTATGCGAGGCGGCCGATGACCGCGTCCGTGCTCGGCATCATCGGCGGCTCCGGCGTCTACGATCTGCCCGGCCTCGCCAACGTCGTCGAGCGGCACATCGCGAGCCCGTGGGGAGAGCCGTCGGCGGCGCTGCGCATCGGCGATATCGGCGGCCTGCCGGTGGTGTTCCTGCCGCGCCACGGCAAGGGCCACCGCCTGTCGCCCTCCGACATCAATTACCGCGCCAACATCGACGTGCTCAAGCGCGCCGGCGTCACCGATCTCGTCTCGCTGTCGGCCTGCGGTTCGTTCAAGGACAGATCTGCCGCCCGGCACTTTCGTGCTGGTCGACCAGTTCGTCGACCGCACCCACGGCCGCGCCAGCCTCGTTCTTCGGCAAGGGCTGCGTCGCCCATGTCTCGATGGCCCATCCGGTGTCGCCGCGCCTGCGCATCCACCTTGCCGCGGCGGCCGAGGCCGAGGGCATCGCCGTCGCCCGGGGCGGCACCTATGTCTGCATGGAAGGGCCGCAGTTCTCGACGCTCGCCGAAAGCCTCACCTACAAGCAGCTCGGCTATGCCGTGATCGGCATGACCAACATGCCGGAGGCCAAGCTCGCCCGCGAGGCGGAGATTTGCTATGCCACGGTCGCCATGGTCACCGATTTCGACTGCTGGCATCCCGACCACGACGCCGTCACCGTCCAGGACATCATCAAAGTGCTCAACGCGAATGCCGACAAGGCGAGGCGCCTGGTCTCCCGGCTCGCGCAGGATTTTCCCCGCCGAGCACGAGCCGTGCCCGATCGGCTCCGACCGTGCCCTCGACAATGCCATCATCACCGCGCCGGAGGCGCGCGATCCCGCGCTCATGGGCAAGCTCGACGCGGTGGCGGGCCGCCTGCTCGGGTCCGTGCCATGAGGTTGCCATGACGCCGCCCGAGCTCGAATTCGATCTGCGCAGCGCGATCCGCACCATTCCGGATTATCCCTCGCCCGGCATCATGTTCCGCGACATCACCACTTTGCTCGGCAATGCGCGGGCGTTCCGCCGCGCCGTCGACGAACTGGTGCAGCCCTGGGCCGGCTTCAAGATCGACAAGGTGGCGGGCATCGAGGCGCGCGGCTTCATCCTGGGCGGCGCCGTCGCGCACCAGATTTCGGCCGGCTTCGTGCCGATCCGCAAGAAGGGCAAGCTGCCTTACAAACGCGTCACCATCGGCTATTCGCTCGAATACGGCAGCGACGAAATGGAGATGCACGAGGACGGGGTGGCGCCCGGCGAGCGGGTGATCCTGGTCGACGACCTCGTCGCCACCGGCGGCACCGCGCAGGCGGCGGTCAAGCTGCTGCGCCAGATGGGCGCCGATGTCCTCGCCGCCTGCTTCATCATCGACCTGCCGGAACTCGGCGGTGCCGCAAAGCTTCGCGCGCTCGGCGTGCCGGTGCGCACGCTGATCGCGTTCGAGGGGCATTGACCTGGCGAGATAAAACCGCGGCGCCTTCCCGAGGAGTCGATCGTGTCGGATCAAGAAAACGTGCGTGGAATCAAGATGATTTCGGCATGCGCGTCCGCCCGGAGTTCCACGGGCGGCGGGGCCGGCGGCCCTGTTGTTGCCGCGATCGGGCTTCAGACCGGACGGGGTGGGGCGGCTCGAGCGTCGCCCGTCGCATTTTGCGGGGCAGCACTTGGTCACTGTCTCATGTGCCAGGCGCGGCGGTTCGCCGCTTCGCGGCGCGCCGTGTTGCGCGGCCTGACATCGGCGGCGTCCGCGCTCGCGCTGTGCGGGTGCGCCGGCATGGCCGCGAAGGCGCCGCGCTTCGATGCGTCCGCGCTCGCGCTCAATCCGACGCTGCTCGTCGCCACCACGCGCAAGCCGGTCAACGGCGCCCGCGCCAAGCCGTGGTACGGGCCGGAACGGGCGCCGGCGATGACGGTCGCCCGCGCCCAGTTGTCGCCGCCCGACGACGGCCGGTTCTCGCTCGCTTCCGTCGGGCTCGCCGACTGGCGGCTCGACAAGATCGAGCCGGCCGCCCAGATCGGCGACCTGATCGATCCGTCGGCCGGCGGGCACGACGTGCTCATCTACGTTCACGGCTACAACACGACCTTCGAGGCGGCCGCGCTCGATGCCGCGCGCCTCTCGGACGGCATCAAATTCGTGGGCGAGACGATGGTGTTCTCGTGGCCGTCGCGGGCGAGCCTGCTCGACTACGGCTACGATCGCGAGAGCGCGATGTGGTCGCGCGATGCCCTGCAGCAGGTGCTCGACGGCCTGATCGCGAGCCCGGTCATCGGCCACATCCATATCGTCGCCCACAGCATCGGCACCATGCTGACCATGGAAGCGCTGCGCCAGCTCTACGCCCAGCTCGGCGAGGAGACCGTCAACAAGATCGGCGCGGTGGTGTTCGCTTCGCCGGACATCGACATGGACGGGTTCTCCTCTTCGGTCCAGCGCATCGGCCCGCTGGCCGGCAAGATCACCGTCGTCGCGGCGACCAACGACCGCGCGCTCGCGGTGTCGCGGTGGATCGCCGGAGGCATCACCAGGGTCGGCGCCGCCCAGAAGGCTCAGCTCGAACGCATGGGAATCCGCGTGATCGACGCCTCCCAGCAGGGCTGGGGCATCATCAATCACGACCTGTTCCTGTCCAACGCCCAGATCCGCAAGGTGATCCGCAACTCCGTCGACGGGCATCCGGGGACCGGGGCGTGATATGACAGCCCAGCGGCGTCGTTCCGGGGCGCGCGCCTTCGCGCGAGCCCGGAATTCCAGATTGGAGTATCGGCGAAATTCGGAGCCAATAGGCGCGAGGCGAGGCCGTTCTGGATTCCGGGTTCGCCGCGGAGCCTGTCATCGGGCCGGCCGAAGGCCGGACCCGTTGGCGGCGCCCCGGAATCACGACACTCGCGAGTTCGCCCGGCTACGCCCGGAACCGCACGATCTTCTGCTGCTGCTCGCCGAGGCCTTCGACGCCGAGCTTCACCACGTCGCCGGCCTTGAGGAATTTCGGCTCCGGCTTCATGCCCAGCGCGACGCCCGGCGGAGTTCCGGTGATGATGACGTCGCCGGGCTCCAGCACCATGAACTGCGAGCAGTACCACACGATGTGGGCGGCGCCGAAGATCATCGTCCTGGTCGACCCCTTCTGCCGGCTCTCGCCATTGACGGTGAGCCACATGTCGAGCTTCTGCGGGTTCGGGATCTCGTCCTTGGTGACGAGCCACGGCCCGATCGGCCCGAATGTCTCCGCGCTCTTGCCCTTGGTCCACTGGCCCGAGCGCTCGATCTGGAACGCGCGCTCGGAGACGTCGTTGGCCAGGCAATATCCGGCAACCGCGTCCAGCGCGGCGCCCTTGGAGAGGTAGCGCGCGCGGCTGCCGATCACGATGCCGAGCTCGACTTCGTAATCGAGCTTGGTCGAGCCCTTCGGGATCATGGTGTCGTCGTGCGGCCCGCAGATGCAGCTCGGCGACTTGTTGAAGATGATCGGCTCCTGCGGCAATCGCCATCCCGGCTTCGGCGGCGTGGTCGGCATAGTTGAGGCCGATGGCGAGGAAGTTGCCGACCTTGCCGACGCACGGGCCGAGCCGCGGCGTGCCGCGCACCGGCGGCAGCTTGTCGACCTTGACCTTCGCGAGCTTCGCAAGGCTCTTCGGCGACAGCGCCTCGCCCGCGATGTCGGGCACCAGGCCGGACAGGTCGCGAATGCGGCCCTCACTGTCGACGACGCCGGGCTTTTCGCGGCCGGCCGCTCCGAAGCGTACGAGCTTCATCGGATGTCCTTTCTGGGCAATCGCAGGTCTGGGTGAACGGGCGGCACTGTTGCGTATCCGTCATGCGTTTACAATCCGACGCCGCTTCGGGTCACGTGGCTAGCGTCAGATGCTGCTGCGAACCATCAAGCGTTGGTAGGGGCCGACGATGGGCATCGCTGCGCTCAGCTCATCCTATCGAACGGCATCAGAATGCGCCGGGGAATGCGCCGCCGTCGAGCAGCAGGTTCTGCCCGGTGATGTAGGCGGCGTGGGTCGGAACACAGGAAGGCGCACGTCGCGCCGAATTCTTCCGGCAGGCCGAGGCGCTTTGCCGGAATGCTGGCGATGCGTTCGGTCTTGGCCTGCTCGAACGGAATGCCGCGCTTCTTGGCGTTCACGTCGATGTTGGAATAGAGCCGGTCGGTGGCGAAGGCGCCGGGCTGCATGAAGTTGATGGTCACGTTCGCGCCGGCGACCGAGCGCGCGACGCCGGCCATGAAGGCGGTCAGGCCGGCGCGCGCGCCCGACGACAGGTCGAGCCCGACCAGCGGCGCCTTCACCGTGCCGGAGGTGATGTTGACGATGCGGCCGAACTTCCTGGCGATCATGGGATCGATCACCTTCTGCGTCAGCTCGATCGCCACCGCCATGTTGGCGATGACGCCGTCGATGATCTGCTGCCGGCTCAACTCGCGGAAGTCGCGGAACGGCGGGCCGGCATTGTTGTTGACGAGGATGTCCGGCTGCGGACAGGCGTCCAGCAGCGCCTTCTGGCCGTCGGGCGTCGACACATCGGCGGCGACCGCGGTGATTTTTGCCCCGGTGGCGTTGCGCAGCGCGGCGGCGGCGGATTCCAGCGCCTCGCGGTTGCGGCCATTGATGACGACCTCGCAGCCGGCCTCCGCGAGGCTTGCGGCGCAGGCACGGCCGAGCCCCTTGCTCGAAGCGCAGACGATGGCCTTGCGGCCGGCGATGCCGAGATCCATGGCGTTCTCCCAGAACTGTGTCGGCGCATGATCCCAAGAGGTGCAGACTTTCTCGGGCAAGATCATGCGCATCTTGATCCGAAGGCCGACGCGGCCGCGGGTCTTCCTTGGCGGGGGAGGGCGCCGATGTCAATCCGGGGCGGAGCTCACGCGGTCGGGCTGTCGGCGGCGACGCTCATGGCGTTGCCGCGCCACACGAACTCGGTCCCGACCCAGGCATCGATCCACAGGCCCGGCAGCAGCAGGTCGCGCAGCATCGCGTAAAATGGAAACAGCGGGGTGAGATGCCAGCGCACCGCCCATACCAGCGCCGTCTCGAGCCCGTACCAGGCGAGCGCGAGCGGCAGTCACCGTGCCGACCACCGGCAGGCCGGCGCCATGGGCGGCGTAGCCCGCGGCGGCGAGCGGCAGCACGGCGCCGCCGAATATCTCCGGCACGAAGAACATGGGAAAGCCGGCACGGCGCAGCCGCGCCCAGCGGGTCTGCCGCCGCCACACTTCCTTGAGGCTGCGTCGTCCCAGGGGTTGCTGGAACGGCCCGTCGACGAGGCGCACCCGCAGGCCCGCGGCGCGCACCACTTTGGTCGATGCCGCATCCTCCGCGGCCTCCGCGCCGAGCACGCGGATGCCGCCGGCCGCTTCGAGGTCGGAGCGCCGCCACAGCATGGTCTTGCCCTGGGCGAAGCCGATGCCGATCGTATCGGCGAAATACTGCGCGCGCGCCTCGTAGCTGTTGAGGAAAGCGCATTCGAGGTTGGCCCACAGGCCGAGCGGCCGGCAGCCCGCCGGCGGCGAGCAGACGAGGCCGGTATCGGGCCGCCACGCCGCGAGCAGGCGCTCGATGTAGTCCTTCGGCATCAGCACGTTGGAATCGGCGATCGCGATGAACGGATGCGCCGCGGCGCGCCATCCCTTGACGCAATTGTTGAGCTTGGGATTCGAGCTGACGCGGTCGTCGCCGATCAGGAGCTGCGCCGCGACGCCGGGATGGGCGGCGATGAGGTTGCGCACCACCGGCACCACCGGGTCGCGCCCGGACGCCACGCA
Source organism: uncultured Alphaproteobacteria bacterium (assembly GCA_963746235.1). Classification (GTDB taxonomy): domain Bacteria; phylum Pseudomonadota; class Alphaproteobacteria; order Rhizobiales; family Xanthobacteraceae; genus JAJPKK01. The sequence continues at coordinate 7,030 of CAVVCE010000171.1, forward strand.
GAAGATCAATTCGAATGCGGGATAGGCGAGTTCGAACGACGTGCGCAGCGTCTCCTCGACGAAATTGTCGAGCCCGCAGACCGGGCGCACGATGGTAACGGGAGGCTGCTCGCGCAGCGGCGCGACGCCGGCGCGCGGGCGGCAGCGCACGATCGCAACGACGATGCTGACGATGTGAAGAGAAGCGGTGATGCCGCAGAACGAAGCGGCTGCGATGACCGAAGCTGTCATGCGAATCGGAATATGCCGCGCCGGTGACAGTAGCGATGACATGTCGTGCTCGCGCGCGGCAGGCGAACCGGTGATGCACCGATTTGGCAGTGGATGAATCCAAATCGACGCCGCCGCCATGGGGCGGACTGGCGCAGCGTAATCCGCCGTCGAGAGAGATGGCGGGTTGAAGCGAACCCGCCCTACGTTCTGAGATGAGCCGCAGCCGAATTCACCCGAAATCTCTGTCATCCAGCCGCAATACGACTCTCATAAAAAGCCGGCATCGGCAGTAGGAGACGTGCACTTGTCAGAAGACGGAATGCGGACGTTTCGCGCCCTCTTCATCTCCGACGTGCATCTCGGCTCGCGCGGGTGCCAGGCCCATCACTTGCTCGACTTTCTGCGGTATCACGATGCCGAGGTGATCTACCTCGTCGGCGATATCGTCGACGGCTGGCAGTTGCGGTCGGGCTGGTATTGGCCGCAGCCGCACAACGATGTCGTCCAGAAGCTGCTGCGCAAGGCGCGCAAGGGTGCGCGTCTCGTCTATGTGCCCGGCAATCACGACGAGTTCCTGCGCGACTATTACGGCACCCATTTCGGCGGCATCGAGGTGTGCGAGCGCGCGATCCACGAGGGCGCGGACGGCCGCCGCTACCTCGTCGTCCACGGCGATCATTTCGACCTCGTGGTGACCCAGGCGCGCTGGCTCGCCCATCTCGGCGACCACGCCTATACCTTCGCCATCGTCGCCAACCGCCTGTTCAACGGCGTGCGCCGCCGCCTCGGCTTCGGCTACTGGTCGCTGTCGCAATGGGCCAAGCTCAAGGTCAAGAACGCCGTCAACTACATCGGCGAATTCGAGAAGACCCTGGTGCTGGAGGCGAGGCGCAACGACGCCGCCGGCGTCATCTGCGGACACATCCACCACGCCGCGATTCACGACGATTTCGGGCTGCGCTACATCAATTGCGGCGACTGGGTGGAAAGCTGCACCGCGATCGGCGAGCATCCCGACGGGCGCTTCGAGATCATCACCTGGACGCGCAGCGCGACCACCGGCGATGTCGCCGACGAGGTCGAGGAAGCTGCCGAGCAGGCGGCCTGATCGGCCCAGCCCTGCACCCCGATTGTTCGCGGGCGAAGTCCTTAGAGCCTTGCGCACCGCACGCCTGCGGCGTTACCGTCGTGCATGGCCAATGCCCCGGATCCGACGCCTGCGCTGCCCACCGCGGCCGATGTGGATATCGCCGCCGGGCGGCTTGCCGGCGTCGCGCTGCGGACGCCGCTGATCTCGTCGCCGGTGCTCGATGCGCTCGCGGGCGGGCGGGTCTTCCTCAAGGCCGAGACGCTGCAGCGGACCGGCTCGTTCAAGTTCCGCGGCGCCTATAACAAGCTGTCGGCGCTGGCGCTCGCGTTGCGCGGCGGCGGCGTGGTCGCGTTCTCCTCCGGCAACCATGCCCAGGGCGTCGCTGCCGCGGCGAAGCTATTGGGCATGCCCGCGGTCATCGTCATGCCGCGCGATGCGCCGCGGCCCAAGCGGGAGCGCACGGCGGCGCTCGGCGCCGAGGTGGTGCTGTACGACCGCGAGCGCGAGGACCGCGAGGCGATCTCGCGGGGGATCGCGCAGGAGCGCGGTGCGGTGCTGGTGCCGCCCTATGACGATCCGCTGGTGATCGCCGGGCAGGGCACGGTCGGCCGCGAGATCGCCGAGGAGATTGCGCGCCTCGGCCACGAACTCGACTGCGTCATCGTCAATGCGTCGGGCGGCGGGCTTACGGCAGGCATCGCGCTCGCGGTGAAGGCGCGGGCGCCGGCGGCGAAGATCTACACCGCCGAGCCGGCGGCGTTCGACGATCACGCGCGCTCGTTCCGCAGCGGCAAGCGGGAGCGCAACCCGGCCCTGACCGGGACGATCTGCGATGCCCTGATGGCGCAATCGCCCGGCAAGCTCACCTTCGAGATCAACCGCGTGCTGGTCAGCGACGGCGTCACCGCCACCGAGGAGGAGGTCGCCGGCGCGGTCGCCTTCGCGTTCCGCGAACTCAAGCTGGTGGTCGAGCCCGGCGGCGCGGTCGCGCTGGCCGCGCTGCTGGCGGGCAAGCTCGACATCGCCGGCAAGACCGCGGTGGTCGTGCTCTCCGGCGGCAATGTCGATCCCGAACTGTTCGCCCGCCTGGTGGCGTGATCGCGCAGCCCTGCTCGTTCACGTGAACAGCGCGATGCGCTCCTCTTCGGAGAGCGCCATCACATCGGCGAACAGGTCATTGGCGATCGCGGCGACACGGCGCGGCGGCGCTACGGGTATCGACGGGGCCACTGGTATCGACGGCGTCTCCGGTATCGTCTGCGCCTCCGGGATCGACAGTGCCTCCGGCTCGAGGGGAGCCACATCGACCTCGATCGTCTCGGACGGAACCGCTTCGACCGGCGCCGTCGCGTCCGCCGGTGTGGCCGCCTCGATCGGTGCGGTCACCTCGTCCGGCGGGAACGCGGCCACCGGCGCCGGCACCTCGACCGGTGCCGTCGCCGCCACCGGTTCGGGCGGCGGCGGCTGGTCGTTCGTGCCGGTCCCGGTCGCCCCCTGCGCATCGAGCAGGCGGTCGAGTTCCGCCGCCATCAACAGATGCGAGAGGCGCGGCGATGTCGGCGTGCCCTCGGGACTGGCGGCCGGTTGGGCGTCGAGGTATCGGTCGATCTCCGCTGCCGACAACGCGGTCGCAGCAGGGGCAGTCGTCTCGGCGCCCGCGGGTGCGATGTTTTCGGTGGCGCAGTTTTCTTTGGCGGCGTTCTCCGTAGCGGCGTTTTCCGTACCGGCGCTCGAGGCCGGCGGCTCGATTTCGGTCGCGAGGTCCGGTGTAAAGGCCACGATGCCGGCGTCGACCATCTCGGCTTCGATCCCCGCAGGCTTCGCAGCCGCCGGCGAATTCGCGTTCGCCGCCGGGGAGGTGCGCAGATCGTCGAACTGATCGCCGCCGTCAAGGCTGGACCTGATCGCGTGGAGGCGGTTCTCCAGATCGCCCAGCACGTCGATGATCGTGCGGGTCCGTTGTACCGCCAGGTCCGGGATCGCGCACACGGCAAGGATATCGTCGGCACAATCGTCGATCCGGTCGCAGAACCGGGAGTCCGTGCCGCGCTCGCGCATGAACCAGGCGAGCCCCTGCAGCGCTTCGGTCGCGGCCAGGATGGTCGGGCGCGCCGTGACTTTACCAGGCTCGATCGCGGCGATGTCGGCCCGCGCGCGCACGAGCGCGTCGGCGAATTCGCCGAGGTCGTGGCGCAGGCGCGCGATGTCGGGGCCGGGCGGCGGCGACGGCTCTTGCGCCGGCGCGGCCGGCGGCACGCTGCGCTCCCGCCCCACCTCGGATTCGAGCCGGTCGATGGCCGCCAGCACCTGCGCCGTGTCGGTATTGCGGTTGCGGCTCGCATACTGGGCGAGGAACCAGCGCCCCTCCGCGGTGCCCACCACGGCCGCATGGATGGCGTCGTAATCGGGTTCGCCCATGCCGCGCGTGGTCACGGTCCAGGTCGATGCGGCGGTCGCGAGGTCGGCGGGCATGAACGGATGCGTCCGGCTTGTGCAGTCACGGCGTGAGCATGAAGGATGGCGCGGTGATTCGATTGCTCGCCAGGATACCGCGCGCCGACGGATTCGCACTCCGGATGGCGACGTTCTACGCCGCATTCTTTCTGTTCGCCGGTATTCAGATGCCGTATCTGCCGGCATGGCTCCAGGCCCGCGGCCTCGATGCCCGGGAGATCGGCATCGTGCTGGCGGCGCCGATGCTGATTCGCATCGTTGCGGTTCCGCTCGCCACCCGGCTGATCGATCGCCATGGCGAGATGCAGATTGCGCTCGCCGCCGCGGCGACGCTCGGCGCGGCCGGCTATGCCGTGATGGGATTTGCCGGCGGCTTCATCGCCATCCTCGCCGTCTATGCCGCGATCTCGGTCGCGTCGTCGCCGGTGATGCCGCTCGCCGATTCCTACGGCTTGCGCGGGCTGCGGGCGCGCGGCGTGGCGTACGGGCCGGTGCGGCTGTGGGGATCGGTGGCGTTCGTCCTCGCCAACCTGGCCGGTGGCGTGTTGCTGAGCCGGTTGGGCGCCGGCGATCTCGTCTGGGTGCTGGCCGCGGCGATGGCGGCGACCGCGGTGGCGGCATGGCGGCTGCCGCGCTCGCCCGACGGCGCCGCGGCGGCGCCGCGCAAATCCGCTTCCGGCGGGCTGTGGCGCTCCGGCGTGTTCGTGGCGACGGTCGTCGGCGCGAGCCTCATCCAGGCGAGCCACGCGGTGCTGTACGGCTTCGCGACCCTGCAATGGACGATGAAGGGCATCGACGGCACCACGATCGGGCTGCTGTGGGCGCTCGGCGTCGTCGCCGAGATCCTGCTGTTCGCGGTGTCGGCGCGGGTGGTCGCGCGCGTCGGCGCCGTCGAGATGATCCTGATCGGCGGCGCGGGCGCGGTGCTGCGCTGGACCGCCATGGCGTTCGATCCGCCGGTGCTCCTGCTGCCGGTGCTGCAGTGCCTGCATGCGCTGTCGTTCGGCGCGACCCATCTCGGCGCCATGGACATGCTCTCGCAGCTCTCCCATCGGCAGGGGCGGCGCGACCGCGCAGGGCGATTTCTCGGCCGTTCAGGGCGGCACCTTCGCCGTCGCGATGGGAGCTTCAGGAGGCTTGGTGGCGGCGTTCGGCAGCGCCGCCTATTTCGCCATGGCGGCGATCGCCGCCGCCGGCTTTGCTATCGCGCTTGCCGCGCGACGAGCGTCGCGCGAGTCGTATCCGACTTGACGACGTGCGGTTGGCGGGTGGCGCGGAGTGCTGGCGATCACCGGACGTCCGCAGGGCGGCACGATCTCGGCGAGCTCGCGGCCATAGAGGAAGATCATCTTCGAGTTCAGGCCGCCGCGCTGGGCGATCCATTTGCGCAGATCGGCGGGATAAACGTCCAGCATCGCCTGGCTGGCGGGGTGCTGTTGACCTTGCCGCCTCCCGTCGGCCGCCACGCCGAATGGAAGCCGAGCACCGCTTTCGGGGTCGCGCAGACCTTGTCCCGCGGAACCATGCCGACGACGAGCGTGCAGGCCGACAGGCAGGCGCCGTCGATGACGACCTGCTCGCCGGTGTCCCGCGCGCTGATGAACCGCTCCGCATAATCGCTGATGAGTCCGCCGCGGTCGGCGGTGATCACGATCGTCGCGTGGGCGGATGACGCCGACAGCGCGGCCACAGCGGCCACAAAGCAGCAAGGCGGCACGACGCATATCTCCATCTCCCCGAGGGCGGCTCACAACATTGCATCGCGTGAGGAGGATTTGTGGCAGAAGTTGAGAATTCATAAAGCTCCTGTGAATAGCGCGTTGTCGAGGCGTCATGGTAAAGCGGGTCGCGGTAAAGCGCCATGTCGCGCGTGCGCGACCACCAGGCATTCTCGACCTTCGAGGACGCAAAACTCCGCACCTTTTCGCGATCAGCCCCACAATTCCCGGGCGGCAGGATGCAGCGTGCTGCCCTCAAAACGCATGCCATGCGGGCGGTCGCGGGCGAGCAGCAGAGGGCCGTCGAGGTCGACCACCCGCGCCCGCTGGGCGACCAGGAGGGCGGGGGCGATCGACAGCGAGGTCGAGATCATGCAGCCGACCATCAGCGTGAAGCCATGGCCTCGGCCGCCGCGGCCAGCGCGAGCGCCTCGGTGAGGCCGCCCGCCTTGTCGAGCTTGATGTTCACCGCGTCGTATTTGCCGACGAGCCGCGGCGAGCGAGGCGCGGTCGTGCACGCTCTCGTCGGCGCATACCGGGATCGGCCGCGCGATCGCGGCGAGCGCGGCGTCGTCGGCGGCCGGAAGCGGCTGCTCGACGAGGGTCACGCCGGCGCTCGCACAGGCCGCGAGATTGGCGCCGAGATTTCCGGCACGCCAGCCTTCATTGGCGTCGACGATCAGCTCGGCGCTGGGCGCCGCCTTGCGCACCGCGGCGATCCGCTCGGCGTCGCCGTCGCCGCCGAGCTTGACCTTGAGCAGCGGGCCGCGTCGACGCGGCGGCCGCCGCCGCGGCCATGGCGTCGGGCGTCGCCAGCGAGATCGTATAGGCGGTCAGCCGCGGGCGCGGCGGATCGAGCCCCAGGCATCGATGGGCCGGGCGGCCGCTGCGCTTGGCTTCGAGATCGATGAAGGCGCAATCGAGCGCATTGCGCGCGGCGCCCGCTGGCAGGGCGCGCTGGAGTTCCGCCCGGCCGAGGCCGCAGGCCACGTCTTCGGCGAGGCCCGCGATCGCCGCCACGACGCCGGCGACGGTCTCGCCGTAGCGGGCATAGGGTACGCATTCGCCGCGGCCGCAGATCCCGCCTTCGGAAAGCTCGGCGACGACCACCTCGGCTTCGGTCTTCGAGCCGCGGCTGATGGTGAAGGCGCCGGCGATCGGCCAGCGCTCGCTTCGCACGGAGAGGCGGGCAGGTCAGTCGGATCATGGTGCATCAGCTGGTGCTGCCAATTCGTGATCGCCGACAGTCCCTGATCCCTGACAATGTCACTCGAACCGTCCGGCGGCATGGGCGAGCATGGTGTAGACCTTGCCGGTCTCCGAGGTGAGGTAGGTGCGCGCCACCACCTGGCCGCGGTCGTCGCGTGCGACCTCGTTGAGAAGGCGCTCGAACTCGCCGATGTAGCGGTCGACGGTCTGGCTGAACTCGCGGTCGGACTTGTAGCGCCGCCGCACCTCCTCGAACGCCTTCTGCCCCTGCATCGTGTAGAGCCGCCGGGTGAAGACGTTGCGCTCGCCGCGATTGTAGCGGTCCCACAGTTCCGCCGCGGCGTCGTGGTCGATCATGCGGGCGATGTCCACCGACAGCGAATCCAGCGACTCGATGGTGTGGCGGGCGTTGCGATGCTCGCGCGTCTCTCGCGCGCGCGCTCGCCCCGCGGCGCGCGCTCCTCCTGCCGCGGTTGTGCGAATGCGGCGCGTTCCTCGGTCCGCGGCGGGGTCTCCTCGTCGCGCGAGGCGCGCGTCAGCAGCTCGGAGAGCCAGCCGCCGCGGCCCGGGCCGGCGCCGTTGGGGCCGGCGGCTCCGTTCTGGGCCGCGCCGTTCGCGCCGTTCGGCTGGACCGACGGCGCCTCGACCCGGGTGCGGTCGTCGCAGCGGCCGACAGCGGCGCCGGCACGGCGGCACTCTCGGCGCGCTGGGGCACCGGGCGCGCCGGTTCCTGCCGCGGCGCGGCGGTCGGGACGGTATCGAGGTTGCGGCCGTGGCGGGCGACGATGCGGTTGAGCTCGGCGAGCGCCTCCATCTGGTCGACGATCACCCGCCGCATCTGCGCGGTGCTCTCCGCGGTCTCCTCGGGCAGCTCCAGCACGCCGCGGCGCAGCTCCTGGCGGGTCGACTCCGAATTCGCGCTGCATCTCCGTCGACATCGTGTGCATGGTCTGCATGACGTCGGAGAAGCGGTCGGTGGCCTGCTGCAGCAACTGGTGGGCGTCGGTCGCGGTCTCCTGGAACAGGCCCTTGCTGTCGTTGGCCACCTGCTCGTAGACGTTGCGGAGCGAATCGAGCGTGCGCCGGCCCTGCTCCTCGGTGGTGGAGCGGATGGTCGTCGTGCTGCTCGGCGATCGAGCGCGCGCCCTCCGAGGTCGCCTCGGCGACCAGCCGCGCGATGTCGCGGGCGCGGTCCTCGGCGACGTGCAGGGATTCGTCGAGCATGCCCGAGAAGCGCTTGAGCCGCGCGTCGAGATCCTCGGTGCGCTCGTTGAGCATGTTGACCAGGCCTTCGATCGTCGCATGCCGGTCGGTGACTGCGGCCAGGCTGTGCTTGTTGCTCTTTTCGAGCAAGTCGACCGTCTCGGTGAGCGAGCGGCCGTGGCCGTCGAACTTCACCGCGAGGTCGCCGAGGTCGCCCAGCACCTTGGAGGTGAGCCCGTAGAACGAGCTGACGTGCTCGTCCATCTTCCCGGAGGTCGAATTGGCGTGCTCCAGCAGGTCGCCGATGGTGGAGACGAACTCGGCGACCCGCGCCGAGAGGACGTGCTCGATCGAGCTGAGGTTGGTCTGGGCGCCGCCCAGGACCTCCTGCAGGAGGCTGTTGGCCTCGCGCAGCCGCTCGAGCAGCGCGGTGGTGTCGGAGCGCAGCGTGCCGTGGGTCTCCAGCAGCTCGGAAACCGTGGCGACCGCGGTCTCCTTGGATTCCGCCACCGCGCCGACGGTGGTCTGCTGCAGGTCGCTCAGCGTCTGCGACACCGGCATGGTCGCCTGGGTGACCGAGCTCTTGGTGGTGTCCTGCAGCTCCTTGAGGGTGCGGTTGACGATGCGAGGTCGCGGTCGCGCTCGCCTCGTTGATGATGCGGGCGAGCTCGGTGCAGTTGTCCATCATCGTCTGGCCGAAGGCGAACGCCTTGGTGTCGATCGCCTTCACGGCACTTTCCGCCGCGCGCTCGATCTCCAGCGAGAACTGGCCGCCCTTGGTGGCGATGGCGGTGATGAGGCCGCTGCTCTTGTCGTCGAGCAGGCGGGTGAGCTCGGTCGAGTTCTGGCGCATCGCGCCGGTAGATTTCGTCGGCCTTGCCGACGAAGTTCTTGGTCACCTCGGTGCTCACGCCCAGCAGGCTGCGTTCGACTTCGGCGGCGTTCTGCTTGAGCATCGCGGTGGTGCTGCTCGACAGCGTCGTCAGGGTGCGCTCGACGTCGGAAGAGGCGGCACGCAGCGCCTCCGCGGTCGAGCTGGACAGCTCGATCAGCGTGCGGCTGGCGTCGGTGGTGTTGACCTTGAGGCTGCCCGCGATGTCGGCCGCGCGCGCCTGCAGCAGGTCGGCGGCGGTGCGGCTCTTGACCTCGATGTCGCCGGCGATCGCGCCGATCCGGGTGGCCAGGAATTCGGTGGCCGCCGTGGTGCGCGCCTCGATGTCCTGGGTCGCGCCGTAGACCCGCTCGGCCAGCGCGTTGCTGGCTTCGGCGGCGCGGGTGCCGATGTACTGGGTGACGTTGGCGATGCGCTGCGAAACCTCTTCGCCCGCTGCCGCCGCGCGCGTCTCGATGTCCTGGGCGGCGCCGCCGAGCCGGCTGATGGCGAACTCGGTCGCCGCCTGGGCGCGCGTCTCGATGTCCTGGGACGCCTTGCCGATCATCGATGGCGGCGGCGTCCGCCGCGGCGCCGGTCCGGGCGCCGATCTCGTGGAAATCCGATCGATCTTGACCACGGCGGTTTCCGCGGCGGCGTTGGTGCGTGCCTCGACCTCCTGGGCGAGCTTGGCGATCCGGCCGACGGCGAAGTCCGCGGTGGCGGTGGTGCGCGTCTCGATATCCTGGGCGGCCTTGCCGATCTTGCCGGCCGCGGTTTCCGCGGCGGCGGTGGTGCGCGCTTCGATGTCCTGGGCGGCCTTGCCCACCTTGCCGACGGCGGCGTCGGCGGCGGCATTGGTGCGGATCTCGATTTCCTGGGCGAGCTTGCCGACCTTGCCGACGGCGGATTCCGCGGCGGCGCCGGCCCGCACCTCGATATCCTGGGCGACCTTGCCGATCCTGATGGCGGCCATCTCGGCGACGGCATTGGCGCGCGCTTCGATGTCCTGGGAGGCTTTGCCGACCTTGCTCGCGGCGCTCTCGGCCGCGGCGCCGGCGCGCAGCTCGAGTTCCTGCGCGGACTGGCCCAGGCGGCCGGCGGCGAACTCGGCGACGGCATTGGCGCGCGTTTCGATGTCCTGGGTGGCCTTGCCGACTTTGCTCGCGGCGCTCTCGGCCGCGGCGTGGGCACGGACTTCGAGTTCCTGCGCGGACTGGCCGAACCGGCCGGCGGCGAATTCCACGGCCGCGTTGGTGCGGCCCTCGATCTCGCCGACCGATTTATCGATCTTGCCGCTGGCGAACGCGGCCGCGGCATTGGTGCGGGTCTCGATCTCCTGGGACACGCTGCCGATCCGATTGGCGAGGAACTCGGTCGCCTTGGTGGTGCGCGCTTCGATCTCCTGGGCGACGCTGCCGATCTTGCTGGCGAGGAACTCGGTTGCCTTGGTGGTGCGCGCTTCGATCTCCTGGGCGACGCTGCCGATCTTGCTGGCGAGGAACTCGCTCGCCCTGGTGGTGCGTGCCTCGATGTCCTGGGCGACGCCGCCGGCCCGGGTGACGAGGAACTCGGTCGCCTTGGTGGTGCGGCCTTCGATCTCCTCCGAGACGCCCCCGATCTGGCCGAGGAGCGCTTCGGTCGCCGCGGCGGTGCGGGTCTCGATGTCGCGGGTGACCGCTCGCGGCGCGGGTGACGAGAAACTCGGTGGCGGTGGTGGTGCGCTTCTCCAGATCGTCGGCGGCGGCGTCGGCGCGGCCGACGAGGAGATTCTCGAACCGGGTGATGCGGGTGTCGAGAGTGCTCGCGACCTCGTGCGCGCGCGCCGCCAGCGCGGCATCCGCCGCGCCGACCTTCGCAGTCAGCGTGCTGGTGAGGGCGTCGCCGCGGCTGGCGATGGAGGTGGTGATGTCGCCGATGCGGCCTTCGATCGCGACCACGACCTCCTGGCCGCCTTCCGCGACCATCCGCGCGATGTCCATGATGTGGGTCTGGAAGTTCTCGTTCAGGCTCTGCGAACGGGTGTCCATGACTTCCTGGAAGCGCGCCAGCCGCTGGTCGATCGAGTTGGTGATCTCCAGCGCCTTGGTGGAAACCTTCTCGTCGAAGCCGTCGAGATAGTTCCTCATGAGGTCGTGGATGTCGGACGTGCGCTGGCTCAGATTCTCGACCAACTCGCCGCCATGGGTCTTCACGGTGCGGTCGAATTCGGCGATGTGGCGGGTGATCAGGTTGCCGAGCGTCGTCGAGTCGCGGCCGATCCGTTCGGCGAGCTCGGCGCCGTTGTGGGTGAACATCTCCTCGAAGGTCTGCAGGCGCTGGGCCAGCATGTCGCGCATCATGTCGCTGCGCGACGTGATGGAGTCCGCGAGCATCTCGGCATTGTTGCCGAAATGCTGGGTGACGTAGTCGCTGCGCGAGACGATGGTCTCGGTGATCTTGTTGCCGGTCTCCTCGAGCTTGGAGACCATGTCGCTGCCGCGCAGGCTGAGGTCGAGGACGATCGATTCGCCCGTCGTGCGCAGCGAGTTGTTGACCTCCTCGGCGCGCATCGCGATGGTCTCGGCGAGCCGGCCGGTGGTGTCGATGAGCTCGCGCGACACCACTTCGGAACGATCCGAAATCGAATCCGTGAGCTCGCGCGTGCGCTGCTCCACGATCTGGAGCACCGACGAGGTCTTCTCGGAGAAGCCGCCGACCACGCCGTCGAGCCGGCCTGCCAGCGACTGCTGCAGGTTGGTCGCGATCTCGAGGAACTGCTCGTTGAGGGAGTCGGACTTGAAGTTGAGGCTCGTGGTCAGGCGGTCGCTCGCGGTGTCGATCGCGCGCGTGGTGTCGTCGCTGGTGCGCTCGAGCCGCTCCAGCAGGTCGGTGCCGCGTTCGCCGAGCTGCTCGATCATGGTGTCGCCGGCGGTGCCGAGCGCAACCGTGATCTGCTCGCCCTTCTCGGCGAGCGAGCGGGTGATGCGCTGCGCCGCCTCGTTGACGCGTTCGGCGATCAGCTCGCTCACCGTGGTGATGTCGTGGGAAAGGTCGAGGTGGACGTTGGTGATGGCGTTGCGGACCTGCTCGGCCTGTCCGACCAGGGTTTCGCGCTGCTGGGCGAGGCCGTCGAGCAGGTTGCGGATGCGCAGCTCGTTGTCGTTGTAGGCGCGCTCCAGCGCCGCCACCTCGTTGTTGACCAGCGTTTCGAGCTCAGCGGCGCGTGCCAGCGCGCGCTCGACGCCGTCGCCCATGGCGGCGACCTCGCGGCGGATCGCCTGGCCGACGGTGACGATCGAGTCGCGCGCGACGGTGTCGGGCTCGGCGAAGCGCAGGGTCACCTCGGCCATGGAATGGGCGACCGAGCGCAGTTCCTGGGTCCGCGCCAGCATGTTGGCGACGGCGTAGAAGAATATGATCGGCGCGAAGAAGCCGCCGAGCGAGGCCGAAGAAGCCGGTAACGCACGTGGAGAAGTCGCCGAACAGGGCGCGCAACTGGCTGCCGAAGCCGATCATCAATCCGATCGCGCAGATCACCCAGATGACGGTGAACAGCGTGGCGATGAGGAACGAGACGCTCTTCGGTTTGCGCTGCAGCGACTGGAGGATCTGGCCGATCAACTCCTGGTCGTCATTGGCGGCGTGCACGATGTCGCGGTCGTCCTGGGGCGCGGGCAGCGTGTCTGCCGGCGCATTCCTGTCGACCGGCGCATTTCTCTCGAACGGCGCGTTCCTGTCGAATGGCGCATTCCTGTCGAGCCGGTCGAGCGGCGCATCCCTGCCGGCCGGGGCGACGCGCGGCCCGCGCTTGCGGCTTTCGCTCGAAGCCTCGGCAGCGGTCGCGATCGAAGCTGCGATCGGCTGCGCCGGGTCGGGGTCGCGCACATTGAGCGCGTCCTGGATCGCCGAAAGCGCAACCTCGGTTGGGTCTTTGCTCTTCTTCGGGTAGATCGCCATGTCGGTCCGCCTCACAAACTACGCCACTCGAGGGGCCCCGGGCTACGGTTCGATCGTGCCCACGCCCCGATGCGCGATGTTCAACCTGCTAAGTCGAGGTGGAATCCGCCAGTTACGTAGCCACCCCCATCACCGGCCATTTTACGCCCCCGCCAGGGATTAATGAAACTGAATAATAACCTCTTTTTAATCATCGTTAACAGATGTTATGATGCGAAACCGCAAAGATGACACAAATTTGCCACTTTTGAACAACTCCAGCGGGTATAACTCCCCGTGACCAGCCCCGAACCGGACCACGATAATGCGGCGCCGCTGCGGCCGACCGAGCCGCAAAGGCGCTATTTGGAGCGTGGCCTGACGCAACCCGGCGGGAAATTGCCGTTGTTCGATCGCGATGGCCGTGAGGTTCCCCCGCGCACCGTCCAGGCCTGCGTCTTGCATGGGTGGGCGGAGCCGTGGATCCACAACCCGATCCGGCCGGAGTGGCAGGTCTGCAAGCTCACCGCCAAGGGATACGCCGCGCTTGGACGCGAGGCGCAAGCCCCGGCGGCGCCGGCAAAAAGGCGTGACGATTAAGATTGGTTAACCAAGAAGGCCGTCGGCTGCGCGCCCTGCGACATCAATGCCCAGCCTTTTGCTGGTTTTTGCCGAGTGTGTGACACTATCTGCGGCCACAATGGCGGACATGATCAAGTCCTCGGGCATCCCCATCACGATGGTCGCCCGCTTCCGCGGTGGCGGCGGTGCCGCCGGCGATTGCGGCCGGCCGCCGCCGGCGATCGACATGGAGCATCTCTCCCATATGACGCTTGGCGAACGCGGCCTCGAAATCGAGGTGCTGCGGCTGTTCGAACGTCAGGCGGAGCTGTTGCTGGCGCGGATGCGCGAGGTCGGGCCGGAAGGCGTCGCGACGCTCGCCCACACGCTCTCGGGTTCGGCCAAGGGCATCGGCGCCTGGCGGGTGGCGGCGGCCGCCGAGGCCGCGGAATGCGCGGTAAAGCAAAGCACGCCGCTCGACCCGGCGATGGCCGGGCTCGCCGCCTCGGTCGACGAAGCCCGGCGCGCGATTGCCGGTCTCCTGGATGTTGCAGGACGAATGGATGTCGCAGGGCGGATGACGGAGATCGGGGGACGGACCGCGGGCGACAGAGGATAGGCTGCTGCCGTCTTCCATTCCCTGCCCTGCGTTCTCCCCTGTGATCTTCGTCTTCGCCTTGTCGTCTTCGCCCTGTGGCCGGTCTTGCGTCGGTCTTGCGCCTGTCCTCCGTTTTCCGCCTTCCGTCCTCTGTGCCGAGCGGATATAGGAGTGCGCCCGGCCGTTCCGGCTGCGGCATTTCCCGGGCACGGAGCGAATGGTCAAGATCACCTATATCGATCATGCCGGCACGGCCCGCACGATCGAGGCGGAGCCTGGGTCGACCGTCATGGAGACGGCCATAAAGCACGGCATTCCCGGCATCGAGGCGGAGTGCGGAGGCGCCTGTGCCTGCGCGACCTGCCACGTCTATGTCGACGAAGCCTGGCGCGCCAAGACCGGCGAGCCGGCGCCGATGGAAGAGGACATGCTGGATTTCGGGTTCGACGTGCGCGCGAATTCGCGGCTGTCGTGCCAGATCAAGGTGACGCCGGCGCTCGACGGGCTCGTGGTGCGAACGCCCGAGCGGCAGGCCTGAGCCGGAGCAGGTTCGGTTGGTGACAGCGGCCGGATCCCGACACTTGGTTCTGCGCCGCGACATTGTGGACACCACGCACGGAAGAGCGCAGCATTCCATCCCTGAAAAGCGACCGCGTGCCGGCGAGGGCGCGGCAGGTCGTTGGTTCCACCGTGTCGCGGCAGCGCCCGCCGCCCGTTCGGCATGGCTTCACCGATGCCGCTCATGGCCGGAGATATGCTCCGCCGCGGGCCGCATCTCACCGATCCCGAGCGAACCGGACGAAATGGTTCGCAGGGGCACCTGTTTCCAAGGGGAGAGAACATGAGATCCAGGAATAGAAGCGATCATTCGATCGAGCCGGTGGCCGGCAACGGCCTGCTCGACCGCCGCGCGCTGTTGGGCCGTGGCGTCATGCTGGCCGGCGCCATGGGCGCGGGCGCGGTGGGTTCAGTGACCGGAGCCGCCGCCGAGCCGCTGAAGGACGGGCCGTGGAGCCTCGAAGTCGGCGAGGCCATCCCGCCCTATCAAACGCCCTCGCGGTTCGAAAAGACCGTCGTCCGCACCGTCGACAATCCCAAGAACGAGCCGCGCAATTCGCGCGCACGCACGCCGCACCATCTGCTCAAGGGCATCGTCACCCCGAACGGCCTGCACTTCACCATTTGCCATGGCGGCGTGCCCGACATCGACCCCGCCCAGCACAAGCTCGTGATCCACGGCATGGTCAAGCAGCCCCTGGTGTTCACCCTCGACATGCTCGAGCGCTATCCCATGGTGTCGCGCATCGGCTTCGTCGAATGCGGCGGCAACAGCGCGCCGCTGTTCTCCAACGAGCCGATCCAGGCCGATGTGCAGGCGCTGCACGGCCTCGCCTCGTGCTCGGAATGGACCGGGGTCCTGCTCTCCACATTGCTCGATGAGGCCGGCGTCGATCCGAAGGCGAAATGGCTGATCGCCGAGGGTGCGGATTCGCCCGATCTCAGCCGCAGCGTGCCGCTCGCCAAGGCGATGGATGACGCCATGGTCGCGATGTACCAGAACGGCGAGCGCATCCAGCCCGGCCAGGGCTATCCGATGCGGCTGTGGCTGCCCGGCTACGAAGGCAACATGAACGTCAAGTTCCTGCGCCGCATTCAGGTCACCGACCAGCCGGCATTGACCTATTACGAGGCGCGGACCTATTCGCAGATCCTGCCCAACGGGAAGGCCTATCGCTTCTACTTCCTGCAGGAGGTGAAGTCCTTCATCTCCACCCCGTCGCCCGGCCTCAAGCTCAAGGAGCCCGGCATCCACGAGGTTTCCGGCGTCGCCTATGCCGGCACCGGCCGCATCGCCAAGGTCATGGTGTCGGCGGACGGCGGCAAGAGCTGGGCGGAGGCTGCGCTCCAGGAGCCGCGGCTGCCCAAGGCCTTCACCCGCTTCCGCATGCCGTGGCGGTGGGACGGCGGGCCGGCGATCCTGCAAAGCCGGGCCTGGGACGAGGCCGGCAACATGCAGCCGACCCGGGAACAGTTCGTGGCGCTGCGCGGCCAGACCTCGAAGCCCCCATCGGTGCTCGGCTTCCCGAGCCAGCATTTCAACGCCATCACCAGCTGGGCCGTGGACGCCAAGGGAGAGGTCAAACATGTCTATGCGTAAGCTCGCGATCGGCGCCGGCATGCTGGCATTCGCATGCGGGGCCGGCATGGCGCTCGCCGACGGGCCCAATCTCGGCAAGCCCATCACCCCGGCCGATCTCGCGCCGTGGGACATCAACGTCCTGCCCGACGGCAGCAACCTGCCGGCCGGAAGTGGCAAGGCGGCCGACGGCGCCAAGGTCTTCGCCGACAAGTGCTCGGTGTGCCACGGCGACAACGGCAAGGGTGGCATTGCCGGCGAACTGGTCGGCGGCCCGCCCAAGGCGAGCCTCGACGGCGGCAAGACCATCGCCAATTTCTGGCCCGCCGCCACCACCCTGTTCGATTACATCCGGCGCGCCATGCCTTACACGCAGCCGCGCTCGCTGAGCGACCAGGAGGTCTATGCGCTGACGGCCTACCTGCTCGCCGCCAACAAGCTCATCGGCGAGAATGACGAAATCGATAAGACGACGCTGCCGAAGGTGCAGATGCCGAACCGGGACAATTTCATCATCCGGTTCCCGGACCGGATTTAGGGTCACCGATGGGTCATCGACGATTGACTTCTGGGTGACCACAGCCACACTTATCGTTGAAAAGTCGCCCTACCTGTCCGAATTGTCGCCGGATGGTGTACGTTCCGCGGGGTCCCGCGGATAGGCAGGCAGGGCGCATCTCCTTCCAAATCTGATCAAGGAAATCCCCACAGGTGCTCGATCTTGTGTCCGAGCATGTTGCGCCAGCCATTCACCCCACCCCCGGCGCCGCCGGTGCCGCGGCCCTGATCCGCGCGGCGTGCTCCGGCGAAAACGGCCTCGGCCTGCGGGTCGCCTTGTCGAGCAGCACAAGGGTGTTTTCCGCGGTCGCGACGCAGCGGCCGTTGACGAACAGCGCCTGGTCGAGCCCGATCGAGCAATTGCCGACCCGCGAGACCGCGGTGCCGATCTCGACTTCCCCCGGCCAATGCATCTCGCCCAGGAAATCGATCGCGATGCGCGCCAGCACGAAGCTCGAGTCCGGAACGATCAGGCCGTATTCGGGTCCGTAAAGGATGATCACCCGGCCGGATTCCAGGAAGGTCGAGAACACCGCATTGTTGACGTGGTTCTGGCGGTCGAGGTCGCCGAAGCGGATGGTCTCGACGGTCCGGTGCGGAAACTGGTCGGGGCGAGGCGGCGCCCGTCGCCCGCCGGATCGTTGTTCGGTCACGCATTGATCTCCAGGAATGGCACGCTCGGCGGGAACGGGTAACCGTAAGGCCGCCATAAGAGCAAGTCCGGTGCCATCGCTCGGATTCGCGACGGCCTGTCGGGCGTGGCGGGACGGCGCGGTTCCGCGGCCGCAATTGCGGACCGAACCAGTGCTTGCAATTTGAGACCAAAGGCGCTCTTTTCCCGCCCGCTTGCCCCGGCTACACACCCCGCATCGCAAATAATGGCCGCCAAGGACCCATGACCGATCCTATCAAGACTGACGTGCTCATCATCGGCGCCGGACCGTGCGGACTGTTCGCGGTGTTCGAACTCGGCCTGCTCGACATCAAGGCCCATCTCGTCGACATCCTCGACAAGCCCGGCGGCCAGTGCGCCGAGCTCTATCCGGAAAAGCCGATCTACGACATTCCCGCGCTTCCCATCGTCTCCGGCCATGGCCTCACCGAGGCCCTGATGAAGCAGATCGAGCCGTTCAAGCCGACCTTCCATCTCGGCGAGATGGTGGAACAGATCGAGCGCATCGGCGACCCGATGTTCCGCATCACCACCGATCTCGGCAAGGTGTTCGAGGCGAAGGTGGTGGTGGTCGCCGCCGGCGGCGGCTCGTTCCAGCCCAAGCGCCCGCCGGTGCCGGGCATCGAGGCCTTCGAAGGCACCTCGGTGTTCTACGCCGTGCGCAAGATGGAGCAGTTCCGCGACAAGCGCCTGCTGATCGTCGGCGGCGGCAATTCCGCGCTCGACTGGACGCTCAACCTGGTGCCGGTGGCAAAGCGCGTGACGCTGATGCACCGGCGCGACCAGTTCCGCGCCTCGCCCGACAGTGTCAACAAGATGCGGGCGTTGGTCGCCGACGGGAAGCTGGATTTCGTGCTGGGACAGGTGACCAAGCTCGAAGGCGAGGCTGGCGTGCTGCGCGCCGCCCATGCCAAGCCCGACAAGGGCGAGCCCTACAACGTCGAATGCGACGCGGTGCTGCCGTTCTTCGGCCTGACCATGAAGCTCGGCCCGGTCGCCAATTGGGGATTGAATCTCGAGGAAGAACTCATCCCGGTCGACACCGCCGCGTTCGAGACCAATGCCCCCGGCATTTTCGCCATCGGCGACATCAACACCTATCCCGGCAAGCTCAAGCTCATCCTGTGCGGCTTCCACGAGGGCGCGCTGATGGCGCAGAAGGCCTATCACTACATCTTCCCGGACAAGCGGCTGGTGTTCCAATACACGACGTCGTCGACGAGCTTGCAGAAGAAGCTCGGGGTGGGATGAGGCGCTGCCCCGTGCGCCCCGCAGCTTCTTCATCTTGCCATTCCAAGCAAATTGCGAGGCTCGCGCGCCTCATGCTCCCATCGGGGAGCAGATTTCCACCAGGAAGCCGTTGACGTCCCGTACATAGCCGACAGTCTGGCCCCACGGCTTTTCGGCCGGCTCTTGGTAGGCTATGGCGCCGGCGGAGACGGCTTTGCGATAGGCAGCCGCTACGTCGTCGGTGACGAGACCGATCTCCGCCGCTGCGGGAGGATCGCCCCGCCGATTGGGACGCGCCGTAATACCGCTGAGTGCGACCAGGGATTCCGCGGCGAAAGCCAGCGCAGTGCCGCCGGTTTCCATCTCGCCATAGGTGTTGCTCTCGTGCAGGAAGCGCCGCTCCAAGCCGAAGGCGCGCTCATAAAAGTCGAGGGCGGCCGGCACATCCGGCACGTAGACGATAATGTAACCGAGCCGCATTTTGCATTCCCCTGTGTTCTCTTTATGTTCTTTTATCTCATGCGTCGGGCCATTCGGCAACTCCCGAACATCGCCAAGCCTTCGAGGTCCGGGGAGATTCGACATGCAATCTTCGAAACGATGAGTTTCAAAAGTTTCCGTTTATTCGCCGAAGCTGCTCCCTATATGGCTCCTATGCAAGCCGGCCCGTGCCGGCACCAACATTCCGGAGAACTTTCCCATGATCGAACATCGACCCTTCAGCGGGCTCGGCGGCGCCGACCACGGCTGGCTCAAGGCCAAGCATCATTTCTCCTTCGCCGGGTACGACGATCCCGCGCGCATGGGCCATGGCGCGCTGCGGGTGTGGAACGACGACGAGATCGCGCCCAAGTCCGGCTTTCCGCCGCATCCGCACGCCAACATGGAAATCGTCACCTATGTCCGCGAAGGCGCCATCACCCACCAGGACAATCTGGGCAACAAGGGCCGTACCGAAGCCGGCGACGTCCAGGTGATGAGCGCGGGCACCGGCATCCGCCATGCCGAATACAATCTGGAGGCTGAGCCGACCAAGATCTTCCAGATCTGGATCATCCCGACCGGCAGCGGCGGCAAGCCGGCCTGGGGCGCCAAGCCGTTTCCGAAATCCGACCGCTCCGGACGGCTGGTGACGCTCGCCAGCGGCTTTGCGTCGGACCAGGACACCCTGCCGATCCGGGCCGACGCAAGGGTGCTCGGGGCGACCCTGAAAGCCGGCGAGAGCGTCGACTATGATCTGGGCGCGAAACGCAATGGCTACCTGGTGCCAGCCACCGGCGCGGTCGAGGTCAACGGGGTGCGGATCGCGGCCCGCGACGGCGCGGCGATCCGCAACGAGGCCGCGGTGAAGATCACCGCGCTCGAGGATTCGGAGATCGTGCTGGTCGACGCCGCCTGAGATCCCCGTCGTTCTCGAACGGCGGGTCCCTGGCCCGCCGCATGTTGGTTCACGCCGGCAACCGTAGCCCGCATGAGCGAAGCGAGATGCGGGATCGCCGGCGAGATGCGATCATCGACCCAACCAGTTGCTCCCGGATGTCGCTTCGCTCATCCGGGCTACAACTTGCTACGACTTGCTATTGGGGAGGCCGTTCGTTGATCTCGATGTTGGTGCCCCAGGGGTCGGTGACGAACGCGATGCCGATCCCGGCCTCGTTCACCGTGGCAGGCCGATCGAGCTTGACGTTATTGGCCTCGAGCGTCTTGATGAACGCCTTGAGGTCCTTCACGTCGAAGCCGATGTGGTCGAGCACGCGGCCCTTGGTGGGAGCCTGCGCGGCGTCGGCCTTGTTGTAGCGCAGTTGCACGCCCGGGATGTCCGCGACAGGGGCGTTGTTGCGCACGCTCGCCTTGGCGCCGAAGACCTTGCCGTACCACGCCTGGCTTTTGGCGATGTCGGCTTCCGGCAGGAAGAAGTGGACGTGCTCGCTCTGGATCGGCATCGGCTGGTTCTTGTTTTCCAGGATTTCGATGCGCAAGCCGTCCGGCGTGTTGACATAGGCCTGGTCGAGCCGGCCATTGCCGCCCGGCTCCACCGGTACGCCGGCGGCCTTCCACTTGGCGACCTGGTCTTGCACGTTGTTGACGATGAAGCCGACGTGGTTGACCACCGACCCCTGGGTCGGGCCGCTCGGCGGCGGTGACCCCGGCGCGCCGTCCAGAATGACATGACGCCGGGAAACGTCACGCGGTGACGGCCGCCCGCCACGAAGGCCTTGCCGCCCATGCCGACGAAGATTTTCTCGTTGGCCGCGACGTCCTTGGAATTGAGATGCCAATGACCGTTGGTCACGCCGGCTTCGTTGAACGGGTATGGCTGCGCGGCGGCGGTCCCGACGGCGAAGGCCGACGCGAGCATCAAGGCTGCGAATATTGTCGTCTTCATGGATGTCTCCCTGCTCGATTAGGCAAGATTTTTTGGTGTTGATCAGCACGGCCCTCGGGGCGCGCGCGCGCGCAGGCGCGCCCCGATTGCCGGAGCAGCGGCTAGTTCACTGCCGGCCCCAACGGCGCCCGTTCGATGATCTCGATGCGGGTGCCCCAGGGATCGGTGATGTAGGTGATGGTGCTGCCGTTGGGAACCTTGCGCGGCGGCTCGTCGAGCTTGATGCCTTCCGCCTCGATCTTCTTGACGAAGGCCTGGTGGTCCTTCACGTCGAAACCGATGTGGTCGAGCACGCGCCCCTTGGTCGGCAGCCTGCGCCGTGTCGGCCTTGGCGAAGCGGATTTGGACGCCGGGAATGTCGACGACCGCCGCGTTGTTGCGGGTGCCGGCCTTGCCGCCGAAGGTCTTTGCGTACCAGGCCTGGGCCTTGGGAATCTCGGCTTCCGGCAGGGAGAGGTGGACGTGCTCGTTGCGGATCGGCACCGATTGCGTCTTGTCTTCCAGGATTTCGATGCGCACGCCGTCCGGCGTCACGACGAAGGCCTGGTCCGGCCGGTTGTTGGTGCCCGGCAGCACCGGCACGCCCGCGGCCTTCCACTTGGCGACCTGCTCCTGGACGTTGTTGACGATGAAGCCGACGTGGTTCACCACCGAGCCCTGGGTGCCGCCCTCGCCTTTCTCGGTCCCGAGGTTCAAATTGATGTAGAGGCCGGGGAACATCATCAGCGGGTTTCCGCCGGGCATGAACAACTTGCCGCCCATGCCGAGGAACAGCTTCTTGTTGGCTTCCACATCCTTCGAGGCGATGTGCCAGTGACCCATGGTCACGCCGGTCTCGTTGAACGGCGCCGGTTGCGCGGCCGCGCTGCCCTGCGGCCAGCGCCGATGCGAGCAATAAACCTGCGAATAAGGTTGTCTTCACGGATGCCTCCCTGTTGAGCATGATTTCGCCTTGGCCGGCGGCTCGGACGGGAAGCTATCAGCCTGGGAGAATGTGCGAAAGCTGGGCGAGGCAGGATTTTTTCCGCCCCGCGGCAAACGGAAGGGACGGCGAGCAGCGCACGCGGCCCGGGTCGGGTGGCCGGGTTGAACCGTCATCCAATCTCGAGCAGCAGCTTCTGCAGGATCGCCTGCTTGAAGTTATCGAAGCCGATCAACTCGATGGTGACGTGGCCGTCGCCGCCGACCACATGTCGGCGGTAGTATACGTCGAGGCCTTCGGGAGGTTGTGGCGGAAAAATATATTCGGGCGGCTTCACGATGATCGGCAGGCCGTTGATGACCACGCCTTTGCCGACCAGCTTGTCGCGAATTTGGTGAAGTCCGATGACACCTTGGTTGTCATCGCCGTCTCCGGAAACATCGATGACCTTCCTGCCGCCGGTGAACGCCTGGTCGAACTGTGTTTCGCAGAAGAAAAGTGCTCTCGTAATCAAAGTATTGACGCCGATGCGCGGACGCTGTGCGTCCTTCAATCGGCTCCGGAACACATCCATCGTCGCGCCGTCATGCACCCGCGTCCACGGCACCATCACTTCCTGGTCGCGGGCCCATGCGATAAAGGTGATCGCAAGGACTGGAGGATCGAGCCCGCCGATCACATCCAGTACGCGCGGGTCTCCGAGCGCTTCCAGATAGCCGTCCTGCTGGGTCTTGTAGCGCGTCTCATTCACGCTCCCGGAGACATCGGCCGCGAGGATGAGCTGCATCCCGACGCTCTGGCCTTCGGCTGCGCCGGCAACAAATGGAGCCAGCGTGAGCGCACAGGTGGCCGCCAAAGCCTGGCGTCGGGTAACCAGTGTTTTCATGGTCGATCTCCTGTGCGACATCCCTGTCTCAGGTCGATGCGGCTCGAGCCCTCCGATCGCCGGCGCACCCGCAAATGCATCTGCGACACAAGATTGCAATCATATAGCAATGGATGGGCCAGTGCATGGCCGCCGCGAGATCACCGGCAAAATGCTTCTAAATCCGGGCCACGCCTGCTGGGCAAGGAGGGATTTTCCGCCCTGCGCATCAGCCGCCGCAACGGCACGACCTCTTCACCGCGGCAGCGGGGGCAGCGGCTCGGCGGTGATCGGTGCGCTCGCGGCCGACAGGTGCAGCGCCTTGCGCGCGCCTTCCAGCGCGGCATCGGCCATCGCGGCATGGCCTTCGGCGGTGGGGTGGATGGCGCCGCCATAGACCGCCGACAGGATGCCCCAGGTGGCGTCGTGCAGGTCGCTCGGCTGCACCGCGGCGGAGACGCCTTCGGGAAACGTCATAGCGGCGAAGTAGCTGTCATTGGCGGTCCTGATCCAGCGCGCGCGCGGCGCATAGGCGCGGAATTCGCTGATCGCCGCGCCGCAGGCCAGCGGCTGCTGCGCGCCCTCGACCAGGCTTTCGCTGAAGCTCGTGCCGTCCGCACGGAAGCATTCGCGGTCGAACGGCGGATCGGCGTCAGCCTGGGCGCAGAAGCCGTGCTCGGCAAAGGCCGCCTGATGGGCGTCGACGAAGGTCATGCTCTCGGCCGGATCGGTGCAGGCGCCGGCGGCGTTGCAACTCGCGATCTCCTTCAGCGCGGGCAGGAACTTGCGCTGCACGAACGTCGTGGTCTGGCGCAGCCGGTCGGCTCCCACGTTGAAGGTCGGATTGATGTCGAAGCCGCTGCGTCCGCCCGGGCAGGGCTTGCCGTCGGAGCCGAGCGCGGGATTGCCGTAGGCGACGTAGACGACGCGCTCGAACATGTCGTTGACCAGCGGCCGCAGGGCGGCGCGCAGCCTGGCGAAGTCGCCGGGCAGCTTCCTCTCCAGCGTCGCCTGCGAGGCCTCGACCGTCGAGATGATGCCGGCACTGCGAAACAGCCGGCGTTCGCTCGCCGAGTCGATGATGATGTCGGCGACGAGACCGGGGAAGTTGATGTCGTTCGCCCCGACCGTCAGGAACATGAGA
The DNA here is from genome assembly GCA_963746235.1 of uncultured Alphaproteobacteria bacterium. GTDB lineage: Bacteria > Pseudomonadota > Alphaproteobacteria > Rhizobiales > Xanthobacteraceae > JAJPKK01. Next base: position 30,780 of record CAVVCE010000171.1, read on the forward strand.
TCGAGGCTGCGGCCGGGCTGGGTGCGCTGCGCCCGGGCGAGGAGGTCGCGAAGCTGCGTCACCTGGGCCGGCGATGTCCGCGGGCAGGCGGTGCCGCTGCCGCAATTGATTTCGCGCGAGCGCTGGCCGTTGAGGAGGCCGGTGTCGATGGTCGCGCCGGTGCAGGCCAGCGGCAGGAAGGTCACCGCCATGTGCAGGCTTTCGACCGCGAGCGCGAGCGCCGCCCGCAATTGATGGCCGTAGAGCGAACGGTGGCAGGCGCCGCTCATCCACCGCGCCGACAACAGCGCCCATTCGTCCCGGTCATTCTCGACGCTGCCGGAACCGCAGGCGCGCACGCCTTTGAAGCCGACCCGGCTCGGCCGGAAATATTCGGTCCGTACGGCTGCGTCGAAGCGGCGGAAACAGAAGCCTTCGTCGGCGAGCGCCACCGGGCGGTCCGGATTGCCGTCGCCCGATGCCACGGAATCGCCGAGCCCGGCAATCAGGAGATCGCGCACCGCGATCTCGCCGGTGGCGCGGCGGACCGGTTCGCCGGGGACTGCGATGTCGACGGCGGCCATGGTCGGCCTGCCGTAGCGCGGCCGGAACGAAACCGGTTCGCCGCAATCGGCATCGAGGGTGCGCGGCTTGCCGTCGCCGTCGCCGAAGGTCCAGGCACAGGCCGCCCCGGACGGCACCGTGCCCGCGAGCCTGACTTCGACGCGGTGGTCCGAGGGGGCGAGGTAGTTCTCCCGCACGCCGTCGCGCACGCACTGGTCCGGCACCTGGCCGATGGTGTCGAGGCACAGGCGCACCACCATGTCGCGCGCCCAGCCGCGGCCCTCGGTCGCTTCCGCCATATCCTGCTCGGCGTCGAGCACGCTGCGCCCGCTCTCGGCGTCGACGTGGCGGCGGAAGTCGCGGTCGTCGCGGAACAGCCGGAACCGGTTCATCACCTCCCAGGCGATGACGACGCCGGTCGCGGGCTCCGGTTCGGCCGGCGGCTCGACGGCCGGCGCCGGCGCCGGTTCCAGGACTGGGCCTGGGCGCGGATGACGCCGTTCGCACCGGCAAACAGGGCGACGGTCGCGACAAGGGCAACGCAATGGAGGCGGGCAACGCAAGGAGACGGGCGGCGGCAAGGCGACGGGTAACGCAGAGGAGAGGGTGCATCGATTTGATGTGATCCAATCGGATGAATTTCCAAGCCGGCAGAGTTTCAAGCGCGCGCACGGCAATATCAGGGCAGCCGCGTGACGGCTACGTCACGCAAGAGCTTCTATCATGTTCGGCTTCTTATCATGTTCGGCTTCAAATCAGGCTGCTTCAAATCAGGCTTCTGAGAGCAAGATGCAGGCCGATCAGGAGCAGGCCGACCGCGAAAATGCGCACGAACATCGCCGGACTGACCCGGCTGCGGCACCATTGCCCGATCGCGACGCCGAGGCCGGCGGGCGCCAGCGCCACCACCGAAGCGCCGAGCGTCGCCAGCGGCAGGGCGCCCTCGCGCGCGAGCGCCACGCCGAGCGCCGTCGCCGATATCAGGAGCGACAGGCCGAGCGCCTGGATGAGCTCGTCCTTTTGCAGCCCGAGCGATTGAAGATAGGGCACCAGGGGCAGCACGAAGACGCCGGTCAAGATCGCGATCAACCCGGTGATCGCGCCGACCAGCGGCGCGAGCCACCACTCGGTCCGGGGCGGCACGCTCAGCCGCGGCGACACCATCGACATCAGCGCATAGGCGACGAGCATGACGCCGAGCGCCATGGAGGCTCGCCCGGACGTGTCGTTGGCGAGAAATCCGGCGCCCGGCGTGCTGCCGACGCAGATGCCGGCCAGCATCGGCCAGAACCGCCGCAGCAAGGCGCGCAATTTGCTGCCGGCGAGCGCCTGCCACGCATTGGTGCTGAAGTTCGGCACCACCAGCAATCCCGCCGCCTGGCCCGGCGCCATCACCAGGGTCAACAGGCCGGTCGCGATGGTCGGCAGCCCCATGCCGATGAACCCCTTGACGAAGCCGGCGAGCAGGAGCGCCCCGCATGCAACCAGGAGAATGGACAACGGTACCCCGAACAATGCGGCATTCCCTGTTGGTGGAGACGGGCGTGCCCCGTTCGAACCACAGGCAAGCGCGCCGGACAAGCGTGCCGAAGCGCTGACGGTTCGGAACCGGCCGAACTGTCGCAAGGGAGTCGCAAGAGAATGCTTGGCTCGCCGTTCGCAACACTCTTCCGCGGGGCGCCCCACATGGCATAAGGGCGCCGCAACTCATCGCGGGGCCCATGCGCATATGATTCGTCTCGACAACATCGGCAAGCAGAATGGCCGCCAGATTCTCTTCATCGAGGCTTCTGCGGCGCTCCAGAAGGGGGAGAAGATCGGCCTCGTCGGTCCCAACGGGGCCGGCAAGACGACGCTGTTCCGGATGATCACGGGGCAGGAGCAGCCCGACGAGGGCCAGGTGGCCGTCGATCGCGGCGTCACCATCGGCTATTTCAGCCAGGACGTGGGCGAGATGGCGGGCCGCAGCGCCGTGTCCGAGGTGATGGACGGCGCCGGGCCGGTGAGCGCCGTGGCTGCCGAGCTGAAGGAGCTGGAGACCGCCATGGGCGATCCGGACCGGGCGGACGACATGGAGACCATCGTCGCGCGCTACGGCGAGGTGCAGGCGCGCTTCGAGGAGCTGGACGGCTACGCCCTGGAGGGCCGGGCGCGCGAAGTCCTCGCCGGCCTCGGCTTCAGCCAGGAGATGATGGACGGCGACGTCGGCGCGCTGTCGGGCGGCTGGAAGATGCGCGTGGCGCTGGCCCGCATCCTCCTGATGCGCCCCGACGCCATGCTGCTGGACGAGCCGAGCAACCACCTGGACCTGGAAAGCCTGATCTGGCTGGAGCAATTCCTCAAGGGCTATGAGGGCGCGCTGCTGATGACCTCGCACGACCGCGAGTTCATGAACCGCATCGTCACCAAGGTGGTGGAGATCGACGGCGGCGCGCTGACGGCGTATTCCGGCAATTACGAGTTCTACGAGCAGCAGCGCGCGCTGAACGAGAAGCAGCAGCAGGCCCAGTTCGAGCGCCAGCAGGCGATGCTCGCCAAGGAAATCAAGTTCATCGAGCGCTTCAAGGCGCGCGCCTCGCACGCCGCGCAGGTGCAGAGCCGGGTGAAGAAGCTGGAGAAGATCGACCGGGTGGAGCCGCCCAAGCGCCGCCAGACGGTGGCGTTCGAGTTCCTGCCGGCGCCGCGCTCCGGCGAGGACGTGGTGAGCCTGAAGAACGTGCACAAGGGCTACGGCAGCCGGAGCATCTACGAGGGGCTGGACTTCGTGGTGCGCCGCAAGGAGCGCTGGTGCGTCATGGGCATCAACGGCGCCGGCAAGTCCACGCTGCTGAAGCTGGTGGCCGGCGCCGACGGAGCCCGACGACGGCTCGGTGGCGCTCGGCGGCAGCGTGAAGATGGGCTACTTCGCCCAGCACGCCATGGATCTGCTGGACGGCGAGCGCACCGTGTTCGAGACGCTGGAGGACGCGTTCCCCCAGGCCGGGCAGGGCTCGCTGCGCGCGCTGGCCGGCTGCTTCGGGTTCTCCGGCGACGACGTCGAGAAGCGATGCCGCGTGCTGTCGGGCGGCGAGAAGGCGCGGCTGGTGATGGCGCAAGATGCTCTACGACCCGCCGAACTTCCTGGTGCTGGACGAGCCCACCAACCACCTGGACATGGCGACGAAGGAGATGCTCATCACCGCGCTGTCGCAGTACGAGGGCACCATGCTGTTCGTCTCGCACGACCGGCACTTCCTCGCCGCGCTGTCCAACCGCGTGCTGGAGCTGACGCCCGAGGGCATCCACCAATACGGCGGCGGCTACACGGAATACGTGGCGCGCACCGGCCACGAGGCGCCGGGCTTGCGGAGCTGAGCCGGGAAGCCGGCAGGTTCGCGCGATTTGCGCTATCGAAAAATGAAACAGGAAATGCCATTAGTATCTCCAAAGGGCCTGGCCCCAGTCGAACTTGTAGTTCACCCCCACGCGCGCGACGTGCTCGCGAAACTCCGCTGCGGCCGTATATGATCCTGGTGGGGTCGCATTCGGAAGGGTCATGCCGGTTACTTGGCGGGATCCGAGATCAACAAAAAGATACTCGGCTTTGACCGACCAGTTGCGCGCGAACATCCATTCGAGCCCTGCACCCGCCGTCCAGCCGACGCTGGTGCCCGATGCCGTTGCGGCTATGCATGTGCCGCTCAGCGCGCAGGTGGCTGCCGGAGCAGCGACCGGTTGAATATCGAAGCCAACCTCGGTATCGCCGTACGCCAGCCCACCGGTCGCGTAGAGAAGGGCAAAGGGCGTCACCAGGAGCCCAATTCGCGGCCGAAGGGTCCCGAACCATTTGCGGTTTTCCGTGCCTGCGGTCGCAAATTGGGTCCCGAAGAGTGGAAGCGGTGACAAGGTATCGGAAACTTTCATCTCCGACGCCTGCAAGTCGGTTTCAACCCCGAATACCCATTGCTGAAATTGCGCATTGCAGCCCACCTGACCGCCGCCCAGCACCCCTTTCGGGTTGACGGGAATCGACGTTGGAAATTGATTGTTTGAATAGAAGGCTGCCTGTGCCGCGCCGGTGAACGAAATCGAGTCGTCCAGGCTACCCCCATATCCGACGTTGCCGCCGATGTAGCACCCGGACCAACTGTAGAGGGGGACCGGGGCCTTGAGGGGTATGTCCGCGGCGAATGCGGTTCCACCGGCGGCTAGCGCCAAGAAAGCGACGCCTCTAACGAAAAGTCTTTTCACGGATGCCCCCTGTCCAGGTGGGATGAATGAGACGGCAGAGATCGGCGTTTAGTGGCCAAAGTTGAAAAGCCAGCTTGCACGGAGGCGAACCACATCGACATTGCGGGTGGTGACGTGATCACCCAATCCGACGGGGGATAACAGGGCGCCAAAGGTGCTGGTATTAAACGGAATGACCGTATCTGAAGCGAGGGCGTAGTGAAGATACTCCGCTCCAACAATGACATTGGACCAAATCCTCCATTCTGCGCCTGCACCGATCACAAAGCCGGTCGGATTTATCGCAAAGTTTCCTGTGGTCGAAGCGGCTTCGGTTCCAAGTCCAAGTTGATTGATGCTGACCGACGTCGCATTCGCGTACCTCGTCCTTGCGCCACCGACGCCGACGGTCGCATACAGGTGATAGACATCGGCCAAGACGATGCCCCAACGACCACGAATGCTCGCCAGCGAACTGTAGCTCAGCGACTGATTGAAAGACTGGTTGAATAAAACGCCGCCTTGATTGAATCCGCTCGAAAAAGCATGGCTCTCGCTATTATTGAACGATGACCAGTCGCCTTCCAGGCCCCAAATGACGGCGCCGGTTTGAAGTTGACAGCCGGCTTGGCCACCACCGTCGAAGCCCTTGTTATCGAATTGTTGATTGGACTGTCCTTCGTTGAAAAAGCCGTTGCCGAAATTGTTGGAGATCACCGAAGAATTGGGAAAACTGTAATATGAGGTCGCCCCCGCCACGCCGTATCCGGCGTGCCCGCCGATGTAGCAGCCCGTCCAACTGGACACATATATCGGCGCCGTCACGTTCATATCGGCGGCCATTCCAATCTCCGTCGCAGCAAAAAGAGCCGCGCAAGAGAACAGTATCTTGGTCAACATGCTAACCCCCCTACGGCGGAATTCGAAATTCGCCAAGCCTGCCCCGGCGCAAGTCGTCAGAATTTGAACGAAAGGCCGACATCGAAACTGCGCGGCGCACCCAAATAGATTTGGTCCGGATAACCCGGATCCGCCCATTGAGCATATGTCCGGTTGGTCAGATTTCTGGCGCGAAAAGTCAACCGCGCGCTGTCCATGGTGGGAAACAGCCAGAGCTTGTCGATGTCCACGAACATGTAGGCGTCCGCAACTGTGTAGGCGTCCATCGTGACCTCGTTGTCGTCGAAGAGATAGCGATTGCCGACATAGCGCAGCGACGCTCCGAGTTCGACCGGCCACCACCATGTTGAAAAGCGATACGATGCGCCGACATTAGCGATGACCGGTGCGACGTCCGGCGGGGTGTTGCCCGAAAACGACCCTCCGACGAAATCAAAGTTGACGTAGCGCGCCTCCGTCAAGGCCAGATTGCCCCAGATTTTCCAGCCTTCGATCGGGCGCACTGCCGCCGCGATTTCAATGCCCTTCACGGCGATCTCTCCGGCAACCTGAAAAACTTGGCCGCCTTGCGGCTGATAGACGTTCCTCCGCGTAATATCGTACGCTGCGAAGGTCCATTCGGCTTTGTTGTCCCAAAGCAGTTGCTTGACCCCCGTCTCATAGATCTGCGAACTCGTCAAAAGCACGGGAAGTCCGGGATTTATGGAAAAGATGCTTGCGACTGCCGGATCGAACGCCGTCGCATACATGCTGTAGAATACGAGATTGTGGATCGGCTCCCAGGTGTAGGCGCCGCGATAGGAGACTGGCGTCCACGTTTTTGTAAACGGGAATTGCGTGCCTGGCGTTCCGTTATTGAGGACGCCGTTGGGGTCCCATCCGTTGCGATTCAAGGATATATCCTCGATCCGGATGCCTCCGATCAGAGCGAACGAAGGCGTGAGCTTCAGTCGATCTTCGAACGATGCCGCAACGGTATCGAGTCGACTGGTCCGCGTCACGAGCTGTATATCGCCGTAGTAGCCCTGGCTCGGGTCGACGACTGAGACCGTGTCCTGCGGGAAGCCGCCGAAGTGCTCCTTGAAGACGATGTCGTTGTCCTGCGCCGCCAACTGTCCGGAAAAGCGATTTTCCATGCCGAACACCTGCGACACCAGAAGAAGATCGCTGATATCTCCGACAACCTTCTGATCGTGCGAAACGAAAAAGCGGTCGCGATCGATCGTCTGCGTGTCGGTGTTGAAGGCGTATGTCTCGCTATCGAGCCAGCTCCGATGAGCGCCATATCCGTAAACTTGATTTTTGATCGTAACGCCGTCGAGCGGTGTCCACTCGACCCCGCTTCGCAGCCAAAGTTGGGTGGCACCGGTGAAATTGTCGAGGACATTGTAATTGGTGGTGAGAGTTCGCGAGTCGATCGTCACCGGTCCCAGAAAATTGTTGTTGAACGAGTGCGAGAATGCGGTGCCGGAGACGACGCCGCTGGTCGCGTTGGCGCCGGCAAAGGCGGCCGGAACGATCGGCGTGCCCCAATAAGTGTTGCCGGAGTCCTTGATGTAATTGACCGCAAAGAACGTCTTCAAATCGGGATTTATGAGATAGTTGAAGCGGGTCGAAATGTTGGTGAGGTCCTTGTGATCGCCGTCGATGAAGCTATTGACGTGGTCTTGGCTCATGTCGAACCGATAATCGAGACCCGCGAGCGAAGTGCTGCCGCCCGAGCCGAATCCGGAACGGACCGAGCCGAAGCTGTCTACCGACGCGAACGCTTCGTTTTTGACGGGTCCGGTGGTCGGTACCTTGTTCACGTAGTTGACCGCACCGCCAATGGCACCTTCCCCGGACATCAACGACGAAGGGCCTTTGAGGAATTCGACCCGGTCCAGGACGAAGGTATCCATGACCCTCGAGGTGAAGCTTTGCGGACCAATGTTGATGTCGTTGTAGAGTATGTTGACTTGGCTGAAGTCGAAGCCCCGCATCGAATATCCGGCCGGAGCTCCACCCGCATCACCCGCCAGCACGCCCACCGCGCCTTGGGCGGCCTCGGTGGTGGTTCGATAGCCTTGCTCCGTCATGGTCTGCTGGTTGACGACCTCGACGGAGGCCGGAACCTCGCGGACGATGATGCCGAGGCGGCTTGCGATTTCCGCGACGGTTCCGAGGGCAAGAGGCGTTGCCGCAGGCGCGGACCCCGCTGTCGATGTTGTCGCTGACGGCGGCTGAGCTGCCGCCGGTCGTTGCTCGGGTGCATTTGCCGGTCTGGCAGGCGTTTTCGGAGCCTGCGGCGCTACGCTGCGTACGCGAGGCCTTTCGCGGCTCTGCGGCGGGTTTGGTTCCGACGGGGCGTTGACGAGTCCGAGGTGCATCGATCGTGACCGAGGGAAGATTTGGATTTCCGGAATTGGCGGGTGTCGCGGCCGGCGCCGGCGTCGTGGCGGGAACGTCCGTGCCGGCGGGTGCGGTTGGCACCGCCGGAGCGGCGGGCACGCCGGGAGGTGGCGTGTCTTGAGAATGCGCGCACACCACATGCGGAAATTAGCGATGCTGCCAAAATCGTGGAACCAAGCCATCGTGATCTACGCTGGGCAAGCGGCACGATTCCGGCAAAAAAATACAGCATGATCCAAAGCCCCCGAGAGTGAACCGTAGCTGATACATCGCTCGAAACGCGTTGAAAGCGGCACGCCTGCCACGCAAGCCAGCACGCACCACGGGGTCCATTCCGCAGCAACGCGCGGACTGTCCGCGCACGGTATCTCTGCCGTGCGCGACTTGGGTCGATCACATTTGTGGAGCGCGACGGCGTCTTCAGTTGGCTGAGGTCGACTGCTTTTAGACTTTTGACCTCAATTCAAATGTTAAAAACGTTTAACTCTTGCTGTCAATTCGGCGCAAATAGTTTGTGAGAATTAAAGTTCCGTGTTGCAAGGTCGTCACAATAAAATACATCAAACGATAAAATAATATCTATGGGGGAGTATACTATTTTTGCTAATTTCCAATTCCAATGAGCAAATGCGACCGAAAAGAATGTCCGAACAGCGATAAACCATAGTGGGGTACGCTACGTCATGATGCCGCATGCTTGGCATTGCGATGTCGTGCTTTGGCCTCCAAAGACCACATCGGTTTAACTCTTTTGTCAAGCCGGCCGATAGCGGTGTCGCAAGGGGCGTTGTCGGTAAATCTCGAGGGCCAGTACGGTTGTCACGCTTGTTAGACAAGCGCCACGTTCGATCGCCAGCACGGCGCTCGGACCAACAATTGAAGGGCGTCTTTCGCGGGCAGAGTTAAATCATGAATAAGCATGTAATGATGGCAATGGCGATCTTTTGGCTTGCATCGCCTTTAGCGGCACAGGAGCATTCCGATATCATCCAACAACGGGTTTCTACACAATCCGCCCCGACGCCGTCACAGAGTTCAGATGACCGCGGTGGCGCAGCATCTCGAGCGACTGGATTGCGCCGGGCGCGCCTATCGGCCTCGCTGCCCGATGCACGGCCTTTGGGAACGCCGTCCGCTACGCTCCACGATCTTTCGCCCTGGTCTATGTTTCTTTCGGCTGATGCTCTGGTCAAAGCCGTCATGATCAGCTTGGCATTCGCTTCATTCGTTACCTGGACGATCTTCCTTGCGAGGTCGGCGAAACTCAATCTCAGCCAATGGCAGCTCGAGAGATCACTTGCCCGGATTTCCACAACGACAACGCTTGCCGAAGCTCAATTGGCGTTGGGCCGCCGCCGGAACGTGCTGTCGAGTTTGTTGGCGGCCGCGATGCAGGAAATTCGGAACTCTACCGATAACCTGAGATGAGCGCGGTGTCAAAGAGCGAGTGGCTTCGACCTTCAATGAAATTCTGCGCACGGAAGCCCGTGCGACCCGCCAGGGCTTGGGTCTTATCGCGACGATAGGATCGACCGCTCCCTTTGTAGGCCTTTTCGGCACGGTGTGGGGCATCATGAACAGTTTCATCGGCATTTCGAAGTCACAGACAACGAACCTGGCGGTCGTAGCTCCCGGAATTGCCGAGGCCTTGCTGGCCACCGCCTGCGGTCTTGCCGCGGCGATTCCAGCAGTAATCATCTACAATTATCTTATACGAACCACGAGGGGCTATCTCGACCTGGCCGGTCGTGCATCCGGAGCGATCGGTCGGCTGGTGTCGCGCGACCTCGACCGCGCGCACGGACGCGTGCGTCCGTATGCGGCGGAGTGATCCATGGGCTTTTCCTTTGACAGCGATATCGGGGATGATGATGCCGAGGAAATGCATGAGATCAATGTCACGCCGTTTATCGATGTCATGCTCGTTCTCCTTATCATATTCATGGTGGCCGCACCCTTGTCGACTGTCGATCTTCCCGTCGATTTGCCGACCTCAACCGCGGTTCCGACAAAGAAGCCGGACAAGCCTGTCTATGTGACGATCAAAGCCGATCTTGAGGTTGCCATTGATGAGACAATGGTCAAAAGAATCGACCTTGTGAGGTCACTCGATGGCTGGCCTGAGACCGAGAAAGATCGCCGCATTTTTCTCCGTGCGGATCGCGCCGTGCCCTATGGCGAGCTAATGGACGTATTGGAGCTTCTTCGTGCCGGGGGGTATCTCAAGATAGCGCTCGTCGCGCTCGAAGGTGTCCCCAGGCCGGCGGCACAGGCATTGCCCGGACCGGTAAAGTCGAATCCTTGAGTTGCCGGGGTGCCCGGATGTCCGATTTTGAGTCTTCACAGAAAGTGTCGCCACGAATGTGGGCGTTGGCGGCACTCGGCGCCCTGACGATCCACTTCGCTTGCGTTACGCTGGCTCTCGACTATCTGCGCGATGATGATTTCGACGAGGACCTCGGTGCGCCGGCGATAGAAATCGGGATCGAATTGCTTGCGCGGCGCGTCGAACCCACGGAATTGCCGCCGGGACCCGATGTCGAGGCATCCGCAGCGTCTCCGAAGGTCGTCGAAACGAAGGAAGTGATCGAGCCGTCCGACTTGCCTCACGCAGTGCCGGTCGAGACGGAGGACCCCGAACGCGTCGTCGCTCCGATCGAAACGAACAAGCCGAAAGCGGATGAGCCGAATGTTCCAACGACCGCGGCGGTTCCGTCGGTTGAATTGATTGCAGTGGAAGCAACCGCTGTGCCGACCTCCGAAATCATCGAGCAGTCGACCCGCTCGGTGGCCCCTGTGCAAGGAACTGGAGAGAGCCCGCAGCGTGTACGGGCGACCTGGCAAAAGGAGCTGATTGCGCATTTCAATCGGCACAAACGCTATCCCACCGATCGTTCGTCACAGACCGCGCAGATCCTCGTGAGCTTTGTTCTTGATGAGACGGGCCACGTCCTGTCCGCAAGCATCGTGCTGAGCTCGGGCGATGCCTCATTCGACGTGGCGGCGCTCGCCATGATCCGACGATCAGATCCCGTTCCGAGGCCACCTTCTGTCGTCGCGCAGGACGGCTTGAGCTTTACTTTGCCCGTTATCTTTCGTGTCAGGCGCGGTGACTGAAGGCCGATATATTGGCTTGTGTTCGCTTCTATGCCCAAGACCAACTGATGGATATTTGGAACACAAAAAGTGTGGGGCACCGCATTCGGGGCCGAAGCTGAAAGGGAGCTGAATTCTGAGGCGCACACGATTATATTGGAGTGGCCGTAGCAGTTTGTGACACCTAAGATAAAAGTGCGGTTCTTGGTATAATTAGTAAATTGTATAACCAGGACGGATGGACAAAGACCCCTCAGGCGAGATATGTTGAAGACGCGTTCCCCCAAGGTGCGCGTTTCGTCAAAACTGCCCCGCTACGGCGGGGCTTTTTTTGACACGGCAGGCGTCAGTTCGACGTTGGAGGGCCGTCAAAATCCGATGAAAGTCTTCTGCGATTGATAGCGGACAGTTTGAAGGGCGACGACGTGATCGTCGGTCGCGCCGGTTGCGGCGCTTGGCTGATACGCGATTCAACTCATTTCGACAGCGGTGTGATTGCTACGTGAATTGCTCGTTTGTTGCCATCATCAAGGAATCTATAATTCTTCTAAAACCATCGCATAACTAACTGACAACGCCCTGACACCAACCTGAACGCCGGCTGCACTGTGGAATTGAACAAGCGGACGCGTTTGGCGCCGAGCTTGACAGCATCGTCGTGTCCTCGCCGCGCAAGCGTTCGTCGCTGCCGATCGTCTCTGGGGCTGCGTTGGTCGATCAGCCGCGTCGATGACGGCGAGCTGCCCTGGCGGGCTTTGATGCCGAACGTATTCGCCGCTTGCGGATTCAGAACGAATGCGAACTCGGTTGGCAGCAGGAACGACCTTACGTATCATTCGACGACTTCGTCGGCCGTTGTAAGAAACCAGAGCGGAATGGTGAGGCGAGAGCCTTTGCAGCTTTGAGGTTGACGGCCAAGTCGTATCTGGTCGGCAATTGCACGGGAAGCTCGCTCGGCTTTGCTCCCTTGAGAAGGCGATCGACGTAGAAGGCGGCCCGCCTGTGCAGGTCGACGATGTCGGCGTCATAGGACATCAAGCCGCCGCGTGCGATTGCAAGGCGGTCGCCATAGATTGCCGGCAGGCGGTGCCGGGCTGCCAATGTGGTGATGACGTCGCGGAGAACACGGCTCGGATCGCCCGGCAACGCAATGATGCCGCCGTTCGGCTCCCGCGCAAAGGCATTGATTTCCTTCTCCAGTTCCGAAGCAGTCAGGACCGCCGCTGGAACGACCTTCGCTCCCACCCCGGCGGCGACGACGCTGACCGCGCGCAAGAGACCCTCCTGCCCAAAATCTCCTGGCGCGGAAATGACGAGAGCGCGCTTTACGCGGGGCGCCGCCTCTTTGAGGACCGCCATCCAATAGCCGCCCATCGAAAATTGATAATCGGCAAAACCGGTCAGATTGCCCTCGGGGCGCGCCATGCTGTTCACGAGACCTGCGGCAAGTGGGTCGGTAACGTCCACAAATACGATCGGAACGGATTTGGTCGCATCTCGGAATGCCTCGGTCATGGCGGTGCCGGAGGCCAGGATGACGCTGGGGCCCGTGCTCACGATTTCGGACGCAACAGCCCGCTCTTTGCCCCACTCGGTCTTTCCCCAGCGATATTCGATGGAAACGTTGCGACCGGCAATCCACCCCAGCTTTTCGAATCCGGTGCGAAACGCAGCCGCGCGGGCGCGCAGTTCGGAATCGTCTTCGGGCCCCTGCGCGAGATAGACGACCACAGGTACTTTACCGGATTGCTGCGCGCCGACGGAAATCGGACAGGTCGCTCCGACCAGCGCCGCGATGAACTCCCGCCGTCGCATCCTCGGTCCCTATGATTGCCGGCAGCCTATCGCGGTTCGGGCTGCATTGGAATCTGCGTACGGCAGATCCCATCACGCCGATAGCGGGTGCTGGATCGACTGGTAGGCGTAGCCCGGATTGAACGAAGTGAAATCCGGGGTTTGGCGCACACGCCCGCTTATCACTCCCGCCGGCCCCGGATTTCGCAAGGGCTCAATCCGGGCTACGGGCTGTGCGGGGTGCAGCCGCTCCGCTCAGAAATCCGGCTTATCCGCCTGCGGTACAGCGGAGTTCTTTCCGGAATACCATTGGATGTTTTCGGCGCAGACCACTTCGCTCCACGGCGCCAGGTTGGGCCGATAAGTGATGGTCGCCGTCCAGGGCACGGTGAAAACCCCGCCGTCCTCGACCGTAAAGTGGAGTTGCAGCAGCTTGCCGCGGTAGGCGGGATCGACGTCGACGACACCCGCCGCGGCGGTGGCGGCGATATAAGAGTTCTCTTTGGCGTTGCGCTCGATGGCGTCTTTGGCGCCGTCGTAATCGACGAGGCGGTAGCGCTCGACCACATGCAGCGCGGGGCCGTGCGGGGTGCCATACATATCGACCATGGCGAACGGCCCGCGCTTGATCCCCACCGTATCTATCACCAGCACGTCGCCTTCGTAATGGCCGATCGAATCCCCATACCAGGACGCAATGACCTGCGCCGGATGAGTTCCGTTCACGCGCACATGGCGCAGTTCAGGGCCTTGGCGGTAGATCATCAAGATGGTGTCGGGCCGCTGGAAGATCTGCACCAAGAAGTCCCAAAAGACGTAGGGCACGCCGCCGGGCCAACACTGGTTGCTCGGCGTCGGATAACCCTGGCCGGCCAAGGAAATCTCGCCGTGCTTCTTCACCACATCGGCTGCCCAGGGCTGCAAGATCGGATTGGTGTAATCGCCGACCAGTTGCTGGAAGTTGGCGACGCCGTCGCCCCGGCGCGACCTGTTGCGCACCGGTCCAGGCCCCGATGCCGGCGGCTCGAAGCCGGTAAGATAGGGATGGGCCCATATGCCCGAGAAATCCGGTATCGCGGCGGCGCTTTGCGCCGCGTTGCCGGCCGGCCCGGTTGCCGGCGATACCGCCTGTGCCCAGGCGGCGGGGGCCGGAATCGTCGACGCCATCGTCGACGCCAGTGTCGCCACCAAAAGGAAATCCCGCATCTGCAACGTCATGCTTGCCTCCCTTTCATGGTCTTGTCGGGCAGCTCTCCAACGCGCGTACGGCGTTTTCGAGTTTCGACATATCGATCAGCCTCCTCGGGACAAATCGATGGCGAGATGCGGCGCGGTGCCCGGGGGCGCAGTCATCCCGTCCGCAGCTTCAGTCCTCGGTTCTGCAAAACGATACGGCCCGGTTCGACGCCTCGTGTCGATCCGGGCCGCAATTTCCGCTCGAACGACCTAGCGGCCGCTCAGGGCAGAACGTCGCCGCGGCCAAAGTCGATGCGGGCGGCGGTGAAGGTACCGTCAGGCTGCTTGGTGGCTGCGGGAGCCGCGACGGCGACGCCCGACTTGAGTTCGCTCTTGTTGGCGACCTCTAAGCGCGAGACCGGCACGTTCGGCCCGACGATGATCTTCTTGTCACCGTCCTTGAGTTTTACGGTGAGGACGGGGCCGTCGACGCTGCTGACGGTCTGGCCGACCCCGCCGTTGGTCATCGTGCCGTTGGGGGCGCCCGGCCATCCCGGCCGATGTCCCTCGCCGTTGCCGCGCATGCTCTCGGGGAAGATGCGCAGCTCGACTGCCTTCTGCGTACCGTCGGGCTGCGGAACCCCGCCGGTAGCAACATAGTCGCCCGGCTTGATGTCGGCGGCCGATGCCTTCACCCGGGCGACGACCAGCGCATTGTCGGCGAGCGTCAGGCTCACCGGGCCGCTGGCCGATTTGATGTACAGGGTATTGCCCTCGACCTTGTCGATGGTGCCGGCGACGCGCTGGGCCTGCGCCGAGGCGGTGGAAACCGCAATTACCGTCGCAAAGGCGGCGGCCGTCAGAATCCGCATTGTGCTCATGTCTGATCTCCAGGAGGTGGCGGGGGCGGCAGGATACACCGGCCGGCACGGAAAGCGAAGGGCCGCGCAGGGACCGATCTGGTGGATCAATTCCATGAAACCGATCAGTAGGGTGGGCAAAGGCGCGCTTTTCGCGCCGTGCCCACGCGGATACGACGATGGTGGGCACGCTTCGCTTTGCCCACCCTACAAGTCCAATGGCATCGATATGATTCGAACTTCGGAAACGGTGCGCTAGTGACCGTTACCCCTTTGGCCGCGCCTTGATCTCGTTTAATTTGGACAGCGCGCGTTCGAATTTGTCGTTGAAGAGCCACATCGCATCGAGAATTTCGCGGAAGGTCGCAGATGTTCTTTGCCCTGTCGGCTTGTCCATAGGTGAAGACGCTGTTGTTGCGCAAATATCCCATTATCTTCGGGTCAGTGATCCTGTAGTTGGCCAAGTTGCCTGAAGCGAGAGCGGATTTGGTGGGACTGGGGATGATCTGGATCAGCTCAAACAGCTTCATCTGATCGATCGGATTTGGCAATGCTTTCACGATCGCCGGTATCTGCGGGAACAGGCCGGCGTGCTCGTTCATCAGGGCGTCTCTCACGGCGGTCCAGTGATTGAATCGATGATCCAAATTGCCGACCCGCGCCTCTTCCCGGTCGTCGCGGGCGCCCAGTGCAGGATCGAAGGCTGCGATCGACTTTTTGATCGCCGCCCATTTCCTTTGACCATTCCGATCCTCCGAAAGGCCTGTCTGCAAACTTCCCTTGTACGTGTTCGAGCGTGCATTCCCCATGTTTTGATTGCCGTTCGTCTCGGCAAAGAAGAGGCCCAAGCTGATACGACCTGCCGCTTCGGCATGCGCGGCGTCGAGACCCCTGGCCCGCCCGATAGCGGTTCCCAAGTCGACGACGTCTTTGAAGGGAGTGTCCGAGTTCTGCGCATCGGCGGGCGGCGCCTGCATGATGTTTGAAAAGATTCGTATACTCGTCGATAAGCGGCTCATTGTCGGCATCGAAATAGGCCGGAGGAATTCCGAATTTATTGGGCCTTCCGATCTTCGACGCAAGCGCGTCGGTGAGGTCCTTGTACGCGCTCATCATGTCGTTGCGGGCGAGATAGAGCGCCTGTCCCGGCAAGTTCGGCAGCGGTCGATTCGAATCGATCTGGCCGCGCCGCTGGCTCAAGATCGCCTTGAAGCGGTTTGCTGCATCGTCGTACGCATCGCGCGCATCCGACGGTGATTTCGCGGGTGCGGCCGGCTGACCCTGCGCGGGGGAAATGAAGCTGAGATCGGCGATGCGGACCGGGACGAGCGATGCGACCGCGATCGTATCGATCGCGTCGGAAACCGGAAACGCGAACAAGAGCCCGAGAGCAAGAGCACGTGCGGTCGCCAGCGCTCGGGAGTTCACCGCGGACCTTGCGATGCCAGCGCCATGCCGGCGCCCGCGCCGAGCGTGGAGTTGAGGAGCTTTCGACGCGACAACATGGGGCTTTCCTCCTTGATGCGCCGCGGGCGGCGTTTGTCGTGACGATGCTATCATCGATGCGGTTTCGCCGATTTCGCGGCGCGCTACTTCTTCAACCCCGCGGCCTTGGCCGCCTCGTTCCACTTGGCAGTCTCGGTGACGAGATAACCGAGCGAATTCCTCGGGGCCGCCGCTGAGCCGATCGAAGCCCTGGGTGCGCAGCGCCGCGGTCGCTTCGCTCGAACCCATCGCTTGCGGCACCGCCAGCGCGAGCTTGTCGATGATGTCGCGCGGCGTGCCCGCCGGCGCCATCAGGCCGAACCAGATGCCGGTTTCGAAGTCGGGCATCCCGGCCTCCGCCATGGTGGGAAGGTCGGGCGCGACGCTCGGCCGCCTGGCGGCGGCGGAGGCGAGCGCGACGAGCTTGCCGGCCTCGACCTGGGGCATCACGGTGGAAGCCGGCGAGAACATCACGGAGGTGCGCCCGGCGATCAGGTCGGTCACCGCCTGCGGGCTGCCCTGGTAGGGCACCTGGATCATCTTGACCCCGGCACGGACGTCGAACAATTCGGCGGCGAGATGCGGCGCGGTGCCCGGGCCGGAGGAGGCATAGAGCAGGGTGCCTTGCTTTGCCTTGGCGAGCGCGATCAGCTCCTGCAGCGACTTCACCCCGGTCGAGGGATGCACGACGAGCACGACCGGCGCTTCGGAGATGAGCGCGATCGGCGCGAAATCCCTGATCATGTCGATGGTCAGGCTCGGCGTGATCGCCTGGTAGGTGACGTTGGCGGACGAGCCGAGCAGAAGCGTGTAGCCGTCCTTCGGCGCCCGCGCCGCGGCTTCGGCGGCGATGGCCGATCCGCGCGCCCGGCTTGTTCTCGACGACGAATTGCTGGCCGAAAACCTGGCCCGAGGCCGCTGGCCACGATGCGCGCGGTCAGGTCGGCCGCGGCGCCCGGATTGAAGCCGACCAGGATGTGCACCGGGCGGTTCGGATAATCCTGGGCACCGGCCGGCGCCGCGGCCGCCAAGAGCAAGGAAACCACGAGGCCGGCCAGCAGAATGGCACAGCGACGACAGATGATTTGTCATGGCGTCCCTGTCCTCCGCGCGCGCCGCTGACGCGATTGGTCGCCGCGCTTCGCCTCTCGATTTCCTCGACCGCTGTACCGCCGCGTAATATATCAGGCAAGCGCGGGTTCGGCTCGACCTGTTCCGGCCGGGTTCCACGGTGCGGTCTCGGCCCGGATCATGCACGGCGCAGCTTGATCGACCTTGGGATCGACCCTGGGATCGATCCCGGCAGGGCATAGCCGATGTTCGTCACCTTCTTCCATGAGTTGAAATCCGCCGGCGTGCCGGTGACGCTGCGCGAATATCTCACATTGATGGAGGCGATGGAGGGCGACCTCGCGTCGCGGCGGGTCGACGAGTTCTACTATCTCTCCCGCGCCGCGCTGGTGAAGGACGAGCGCAACCTCGACAAGTTCGACCGCGTGTTCGGCCATGTGTTCAAGGGCCTCGAGCTTCTGTCCGACGCGGCGACGGCGGAAATCCCGGCCGAATGGCTCAAGAAGCTCACGGAAAAATATCTCACCGAGGAGGAGAAGAAGGAGATCGAGGCGCTGGGCGGCCTCGACAAGCTGATGGAGACGCTGCGCGAGCGGCTCAAGGAGCAGAAGGGCCGCCACCAGGGCGGCAGCAAATGGATCGGCACCGGCGGCACCTCGCCGTTCGGCGCCTATGGCTACAATCCCGAAGGCGTCCGCATCGGCCAGGACACCAACCGCAATTTCCGCGCCGTGAAGGTGTGGGACAAGCGCGAGTTCCGCGATCTCGACGGCGACGTCGAGCTCGGCACCCGCAACATCAAGGTGGCGCTGCGCCGCCTGCGCAAGTTCGCCCGCACCGGCGCGCCGGAGGAGCTCGATCTCGACGAGACCATCAAGGACACCGCACGCAAGGGCTATCTCGACATCCACATGCGCGCCGAGCGCCACAATGCGGTGAAGGTGCTGATCTTCTTCGATGTCGGCGGCTCCATGGACTGGCACATCAAGCTCACCGAGGAACTGTTCTCGGCGGCGCGCACCGAGTTCAAGCACATGGAGCATTTCTACTTCCACAACTGCCTCTACGAACGGGTGTGGAAGGAGAACCGCCGGCGCTTCGACCAGCCGACGCCGACCTGGGACGTGCTGCACACCTATCCGCACGACTACAAGGTGATCTTCGTCGGCGACGCCGCCATGAGCCCCTATGAGATCGTGATGCCCGGCGGCTCGGTGGAGCACGTCAACCCGGAGCCCGGCCAGACCTGGATCGAGCGGGTGACGCGCACCTATCCCGCCTGCGTCTGGCTCAACCCGGTGCCGGAAAACCAGTGGGAGTTCACCCAGTCGGTCCGCATGGTCCGGCAGTTGTTCGCCAACCGGATGTATCCGCTGACCCTCGCGGGCCTCGACCAGGCGATGCGCGAACTGGTGCGGTGAGGACGCCCGCGCGGCCCCCCGCGCGCCCCGGTGCTCTTCCCCGTCGGTCATCATTGCCCCTGCGGTTAGCGCTGTCATCCATTGTCCATCGAGTCCCGGATAGGTGATGTGGCCGGTGCGCGCGAAGTCAAATCACCTCCTCGCAAAGGAAGCCCCATGTCCGCGGTCGAGATCGAATGTGGCAAGTCCCACACCGAACAGCGAATTCTGTCGTTCACCAAGGCCGACAGGGATCGCATCGCGCAGAATTTTCCCGACAAGATCGCGGTGTCGGTGGCGGGATCGGCTAGCCAGGAATTCTCCCTGCGCCCATATATCGCGGCGATCCTCGATCAAATTCAGCCGCCGGCGCTGAAGATCGCCATCGCGGTGCGCGGCGAGCCGGACGATCTCGACACCATCGAGATCGATGACATCCAGCTCAAGGTCATGGGAAATACCACAGGGACGTTCAAGATCGCCGATGTGGAAATCTCCTACGCCTTCGACGCCGATATCCTGCCCGGCGAAATGACCGCGGAGCCCTGCGAGTGCGAGCATGGCGGGGAGGGGCGCCAGAAGTCCCGGACGTTCAAATGCACCTGGGAGATCGAGATATCGATCGAGCCGGGTATTGGCGGCGTTTACGAGATCGAGGAATTCGAGATCACCGTGACATCACCCTGCTATTGCCCGGACCATGAATATGACGAGGTCGAATCGGAGGGCGATGATGATGATGACGACGACGAGAGTGGTGACGACGACCGCGATGGCGATGACCGCGACGATGACGGCAAGCGAAAGAAGTCCGGCAAGAAGAAAGCCAAGAGGCGCGGCAAATAGCGCTTGCTGCTGACGACCCTTCCTCTGGCGTGCGCGGGCCGCCGTCAGTCCCGCGCGCCGAAACCCGCGCCGATCATCGCGGTGAGCATGGCGAGGGCGCCGCCCAGCAGGCTGGCGCCCACATGCGATGCGGTATCGGCGCTCGCCGATCCGCCGGCGGCGTGGCCGATGGCGGCAAGTGTCGCCACGATGCCGGCGCCGGCGATCCAGCGCAGCGCCCGCAGCGGCCACCAGTGCAGCATCAGGAACCGCGCCAGGGCGGCGGCGATGTAGCCGAAGATGAGCGCGGTCCCCGCCACCAGCCACCACGCCAGAGCAGACTTGAACTGGGCGGTCCAGGTGACGAACAGGTCATGCCATGCGGTCGCCAGCTCGACCTTCATCCCGGCGAGGTAGATCTGTGCGGCGATCGCAGCCAAGGTGCCGCCGATCACGCCGGTGGCGAAGGAGAGCAGACGGACCGAAGGTTTGTCTTCCTGTTCCATGAGTTGTCCTCGACGAGGTTTGTACGTTGGTTGCGGCAAGCTGACAACGCCGCATCGGCGCCCGCATCGACATCTCTACGCGATGTCCCCACACGACTTGCGCTCGCAGCGAAACCCCGCGGGGGTATCGCGCCGGAAAAGTTGGTGTAGTGTCGCCGACCGGTGTCGGAATCATTCGCCGATGACCGCCTGTGTTGGAACTATGGAGGAACAGATGAAAGCCCTCGAATTTGCCGCCATCGCTGCCGCGGCGCTTGCCTTCGCCCCCGCCGCCTTCGCCCAAGGCAAGGGCGTGGAGCGCATGTACGTCCTCGAATGCGGACAGGGTCACACCGGTGACATGTCGCGCTGGACTCCCGGCAAGAATGTCGGCGTCCCCATGGACATCGTCGACAACTGCTACCTGATCAAGCATGCTCAGGGCTATTTCCTGTGGGATACCGGCATCGACGACGCGATTGCCGCGAAGCCGGATGGCGAGCCCGCCCCCCCGGCCGGCATTAGCTGGAAGCGGCCGAAGGCGCTGGCGGCGCAATTGCAGGAGCTCGGGGTCAAGCCCGACGACATCAAGTTCGTCGGCATCTCCCACACCCATCCCGACCATGCCGGCAATGTGGAGCTGTTCCCCAAATCGATGCTGATGGTCCAGAAGGCCGAATATGAATGGCCGGATGCCAAGGGCGGCCCGCGCTTCAAGCCGGAGCACCCCGTCACCAAGCTCGAAGGCGACCGCGACGTGTTCGGCGACGGCAGCGTGACCATCATCTCGACGCCCGGCCACACGCCCGGCCATCAATCGCTGCTCGTCAAGCTGCCCAAGACCGGCGCGGTGCTGCTCACCGGCGACGCCGTCCACTTCAAGGCGAACTGGGAGGGCCGCGTCGTGCCGGGCGCCAACTTCGACAAGGACAAGACCGCGACCTCGATGACGCGCATGGCGGATGTCCTGGCGCAGAACAAGGGCCAGATCTGGATCAACCACGACAAGCCGCAGCGCGACGCGGGGAAGCTGTCGCCGCAATTCTATGAATGAGAGAGCCTCGCTTTCTGATAAGGTGAAATGTTCTCCGGAAACAAAATATGGCGTGCGAAACATAAATCGTTCGTCCTGCTTGGACGTTTCCTCACAGACTTGGCCCCGTCGCAAGCGGGGCTTTTCTGTTTTCAGGTTGGCAACGGCCACGGCTGTCCTCGCGCCAGATCGCCGACGCATTCGCCGGACAGCGCTACGTGTTCGAGCCGTGCAGGCCCAATCCGGCAGCGTCGGTGCGGGATGCTGCCAATCTGACGCCCGGCGGGACCTTCAAAATCGCCGATCGTCAGGGAAAATCTTCCCAAGAAGCGGCAAAGCCTACGGTTGCGATGCAGCATGAACTTTATTCACGAATGTACCAAGAAAAAAGACGTTAGTGGTTGTGGAAGAGCTCTCGCATACTCATGCCTCAAAATGTGGCGGGGCCCTTAGGATGAGGTGATGCGATGAACACCCGCGTCTTGGCTGGAGTGCCGGTTATGCCCACCGCCTTGAGGAATGGCCAAGCATTCGCCGTGAGGCTGATTATGGCGATCGCGACCGGACTTTTTATTTGGTGCGGCTTGGCTTGGTCAATCGGCGGTTCGTAAGACCTTCAAGCATTGCTCGTGCCGTCCGCTGCGCGACCTGCGGGAATTCTGTCCCGATTCGACGGCCGCCAGTCCGTTGGGATCGCGTATGGACGCGGCATTATCCGATAAACGTCCGAGAAAGCGGGCCGCGCCTGGGCAAACCTGGCCCGGCCCCCGACAAACCAAACTCCGCGGGTGTGTGGATTTTCTCTCCGGCGGCCAGAGAACGTAGTAGGTAGGATCGCGCTGCTCCGTCCTCGCCACCGTTCTGACGGTGTCTTGCGCGGACCCGAGCTTTTGAGAATCAAACGACCGATCGGTGGATGGAAACAGTGGTCCGGTTCCCGAATCTACTTCATTGAAGCCTCATGCCCAGCGTCAAAGAGCTCGAGGCCTTCATGGCGGTCCTGGAAGCGGGCAGCTTCGAGGGCGCGGCGCGTCGATTGAACGCCACCCCGCCGGCGGTTTCAAAGCGAATTTCGGAGTTGGAATCCGAGCTCGGCGTCCGGCTGTTCGAACGTACGACACGGCGCTGTCACATCACCTTCCGGGGCCGCGCGCTGGTGCCGTTGGCGCAGCGCGTGCTTGCCGATATCGGTGAAATCCAGCGCACGGTCGGTGAGCGGTCTTCGCTCATGGGACACATTCGTCTGGGGTTGCCCGAAACCATCGCCTATACTTTGCTACCGAAAATATTGCGGAGCGTGTCTGCCGATCTGCCGCAGCTCACCATGGGCATCGAGGTCGGATTGTCCCTCGGCTATGTGAACGAGGTTCGGACCCGCGAGCTGGATATTGCGTGCGTCGTG
Organism: uncultured Alphaproteobacteria bacterium; assembly: GCA_963746235.1. Taxonomy (GTDB): domain Bacteria; phylum Pseudomonadota; class Alphaproteobacteria; order Rhizobiales; family Xanthobacteraceae; genus JAJPKK01. The sequence goes on from CAVVCE010000171.1 coordinate 53,450, forward strand.
GGGCCCGTGCTCGATCAGGATCTGATCAGCGAACCGTTCTGCGACGTCCCACTTGCGTTGATCGCGGCCGGGCCGACATGGACGCAAGAGCCGCTGACGATCGATGAATTGGCGAAGCGAACGATACTGCTGCCCGCCAGGGGCCGCCACATTCCGATGATCGAAGGCTGGTTCAAGAGCAGGGGGGTGCGAGTTCGAACAGATCATCAATTGCAACAGCCTGGCCACGGCGGTGAAGTTGACAAGAATGGGCGTAGGGCTGAGTTTCGTGCCGATCGAATGCGCGCGGCAAGAACTCGATGCCCGCGTGGTTACGCTGGTTCCGGTGCAGCTACAGTTGCCGACCAACTCGTACGTGATGACTTATCCGGTCGGCCAGATCGAGCCCGCGCTCGCCGCCTTCATCGACGTCATGCGCGTGCTTGCGTCAACTCTGAGGACGTGATCGTTCGAGCCGGGAAGCGGAGCGGCATGGCAACGAAGGCCGGGATGCAGGCGTCAACGTGGCACTATTTCAGGGCGGAGCTACTGCAAGTCGAGCATCGCACGTCGTCCCTTGCGGCAGGGGCGGCCCTTTGCACCACAACAAATCCGGGTGAAGGCTTGTCTATGCGGACGTCGCCACCGGCACCATCATCGGAAACCATTGCCGTGCCGACCCGCCCGCAATGGGGGCACTCGAGCTTGATGGCCCAGGCCAGTGGAAACATCGTGAGATTGTAGATGGAGATTGCGACGGATTTGTAGTTGGCCCAAGTCTATATGATAGAAGGCTGCATGACAGAAGTCTGCACGTCGATTGACCATTCGCCTAAAATTGTGGCAAATTCGGCGGGCTCGGTCGTTCGATCGCTGGCCGAGCATTTGGCTCAGATCGACTACCCCCCAAGGGCCCGGTCTGAGCCATTTTTTGATTTAATTCGTGCCGAGCTTGCAGTACCGCCAAGCTGGCCATGGGGGCGGTCTTTCATGATCGGTCAGGGAACCGGAAAATGAAATCCGTGACGTTTGCAGGAAAGGACGAAAGGGATATCGAAAACCAAATTTTGAAATGGAGAGCAAACAACCCCGATGTCGCGGTGAAGAAAATTCACCCGTTCAAGCGGGCTGATTTCGTTGGCACGCCTTCCTACTTTCGGTTCTTCAAACGGACCGCGAGAAACCCGGTGTCCAGGACGATTGACTACCAGGATTGAATGCTGTCCGAATGAGTCCATGAGCGAGCGCCAGAGGAGAGGAAACATGAAAATCGCAAGCATGCTTTTGATCGCATTCTTGGCGGGGCTTTCGGCCGCCGCGTGGGCATCGCAAGCCTCGGCCGCAGGCCGGGACGCTGCCATTTCAAGGTGCATCGCTCAGGCTAAAAGACAATTTCCACGATCCGGCAGCAGGGGGACCATGGAGAATCGCACATTTTCATACAAGGCCTGCATGCATTCCGCCGGCTTCCGCCCGTAGCAGCGGCTCGACGACGGCAGGTGCAGTCGGCGGCGCCGACCGGGACGAAGCCGGCTCTTGCACGATTGCCGCCGTGGTGCATCCAAAAGCGCCGGCGCCTTCCAACCAGCTTCATGTTGGAGGGGCCGGCGTTTTCCGAGTTCCGGGCCACGCGCTCGACCCCGCTCCCATGTTAAGATTATGGATTGTGAACGTAGTCTATCCACGATGATGAGGTTGGTCGTCCAAACGAAGCAGCTCACTGACTGTTGCCCAGAACGCAGCGAGGGAGACTATGAAATTCGTCCGACGGAATAGCTTGGTCGTCATCCTCTTCGCCGGTCTGCTGTTGTGCCAACGAGGTTCGGTCGGAGCGCAGACGCAACAGGCGGACGATCAGAGTCACATGGACATAAGTGAGGGCGGCGGCGCTGCGGGCGAGCCGGCAGAAGTCCAGACGGCGCGGGCCATGGCTGCGGGTCCGCTGCACGTTACCAACTCGGCGCGGATCGTCGGCGCCGATGCGCAAGGCAAGCGAATGGTTCTGCGTGAAGGCAGCAACGGCTTCACGTGCCAACCCGGCAATCCCGTCCTTGGCCGTCCCGCATCGTGTTCGAACGAGGCGGCGCGGCTGTGGAGCGCGGATATGGCGGCGCACAAAGCCAAGCCGACGAACGCCGAGCCCGGCATCGTCTACATGCTTGCGGGTGCCGCGCAGCCCAGCGTGTCCGATCCGTCCGACAAGACCAGCCCGGCGATTACGATCGGTCCACATTGGATGATCCTGTGGCCGTTCGATCCGAAGACGACAGGGCTGTCGGTCACGCGCAAAGACACCGGCGCGTACATCATGTCGGCCGGCACGCCATACGCCCACCTGCACATCATGGGGCAGCCGGTCGGCACGCCGATGGAGCATCTGGCCGATCACATGCTGGATGAGGGCGGCCCAGTGTCGGTCGAATCCTCAGAAATTCAAATGGCGCGCGCAATCGCCGCCGGGCCCAAGGAAATTACCGACCAGGCGCGCATCATGGGTACCGATGCGCAGGGCAACAGGATCGTTCTACGCGAAGGCAATAACGACTTCATCTGCCAGCCCGGCAAGCCCCAATTCGTTGCCCAACCCGCCTCGTGTTACACGACTAACGCGAAGCCCCGCATCACATACATGCTTGCGGGCGCGACGCAGCGCAGCATATCCGATCGCGACGACAAGACCAGCGCTCCCCTCGCAATCGGTCCACATTGGATGATCATGATGCCGTTCGATCCCAAAACCACGGGGTTGCCAATCACCTACAGCGACACCGGGACGTATATTATGTGGGCGGGAACCCCCTCCGCCCACCTGCACATCATGGGGAGGCCGTAGATCGAGATGCAGTCTCGCGGTCGAGCGGCGTGCAAAGGGATTCGCCCCGCTCCTGTGCGGGCACAGAAAACCGGACAACGCGTGGGCTTGCGACAGGTCAACAACAGTAAGGCTGACAGCGCGCAGCGCATAGCTTAGATTGTGAACCGCCGGGAAGGCAAAAGCCACGGGTTATCGTTCCCGCCGGCGAGCCGCCGCGGCCAGCGCCCTTTCAAAGAAACGGGAGGATTCTATGTCGATTCGTACCGTGCCCGCCATCCTGGCGGCGGCTATGTCTGTGGCCTTCGGTTTCCCGCCGGCCAACGCCCAACAGCCTCAGCCCCCGCAATCGCTGCGTCTCTATGTTCTCGACTGCGGCATCATTACACCTCCTAACGTCGACAACTACGGCTTGAAGCCGAACGAAGTGGCCGACACGAGAATGGTCACGCCCTGCTTCCTGATCGCTCACCCGCGCGGAACCATGATTTGGGATACCGGTGAAATCCCCGACGGCGCCTTCAAGGATGGCGTCTCGCCCCAGAAGCTGAATAACTACACGGTCGATCGCCCGCTGCTCCCGCAACTCGCCGCGATCGGCTACACCCCGGCCAACATCACTTATCTGGCGCTCTCCCACTACCATGGCGATCACGTCGCCAATGCCAGCCTGTTCGCCCGTTCCACCTGGATCGTGCAGAAGGGCGACCGCGACCCGATCCTCGCCCCGCGGCCGGCAGGAAGCCGCGTGCCGGACCCGAAGTTTTTCGAGGGCCTTGCCAACAGCAAAACGGTTCTACTGAACGGCGAGGATCATGATGTGTTCGGCGATGGCACCGTGGTCATCAAGTCCACGCCGGGTCATACGCCCGGGCACCAGGCCCTGTTTCTCAAGCTCGCGAACACCGGGAACGTCCTGTTGGCAGGCGATCTCTATCACTATCCGGAAGAGATCACGTACAAGAAAGTTCCGAACTTCGACACCGACAGGGAGCAGACAGCGAAGAGCCGCGAGATGATCGAAGAATTCGTGAAACAAAACCACGCGCAGCTTGTGGATCCAGCACGATTACACCACCGGGACTAAGCGGAAGATCGCTCCCGCGTTTTACGACTGAGCAAATTCTGCTGGAACGGACCGAATCCGTGGAACTCGGCTGCGGTGTCATTCCCCGCTTGGCGGGGAATGACAGGGGAAGGTCGGAAGCCGTCAGAATCGGAACACTAGGAGCGATTTCCGCTGAAACGGATTCGTCATAGTCGGGCTTGTCGGCCATCTCGGCTGCGGAAGGCACGGCGTGCCAACATAACGCGTTTGGCGTAGCCGGTGCTCTGTTGATAGTCATTGACCGAGGCAAGTCACGGCTATCCGTCACGCGTTTATGCTGATCATGCTGCCTCAAGGAGCTTTGGCAGGCGGATCAGATTGTAGCCGGCCATCGTCAGGGTGAACTTGAAGCCGAGTTTTTTGACACCGCGCAGCATGGGCCGCGCAAGCCCGCCGATCATCTTGCCCCAGCCGAACGGCTCCTCGATGCGCTTTCTCTTCTGCTGGCTCACCGCATAGCCGGGATGGCGCGTGGTGCGGGCGTCGATGGCGGAGCGCCGGCCGCTGGTGTTCTGTGCGACGTGCGGCGTCACGTTGAGCGCGCGCATGTCGGCGACGAACGAGGCTGCGTCATAGCCCTTGTCGCCGCCGAGGGTAAGGCGACGCCCCCGGCGAACGGCGCACGATCATCTCTTCCGCTGCCTTGCGCTCGGCGGTGCCGGTCGCCTTCGTCAGCGCCGCCGCGACGATGAGCCCATTGCGATTTTCCATCAGCGTGTGACCCATGAAGCTGAGCTTGGCTTCCTTGCCCGGTCCCTTCTTGTAAAGCTGCGCCTCGGGATCCGTGGTCGAGACATGGGTGGCGTTGCTGCGCTTTTCACCGTGAAAATTGCGCTCGCCATTGCGGCCCGGCCCCGGAGGATCGTCCGAGCCGTCCTTCGCCTTGAAGCTCTTCATCGAGGCCCAGGCTGCAATCTGCGTGCCGTCGACCGAGAAGTGATCGTCCGACAGCAACCCGCGTAGCTCCTTATGATCCATTAGCTCGGCGAGAAACTTGCGCGCCACGTCGGCTTCGAGCAGCCGATCGCGGTTCTTCGTAAACACCGTCGGCACCCACACCGGCTCGTCGACGCCGAGCCCGACGAACCAGCGGTACAGCAGGTTGTAATCGAGCTGCTCGATGAGCTGGCGCTCCGACCGGATAGTATAGAACGCTTGCAGCAGCAGCGCCCGCAGCAACCGCTCAGGCGGTATCGAAGGCCGGCCACCATCCGCGTAAGCCTTGGAAAAATCTCTATCGAGGGCCGCCAGAACGTCGTTCACGACCCCGCGGACCAGGCGCAGTGGATGCTTCGCAGGCACCCGCTTCTCAAGGTCCACATAAGAGAACAACTCTCCCGACCGCGCATCCATGCCCCGCATTCGTGCCTCCACAAATCGCGCAGACACCAAATCATATTCGCAATAGATTGTCAGGAGACGTTTTTCAGCAGCCTGCTGCACTTCACCGACCTCACGCATCTTTATGAACCTCGGCGCGGCCATCTCATGCGAAGGGCACTTGCGTGCCAACAAACACGCATCGGCGTGGCCGTGCCGGACGAGCCCGGGGCAAGCCCGGCCATGACGTCGGTGGATGCGTCGATCTTAGCGGAAATCGCTCTAGCGGGCCGCCGTGGCAGGTTGATGAGCCTTCAGGAAGCTGCGTACGCGGTTGATCGTGCGGGCTTTCAGTTCGGGCGGGTCCTTCCAGGGATAGACCGAGATGTCGGCATTCGGCGCCAGCGATGCGACATCGATGGCCACTTGGTATGCGTGCGCCTCAGTGTCGTCCGGCAGGACAAGCATCGGTGTCTGGCAGGAACGCACGAAGTCGCGCGATACGCTGTAAACGAAGTCTGGCCGGGCGCGGTAAAGGTCGCGCAAATACTTCTCTATGGTTTCCATCGACACATCGGGCCGTTTGGCTCTGAGCTCTTTGGCCCAGACATCACGTCCGGAATCGTACATCACGTCCGGTTTCTCAGGACGGTGGCCGATCGGTTGGCTCAGCACCCCTGCGACGACGCGATCCGGGGCACGCTCCATCAGCTTGAGGGCAAACGAGCCGCCGATGCAGTTGCCGAAGAAGAAGAACTGGCGGATGCCGAGGTGGTCCATCAGCCCCAATTGGTCGTCGGCGAAAGCGTCCCACGGCTTGTCGACCGGGACAGGCCCCGTGGATTCGCCGCCTGTGGCGTTGCGCTGATCCATGGTGATGCAGCGGAAGTCGGTCTTGAACGCCTCCATCGCATTGATGACCGCGTTGGCCCAATTGCTCATGCGCGAGTTCAATCCTCCGCCGGGAGTGACCAGCAGCGGAAAGCCGGAGCCGACCTCCTGGTAGCGGATGCGGACGTTCCCTTTTTCGTAGAACTTGAAAGTTCCTCCCTGGTCGACTTGCTGCGCAAATGCCTGAGGTATTGCGGCGGTTGCGGCAGCCGCCGCCCCGGTTGCTAGGATATTGCGTCTGATCTGATCCATCATCGGCGCTCTCCCTGGTTACTGTCGCGGCTGCTGCGTACATCTCGAAGATGGCGGATGGACCACAGCCGTTGGCTTTTCCAAGTATGATCCTTGGTACGCAGGCCTTGTAGCATAGGTTCTCCTGGCGCCGAAGACCGAATGTCCATTTGCGTGGCCCACAGCGGCGCAGACCTGGCGCGGCGGCATGTCGGCAACTGGCGCTGTCACCGTACATCGTCCACGCTGACCGGAGGCTTCAGCCCGTTCGTCGCCGCCGTGGCTGCTCCGTTTGCTTCCGGCTGGAGCGGTCGACGGGTGGGACTCGCTCCACCGCAAAAGCGCCGCCTTTCCACGGCGCACGCCCACCGGCTTCCCGAAGCGCCCGTTTATCTCACCTCGATCGAATAATGCCGCGTGGAGGGAGTTCCCAACGGAAAAATAACGGAAAGCGTGATCGAATCCGTCCCAATATATCCTGAACTTGGTTGGTAGAAAACAAGCATGCCGTTCGACTGGCGGCTATTGCACTCGTATCGCTGATTGCTCTTCGAGAAATTAGTAAATCCCTGGCCGTTCTCGATCGTGAGCGTACCGTGCTGCGGCTGTTCGAGGATGCGCGCCGTGGTTTGGCCGGTCGAGGAACAATCCGGGTAGACGGAATACAAAAACTCCAGACGATGCTTTCGCTCGGCAGCGACAACCTGGGTGAGTTCGACCGTTTGAGGTGGCCTCGGCGGAATTGGTGCGGGCGGTGCATTCTGCGAAACCGCCGGGCTCTGCGGGGCCAGTTGATTCTGCACCTGCGGTGATTTGGCGCCGAGATCGGAGGGAGCCGCAACCGGCTTTATCGGCGGCGCCACGGCCATTTGCGTTGCGTGCCAATTCGTCGCAGCTCTTTCGCAATTTCACGGACGCGTCCGAAAATCCATCCATGTTCAGCGTGACGCTGCCTGGCGATCCGTCGTTTCGGCCCCGATCGATCCCGGATACCTTAATGTCGGCGCCGCGACCAAAGAAATCGAACATGTCCGGCGATAGCGAGATCCAGTGCATATCGAATTGACGCGACGGGACTTGGTTCCGCAAAACGATGCCCTGTCCGCTAAAATTGATCCGGACGGGAAGTGGATCGGCGGACTTCTGCTCGGAGGAGTCGCGCTCCTGCGCAAACGCCAGACGGATTTCTTGCTCGCCTCCGCACTGGAGGCTCACAAAGCCGTTGAGATAGCGGGACTGCTCGCCGCCGTCAGCGTGGACAAAAAATCTCTTCTGGATTGCGATCGTCGGCTTGTTGCGGAAATGCCAGACGGTTTCGCCGAACTCTCTACGGTCTATTCCAAAGCGCACGAGTTCGTCCCGCTCGAGAAATCTCACCAACTCGTTCGGAACGGCGAAAGAAGCGGTAAGCAGCGCCTTGTCGATTCCCATGTCACGCCCATATTCCAGGATGCGCGCATGGACCATCCGCTTTGCCTCGGCGAGGGCGCCGCGTGACGTCGTTTTCTCGGGATCGAGCCCGACGTCGTGAATACCGAGCTTCACCCCCGGCGGAACGAGAGCGAACGGTGCCCCCGGCTAGAGCAAAGACGCATGCCGAATTACACATGGCGAGCGTCGGGTCGAATTCCGACAACAACTCCTGCCCGGAGCGTTTCAGCGCCTCGCATGGTTTTTCGAGCGGCTTGTCGAGATCGCAGCCCAGCGAAATCGTGTGCGCAACGCTGACCTCCAACTTTTGATCGTGGATCAGCCGGCCCAGTTCGATCGACCCGGTTACCGAACCTCCTGGCGAATGAAAGAAGACGGGAAGTCTGCGGTGCCCCAGTTTCGCCAGCAGCCGGCGAAAGCGCTGAGCGGCGCCGGGATCGATCTTGCCCTCTGCCACAATCCACTCGTTGCAACCTCGCCCACACGCATCCGCATCGCCACGGGCCAGATAAAATACGATGTCGGCCATCGGGGCCGACTTGACTACGGCCGGCGACGCCTTCGCAGGTTCCGGCGACGATTGGGCCAGGACGGTCGCAATCCCCCCGACCGTGGAGACAAGCACAGCGACGACGAATAAAATGAGGCGAGGGCTTGGCATGACGGTATTGTGTGGTGGCGAACGGATCGTAGCAATACCACGACGGCGGTGCGAGTGCACGCATGTCAGATCGGACGACGAGCGGTCCCGCCATCTCCGACACCGACCGCGATATCGCTTTAGGCTGCGACAACTCGCGCCCCCAAGCGAGGCACTTATCCTGCTCATCCGTCAGGGGCACTTTGCATTCCGGGTCAGGTCCAGCCATTTCGAAATAGGCATCGCCCTGTTGAAAATACGCCCGCCCCTGCCGAGCATGATGGCAGCCACCTTATACTTCCCGTCTTCCTTGGCGAACAATGGGCCACCCGAACTTCCACGGTGCGTGTCGCAATCGTTCAACCACATACCCGCCTCGAGATCGGACCGCAGCAGGTGGCAGTCGAAGTGAACCCAGGGCACAAACCGATGATCGGCGGGGTAGGCAACATGCGTGAGCCGCAATCCGGGCTGCGGTATCACACGTTCGTCTAAAGGTGCCGGATCGACTTCGATCTTATTGTTGAGAACGATTACGACCACGTCGTTAGTAAAAAACTCCACAGGAACTTTCTGTGCAGGCATCGTCGGGGTAAGTTTCTCCGGCGCAACGTATTGGTAGTTTGCCAGGAAATGCAGGCATTGCGCCGTGGCGTGACCCTTGTTCTCCGCTCCTCGCACACCGGCAATAAAATGTATGTCGCTAAAAAGAAATGGTTTCTTGGTAATCGGGTTGATGACACAGTGTGCGGCCGTCAAAACAAGGTTCGTCGCCACCAGTGTCCCCGTGCACTGGCCGATTATTCTCAAGCTGGCAACATTGACTTGGCCTACAGCGTCCCACGGTGGTCCATGCTCGTCGAGACGCACCCGATCGTCTTCGCCGATTATGCCGGGGTGCAAGTCCTGGCTTGATGCAGGCCGGTTTGCACAAATGATCATTGCGCTGGCGAGCAACAATAAGAGAGCATGCTTCATCGAATGCAATCCAATCACCAGCACAACGGATCAGCCCGCAGGACTCGCCGGGGCCGTTCACGCCGGGGAGCACTAATTCAGCGGGTCGGATTGAACCGACACCACACCGCCGACATTGTCGACGGTTCTCGGATCGGGACCGCGTCCCTCCGCAAAGGCCCGCTCTTCGGCGCGCCGCCCATGCAGCAGCCCCGGCAAGCCATAATTTCCTTCGATGCAGCGCGGTTCGTAATAAATTCTGTTTTCCTCGTTGCTCTGCCGGGCGAACTGCTGTTTGGCGATCCATGGCCGCGTCCATACGGTCGGATCGTCGATCGTGACCTGATATTCGATGGTTTTCGGCCCGGTGCGCGTCCAGCGTTCAACCAGATGAAGGTTCTCGCGCGACCCCAGGAAATCGGTTTTGGGACTGAAATTGGTCACGTCGATCACGAGCGTGCTGCCCTCCCAATGGCCGCGCAAGTCGCCGAACCACTGACGGATGTTCGCAGGCAAATGGGGGCTGCCGTCCATGACGATGTTGCGCTGCCACCCCTGTCCTTGATTCACGTCGTAAAACATCGAGATGCCGCCGGGGGTCTGCACGATGCGGCGGAAGCTTCCGCCGAACAGGCTGCCGAACTCGGGCAACCCGGCGACCAGACAGCGGTCCGCCAGCCCGTCATCCTCCGGACCGTCGCTGCGGTTGAGACGCGTTACGTTACCCGAATGATAGCGCGGCGGCAGTTCCGCGAACCGGGGCGAGGGCGTCGGATCATATTTGCCTCCCGCGCACGCCGGCGTGCCGTTCTTGCAGGCATCGGTCGCGCGCAGCAGCGCGAGCTGAAATTCCCGATCGGCGGTTGCCGCCGTCCGTGCTTCGGGCGTCTGCGGCGGAATCCGGCCATTGGGCGGCTCGACAATCAACGACGTGCGCGGGCCGGCGTGCTTTATGGTCAAAAACGCCGTGTTGTAGGCGCCACCGACGTCGTTCGCGGAGCCACGCTCCTGACGCGGGTCGCTGCCGTAATGCGTGCCTCGCAGTTGATCCAATTCTTCGCGCTGCGCCGGGGTGAAGAACTCCTGGTTCGCATACTTGGCGGAGCGCTGCAGGGGGGTATCGAATTCGTCAGTCCAGATTCCCTGAAGGTCCGGTTCGCCCCAAGGCGTTTTCAGCGCCGTGTCGGAAGCCGACGGAGCCTGACCCGAGGCCTGGCTGACGGACACCAAAATGGCGGCGCTTACGGCTGCGGCCGCCATAGCGACGGTTACCCTGGAGCCAGAGAAGCGGTCGCGCATGATGATCTCCCCTTGTCCTGCAGCGGGTACCCGCGACGACGATCTCCATGAACCAGAACTGTCCCGAGCGCGGGATCGGCCGAGTGTATCGTGAATTTCGCGTGCTTGCGAACTTCGCCCGCCGCGCCGTCACGGCGCGGGCGTTCTCGCCAGCGTCGGGAATTTGACCCCGAGCTGATCGAGATAGGTGTCGTACTTTTCGGCGTCGTAATAGTAAGCCCGCATCTGCGGCCGGAACCGTTCCATGGTGTCGCGATTGATCGCGATCTGCGGCTGGTCGGTATCGGCGAGCAGCGGCAGGGTCTTGTTGTTCTTGAGCTGCACGTCGGTGAAGTAGGTCTTGGCCTCCTTGACGAAGTCCGGGGCGCTCCAAGAGATCGACCAGGGTCGTCGCCACCACCTTGGAGCCGGCGATGATCCCCTTATGGGCGATCGGGGTCGCCATGGCGATGGCATTCGACCAGTTGTGGCCCGGCAGGTTCGGGATATTGGCCGGATAGCGGATCGTCACGGTCGGAACGACCCAGGACACATCGCCGATATCGTCCGACCCGCCGCTTTCCGGCCGCGCCTGGGGAACCTCGATCTCCTTCACCTTGGTGCTGAGCCCGATATCCTTGCCGTCGACCAGCCGCTGCACGGCCTTGGCGAAGGCTTGCTCTTCGTCGGTCCATTGCGGCAGCCCAACCCGCATGATGTTTGCCTGCACAGCCTCGGCGATCGGCTTGTTGAAATGACGCGGGGCGGCGACGCCGATCACCTTCCGGGTCACCGTGGTGTCGGTCATCATGGCGGCGGCTTCCGCAATCTTGTTGCCGATCTCGTAGTTCTTGTTGATGTTCTCGAAATCGAGCTCGCGGAAGAAGTACCAGACCGATGCCAGCGGCGGGATCACGTTCGGCTGGTCGCCGCCATTGGTGATCACGTAATGCGAGCGCTGATCGGGACGAAGCTGTTCACGGCGGAAATCCCAGCCGATGTTCATGAGCTCGACGGCCCGCAGCGCGTTACGTCCGCGCCATGGTGCCGCCGCCGCATGGGAGGATTCGCCCTCGAAGGTGTATTCGACCGATATCAGGCCGCTGCCTTTGGGCTGACCCCAGGAGATCGCGAATTCACTGTCGACATGGCCGAACAGCACCGCATCGACATTCTTGAACAGGCCCGCGCGCACGAAATAAGCCTTGGCGCCGAGCAGCTCTTCGGCGACGCCCGGCCAGATCATCAGCGTGCCGGGCAGGTGCTCGCGTTCCATCAGCTCCTTGACGGCGAGCGCCGCCACGATGTTGACGGCTTGGCCGGAATTGTGGCCCTCGCCATGGCCGGGCGCGCCTTCGACCAGCGGCTCGCGATAAGCGACGCCGGGCTTTTGCGAGGCCTTCGGCAGGCAATCGATGTCGCTGCCGAGCGCAATGACCGGCTGCCCGGAGCCCCAGCGGGCGACCCATGCGGTCGGGATGCCGGCAACGCCGCGCTCGACCGTAAAGCCGTTCTTCTCCAGCACGGCGGTCAGGTATTTCGAGGTCTCGAATTCCTGGTAGGCAAGCTCGCCGAAGCTGAACACGGTGTCGTTCATGACCTGGGCGAGCTTGCGCCGCGCCTCGACGCCGCCGATGACGGAGGCCTTGAAAGCCTCGATCCGGGCGGCGTGGTCCTTCGGTTCGGTCGCTTCCTGCGCCGAGGCGGCGGCCGCCACAACGAGAAACGCGGCAATCGCGGCGGTCAGGGCTCTCGGTCTCGACGCGGCTGTGCAGAGCATGATGTCCCTCCAACGATGATGTCGCACCGACTTCGGCCCGCTGCGACAGGCGATGTTCGACGAATTTGGCGGTGGCCGCAATACCGCGCGATCTTCTTGATGGTCGCCGCCGCCTCCGGCCGCAGGGTCGGATTGGTGCAATCGCCAACCACGCCGAGGATCATGCTCCCGTCGGGCCGGCGCAGCCTGCTCACCCCGTCGAGTGTCGGCGGAAGCTATCGCACAAAGCTACAATCTTACTTCCAAACCTCCCGCAACCACGGGACCGCCTGCCGCAATGGATCTCTGAAGCGGGAGGTTTCGTAATGCGTGATGCCGGTCAGTGCGATCAGCTTCGCGTTTACACCGGCCTTCTGAAGCTCTGCAATTCGCGCCGCCGCCGGGTCAAAAGCTGCGACCTGGTCGTCGCGCGAATGAATCGCCAGAACCGGAAGCCGCCACCCGGCAGCCGATGCCGGCGGCCTGCTGGCGATCGGAATCGCCGCGCTGAAGCGTTCCGGGAATTTCTCTGCCAAATCCCAGGAGCCGGTGCCTCCCATGCTGTAGCCCGTGACCGCAATCCTTTTCTTGTCGATTGCGTAATTGGCGATGACCATGTCGAGCAATGCGTTCACGGCCTTCTCGTTTTCCTTGCTGCTCCAATTGCCGCGTACAGAATCCGGCGCGACGATAATGGCACCGAGTCCCACGAGCGCCGGACCGATGAGGGCCTTCAGCATGTCGGCACCGACGCCGGTCGCGTCCCGGTTCCCCACTCCATAGTGCAACGCAAGAATGAGAGGGACGGGTGTCGAGGGAGAATAGGTGGGCGGAATGGAGAGCGCGTAGCCGATCGCGGGTTCGCCCGCGCGCGCCAAAGTCAGGTCATGCAATCCCGGAGCGAGCGCGGGGGGATCACCCGCCCCCTGCGCGGCTGCGCCGATCGGCACCGCGAATAGCTGCGCGAAGGCCGTGATCGCACAAAGCGGACCAATCCATCGAAAGGGGGCACGTCTGCAAATGCTGTCACGCGACATCATCGTTGCTCCTCGAGTTCGGCAGAGGCCAAACGTATCACAAGAGGCCAACTGTCGGACAATGTGCCCAACCCGGCCACCGACAGCCGGCCACCGACAGCCGGCCATCGACAGCGGCCATCGACGCGGTGTTCGAGAACCCGGAGCCCGCCTGCGCCGCAGGACAGAGCGTGCTCGGGAAGCGGTGCGACGCGCCAGCACAACAGACGTAACCCGGATCGGAGACCGGTTCCGCGCTGGCCGACCACATCGGCGTCGCCATGTCGGGCGGTGCTTGTGCGCGCCGTGAGCCTCCGGAAATAGCCTTGGCGTTCGCTGGGGCGGTCTGAAGAGCCAAGCCGACTTCGCATACTTCCTCGGCCACGAATCGATTTCGTGGCCGAGGAAAAGGTCATCACCCGCAAGCCCGATCCGCGCGGTTGCCCGCGCTCAGAACCAATTGGGCTTCGTCGGATCCGGGGGATACACCGGCACTGCCGGAACGAAGCCATTCCGGTTCGGCATTTCGACCTTCGGCAGGCTCTTGGCGTCCATGACGTCGGTCTCTTGGATGATGCCGTTCCGATAGAGCAGAAATGCAGCCAGCGAATATACTTCGTCGTGGGTGAGCGATCCCGGCTTAGGAACGGGCATCGCGCGGTTGATATAGTCCCACACGATCGTCGCATACGGGTAGTAGGCTACGCTGTCCTTTTCCTCGGCTTTGAAAGGGCCGCGATAGGGCTTGCCGGGACTGCCCAGCACCAGACGCCGGAGCACCCCCTTTTCCCCATTCTGCCCGTGGCATACCTCGCACCGCTTGGCAAAGATCGCCGCACCTTCCTTGGCGGTTCCGTGCCCCGAGGGAAGTCCCTGTCCCTGGGGGCCGATCATGAAGTCGAAGCCCTGGATTTCTTCCTGGCTCAGGGGCTTGCCCACATTATAGGTGGGCGACTGCGCCAGCGCCGCCGCAGGGACTGCCAGGATCATCACCGGCAAGAGAAACTTAAGCGAACATCGCATCGTGTACGCTCCCATCGCGGGCCACCCTCCAGGGTTGCATGGCATTGAAATGAATGGCGCGGGCGGGCTTTTGCGCTTCCGCGCTGCTGATGCCCCAGTGGTCGTACAACTCCGCGCGCGACGGCTGAACTTCACCCCGTTCATCGGTGCAGCGAGACAGGAGCACCGCCTCTTGTCCGTCCCAAGCCCAGTCAAAATTAAACCGGGTGTGTGCCTTCGTATGCACCGGCGTCTGGAGCGTCGCTTCCTTCCAGCTCCGGCCGCCGTCGGTGGATACATCGACCTTGCTGACCTTGCCCCCACCGGACCACGCCAAGCCGGTAATCTGGACATATCCCCGGCCGGGTATTGCCAGTCCGGCAGAAGGCCGCGTAATTACCGACTTCGGCCCCCATTCGAAATGGTACCAGCGCGATTTGCCGCCGATGTCCTCTCTCGCGACGGAGTGGTTCATGCTCTCGTTCCAAGTGTGGTAGGGCTGGTCCACCACCTTGATATGGCTCAGGTACTTCACGTTGAAGGGCCCTTCCCAGCCGGGGACGATCATCCGGATCGGGTAACCCTGCTCACGACGCACCGGCTCGCCATTCTGGCCATAGGCCACGAGAACGTCGTCCATGGCCTTTGCCAGCGGAACGGTGTGACTGAACTTGCCGGGGTCCGCCCCTTCGTAAACCAGCCAGCTCGCCTCTTTTTGCACGCCGGCCAAGTTCAACAACACCGAAAGCGGCACTCCGGCCCATTCGCTGCAGCTCGCCATCCCGTGAATATACTGGACCGGCGGCCCCATGTTCGCATTGCCGGCACCATGGATCATGGGAGAGCTGTTTCCATGGCACTCCACGAAATGAACCCGGGATACCGAAGGCAGGCGCTTCAGATCGTCCATGGAGAAACTCATCGGACGATCCACCATGCCGTGGATCGTGAGACGATGTTGCTGCGCATCGATGTCGGGGAAATGGGAGGAGTGCTGTTGCACGAAGTGCAGCGAGGACGGTGTGATGATTCCCGCATATTCCTGAAGCGGAGTGTAGTAAGTGATGTGATCGACGCTCATCCTCGCCCCGCGGCGCAAGGGCTCGGGGTAGAGCATCTTTGCCGGGAACTTGGGCTGGCGATTCAAGCTTGGCCGTCTGGCCTTTCGCGGCCCATTCTGCGCCCGCGCCCGCGCCTGCGGCCGCACCAGCCAGCGCAGCAGCGTTTTTCAGGAACTGCCTGCGGCCCGATCCCTTGGAACCCATGATTGCCTCCCGTGCTGCCGAAATTTCCGATTTGAGCTTTGCCTTGGCCCAAATGTCTTCGCCAACTAACTTTATAGTGTTCGGCAAAATCGTCAGCGTGTCAATCGGCCCTGGTTCCTCGCGGCCCTGGTTCCTCGAGCGCACGCGGAGGAAGAAGATGAGCCGGCGAGGAGTGGTGGTTCCATGACCGGTTTCGGGCTCACGCTCCCGGCCCTGATGCGGCACAATTCGTTCGGCAATTTCTGGTGCGCGCGGGTCGCCACCACGATGGCCTACCAGATGCAGTCGGTGGCCATCGGCTGGCAGATCTACGACATGACCGACAGCGCGTTCGACCTCGGGCTCGTCGGCCTCGTGCAGTTCTTGCCGACGGTGGCGCTGTCGGTGCTGGTCGGGCAGGCGGTGGATCATTACGACCGCAAGATCATCGCGCGGACCTGCCAGTTCGTCGGCGCGCTCGGCGCCACCATGCTCGCGGTCGGCACGGTGGCGGGATGGCTGACGCGCGACACCATCCTGCTCCTGGTGTTCATGACCGGCACTGCGCGGGCGTTCGAGATGCCGTCCATGCTGGCGCTGGTGCCCGGCATCGTCGCGCCGGCGCTGCTGCCGCGCGCCATCGCCGCCTCGACCTCGGCGAGCCAGACCGCCGTGATCTGCGGCCCCGCGCTGGGCGGGTTGATCTATGCGTTCGGGGCGAGCGTGGTCTATGCGATCTGCGCGGTCATCTACGTCGTCGCCAGCATCCTGGTCGCCATGCTCAAGACGGCGCCGCGCCCCACCGAGCGCGCGCCGGTGACGCTCGCCACCATGTTCGCCGGCTTTTCCTACATCCGCAGCCGTCCCTGGCTGCTCGGCGTCATCTCGCTCGACCTGTTCGTGGTGCTGCTCGGCGGCGTCGTCGCGCTGCTGCCGATCTTCGCCCGCGACATCTTGCAGACCGGGCCGTGGGGGCTCGGCCTGCTGCGATCGGCGCCGGCGGTCGGCGCGCTCAGCATGTCGGCGTTCCTCGCCCACCGCTCGCTCGGCCGTGAGGTCGGCGCCAAGCTGTTCGCCTCGGTCGCGGTGTTCGGCGTCGCCATCGTGGTGTTTTCGCTGTCGCGGTCGCTGGCGCTGTCGCTCGGCGCGCTCGTCGTCTACGGCGCCATGGATGCCGTCAGCGTCGTCATCCGCCACTCCTTGGTGCAGACCCGAACTCCCGCCGACATGCTCGGCCGCGTGATCGCCGTCAATGCCATGTTCACGGGCACCACCGGATCGCTCGGCCAGTTCCGCGCCGGCCTGCTCGCGTTCCTGCTCGGCGCCGTGCCGTCGGCGCTCATCGGCGGCATCGGCGCGATCGCCGTGACGGGGCTGTGGATGTGGTGGTTTCCCGACCTCAAACGGATCGGGAGCCTGGAGCATGATCCAGTCCTGTTGGACCGTGACGATCCCACCGAACCGCGCGAGGCCGCGGGCAAGGTCCGGTAGCGCCGGGCCATCGTCGCGAGCGTAGCCGCATCGAGCGCGGCGAAATACGTGCTGAGATAGTCTGAGGGATCGGAGTTGCGCAGGCTTTGGCGAGCGAAGCGGGTAATCCCGGATTTCGCCGCAGCGCAATCCGCGCTACGATCCTTCTTGAAAGCGTGGGTGACGAGATCGAAAACGAACAATCAAAAGGGAGAACGACCAATGAAATCCGCATGGCTATTGGTGGGACTGACTTCGGCTGCTGTCGCCACGAGCGCGCTTGCCCAGGAGATGGACTTCAACAAGGTCGAGATCATCACCCAGCAGCTCGGACCGAACGTCTACATGCTGACCGGCTCGAGCGGTCTCGATCCGTCCCACGAGGACGCGGCCGGCGGCCGGGTCGGCGTGCTCGCAGGACCGGACGGCGTCCTGATGATCGATTCGCAATACGCGCAGCTCACCGACAAGGTTCTGGCGGCGGTCCGGCGCATCAGCAACGGGCCCATCCGCTACCTCGTCAACACCCACATTCATCGCGACCACACGGCGGGCAATGCGTTTTTCGCCAAGCAGGGTGCCGTGATCTTTGCGCGCGAAGAGCTGCGCGAAGGGATGGTCGGCCTGTCCAAGGCGCCCAATGCCGGCGCCAACCCCGTGGCCAATCCGGCCGGCTTCCCCGTCATCACCTACGGGATGGGCGAGCCGGTGAAAATTCACATGAACGGCGAAGTCGTCGACTTCATTCCGATCCGGGCGGCCCATACCGGCGGCGACACGAACATCAAGTTCGAGAAGGCGAACGTGCTCTTCATCGGCGATTTCTACCGCAATTACGGTTATCCCTTCATCGACATCAGCAATGGCGGCTCGCTGAAAGGCATGCTGGAGGGGCTCGACGCCACCATGAAGTCCGCCGACGCGAACACGACGCTGGTTCCGGGCCATGGCACCCTCATCAAGCGCGACGACATCATCCCCTATCGCGACATGGTTCTCGCGGTGCAGCAAAAAGTGCAGCAGATGATCGCGCAGGGTAAGACCCTGCAAGACGTGCTGGCGGCGAAAGTCACGGCGGCGTACGACGCGAAAGTGGCGGGCGGCACGGAGTCGAGTTCCGACCGGTTCGTCACCGCGGTGTATCAAGAGCTGAAAGGGCAGGGGAAGTAAGTCCGGCCGAACCGGCGATTGCCGCGTGCGGGTTGCGATTACGTTGCGGTTCCCTTGGCTGGCTACGCGGCCATCGCCGTGTTAATCCGCATCGTTATGGATCATCCGCCGAGATGGATATCGGGTTCGTTCGCAGCCTTGCGGCGTCGCGCGCTCATTTGCGCCGGGCTCGCCGCCGCCATCCTCGGCATGGTTGCGGGCGCGGCTTGGGCCCAGGGCTACCCCACGCCTTACTACCCCACGCCTTACTACCCCTCGCGTTCGGTGAAGATCATCGTGCCGTTTCCCGCCGGCGGGACCGCCGACCTGATGCCGCGCATCATCGCGGACTGGCTGTCGCGCAAGTGGAAGCAGGCGGTGGTGATCGAGAACAAGCCGGGCGCCGCCGGCAATATCGGGGCCGAGGCGGCGTTCTACGCCGACCCCGACGGCTATACGCTGCTGTCGGCACCGCCGCCGCCGCTGGTGATCAACCAGAGCCTCTATCCCAAGCTCGGCTTCGATCCCACCGCCTTCGTTCCGATCTCGGTGATGGGCATCGTGCCGAACGCGCTGGTGGTCAATCCGAAAAAGGTGCCGGCCCGGACCGTCGCCGAATTGATCGCCTATGCGCGCGCCAATCCCGGCAGGCTCACATCCGCGACCCAGGGCAACGGCACCACCTCGCACCTCACCTCGGAAATGTTCCAGATGATGGCGAAGGTGAAATTCATCCACGTGCCCTATCGCGGCTCGGCGCCGGCCCTGCAGGGAATGCTGGCCGGCGATTGCGACGTCATGTTCGACAATCTCGGGGTCTCGCTGCCGCTGGTGAAAAGCGGCCAGTTGCGGCTGCTCGCGGTCGGGACGCAGATGCGCATGGCGGCGCTCCCGGAGGTGCCGACCATCGCCGAGACGCTGCCGGGCTTTGCCTCCTCGGCCTGGTTCGCGGTGGTGGCGCCGCCGAAGACCGCGCGCCCGATCGTCGAGAAAATCAGCGCCGACATCGCCGAGGCGATCCGGTCGCCCGATGTGGCCAAGCGTCTCGACGAATTGTCGGCCGAGCCGGTCGGCAGCACGCCCGAAGCGTCGGCCCGCTTCATGCGCGAGGAGAGCGAACGCTGGGGCGGCGTCGTCAAGGCGGCCGGAGTCAGGCTGGACTGACTGGATAGAGGGAGCGGCGTCATGAACATCCAACTGGGCCGGCGCCCCTGGCCGGCGGAAGGCCTCACCCGCGTTCCCTATTGGCTCTACACCGACCGCGACCTCTATGCGCAGGAGCAGGAGCGCATCTTCCGCGGCAATGCCTGGACCTTCCTGTGCCTGGAGGCCGAGCTGCCGACGCCGAACACGTTTCGGCTCTCCAATCTCGGCGACATGCCGGTGGTGGTCACCCGCGACGCCGACGGCGCCATCCATGCTTTCGAGAACCGCTGCGCCCATCGCGGCTCGCTCTTGTGCCTGCGGGAGCGCGGCGAGGCGAAGGACATCACCTGCGTCTATCACAACTGGACCTATGATCTCACCGGCAAGCTGACCGGGGTGGCGTTCCGGCGCGGCATCGCCGGCAAGGGCGGCATGCCCGCCGATTGCAAGCCGGAAGAGCACGCGCCGCGCCGGCTGCGCACCGAGAGCTTCGCCGGGCTGGTGTTCGGTACGCTCGGCGCCGCGACGCCGCCGCTCGCGCAATATCTCGGGCCTGAGATCGCGGCGCATATCAAGCGGGTGATGCGCGCGCCGGTGAAGCTCATCGGCGGCTACACCCAGATCCTGCCGAGCAACTGGAAGCTCTATGTGGAGAACACCAGGGACAGCTATCACGCCAGCCTGCTGCACATGTTCTTCACGACGTTCCGGCTCAACCGGCTGTCCCAGAAGGGCGGCCTGCTGGTGAGCGAGAGCGGGGGCAATCACGTCAGCTATTCCATGCGCCAGGATGTCGCCGGCAAGGAATACGAGCAGGCGGGCATGCGCACCGCCCATGACGGCTACCGGCTGGAGGCGCCCGAGCTCTTGGAAAACGTCGACGAGTTCGGCGACGGCATCGGCCTGCAGATTCTCACGGTTTTCCCGGGCTTCCTGCTGCAGCAGATCCGCAATTCGCTGGCGGTGCGCCGGGTGGTGCCGCGCGGCCTCGACCAGACCGAATTGGTATGGACCTGCTTCGGCTTCACCACCGACGACGACGCCATGGCCGAGCGGCGGCTGCGCCAGGCCAATCTGATCGGCCCCGCCGGTTTCATTTCACTGGAGGACGGCGCCGCGACCGGCTTCGTGCAGCGCGGCACCCGCGGCGCCGACGACGAGGCATCCCTGGTCGAGATGGGCGGCAGCGGCACCGCGTCGGAAGAAAGCCGGGTCAGCGAGGCGGCGGTGCGCGGCTTCTGGAAGGACTATCGCCGCCACATGGCGCTTTGAACATGGCGTTTGAACACATGGCGCTTTGAACCCGGCGCTTTGACAGGCGCGAGGTCCTCTCCGCTTCGGGGATCGGGGAGGGGGCCTGTCGCCGTGACACCGGGCGCGAAACGGAATGCGTTTATGAGCATCGAGCAGGTCTACCGGGTCCAGGAAATCAATGCGCGCTATGTGGAGGCGATCGACGACGATCGCCTCGAGGCGTGGCCCGACTTCTTTGCCGATGACGGACGCTACCGCATCACCACGGCGGAGAACGTCGCCCAGGGACTGCCGCTCAGCCTCATCTACGCGACCTCGCGCGCGATGTTGCGCGACCGCGTGCGGGCCTTGCGCGAGGCCAATGTCTACGAGAGCCAGCATTACCGCCATGTGCTGGGAACGCCGCGCATCACCGCGGCCGAGGGCACCAGCCTGCGGGCGCGCACGCCCTTCATGGTGGCGCGCGTCATGCACACCGGCGAGACCATGCTGTTCGCCACCGGCTGCTACGAGGATCGCGTGGTGATCGCGGCGTCGCAGGCCCACTTCGCCGAGAAGACCGTCATCCTCGACAGCCGCCAGGTCGACACGCTGCTGGCGATTCCGCTGTAGCGTCTCTCTCGTTCTCTCTCCCCGAAGTCGGAGGGGACGACCGCAGTTTGTGATTTCGATACAATCTGCTTCAAATGTCGCGCACGAACGTCCCTCCCTCGGAGAACCCGATCGTGAGAACAGCCATGATGATCGTCGGCGGAGCGATCCTGGTCCTCGTGCTGCTGGTCGCCGGTTTCTTCGCCGCGACCTGGGCGCCGGACCGTCCGGTGGCTTCGCTGGTCGCTCGCTGGGCGCCGCCGCCCTCGGTCTTCGTCGACATCGCCGGCATGAAGGTGCACCTGCGCGACGAGGGGCCGCGGGACGACCCCAGCCCGATCGTGCTGATCCACGGCACCGGCTCGTATCTGCATGCCTGGGAGGGGTGGGTGCCGGCGCTCAAGGAGCAACGCCGGGTGATCACCTTCGACCTGCCCGGATTCGGGCTTACCGGCCCGTCGCCGGACGGCGACTATTCGCTGGAGGCCTCGGTGCGTTTCGTCGTCGCGGTGCTCGACAAGCTCGGCGTCGCCCATTGCGTGCTCGGCGGCAACTCGCTGGGCGGCGCGATCTCCTGGGCGACCGCCGTGCTCGAACCTTCGCGGGTCGACAAGCTCATCCTGGTCGACTCCGGCGGCTATCCCGCCCACTCCACCTCGATCCCGCTGGGCTTTCGCATTGCGCGGATTCCGGGGATCAACCAGATGCTGTCGCACACGCTGCCCCGCTTTCTCATCGCTTCCGGCATGCGCAACGTGTTCGGCGATCCGTCGAAGGTCACCGAGCTGATGATCGATCGCGCCTATGAGCTCACGCTGCGCGAGGGCAACCGGCAGGCCATGGTGGCGCGGTTCAACCAGCCGCGCCGGACGCCGCTCGCCGTCCGCATCCCGCAGATCAAGGTGCCGACGCTCATCATCTGGGGCGGGCGCGACCGCCTGGTCCCGCCCGACGACGCCGAGCGCTTCCATCAGGACATCGCCGGCAGCACCCTGGTGATCTTCGACGGTCTCGGCCATGCGCCGGAGGAGGAAGACCCGGCGCGTACGGTGGTCGCGGTGAAGCGGTTTCTCGGCATGGAATAGACACCGAGCGAAGGGGGCGATGCGGTGACTCCCGATGATCCACCGCATCGCGTCGTTTCGTCGAAGCGCAGCGGATACTCAACCGTCCGTCAGCGCGTTATTCGCGAAGCCGCTGATCTGCACGTCGTAGCCGAACGCGTCGTTCATGTGCAGGCTGTAGGCCCCGCCATTGCGCACGTTCTCGACGCCCATGGCCTTCAACGCGGCGCTCACCTTGTCGCGATCGAAATCGGCGACGGTGTAGCCGATGTGGTCGACCACCGCGGTCGACCGCGGCCGCGGCGGGCCGCCGGGCGCCGTCGGCCCATCGACCGGACGGGTGCGGATGATGAGGTGCGAGAGCGGCACGTCCTTCGCCGCGACGTTGTAGGGCTGCTCGCCCTTCTTGCCGAACGGCAGCGCTACGTCGTGGTCGGTGGCGCCGACCTGGTCGAGATTGAAGACCTTGGAGTACCAGTCCGCGGCCTTCTTGAAGTCGGGGCAGGTGTAGGAGATGTGATTGACGAGGGCGACAGTGAGGCCGGAGGACTCCGCGGCACCGGCGCCGCCGGCATAGACGGTGGTGGCGGCGGCGGTGAGCGTCTCGATGAGGCGCCGGCGGCTGATCTTGCCGTTCTCGAAGTCGTGAAGCTTCTGTGCGACGAACCCTTCCATGGCGGTTCTCCTGCCGCATGATCCCGTTGCTGACCGTTCGGTCGAGATCACGCGCAAAGTTGAAATGGTGGGAGTGCTGTTCGATTCGAATTCAGACGGCCTCGTTCAGCGCCTGAAAGCGTTTTCCTGGGCAGCGGACGCGATCTGGACGTCGTAGTTGAAGGGATCGCGGACGTGGAGGCTGCCGTCGCGCCCGGTCACCTCGAGGCCTTTGGCCTTGAGCGCCCCGCGCACGCGCGCTTCGTCCCAATTCGGGATCGTATAGGCGACGTGGTCGACGACGGCACTCGCCGGCGGCTTGGTCGCGGCGGCGGTGCGCGCGACGATGAACGAGCCGCCCTTGCCCGGCTCCGGACCGAACATCAGGTTCGCCCGCTTGCCGTTGTCCTTCCCCGGCGTGCTCTCCATGCCGAGCACCGCGGTGTACCAGTCGCGCGCCTTGGCATAGTCCGGGCAATCATAGGAAATGTGGTTGATGCCGATCATCTTGAGGCCGCTGCCGGGCGCCGCATTGGCGGCATCGCCCGCTGCGTAGACGGCGGCGGCGAGTGCGACGGTCTTGCAGAACTCGCGGCGGTCGACCTTGCCGCTTTCGAAGTCTTTGACGAGACCCGCGATGAAGCGTTCCATGCTGCGTTCCTCCCTGACGATGTGCGCCGTTGCCCGGCGAACGTCGTGAAGGTTAGCAGTTCGACACGGCCGGCGAAACGCGAATCCGGGCGCCGTAATCTCTAATGCTTTTGCGCCTGCACGAGGTATCCGAGGATCGTGTCCTCGCCCAGCGCCTTGCAGGCTTCGAGCCGGTGCAAACCGTGCACGAGGACGAGGCGGTCGCCGTCGCGGCGCACCAGGATCGGGGTCTCCTGGCCGCTCTCCAGCATGCTCTGGGCGATTTCCTTCACCACCTCCGGCTTGAGCGTGGTGCGGCGCTTGACCGGCACATAGATGTTCGCGACGTCGAACTTTTCGCGCTTCATCATGGTCCGGCCTCCCTCTGTTTATGACTCGGGACGGTTTATCCAGGCTGAGAGCCCCCAAGAAGTGCGGATTTCGCTACGCGCTCCATTCGGGCGACGGATCGTGACGCTTTCCCGTCATCGCGACCTAATTCCCGGCGACCTTGGCCTTTTTGGCCTTGGCGGTCGGCTTGTTGGCGCGCGCCTCCGCCTCGGCAGCCTCCCTGGCCAGCCGCAGCGAGCGCAGCTTGGCGGTCTTCTCCACCAAGGCCCGGCTCGCGGCCTCATACTCCGCCATGGCCTTGGAAGCCTCCCGCGCCTGGAGTTCCTTCTTCTTCAGGCTTGCTTCCGTCCGGGCCTGGTCCTTGGTATTGCTCGCCAACGCCGCCTCCTGTTTCTATTCCCGGCACGGCCACGCATCGTGCATGGCCGTCAGCGCAAGCAATCGAAAATCTTCCTGCATCCGCTCGGGGTGGGTTTCAACAAATTCGATGACCTTGCCCAACAGCTGTTCCGGTGAGACAGCGTTGGGGTGGCAGAACCTCAGGCCTTCGTCGAGAACGTGGCTGACGAAGGACAGCGTGCCTACGATACCGATGCACCCGCCCCCGATGGCATCGCGGGTGTTCGGATCGAAGTCCCGCCTTGCAGTGCGGTAACATGAAACCGGCGCTTCTGGGGTCTTCGGCAGCCATCGACGACGCGTTCCACGTCAACAAAGCTAACAAAGTCCACATCAACATCCGCATGCGAAGCGCTCTCAAGCAATGTGGGCGACCAGTCCCAACATTCGCAATCCAAATGTCGGGGCCGGGCCACCAGGAAATTCATATGTAGTTGCAGGATCGTACAACGTCCAGCAGCGGCGACGGATTGTCTTGCAAAAACCGCGATTGATGCGTATTTGGGATAATATCGACGTTTGGCCGGACGATTTGGCCGTATCGCCTTCGCTGCAAAGCTCGGCGCGCGCGCTCAGAGATCTCTCCAAAATTCGACTAACCAAGCCTCGGATTGCGCATTTCTGCGCGGTCCCAGGCCACTGCAGCGCAGCCAGTGGTGCGACCGAACCGATGGTTCTCATCGGCGTGGATGAATCGTCCCACTATTTCAACGAGTTGTGGACTGACCGTCGCAACGTCCGGGGAACCGGATGTTGGCGTCAGGGCCACCAGCGAAGGAACTTTGTCATGGATACCGGAACAGTAAAATTCTACAACAGTCAAAAGGGCTTCGGCTTCATTCAGCCGGACAATGGCGGCAAGGACGTGTTCGTCCACGCCACCGCGCTGGAGCGGGCCGGCATTCGCGGTCTGGTCGAGGGCCAAAAGGTCAGCTTCGACACCCAGGAAGACCGCCGCACCGGCAAGATCGCCGTAGGCACCATCCAGGCCGCGTGAAGCCGCAAGGCGGATACGCCGCAATCCGGAAAGCCGCAATCCGGAAAGCCGCCCCTGGGGGCGGCTTTCTCATTGCGCGGTTTGCTCCTTGCACTGTCCCAAAGGCTCTTTCCCATTTGAGGGAGGTGCGGTACTCAAGGCGCCATTGCCGATCGCCATGCGAAATGAAACGGGCACGATGAGCGCGAAGAATGACGACGATTTCAACGAGCGGCTGAGCACGGCCGCAAAGGCCAAGCAGGCGCTGCTGGAGAAGTTCCGGGCGCGGCCGAAGGCGGATGATCCCGCCGCGGCGGAGCGCAATGCGGCCCGCCTTGCGGTCAGCCTCGCGCGCGATGCTCGCATCGCCGAACGCAAGGCGGCCCGTGAAGCGGAGGCCGTGCGCGCTGCAGGCGGAAGCGATCCGCCAGGCGGCCGAGGATGCCGCCCGCAAGGCCGCTGCGGAGGCCGAGCAGGCGGCTCAGGAACTCGCCTTGGAAGCCGAGCGCAAGGCCGCCCGCGATGCCCGATACGCCGCGCGCAAGGCGCGGCGGCGGTAGTGGCCGGGGGCCCGACAGGAAGCGCGGGCGATACCGGGCCGGCTTTCGAGGCAGAATTCGCCTGCCAGGAATGTGGCGCATGCTGCGCCTACTCGCCCGAATGGCCGCGGTTCTCGCTGGAGGACGATGCCGCACTGGAACGCATCCCGCGCCGGTTCGTCGATGACGAGCGCGGACGCATGCGTTGTGACGGCGACCGCTGCACGGCGCTGGTGGGGATAGTCGGCGTCTCCACCGCCTGTGCCGTCTACGCCGTGCGCCCGGACGTGTGCAGGACGTGCCTGCCGGGCGATGACGAATGCCGCGTGGCGCGCCGCCGATTCGATCTGTGACGCGCGCTACGGCGGTGGCCCGATCGATCCCCTACTTCGGCGGCTCGAAGCCATTGGCGCGCCAGCGCTCGGCCATGCCCGCCGAGGTGAGCGCGGCGATGAAGGCGCGTGCGGCGGCGGGATCGGTGCTGCTCGCGGGGATCGCGGCGGCATAGGCCGAGTAGTCCTGCTGCGCCGGCGGCAACAGGCCGGCGAGCTTGACGCCCTTGACCGCCATCGCCTCGCTGATGAACACGATCGCCATTTCGGCGCGTCCCTCTGCCACTTCGATCGCGGCTTCGCGGCCGCCCCTGGTCAGTACCGCCTTCCGCTTGACGGCATCGGCGATGCCGAAGCGATCGGCCACTCCCGCGAAATGGATTCCGGAGGTGCCGCCCTCGGCCGGGTCGGTGTAGGCGATCGAGCGCGCCGCGATCAGCGCGCTCTTGAGCGCCTCCGAGGTCGAGACGTCGGGCACCGCCGCGCCGTCGCGGACGGTCACGCCGATGCCGACGCGGCCGAGATCGGCGCGGCTGCCGGGCATGAGCTTGCCGGTCTTCTCCAACTCTCCCATCAGCGGCACCGACACGATGACGAGATCGGCCGGCTGGCCCGACGCGATGATGTTGCGCAGTTGCCCGGTGGTGCCGATGGTGAAGTCGAACTTCTGGCCGGTCTGGCGCGAATAGTCGTCGATGATCTGCGCAATCAGCCCACGCACGGCACCGGCCGAAATCACCTTGAGGTCGGCCGCGCCGGCGGGCGCCGCGCGCGCGGCCAAGACAACCACCAAGACAACCATCATGACGGCCATCAGGCATGAAAGACGACGGATCATGTTTTCCCCGTCCGGCCGCGCACGATGAAAGACGAATGCTTGCCGGCGTCGGCCGGATGCGGCGCGCCGACACTATAGCCGGTCGGCGCCGCTGTTCCCACCACCACCGGCGGCACCGGCGGCTCCATCTGGCGTCGCGCGCTCGCGACCGACACGCGTGGTGTCCCCGCGTTAGTTACGTGGCGTCAGGCGCTCCGTGCCGCTTCCGTTTCGGCCCCTGACGGCCCAAAGTCCATTCAGCGTGCCGTTTCCGTCGACCTTGTAGATCACGAGGCCCGGCTGGCCATTGATCATGTACGTGGCGGAAAGCGCGTCGTTCATGCGCATTCCAAACCCGGTATAGCGCGAACCCCCGATTGTCCATTGGATCGAGAAGGTTGTATCGGAAATGATCGTGACGGCCGCCGTTCCCGTGTATTTCGTGCCGTCGGGATTTGTGCCGCTGGCATCGTACGACGAGGAGAGCGTCAAGACCTCAGCGTGAGCCGCCGTCGCGATCACAAGAAACATGAACGTCCAGATGGTTTTGACCATATGCTCTCTCCTTGGCGGGCGTAGACAGGTCAGGGATGTGCAGGCCATGTCAAGGGACCGACCATCGCCCGGCCATGACGATTTTGATGTGAGATGAACGCGCGCTACGGTCGTGGCGGAGGCGCCGGCGAGAGCGCAAAAGTCACCCATGCGTTCCACCCCTCGGGGCGATTTTCCGCTCCGAACTCCTTGTAGGCTTTCAGGTTCAAGTAGCCCTGGGCATCTCCGAACGGAATGATATAGCCGATCTGTGGCCCGACACCGAACACACGCGATTCGAAGCAGCCGACCCTGTCGCGCGCACCGCTGTCGCATGAAATCTGCTGGTAGGCGTATCCGACCGCTCCGATCAGAAGTTGCTTGGTCAGGAACTGAGACGTGCCGAAATCGAAGTGCATGTCGACGCCGTTCCGGTATTGGGTCGCATCATTTTCGAGATTGTAGGTGAAGCCGAGAACTCCGGACAATTCGCGACCGGACTTTGGATCGAAATAGGTGTATCCGCCGCCCCCGTCGATTGCCCCGTGTCCGAGCCCGAGATTCGCGAGACTTTTCGAATCATAGAGGCCGACGGGAATGTCTCCGGTGACGTAGGTCATCCAGTTGTTGACGCCGGAATTCCAGCGTACCGCGAATTGAGGTATCACATCGCCGTATCCCTCGATGGAATCGGTCAAGGCACCGGACCGGGCGAAGGAGAACGGGCCAAGCGATCCGGCCACGTTGGCATTCAAGGTCGCGGTGGTGCGGCCGAACGGGAACAGAACCGCAACCGCGGCCTGCCCGCCGAAGAACGGCGTTGCGAAAACGTAGCTGGGCGCCAAGAATCCGAGATTCGCATCGGCCTTCAAATTTGCGTTCAGGGAGCCGCGGAGGTTCGCGGTGAGGTTTCCGACCGGCACATCCCGTGCGAAGGCGACGCTGGCCCCGGCGCTCACCGAGGTGTGGTAGTAGATTTCCGCGATCGTAAATCCGGGCTGCTGGGGCGTTGCCGCCAAGCTGCCGAAGAAACCGGGAACCCAGAAGCTGACGCCGCCTTCGTCGGCTTTGCCCATATTCGGCATGCACATGCCCGCTGCAACTGCGAGCGACACAACGCCGAGCCTGTGACCGGCAGTGGCACACCGGCTGCAATTCGATCCGCCAGGGCGACAAGCCCTCGTCGTTTTCCCATGACGCGCCCCCCACGTCGCTCCTAAAGGACGGATATCAAATTTAGAGGCGCGGAATACGTCCAATTTCGCCACGCGCCGCCTTTTCAGGCGTGGGCTCCAAAATTTCACGTGAACGTGGCGGTTTGGTCACACCGGCCCGTCTGGCTTCGCGCCCTAATCCGAATGCCGGACCACCAGCACCGAGCACTTCGCGAAGCGCACGACATGGCCGGCATTCGACCCGAGGAAATAGGTCCGCATCGCCGGCCGGTGCGAACTCATGACGATGAGATCGGCATGGTAGCTCTTCGCCTCTTCGAGCACCTCGTGATAGGTGCCGCCTTGGCGCACGGTGGTGGTGATGTGGCGGGAATCGGTTCCGCTTTCCTTGGCGATGATGGCGAGCGCCTCCTCGGCGGTCTGGCGCTGCTGCGCGTCGAAGTCGGCCGGCACGTATTCGGCCAGCATCACCGGGGTCGTCGGCAGCACGTTCAACAGCCGGATCGAGCCTCCCGAGGCGTGCGAAAGCGATACCGCGGTCTCGATCGCCGACTTGGCGAGGTCGGTGTCGGCAAGGTCGACCGGGACCAGGATCCGTTTGAACATGTGCCTCTTCCCCTTGTTCCTATATTTGCCCGAAATCGATCCAGACCAGATTGAGTGGGTTGGCGCGCCCCGCCTCAGTTCGCGGCGGCGGCAATCCAGCGCGGGGTGACGAAACGATCGAGCCGGCCGGACTGGTGGTGCAGCTTGCGCCAGGCGTCGATCGGAAAATCGATCACCGCCAGCGCGGCGGTCGGAAACTTCTCGTGCAGCCGTTCGCGCGGCTCGATGTCGCCGGCCGCGATGAGCATGCGGGCGGCCTCGTGGAGGCCGGGATTGTGGCCGAGCACCAGCAGCCCATGGGCCTCCGGCACGACCGTGCGGATGAGCGAAAGGAGGGCCTCGGGCGTTGCCTCGTAGAGCCGGTCGGAATAGGTGATTTCCACGGCGGCCGGCCATCCCTTGACGATCGCCTCGGCGGTCTGCCTGGTCCGTTCGGCCGGCGAACACAGGACGAGGTCGGGGACCAGGGCATGGCGCGCGAGGTAGATGCCCATGGTGCGGGCATCGTTGACGCCGCGCGCGTTGAGCGGGCGCTCGCGGTCGGGCATTCCCGGCGACGACCAGTCCGATTTGGCGTGGCGGAGCAGCATCAGGCGGCGCATCGCGACAGCATCGATTTTGTCCGGAGGAAAGTCTACAGTGATATCGACTTGGTGGTTTTGCGATCCCTGCCCCGGGCGTTCGCGGCACCGCGTCCTGCAAGTCGGGGCAGGCTTGATGAGAACGGGGGCCGAGGCTGGCTGAGATGGAAGGCGCCGATCAATCCGAATTCGGACCGACCTGGTATTCCCGCGTGACGACCCTGCCGCCGGCGCGGTCGGAACTCAAGTTCGAAATCGATGTCGATGTCTGCGTCATCGGCGGCGGCCTTGCCGGCCTGACGGTGGCGCGGGAAGTGGTGCGGCGCGGCTGGTCGGCGGCCGTTCTCGAAGCCAAGCGCATCGCCTGGAACGCCTCCGGGCGCAACAGCGGGCTGGTGATGCCGGGCTATCCGGCCAATATCGAAAAATCGTGGAGCGCATCGGCCTGCCCGCCGCCAGGGCGCTGTGGGCGCTCTCGGAGGCCGGCGTTCGCTACGTGCGCGATACCATCGCCGAACTCGGCGTGAGCGGGGTCGTGCAGGGCTATGGCTGGCTCGATGTCTCCAAGTCGACGATCGCCAGGCCACGCTGGCGCGGGCGCGGCTGCTTGTCGGAGGAGTCTCGGGGTCGAGGTCCAGGCATGGTCGCTGGAGCAGGTCCGCGACGTGCTGCGGTCCGACCACTATTTCGGCGCCGTCAATCATCCCCACGCGTTCCAGATCAACCCGCTCGCCTATGCGCTGGCGCTCGCCGACGCCACCGAACGCGCCGGCGTCTTCATCTTCGAGAACTCCCCGGCGCTTTCGGTCGATCCGGCCGGCGTGCGCAAGCGCATCGCCACCGCCCATGGGCGGGTTCGTGCCGGCCGCGTCGTGCTTGCCGGGAATGTCTATCTCGGCGCCGTCGCCGAACAGGTCGCCGGCACCCTGGTGCCCGTCACCGCCTATACCGGCGTGACCAAGCCCTTGGGCACGCGGCTGGAATCGGTGATGTCCTATCGCGGCGCGGTCAGCGACAGCCGCTACGGCGATTATTCCTACCGCATCATCGACCGTGACCGCCTGATGTGGACGGGCGGCATTTCGATCCGCAAGCGCAACGCCGCCTGGATGGAAAAACGCCTGGCGCGGGCGATCCGCTCCACCTATCCGGAACTCGGCACCGTGGCGTTCGAGAACTTCTGGTCCGGCACCATGGGCTTTGCCGTCCACCGCATGCCGCAGATCGGCGAAGCTGCAGCCGGGGGTCTGGCTCACCACCGGGTTCGGCGGGCAGGGGATCAACACCTCCGCCATCGCCGGCCAGCTCATTGCGCGCGCCATCATCGAGTCAGGATGCGACATGGCAGACCTTCCTTCCCTACGAGCTGGTGTGGGCGGGCGGCGCGGGCGGGCGCGCGGTGATCCAGGCGATCCTGTCGTGGTGGCATGCGAGCGAAGTGCTCTCGGCGAATCTGTCGCGCCGGCGCGAAGCGCTGCGCGCCAAGCGCCGGAGCGCGAAGGAGGCCCGGCGACGAGCGAGGACCCTGGAGCTCGTGCGGCGGCCGGCCTATCGCATGGTGAAGGCGGCGCGCCGCATGTCGCCGCACGTCTGCCGGCACGGCCGGGTTCCGACGCGCCGATCGCCGCGCCCGGCGCCCAGCCGCATTCGGCCCGGGCCCGGGCCCAGACCCAGGAACCCGCGCCAACGCCGGTGCGCGATCCCGAGGAGGCGGTATAGGGCTTCGTCATTCCGGGGCACGCGGCTAAATCGCGGCGCGCCGTAACCCGGCAAGATCGGGTTCGCGCAAGACGCCGCCCTGACGAAGCTGCCTGTCACCGCCCCTCGCGCCGCGCCATGAAGGCCAGGCGTTCGAACAGGTGCACGTCCTGCTCGTTCTTGATGAGCGCGCCGTGCAGCGGCGGGATCAGCTTCTTGGGGTCGCGCTCGCGCAGCGTATCGGGGCCGATGTCCTCGACCATCAGCAGCTTGAGCCAGTCCAATAGCTCCGAGGTCGACGGCTTCTTCTTCATGCCGGGCACGTCGCGGATCTCGTAGAACAGCTTGAGCGCTTCGGCGACCAGGCGCTGCTTGATGCCGGGGAAGTGCACCTCGATGATCGCGCGCATGGTGTCGGCGTCGGGAAACCGGATGTAGTGGAAGAAGCAGCGCCGCAGGAAGGCGTCGGGCAGCTCCTTCTCGTTGTTGGAGGTGATGACGACGATCGGGCGCCGCCGCGCCTTGACCGTCTCGCCGGTCTCGTAGACGTAAGAACTCCATGCGGTCGAGTTCGAGCAGGAGATCGTTGGGAAACTCGATGTCGGCCTTGTCGATCTCGTCGATCAGCAGCACCGGCCGCTCGTCGGCGACGAAGGCGTCCCACAGCTTGCCGCGCTGATGTAGTTGCGGATGTCCTTGACGCGGACGTCGCCGAGCTGGCTGTCGCGCAGCCGCGACACCGCGTCGTATTCGTAGAGTCCCTGCTGCGCCTTGGTGGTCGACTTCACATGCCATTCGATCAGCGGCGCGCCGATCGCTTTGGCGACCTCGATGGCGAGAACGGTCTTGCCGGTGCCCGGCTCGCCCTTGACCAGCAGCGGCCGCTCCAGCGCGATGGCGGCATTGACGGCGACCTTGAGGTCGTCGGTCGCCACATAGGCGTTGGTTCCTTCAAAACGCATGGTCTCTCCGTGAGGTCTTCTTGAAGCCCGGCAAATTCCGCGCCAAGTCGCCGGATTCCTTCCATAAGGTTAACCCGTCATCGCCGGGCTCGTCCCGGCGATCTCGATGCTCTGGGCACGGCTTTGCCACATGTCATCGCGATGCGCCGGGACAAGCTCGGCCACGATCATTCAATGCGAAACGAAAACCGCTCAATCGCCGAGCGCGTCCTTCCACGGCGCGATCCAGGATTCGACCCGCCGCATCAGCGCCGTCAGCGTCACGCCGAGCAGCATCAGCGTGAGGATCGGCACGAACATCGCGGCGGTGTCGTATTGGTTGCCGTATTTCACGATCAGGGCGCCGAGCCCGGTGATGGCGGTGAAGAATTCGGCCACCACCATGCCGATGATGGCGCGGCCGACGCCGAGCCGCAGACCCGTCATCATGTAGGGCAGCGACGCCGGCAGGATGAACTTGGTGAAGAGCTGCCGCTCGGTGGCGTCGAAGGCGAAGCCGACATCGAGCAGCGGCTGGGGCACGTTGCGGACGCCGGCCGCGGTGTTGATGAGGATCGGGAAGATCGCGAGGATCACGACGATGAACAGCTTGGCCGAGAAGCCGAGGCCGAACCACAGCACCACCAGCGGAATGATGGCGACCAGCGGCGTGGCGTAGAGCGCGTTGACCAGCCAGTCGGTCGCCGCCTCCACGGTGCGGTAGCGGCCGATCAGGAGGCCGATGCCGATGCCGAGCACCGAGGCGATGGCAAAGCCGAGCAGCAGCGTGCCGAGGCTGTCCAGGAACGCGGCGGGAAGCTCGCCGCTGCGGATCATCTCGGCCCCCGACACCGCGATCGCCGTCGGGTAGGACATGAACAAGCGGATCGATCTGGCGGCCGAACACTTCCCAGGCCGACGAGCACGCGCGATCACCGAGACAAGGCGGATGATCCTGTTGCGATGGCTGCGCGGCGGCGGACCGAGTTCCTCGATCTCGGCCACGACTGCCTCGGTGACGCCGTCCGCGGAAAGCGACACCGCTTCCGGCCGGGGACTGGTGAGGGGCTCGCTCATGCGGCGGCCGAGGCGGGCGCCCGGATGAGCTCCCACATCTGGGCGCGCATCTGTCTGGAACGCCGGCTCGCCGCGCAGCAGCGGCAGCTCCGCGCGCGGGCGTGGGAACGGCACCGGCAGGGTGGCCTTGATCCGGCCGGGCTTCGCCCCCATGACGATGACGCGGTCGCTCAGAGTAGATCGCCTCGTCGAGATCGTGGGTGACGAACAGGATCGTCTTGCCGGTCTCGGCATGGATGCGCAGCAATTCCCGCTGCAGGATTTCGCGGGTCTGGGCGTCCAGCGCGCTGAACGGCTCGTCCATCAAGAGCACGGCGGGATCGATGGCGAGCGCGCGGGCGAGCCCGATGCGTTGCTGCATGCCGCCGGACAATTCATGGGGAAACTGGCGCGCCGAGACCGAGAGGCCGACCAGCGCCAGCAGCCGTTGCGCCGCCTGCCGGCGCGCCGGCGCCGCCACGCCCTGCAGCTCGAGGCCGAGCTCTACATTGCCGAGCGCGGTTCGCCATGGCAGCAGGTTCGGCTGCTGGAACACGAAGCCGCGGTCGCGGCCGGGGCCGTGCACCACATGGCCGTCGAGCCGGATGGTGCCGCGGTCGAGCCGGACCAGGCCCTGGATGATGCGCAGCAGCGTGGTCTTGCCGCAGCCGCTTTCGCCGACCAGCGAGACGATCTCGTTCTCGTCGACCGCGAAGGAGACATGGCGCAGCACCGGCAGCAGCGAATCCTTCTCGCCCGGCCCGCCGCGCACGCGGAACGTCTTCGACACGTCTTCGACCGCGAGCTTGATGCGGTCCGGCGCCGGGCGGCTGTCGGTCATCGCGGCGCTGCGCTCAGCCGAGCGCGCGCATGGTTTCGCTGAACAGTTCGTCGACCGGGATGCGGCGCGGGATCAGGCCCTGCTTGACCGCGAAATCGATGACGATCTCCAGCGAGCGGCGGTTGGCCTCGATGCCGAAGCGCCAGGGGTCGAGCGCCGGCACGCCGGTCTGCGCCGACGCCGCCTGCTTGGCCTCGAGGAAGAGCCGGTAGACCTCGCGCACCACGTCCGGGCGGGTCCTGCGCCAGCTCTTCGCGAATGACCAGCATGTGGTTGATGGGAACGCCGCCATGGCTCTCCGACCATTTGCGGTTGGCCGCCTCGGCATCGGGAATGAGCGGCTTGAGCCGCGGATCCGGGAACTTGTCGCCGACGATGGCGGCGTCGAGCTCGCCGTCGAGCAGCATCTGCACGAGCTGCTTGCCCTCGGGGGCGCGGCGCACATTGGGCGGATCGGCATATTCGGCGACATGGCCGTCCTCGAAGGTCACCCATTTGAGGCTGCCGAGATCGACGCCGTAATCCTCGGCGAGAATGCCGCGCACCCACACGCCCGTGGTCTGGGTATAGGCGCGCACGCCCAGCGTCTTGCCATTGAGGTCGGAGGCTTTCAGATCCCCGCGCTCCGGATTATAGGCGATGGTGTGGAGCTGGCCGCGGCCGACCACGGTGGCGGGGATCAGCACATAGGGCTTGCCGTAGGTCCGCGCCTGCAGAAAGGTGACGATGGCGACCTCGGCGAGATCGAACTTCGCCTCGCGCACCAGCGGCTTGAACGCGGTGTTGGAGACCTTCACGTCGGCGAAATCGAATTCGACGATGCCCGAGGCGAGCTTGCCCTCCTTGAGCGCCATCGCATTGGGGTAGTTCCCCATCAGCGTGAAGAGCTTGATTTTGTCGGGCTTGGTCAGCATCGACGTCTTCTCCTATTCGATTAGTTATCCGCCGGCATGTTTGTCGGCCAGCGCGGGATAGAGCGATTGCGCGGTCATGGCGAAGATCCAGTCGCGGTCGGCCTGCGGCAAGGAGGCGACCGAGGCGCGCGCGACCGCCAGCAGATTCTCGAGCGGGCCTTCCGAGGCCGGATAATTGGAGCCCCAGGCGATCCGCGATGCGCCGAATTCGCCGACCAGCTTGGCAAAGAACGTCTCCGGCGTCGCCTTGCCGTTGCGGCATTCGGTGAAGGTGCGCGGCGTCACCTTGAGATAGATGCGGGGATATTGGGCGAGTTCGAACAGGCTCGCCGCGGCCGCATAGGGCGGCCCGTCCTCCAGCACCGGCCGCGCCAGGTGGTCGAGGATGACCCGCACTTGCGGGAAGCGTTTCACCAGGTTGACGAGCTGCGGGAACGCCTGCTTGGACATCTGCATGCAGATGGGAATGCCGAGCTCGCCGGCGGTCTCCCAGGCCGGGTATACACGGGGATCGTCGATCCAGTCGGCCTGGGTCTTCATGGTGCTGCCGATGGTGAAGAGCCGCATGCCGGTGAGGTTGCGGCTGCGCCAGTGCCGCATCCGCTCCGGCGCGTCGGGGGCGAGCACGTCGACCGAGAACACGCCGGTGAAACGGCCGGGATGGGCGGCGACGGCATCGGCCACATAGGAATTGTCGTGGCCGTAGCAGGTCGAGGCCTGCACGATCGCCGACTTGTCGACGCCGGCCTCGTCCATGGCGGCGATCATCTGCTCGGTCGAGACCGGCCGCGTGCGCGACCAGTCCGACTGATGGCCGCCGAGCGGCGCCAGGGGATAACGGGCCGCATCGTGGGCGATGATGTGCGGATGAATGTCGATCGTCTTGGAAGCCATGAAGGAGGGTACTCCGGTGGGAACTGAACGTCTCCCTCCCCCGTGCGGGGAGGGTCGGGGAGGGGAAACGACACGCTTGCGTACCGCCATTTTGACACGTCGCGCGGCACGTCTGCTGACCACCACCCAGCCCTCCCCTTTTCAGGGAGGAGGGAGCCGGCCGCGATCAGGCGTCGGTTCCCACGAGCACTATTGCCATCAGCTTTAGCGCGCCCCGCGGCAAAGGGCTCAGGCCGCGGCGGGCGCCGGCACCCGCTTGTTGAGGCGACTATAGACCTTGCGCGCATTGCCTTCGAAGATCTTGTGCTTGTCCGCGGCGGAGAGACCGCTGACCTGGTCGATGTAGCGCTTGGTGTCGTCGTAATGATGCCCGGTGCGGGGATCGATGCCTTTCACCGCCCCCACCATTTCCGAGGCGAACAGGATGTTGTCGGCCGGGATCACCTTGGTGAGCAGCTCGATGCCCGGCAGATGGTAGACGCAGGTGTCGAAGTAGACGTTCTTGAGCAGGTGCTCCTCCAGCGGCGGCCGCTTCATGTCCTGGGCGAGCCCGCGATAGCGGCCCCAATGATAGGGCACCGCGCCGCCGCCATGGGGAATGATGAATTTCAGCGTCGGGAAATCCTTGAACAGGTCCGAGGTGATGAGCTGCATGAAGGCGGTGGTGTCGCCGTTGATGTAATGCGCGCCGGTGGTGTGGAAGGCGGGATTGCAGGAGGCGCTGACGTGGATCATCGCGGGAACGTCGAGCTCGACCAGCTTTTCGTAGAGCGGATACCACCAGCGGTCGCCCACCGGAGGGGCGTCCCAATGGCCGCCGGACGGATCGGGATTGAGATTGCAACCGACGAAGCCGAATTCGTTGATGCAGCGCTCCAGCTCGCCGATGCAATTCTTGGGGTTGACGCCGGGCGATTGCGGCAACTGGCAGACGCCGATGAAGTTGTTGGGATAGAGCGAGGTCAGCCGATAGATCATCTCGTTCGACACCTGCGACCATTCCAGGCTCACGCCTTCGTCGCCGATGTGGTGCGACATGCCCGATGCGCGCGGCGAGAAGATGGTGAGGCTGGTGCCGCGCTCGCGCTGGAACTTGAGCTGGGCGCCTTCGACGCTGGCGCGCAATTCGTCGTCGCTGATCTTGAGTGCGGACGCCGACGGCTTCTGGGTGGGATCCTTGATCGCGGCGATCTGGCCCTTGCGGAATTCGTGGAGCTTCTGCGGCTCGGTGGTGTAGTGGCCGTGGCAATCGATGATCATGGCGCCTCGCTCAATGCCGGTGTCCGGAGCTGCTGCGAACGGCCCGGCGGTCGGTGGCGCGGATCGTAAAGCCGGCCTGCCGCTTGTCAAACGGATTGCTGTGCGCTTGCGATACGCCGCGCAAGCAAAGCTCCGTAGCCCGCATCGGGAGCGGAGCGGAGCATGCGGGAGGGCGGTCCCGGATTTCGCAAGCGCCTCAATCCGAGGCTAGACACCCGTGCGCATGCAGGCTCATCGGCCACGAAGATTCCGATTGCGCGGGCGGCGCGTTGCTCCCTATGTTCTGCGCGCGAAATCCAACACACCCGCGTCCGGGGGAGAGAAATGGCCGACCTACCGCGTCTGAATGGTGTCATCCGCGCCTGGGAGGAGGGCAAGCCGGCCTTCACCTCGTTCGCCCAGGCCGAGATCGAGACCGCCGTCGCGATGAGCACGTCGAAATTCGACGGCATCGTCTACGAGATGGAGCACAATTTCTGGGACGCGCGTGCGTTGCGCGATTGCATGCAGTACATGCTCAATCGCCGCGCGCTGGTGCAGGGCGGCACGCTCGCCCCCGCGGTGGCGCCGATGGTGCGCATCCCGCCCAATGGCGGCGAGCACAACCAGTGGCTCGCCAAGCAGGCGCTCGACCTCGGCGTCTACGGCGTGCTGTGGCCGCACATCTCCACCGTCGACCAGGCCCGCAACGCGGTGGCGGCGTGCCGCTATCCGCGCCTGAATACGGCGCCGCTCTACGAGCCCGCCGGCATCCGCGGCGACGGCCCGACCACCGCGGTGCGCTACTGGGGCCTGACCCAGCAGGAATACTATGCCAAGGCCGACGTCTGGCCGCTCGCGCCCCACGGCGAGATCCTGGTGATGCTGATGATCGAGGACACCCAGGGCATCGCCAACCTCGACGACATCTTGAAGCAGGTGCCCGGCATCGGCCTCGTCCTGATCGGCGAGGGCGACCTGTCGCAGGAGCTCGGCTATCCCCGCCAATACGAGCACCCCAAGGTGCTCGACGCCATGGCCTACATCGTCAAGACCTGCAAGGAGAACAAGGTCCATGTCGGCCATCCCCACGTGGACGCGACCAATGTCGAGCGCATCCTCGGCGAGGGCTACACCTTCCTGATGGCCGCCCCGGTGCGCAGCTTCGCCGCGCTCGACAAGGGCAGGCAATTGGCGGGGCGGAAGTAGCGACCCCGCATCGTCATTCCGCGCCGCGCGTTTTCCATTACTGGGGAAGCGCCTCTCGCAAGGCGCTCAAATACTCCGCCAAGGTCGCGTCCAGGCGTTCATGCATGAAGGTTTGGAAGGGGTCCAAATCCTCGGCAAGCGAGCCGCGCTCCAGCGCGTCGAGATAGGTCTTGCGGTCCTGCAGACGCACCGCGATCGGCGGATAGCCGCCGCGGATCAACATCACGTTCATCAAAAGGCGCGCCGTGCGCCCATTGCCGTCGCCGAACGGGTGAATGGCCGTCAGCCGAAAATGCCCCTCGAACGCCGCCGGCGGATCGGATGGGGCGGCTTTCAGCCACGTGTCGAGTTCCCCCATCAACTGCGGAATCTTGGCCGGGTTCGGGAACACCACGGGCGAGCCGGCGATGCGCCGCGGCAAAGAAGCGTAAGATTCCGGTGATCTCCGGCTGGCTCCGCAAGACGATGCGGCGATGCAACTCGCAT
The DNA here is from genome assembly GCA_963746235.1 of uncultured Alphaproteobacteria bacterium. Lineage (GTDB taxonomy): Bacteria > Pseudomonadota > Alphaproteobacteria > Rhizobiales > Xanthobacteraceae > JAJPKK01. The sequence goes on from CAVVCE010000171.1 coordinate 92,664, forward strand.
ACGGCCGCCTCGCCCACAGGCGTGGACGCAGCGGCCAGTGCGCGCACCCATTGCACGGCGTCGTAATGGTCGACCGCTTCGAGATGATCGCGGAGCGATTTGCCGCCCACGGTAATGCCGTGCTCGATGACCTCGGCGGTCTCGCGAAGGGTGAGCGTGTTTCCTTCGATCGCGTTGGACGTGTAGGTCAGCTCGACGTCATAATGTTTTTGAAGCTGCGCCAGGGCGGCTGACGACAGCGGGCGCAGCCGATCCAGTTGCGCCTTTTTCTGTTCGATGTCGTCGATGAGAGCAGTGAGCATCACGACGCCGCCGGCCCGCGGCCGTCAGATATTGTCACTTGCTGCTCGCAAGCAGCGACCGGATTTGTTTGACGGCGAGGTCGACCTTCAAATCCAGATAGACCTTGCCGAGTTCCGCCGTGGCGAATTGGGGATGTCCTTGGACGCCGGTTTTCGCATCCGCCAATTCGATCTTGTCCGGGCGGACCCACTGTCCCTGCGTCTGCAGGTAAAGCAGCGACGAGGTGTCCGGAATGCCCGCGTGATCCTCGTCCGATGGCAGTCCGCGTTTTGCGAGAATGTCCCGCATCTGTAGTCTCGATTTCGCATAGAGGTCGCCGATGAACAGGACGCGCGCACCGTCGGGGCGCGCCTGTGCATCGAGTTCCTTGGCCGCCAACGCAAGTTCTTCCTGGCCGCCGCCATGTTCGCCCATGAGGGCCACGACCTTGAAGCCGGCCGTGAGCGCGCTCTGCGCCACGCCCCGCACGACGCCGTAGAAGACTTCCGGCGGCAGCGTGACCGTTCCGGGGAAACGCATATGCCCGGTCCGCGCGATGGCATTTCCGGCAACGGCATAAGGCAGGGTGGGATAGACCAGGGCGTCGCCCAGTTCCTCGGCGATCCGTTGCGCGAGCGCATGCGCGATGAAATTGTGCTTTCCGATCACCATGTGCGGGCCGTTCTGCTCGCTGCTGCCGACGTAGATGATCGCCGTTCGTTTGCCGGCGGCGATGGCGTCGCGCACCTCGGGCCAGGTGTGATCGTCAACCCAGACCGACGATACCTGGCCGAACGCCGGCAGCGAGATCACGAGCATTCCAATGAGCAGGCACAATCTTTTCACGACAGCCTCGCTTTTCATGACCGCCTCGCGGGTTGTTTCCTCTCGGCCGGGATTTCCGGACGAACCCCGGACCGGCGTCAACGGTAGCCGCTTTCCTAACCGGCTGAAAGCCCGCAAGCGAGGTGGGGAGCGAGATGGGGAGTATCAGGGAATATCCCGGGATCAGCACAATCGCAAAATGCTCGAAAACGCATGTCTCGCCGCAACGACAAAGCGAATGCCTCGGGCCTGCGGTGACGCCACCGCCACGCGGCCCCTCAATCCATCTTCCGCGTCGTTTCGTCGAACAGTTCGTCCACCGTGAACCGGCGCGGGATCAGCCGCTGCTGCGCGGCGTATTCGATGATCTTCTCCAGCGCCGGGCGGCAGGCTTCGACGCCGAATGGCGGCGGGGTGGCGCCCGCCGCGACGGCGCGGCGCCGGCTTTCCCGGAGTTGGGCATAGACCTCCGTGACGACATCGGGCCGCAGCCGCGCCAGCTCCGCGCTCACCACCACGAAATGGTTGAGCGGCACGATCTTGTGCTTGGCCACCCAGGCCTTCGCGGCCGCGTCGGGATCGCCGAACAGCGACTTGACGCGGGGATCGTCGGAGCGGTCGCCGAGCACGGCGTCGAGCTCGCCGTCGAGCAGCATCGGAATGATTTTCTTGTCTGGCGGTGCACGCTCGGTGGAGTCGACGTATTCGGCGACGTGGGGCTCCTCGAACGTCACCCAGTTCACGCGCTCCAGGTTGAGGCCGTAATCATTGGCGAACATGCCGCGCAGCCACGCCCCGGTCGTGGTGGTGAAGGAGCGGATGCCGACCCGCTTATCGGCGAGCTGCGGCGGCGTCAGGGTTCCGCGTTCGCCGCTATAGACCGCGAAGGCGTGCTGGACCCGTGCCGTCATCACCGCCGGCAGCAGCACCATCGGCTTGCCGAACGACTTCGCGATCAGATAGGTGACGATCGCCATTTCCGAAACGTCGAACGCCTTTTGCCGCACCATCGACTTGAAGCCGGACCAGATCGGCGTCACGTCGGCGAATTCGAACGCGATATGATCGGAGGTGACTTCGCCGCGCTTGAGCGCGGCAGTATGGGGATATTCGGCGAGCAGCGTGCGCAACCGCACCGGTTTGATCTTGGCGCCCATCATAGCCTCTCAGTCACATGGGGATGGATATCGACGATCGAAGCCATGGGTTATTCGGGTTGATGGGTAACTCGGGTTGATCAGATTGAGTTGCGAACCGGCGATGGGGCACGCTCCACCTCTTCCCGTGAGCGCCCTCCCGTCACATCGCCTCCGGATCGGCAAAGACCGCGTCCAGCGCCGGCCGTTTCGGGATCAGTTCCTGCTGCACGGCATAGGTCACCAGCGCCTCGATGCTCGCTTTGTTGGCGGTCATGCCGTAGGGCAGGGGATCGCTCATCAGCGGCGCGAAGGAACGGTAGCGCAAGTCTTCCGGCGCGCTGCCCTGGCCGGCCCCGAGCCGTTCGAGATAGGGCTGCTTGGCGGCCGTGAAGGCGTCGAACAGCGACCGCGCCACGAAGGGGTGCTTCCTGAGCACCTCCTCCTTGACCACGATGGTGCCGTGGATCGGATAGATGCCGGTGCGGCGGTACCAGTCCGCCTCCACATTGGCAACGTCGGGGATCAGTTCGGGGTAGACCTGCGCGGCGGTCTGGCCGCCCTTTTCCCAGTTGCCGGTGGGCGGGCCGGCGCGCCCGATGCCGGCCGGGCCGGTGAAGCCCGCCTGCAATTCGCCGCTCGCCATCATGCTCGCGAGCGATTTGCCCGGCTCGGCGTGGACGACATTGGGCGGCAGTTCGAGCGTGGTGACGTGCTCCTCGTCGTCCACCACCCAGGTCACCTTCGAGGAATCGAGGCCGTATTCATTGATGAAGATGCCGCGGGTCCACACCCCCGTGGTGACGGAATAGGCGCGCACGCCGACCTTCTTGCCTTCGAGGTCCTTGGGCACCTTGATGCCGGCATCGGGCCGCACCACGAAGCCGCCGTGGTGAAACCGGCGCATCACGAAGATCGGCAGTGCGATGTAAGGGGCGCCGCGTGCCCGCGCGATCATATAGGTGGTCGGCGCCATCTCGCAGACGTCGAATTCGACATCGCGCACCATGCGCCGGAACGCGCCGACGATCGGCACCACCTCGACGAAATTCGCATGCACGCCTTTGATGGGTGCGCTGCCGTCCTTCACCCCGGCGGTATGGCCGTAGGTGGCGACCGCAATATCGAGTTTCACGCCGTTATCCGGCATCCCGTTCTCCTCCAAGCATGATCAGGTCGGCGTGGTCAGGTCATATGCTCAGGTCCGCCATGGAGGGCCGCCGCAAGGGCGGCAACGGCGCTGGGGCCCAAGGGGTGGCCCAGGGGGTGGCGCAAGGGGGCCCAAGGGTCATCCCGGAGCGCCGGTTCCGAATGCGATCATCCCGGCAACGGCGACTCCGGTGGCGACCAGGGCCACCGGCAATGCCGAGTTTATCAGCATGATCCGGCGGTCGGCGGTCGATTTCCGCTCTCCGATCACCCTTTGGATCGCCGTTTGGGCCCATTCCATCCCCGAAATCGACTGGCAGTCGCGTTTCTCATTGGTGCGGATGCTAATTGAGGCAGCAGGGCAATACCAGCGCCGGCACCGGAACGGGGCGTGCAGACGTGCCGCCGGCCAGGGTCCGGCCGGTGCTGGAACTGCCAATTCGGCCCCAGGTTTGCGCTGCGGGAGGTGGCGGGCAACGGCCGCTGGGCCGGTATCCGGCGCCGCGCCTGGGCTCCCGGGGCCTCCCGGGGCCTCCTGGGGCCCTGGGCCGGACGGCGGCGGAAACGCCCAATCCGCAGTCATTCGTCACATTTCCGTGGTCCGATTCATCTAATGGCTCCTTCACGGTTGAAGGGCCCGAGGCGGGGATATATAACGCCGCCCGCGGACCAGACCCGCGCTGAATGAAGCGACCATGGGAGTGGGAGTGTGCGTGGATGCGCGCGGATAAGTTAAAGTCTTATCGGCCGACCGATAGAGAGCCCTTCATGAATGAACGCCAGCGCGACTATTTCCGGCAGAAATTGCTCGCCTGGAAAGAAGACATTCTAAAGGAAGCCAAGGAAACCCTCCAGCATCTCCAGGACGAGAACCAGAACCACCCCGATCTCGCCGACCGGGCGTCGTCGGAGACCGACCGCGCCATCGAATTGCGGGCGCGGGACCGCCAGCGCAAGCTGATCGCCAAGATCGACGCGGCGCTGGGGCGGATCGAGGACGGCACTTACGGCTATTGCGAGGAGACCGGGGAGCCGATCTCGATCAAGCGCCTGGAGGCGCGGCCGATCGCGACGCTCTCGATCGAGGCGCAGGAGCGCCACGAGCGCCGCGAGCGGGTCTACCGCGACGAGTGACGCCGTCGCCCCAATGCGAGCGGGCGCAGGCCGCATCAGTTCGGCTTGAGGTCGAGCGCCTTGGCGAGTTCCGTCGTGGAGACGACCTCGTCCTTGACGAAGCGGCCGAACGCGGCGGTGTCCATTTCCATGGGGTCGACGCCCTGCACCGCGAGCTTCTCGCGCACCGCCGGAACCTGCAGGGCCTTGCCGATCTCGCGGTTGAGCTTCTCCACGATGGCGTGGGGCGTGCCTGCCGGCGCGAACACGCCGATCCAGAAATTGAAATCGGAATTGGGATAGCCGGCTTCGAGCGAGGTCGGGACATCCGGCAGCGCCAGCGAGCGCTGCGCGCTCGACACCGTCAGTGCGTTGAGCTTGCCGTCGCGGACGAATCCCAGCGCCGCGGACACCGGCGCGTAATAGAAGTCGACCCGTCCGGTCATCACCTCGGTGAGCACCTCGGGCGCGCCGCGGAACGGGATCGGCTCGGCGGGGAATTTGGCGGCGAGACGGAATTTCTCCGTGGTGAGGTAGATCGGCGTGCCGAAGCCGACGACACCGAAGGTGATCGGCCGCTTGTGGGCGGCGGCGACGAGTTCCTGCGCGGTGTGGATGTTCTTGGCGGGCGCGATCACCAGCACGTTGGGCAGATTGCCCAGCGGCGCGATCGGAACGAAATCCTTCACGGCGTCGTAATGGGCATTGGCGATCGTCAGCGGCGAGATCACCAGGGCGGAGGAATGGGCGAGCAGGGTGTAGCCGTCGGGCGCGGCGGTGGCGACCGCGCGGGTGCCGATGGTGCCGCTCGCGCCGGTGCGGTTGTCGACGACCATCGCCTGGCCGATCTGCGTGGCCACCTGCTCCAGCACGATGCGCGGGACGATGTCGACCGCGCTGCCCGCGGTAAGCGGCACCACGACGCGGACCGTCCTGGTCGGCCACTCCTGCGCGGCGGCGGGCCCGATCGGCAACACGGCGACGGTGGTCGCGACGAGGTGGTCGCGACGACGGTGGCCGCGGCGACGGTGGCCGCGACGACGGCGAGGCGCAGAACGGCAAGTTCGCGTGCGGCCGGCAGATGGAACGTAGTGGTCAATTTCACCTCCGACTATCCCGATCCGGCTACCCCGACCCGGATGCCCGACCGCGCCCGCGTTGCTGCGGCGGACGACACCGCGGCAATTCTCGTCTCTCTTACCACAGCGACGCTCGTCGGCGGCGCGCGACCGCCTGCGACATCTATGCCGCATTCCGAGCGCCGCAAGCGTTCGTCGCTCGATGCCTGGCGGCGAGGCCTCAGCGCCCCGCCTTCACGTCTGCGATCGCCTTCGCCGTCAGCTCTTCCATGGTGCGGCGGATCTGGTGGTCGGACTGCGCGACCGCCTTGGCGTCGAAGTCGCGGCGCACTCTGGAAAACACCGCGTCGTCGCCGGTGCCCTCGAAATCGGCCATGACGATCTCCTTCGAATAGGCATCCGCTGCCGCAGCGTCGAGGCCGAGCTTTTCGGCGGCCCACAAGCCGAGCATCTTGTTGCGGCGTGCCCGCGCCTTGAACCGGACTTCCTCTTCGTGCGCGAACTTGAGCTCGAATCCCTCTTCGCGCTTGTCGAATGTGCTCATGTGATGCCTCACTACCGCTCGAGGAGACTCTCGTATCTGCGCTTGGTCGCTTGCATAACGAGCCACCGCCGTCAAGGCAACTCAGCGGCGGCCGAAACTTACGCGTTGCGGGATGGCCCCGGTGATATTAAGTAATTTGTACTCAGCACGCGGTTGCGCTAGCTTGCCGGGATGGAACGTCGGGCGCGCAGTTCTTGTCATTCTTGCCGTCTGGTCGCGCCGATCACGAGTCGCCGCGTCGCTCGAAAACATAATGGAGCCACGGCCACACGATGGATTTCCTCAAGCCACGGTACACACCGATGAGCCGCCGTCGCCGCATCTATGAAGGCAAAGCAAAGGTCCTTTACGAAGGTCCCGAGCCGGGAACACTCATTCAACATTTCAAGGACGACGCCACCGCCTTCAATGCGAAGAAGCACCAGATCATCGAAGGCAAGGGTGTACTGAACAACCGCATCTCCGAATACGTGTTCCAGCACCTCAACGACATCGGCGTGCCGACGCACTTCATCCGCCGGCTCAACATGCGCGAGCAGTTGATACGCGAGGTCGAGATCGTTCCGCTCGAAGTCGTCGTGCGCAACGTCGCCGCCGGCTCGCTGTCGCAGCGGCTCGGCATCGAGGAGGGCACCCAGCTGCCGCGCTCGATCATCGAGTTCTATTACAAGAACGATGCGCTGGGAGATCCGATGGTTTCGGAGGAGCACATCACCGCGTTCGGCTGGGCGACGCCCCAGGAGATCGACGACATCATGGCGCTGGCGATCCGCGTCAACGATTTCCTGTCCGGCCTGTTCCTCGGCGTCGGCATCCGCCTGGTCGATTTCAAGATGGAATGCGGCCGGTTGTGGGAAAACGAGATGATGCGCATCGTCGTCGCCGACGAGATATCTCCGGAACTCGTGCCGGCTGTGGGATATCAAGTCGAACGAGAAGCTCGACAAGGACCGCTTCCGCCGCGACCTCGGCGGCCTGCTCGAAGCCTACACCGAAGTCGCCAAGCGCCTCGGCATCATGAGCGAGGGCGAGCGACCGCAGGGCAATGGCCCGGTGCTGGTGAAGAGCTGAAACGAAGGTTGCGCGGCTTGTTGATTGGACGGGAGCCGCAGGGGCTCCCGTTTTGATTCCGGGGCCGCGGTGACGGGCAAGGCCCGTAGGGCGGGTTCGCTTTAACCCGTCGTTGCGCGGATCGGCCATCCTGGGATCGGCGGATTACGCTGACGCTCTTTCCGCCACGTCATAGCCGTTCCCCTTTTCAACTCCGTCATTCCGGGGCGCGCGTCTTCCTTCGCGCGAACCCGGAATCCAGGCTTCTATCGGACGCCACGACGTCGTCTGGATGGTTCGCCGCGGAGCGGCGCCCCGGAATGACTGGTGTTGATGCTTTGCCGACGAAAATGTGCCGGCTTCACAGTGATGATCGCCCTTCAGCGAACTTTCGGTGCGGGCAGTAAATGTTCTTGTTGTGTTCTTTTTCGACTTGAGTCAAAGTTGAGCTCCCAAGCCGCTGCAATTGCCTTCCCGCGAGGCCCATCGTGTCCACCAAAACCGACTTGTCGGCGCTCACTTTGGGTGAGCTTGTTCAACTCTTTGTCGACACGATCCTATTGAGGAAGACCGTTGAGCATGTTGGCCGCAAGAACCGGTTGTTCGAACAGATTTCGAGCATCGCCGTCGAACTGAAGGCCCGCGATCCCATGTTGAAGTGCTTGCGGCGTTCGCTCGATCACCCCGTGCCCGAGGTGCGCTTCGACGCTGCTGCCCAGTTTAAGAACATCGATCGCTATATCTTCAAGGCAATCCTGGCCGACTTGGCGAAAGGCGAGGACAGGGTCGCCTTCGAAGCGCGCGGCTATCTCGACCGGGTGATCGGGGATGAAAAGGCTGGAAAAGACACGTACACCGATCCGGTCGTTGCCCCGCAATTGTCCGATCCATCTGCCGAGGCCGCGTGGCAACCTCGCCACCCGCCGCCCGCGCGGATGAGTTTGGCACAAATCCGACGGCAGATTTCGGATGAGATGAGTCCCGAATTTGCCGCCCGCGTGCAGGGCCTCGCGCGGCCCGCCATCGGCCTGTGGCCGCAGAGTCCTGTCGGCGACCTTCCCGTCACGGCGTCACGGCTCGGCGGCATGCCGCATGCGCCGCCGGGGTGGTCGTGGCCGACGTGCGAGACCGAGCCTTTGTTTTTTCTGGGCCAGATCAATTGCGCGGAGCTGCGGGGCATCCCGGCTGCGGATAAACTGCCGCCATCGGGCTCGCTGGCGTTCTTCGCCGATCACGATGCGCTCAACGGACGTGACCTCTACGGGGAAGAAGGGTTCGCCGTCTTTCACTGGACCAATCTCGATCAACTCGCTCCTGCAACTCCGCCCATCGAAGTGCTGAAGGTTTTGCCACTCTGCGCGCTCACCTTCCGACCGCTAATCGATCTCCCGGATTTCTTCAGCGGCGTCCTCGGCCCCCTCGACCGGTTGGGAGACGACGGCTGGGCATATTCTGATTTACTGGATCAGTTGCGCAATCACGGCGTCCCCGAGTTGTCTTGGAACCGGATCAGTCAGAGCAAGCTGTTCGGCTGGCCGCATTGGGTGCAGAACGAGATCGACGAAATGGGGAGCCCAGACGATCCAAATGGACTCCGGCTTTTGCTGCAGCTCGACACCTACACCGATGGAAAGAAATGGGCCGAATGGGGCGATGCCGGCACGCTCTATTTCCTGATCCGTGACGCGGACCTCGCCGCACGCCGGTTCGACCGCTGCGAATTCGAGATGCAGTGTGGGTGATGCAGATGGCTTCCGATTCCCGGAACCGATCCTCGCTTCCGCACAGGCCCGGTTGCAGCCGCCCCGATTCCCCGCTATCGACTTGTGCCACGAGGAGCGCGATGAAAGCCCGCGTCACAGTCACACTTAAAACCGGCATTCTCGATCCGCAGGGCAAGGCGATCGAGGGCGCGCTCAAGTCGCTGGGCGTCGCCGGCGTCGCCAGCGTGCGCCAGGGCAAGGTATTCGACATCGAGATCGCCGATGGCGATAGCGCCGGCGCCGAGGGCCGCCTCAAGGACGCCGCCGAGAAGCTCCTGGCGAACACCGTGATCGAGAATTACGATATCAAGCTGGTCGGTTGAGGATCGCCGCCGATGGCCGAAGTGACCAACGAGTTGATGTATGAGGTGCTCAAGCAGGTCCAGTCCGATGTGGCTGGATTGAAGGATGCATGGCCGGAGAACACTGCGGCTTTGAATGCGATTTGGACGCACATGATCGCTCAGTCCCAGGACATTCAGAACATCTATGCCATGTTGGCGCGCCACGATGGCCGCCTCGCGCGCATCGAACGGCGGCTTGAAATCACTGAACCGGCATGAAATCCGCCGTCATCGTGTTTCCCGGAATCAATCGCGAACGCGACATGGCGCGCACGCTCAGGCTCGTGTCCGGCCGCGAGCCGGCGATGGTTTGGCATGCCGAGACCGCGCTGCCGGCGGGGACCGACCTCGTGGTGGTGCCCGGCGGCTTCAGCTACGGCGACTATCTGCGCTGCGGCGCCATTGCGGCGCGCGCTCCGGTCATGGACGCGGTGCGGGCGTTTGCCGCCAAAGGCGGGCTGGTGCTCGGCGTCTGCAACGGCTTCCAGATCGTGTGCGAGGCCGGCCTGCTGCCGGGCGTGCTGATGCGCAATGCGCAGCTCAAATTCATCTGCAAGGACGTGTATCTGCGGGTCGAGCGGTCCGGCACTCCCTTCACCCGCGGCTACAATGCGGGCCAGGTGATCCGGGTGCCGGTGGCCCATGGCGAGGGCAATTTCGCCGCCGACGCCGATACCATCGCGCGCATCGAGGGCGAAGGCCGGGTGGTGTTCCGCTACTCTTCGCCCGCGGGCGTGGTGTCGCCCGCCTGGAACGTCAACGGCTCCACCAACGCCATCGCCGGCATCGTCAGCGAGGCCGGCAACGTGCTCGGCATGATGCCGCATCCGGAAAACCATGTGGAGGCGGTGATGGGCTGCACCGACGGTCGCGGGCTGTTTGCGGGGCTCGTGGAGCATCTGAGCCGGGCGGCATAATCCGCGGACAGGTCTCGCGTTCTTGCGGATCGTGGAGCGGCGTATCAGGGGCAGGTGACGGTGCTCACTTTTTCCTTTGGAAATCCGGTGCAATTGCGCACCGGCCCATCGCTTTCCATATGCTTATGCTAGTGAATGTGCCGATGAGACCAACGCAATCCGTAGGGTGGGCAAAGCGAAGCGTGCCCACGATCGCACCGTCCGCGTGGGCACGGCGCGACGCGCCTTTGCCCACCCTATGCGGTGCACGCGGCGCCAGATGACCCCGAACGAGCCGCCCATCACCCCCGAACTCGTCGCCGAACACGGCCTCAAGCCCGATGAGTACACCCGTGTCCTCGAGCTGATCGGCCGCGTGCCGAGCTTCACCGAACTCGGCATCTTCTCGGCGATGTGGAACGAGCACTGCTCGTACAAATCCTCCAAGGTGCATCTGCGCGGCCTGCCGACGACGGGCGCCTGCGTCATCCAGGGTCCCGGCGAGAATGCCGGCGTGATCGACATCGGCGACGGGCTCGCCTGCGTCTTCAAGATGGAGAGCCACAACCACCCGAGCTACATCGAGCCGTATCAGGGCGCCGCGACCGGCGTCGGCGGCATCCTGCGCGATGTCTTCACCATGGGCGCGCGGCCGATCGCCTGCCTGAACGCGCTGTCGTTCGGCGATCCCGCCCATCCCAAGACCCGCCATCTCGTCTCCGGCGTGGTCGCCGGCATCGGCGGTTACGGCAATTCGTTCGGCGTGCCGACGGTCGGCGGCTCGGTGCGCTTCCACGCCCGCTATGACGGCAACTGCCTCGTCAACGCCATGGCGGTCGGCCTCGCCGAGACCGACAAGATCTTCTACGCCGCGGCCTCCGGTATCGGCATGCCGATCGTCTATCTCGGCTCCAAGACCGGCCGCGACGGCATCCACGGCGCCACCATGGCCTCGGCCGAATTCGGCGAAAATTCCGAAGAGAAGCGGCCGACCGTGCAGGTCGGCGATCCCTTTTCGGAGAAGCTCCTGCTGGAAGCCTGCCTGGAGATCATGGCCAAGGGCTGCGTCATCGCCATCCAGGACATGGGCGCCGCCGGCCTCACCTGCTCGGCGGTGGAGATGGGCGCCAAGGGCGATCTCGGCGTCACCCTCGAGCTCGACCGGGTGCCGTGCCGGGAAACCGGCATGTCGGCCTATGAGATGATGCTGTCGGAGAGCCAGGAGCGCATGCTCATGGTGCTCAAGCCGGACAAGGAGGCCGAGGCCGAGGCGATCTTCCGCAAATGGGGCCTCGACTTCGCGGTGGTCGGCAAGACTACTCCGACCAAGCGCTTCATCGTCACCCATGGCGGCGTGGTCAAGGCCGACCTGCCGATCAAGGAACTGGGCGACGAGGCCCCCGTCTATCGCCGGCCCTTCGTCGATGCGCCCCAGCCGGCGGTGATCGATGCCGCGGCGGTGAAGCCGCCGATGTCAGTGGCCGACGCGCTCGAAAAGCTGATCGGGACGCCCGACCTGTGCTCGCGGCGGTGGGTGTGGGAGCAGTATGACCACGTCATCCTCGGCAACACCGTGCAGCGGCCGGGCGGAGACGCGGCCGTGGTGCGCGTCGATGACGGCCCCAAGGCGCTGGCGCTCACCACCGACGTGACGCCGCGCTATTGCGAGGCCGATCCTTACGAAGGCGGCAAGCAGGCGGTGGCGGAGGCTTGGCGCAACCTGACCGCGGTCGGCGCCACCCCGCTCGCCATCACCGACAACCTCAATTTCGGCAACCCCGAGCGGCCCGAGATCATGGGCCAACTGGTCGGCTGCATCCGCGGCATTGCCGCGGCCTGCACCGCGCTCGACTTTCCCGTCGTGTCCGGCAACGTCTCGCTCTACAACGAGACCAACGGCAAGGCGATCCTGCCGACCCCGTCGATCGGCGGCGTCGGGCTCATCGCGGACTTTACCGGCTCGGCGACCCTCGCCTTCAAGGCCCCCGGGGAGGCGATCCTGCTCGTCGGCGAGACCCGCGGCGCGCTCGGCCAATCGCTCTATCTGCGCGATATCTGCGGGCGGGAGGAGGGCGCCCCGCCCCCGGTCGATCTCGCCGCGGAGAAGCGCAATGGCGATTTCGTCCGCGCCCTGATCGGCGACAAGACGGCGACCGCCGTCCACGATGTCTCCGACGGCGGCCTCCTGGTGGCGCTCGCCGAAATGGCGATGGCATCCGGCATCGGGGCGCGGCTTGCGCCGGCGCCCACCGGGCTGGTGCCCCATGCGTTCTGGTTCGGCGAGGATCAGGCGCGCTACGTCGTCACTTTGCGCGACAGCGATGCCCAAAAGGTAATCACCCGCGCCGCGGCGGCCGGCGTCGCGATCTGCCGGCTCGGGCATAGCGGCGATGACGCCTTGGCTATTTCCGGCGAACGCCCGATTCTGGTAAGGAACTTGACCGAGCGCTTCGAAACTTGGCTTCCCGACTACATGTCGGGCGCGAATGCCTGATGCCGGGCCCGCGATCGCGACAGGAGTTATGAGGAGACGCCAATGGCGATGCTGGCTAGCGATATCGAGCGGCTGATCAAGGCCGGAATTCCCGATGCCGAGGTCACGATCCGCGATCTCGCCGGCGATGGCGACCACTATTCGGCCACCGTCGTCTCCGAGGCCTTTCGGGGCAAGTCGCGGGTCCAGCAGCACAAGCTCGTCTATGACGCCCTGAAGGGCGAAATGGGCGGCAAGCTCCATGCGCTCGCGCTGCAAACCGGCCTGCCGGCGCGCTGATCGGCCGCCGCCGGCACTTTTAGCACTTTGTCGAGAGCACCCTTGCGTTTAGCGTTGAATCGCACGATTTTGAAGCTCGGGAAACACGCGGGCGCCGGCCTGTGCCGCCGCAGGGGCGGCCGTTCAACGCATTCCGGCGATATTCAGCAAAAGGTCAGTCAATGGGCATCGAGCAATTCATCGACAGTGAAGTGAAGGCCAATGACGTCGTGCTGTTCATGAAGGGGACCCCGCAATTCCCCCAGTGCGGCTTCTCCGGCCAGGTCGTGCAGATCCTCGACTATATCGGCGTGTCCTACAAGGGGCTGAACGTGCTGGAGTCCGACGATCTGCGCAACGGCATCAAGAGCTATTCCAATTGGCCGACCATCCCCCAGCTCTATGTGAAGGGCGAATTCGTCGGCGGCTGCGACATCATCCGCGAGATGTTCCAGGCCGGCGAGTTGCAGACCCTGATGAAGGAGAAGGGCCTCCCGGTGAAGGAGAGCGCGCAGGCCTGAGCGCCGCGACAGCCCACCGGGTAGGGTGTAGCGTAGCGGACCTGAAGCGGCGCAATACCCTTTGCTGTTGCGCCCGATTTGCTGTTGCCCGACGGCCGAGCAATCCAATTGCCTCCGCGCGGCCTGTGTGGCGAAGGTGAAGGCGGCTGCCGACGCACTGGTGGGCGAGCGCGCTGCTGCCCGCCGACGCCGCGCGCTATGTGCGCGAGGCGGAGCGCAGCGACCGGTTCTGACCGCGCCGAGGTCAGCTCTCAGGTCGCGCGGCCCCCGGGTCGCCCGCGACGCGCATCGGCAAGGGCTCCCGTTGCCACGGCCAGCGGCCCTCGATTTCGAGCACCAGCGTCCAACTCAGGAAAGTGCGAACCACGACCAGCCCAGCAAGCAGGCCGAGGCTGGTAAAGGTCAGTTCGATCGCAATCGTTTTGACGATATCGGCGGCGACCAGAACTTCGAGGCCGAGCAGCAGCGATCGGCCGATGTGAATCTTGTATCGGTCGTAAAGCCCCTGGTCGAGGCGTTGATGCGTGGCATGGTACGTCGACCAAACGATGCCGGCGACGATGATGAGGACACCGAAAATCTCGATGCAGGTGCCGACCAGACGGATCGCGTGGCTTACCGCCGCCTCGAAGCTTTCGATAGTGGTGTCCATGATCGCGGTCCGTCGCGCCTGAAATCCCGAGGCGCTCTCGAGCACCCAGGATTCCACCCGCCGACCGCGATGGCCACAGGCGCTCGCGCCGCCGGGGGGACAGGTCAGCGCGAGTAGTATTCCACCACCAGATGGGGCTCCATCTGCACCGGGATAGGGCACCTCGGTGATCCCCGGAATGCGCGCGAGCTTCGCGGTCAGCTTGGTGTGGTCGACCTCGACATAATCGGGCACGTCGCGCTCGCCGAGGCCGGTCGATTCGAGGACCAGCGCCATTTGCTTGGACTTGTCCTTCACCTCGACGACGTCGTTGACCTTGAGGCGGTAGCTCGGGATGTTCACCCGGCGGCCGTTCACCTTGATGTGGCCGTGATTGATGAACTGGCGCGACGCGAACATGGTCGGCACGAACTTGGCGCGATACACCACGGCATCGAGCCGCCGCTCCAGCAGGCCGATCAGGTGCTGACCGGAATCGCCCTTCATGCGGATGGCTTCCGCATAGATGCCGCGGAACTGCTTCTCGGAGATGTTGGCGTAATAGCCCTTGAGCTTCTGCTTGGCGCGCAACTGCACGCCGAAGTCGGAGAGCTTGCCCTTGCGGCGCTGGCCGTGCTGGCCGGGGCCATATTCGCGGCGGTTGACGGGGCTCTTGGGGCGGCCCCAGATGTTCTGGCCCATACGGCGATCGAGCTTGTGCTTGGCCTCTAAACGCTTGGTCATTCGCGTCCTCATGGCGGCGTCTGCGCCCGGAGGCGGCAGGCTCGCTGTAGTTGGGTTTGAGGATCGCGCCCTCCTCTGTCCCGGCATTGCCGGGGCCGACAGGTCCGCGCCTCAAGCGAAGCAGGGACCACGGGTCGCGAAACGCCGCGCGGGCAGGCCCGCGCGGCCGGGCGTATTTAGGGGGAAACCGGCGGGGTGTCAAATGGAAGGGCGCCCGTGGCGTCCGGCGCGGGTTGGGAGGAAAGGCGGGCGGATGACCCCGCCGCCTGCACCGCATCCCGCAGGCCGAACCGCGCCAGCGCCGCCGCCAGCACCGCGGACGGATGGGCCCCTGAAGTGAAGATCGCCTGGGCGGTGCCGGTCGTTCCAGCCGCCGGCGCGCCGATGAGGCCGCTGACCCGGCGTGCGATCGCCGGGGCGGGGTCGATCCAGTCGACCGGCCACGGCACCAGCCGCCCCAGGCGGTCGAGCAGCAGCGGGAAATGGGTGCAGGCGAGCACGATGGTGTCGGTGCGCCGGCCATCCCGGTCGACGAAGCAGGGCGCGATCTCGCGGGCGATGTCGGCATCGTCGACCGGCTTTTCGTGCAGCGCGGCCTCCGCGATCGAGGCGAAGCTGCGCGGAACCGACGAGGGTCACGTCGCAGCCCTGGCCGAAATCCCGGATCAGGGCGCGGGTGTATTCGCGCTTGACCGTCGCCTCGGTGCCGAGCACCGACACGAGCCTCGATTTGGACGCGCTGCAGGCCGGCTTGATGGCGGGCACGGTGCCGACGAAGGGCACGGTGAACCGCGCCCGCAGGTGCGGCAGCACCAGGGTCGATGCGGTGTTGCAGGCGATCACCGCGATATCGGGCGCGTGCGTCGCGATCAACTCCGCCATCAGCGGCACCACCCGCCCGACCAGGGTCTCCTCGCTATGGCGCCCATAGGGGAAAAACGCGTCGTCGGCGACATAGACGATAATGCGCATCCGGCCGCGCCTTCACCACCTCGCGGAACACGGTGAGGCCGCCGAGGCCGGAGTCGAACACGAGGATGGTGGGGGCTGCCATGGTGCGGCACGTTCCGCGAGATCAGTCGAAGACGAGATCGAGACTGCGGCCAGCATAGCAGGATTCGCAGGATGATGAGGTACTCCTCGATATCGGTGAAGGCGAGCGTCAGGCGGCGCACGAATCCCAAGGTGATGTCAAGCCTGACCTTGAAAATTGGTGTGCCATGTGTCATATAAAAAGCGACAGGTGTCAGGAGCGATATGGCCGAAAATTACGGATCAAGGTTCGAGATAGCCAAAGTCACGGAACTGCTCGGCGGCCAGCAGATTCTGCGGCGTGAACTGCAGGATTCACTTCAAGCCCATGAGTTGCTTGTCCGCGGTTTGCCAAGTAAGGCTTTGACACATCTCGTCAAAACTTTCGTCTTTCTCGAGCTGGGATGATGCGCTGGCAAAGGCGATTGGCATGAGCCAACGCACATACCAGAGACACGCGTCGGCGGGCACGAAACTACTCAGCCAAGAACAGAGTGCGCGAACTTGGAAGCTGGCTGAGATTCTGGCTGAAGGCAACCGATGTCCTCGGGTCGCGCCAGGAGGCGGAGCAATGGTTGGAACGTCCTGCGATGGGGTTGAATTAAGCGGCGTCCGATAGACCTCTTGGCGACACCTGCAGGTGTTGAGATGGTCGAGGATTTCCTGGAGCGTCTCGATTACGGCGTTTACACTTGACGCCATTGCCGGCATTGCTGGGCGGCGGCGAGCTTGTGGCGTGGCGGCTGGACAGAGCGACATTCGCAGGAACCTGGGACAGCGGCGAAGGAGCCTACAGAGTTGGCGGACGCTGGAACAGCAAAGGCGTCCGCGCGGTATACTGCTCAATCGACCCGGCCACGGCGATTCTCGAGGTCGCGGCTCACACGGGATTTGGGTCGCTAGATACTGTTCCGCATGTGCTAACCGCCATAAACATCACTGAGCCGTCAAATGTGCACATTATCCAACCGGCGGCCATTCCCAACCCGAACTGGTTGAGACCCGGCATTCCCGGCGCCGGTCAGCAGGTGTTCGGAGATAGATTGCTGGCCCAGCACAAGTTCGTACTCATCCCAAGCACAGTATCTACCCACAGTTGGAATCTCATCTTCGTCGGCACCAACGCGGCCGGAGCTTATTCTCTGAGGTCGCAAGAGCCGTTTGCTCTTGACACGCGGCTTCATCCCGCACCCTGACCGTCCGTCCCGAACACCCGCGCGAAGATCGTGTCGACCGCCTTGAGGTGGTAGCCGAGGTCGAAATTCGCGGCGAGCTCGGCCTCGGTGAGATACCTGCGCACCTCCGGATCGGCCTTGAGCAAAGTCGAGGAAATCGCCGCCCTCCTGCCACACCTTCATGGCGTTGCGCTGGACCAGCCGATAGGCGTCCTCGCGCGGCGCGCCTTTCTGGGTCAGCGCCAGCAGCACGCGCTGGGAGTGCACGAGGCCGCCGAGGCGGTCGAGGTTCTTCTTCATGTTCTCGGGGTAGACCACGAGCTTGTCGATCAGGCCGGCGAGGCGGTGCAGCGCGAAGTCCAGCGTCACCGTGGCGTCGGGGCCGATCATCCGCTCGACCGAGGAATGGGAGATATCGCGCTCGTGCCACAGCGCCACATTCTCCAGCGCCGGCGTCACATAGGCGCGCACCATGCGGGCGAGCCCGGTCAGGTTTTCCGACAGCACCGGGTTGCGCTTGTGCGGCATCGCCGAGGAGCCCTTCTGGCCCGGCGAGAAATACTCCTCCGCCTCCAGCACCTCGGTGCGCTGGAGGTGGCGGATCTCGGTCGCGAGGCGCTCGATGGAGGCCGCGACCACGGCGAGTGTCGCGAAATACATGGCGTGGCGGTCGCGCGGGATCACCTGGGTCGAGATCGGCTCGACGGCGAGGCCCATCGTCTTGGCCACATGGGCTTCGACGGCCGGGTCGATCTGGGCGAAGGTGCCGACCGCGCCCGAGATGGCGCAGGTCGCGACTTCCTTGCGCGCCGCCGCGAGGCGCTCGCGGGCGCGCGGAGAATTCGGCATAGGCATAGGCGAGCTTGAGGCCGAAGGTGGTCGGCTCGGCATGGATGCCGTGGGAACGGCCCACCACCGGCGTCGTCTTGTATTCGAAGGCGCGGCGCTTGAGCGCGGCGCGCACCTTGTCGACGCCTGCGATGAGAAGGTCGGCGGCGCGCACGAGCTGCACATTGAGGCAGGTGTCGAGCACGTCCGACGAGGTCATGCCCTGATGGACGAACCGCGCCTGCGGCCCGACGATCTCGGCGAGATGGGTCAGGAAGGCGATGACGTCGTGCTTGACCTCGCGCTCGATCTCGTCGATGCGGGCGATGTCGAATTTGGCGTTCTTGCCTTTCGCCCATATGGCCTGCGCCGCCTCTTTCGGCACGATGCCGAGCGCGGCGAGCGCGTCGGTGGCATGGGCTTCGATCTCGAACCAGATCCGGTAGCGCGTCTGCGGGTCCCAGATCGCGGCCATCTCGGGCCGGGAGTAGCGGGGGATCATGGCCTGGGCTCTACCAGACCCCGGCCGGCACAGCAATCATCGGCTGAGACTAGGCTGAGACCGAGACCGCTGCCGTCGCCTTACGCGACCTCGCCCCGCGCCTGCGCCGCCGCGTTGCGGATCGCCGCGATGTTCGACCGGTAGGCGCCGGGGCCGCCCTTGAACACGGCCGAGCCCGCGACCAGTACATTGGCGCCGGCGCGCACGATCTCGGCGGCATTGTCCGGCGTCACCCCGCCGTCGACTTCGATGTCGATCGGCCGCCCCGCGGCCATGGCCCGCAGCCGGGCGATCTTCTCCACCGCGCCGGGGATGAATTTCTGGCCGCCGAAGCCGGGATTGACCGACATCACGAGGATGAGATCGACGAGATCGATCACCGGCTCGACCATGCTCACCGGCGTTCCCGGGTTGAGGGTCACCCCCGCCTTCTTGCCGAGCGCGCGGATCGCCTGCAGCGAACGGTGCACATGGGGTCCGGATTCCACGTGCACGGTGATGATGTCCGCGCCCGCCTTGGCGAACGCTTCGAGATAGGGATCGCAGGGCGTGATCATGAGATGCACGTCGAACGGCTTCGTCGTGTGCGGCCGCAGCGCCTTCACCACGTCCGGCCCGATGGTGATGTTGGGCACGAAATGGCCGTCCATGACGTCGACATGGATCCAGTCGGCGCCCGCCGCATCGATCGCGCGCACCTCCTCGCCGAGCTTGGCGAAGTCGGCCGACAGGATGGATGGAGCGATGGCGAGCGCGCGATGCATCGGTACCTCCGATTCGATGTCCGCCTAACACGGGTCGCGGAGAGGGGCAAATCGGCGGGCAAATTCTGAAACGAGGTCGCGTCTGCGGACACGAATCCCATTGCTGTCATCGCCCGGCTCGACCTGGATGCCCCGCTTTCGCGGGGCATGACGCTGCCGGCCTTTGCCCTTATATGTTGTCGGCGCTGCGTCCTTTGCCTGGTCGGCCATCCAGGCCTTCTCACAGGAATTTTCATGGCTCGCACCGATGCGATCGTGCTCGGCGCCGGTATCGTCGGCGTCTGCGTGGCGCTGCATCTCGCCAAGCGCGGCCTTGCCGTCGCCCTGGTCGACCGCGGCGATCCCGGCCAGGGAACCTCCTACGGCAATGCCGGCATCATCGAAGGCAACACGCTGTTTCCGGCGCGTTTTCCCGCCAGCCTCGGCGCCGTCCTCCGCATCGCCCTCAAGCGGGCGCCGGAGGCCGATTACCATGTCGCGTTCCTCGCCCAGGTCGCGCCCTGGCTGCTGGCGTTCCGCCGCAACTCGTCGCCGGAGCGCCTGGTCGAGACCATGCAGGCGATGCGGCCGCTGTTCTCCCGTGCGGTCGGCGAGCATGCCGCGCTGATGGCGGAATCGGACGCCGAGCGCTACCTGCGCCGCACCGGCTGGCTGAAGCTCTATCGCAGCGATGCCGGCCTCGCCGGCACCGCGCGCGAGCGTGAGCATCGCCGCGGAGCGCGGCATGCCCTTGCGCGTGCTCGACGTGGATGCGGCCCGCGCGCTCGAGCCTTCGCTCGCGCCGGTGTTTCGCCACGCGGTGTTCTGGGAGCAGGCGGCGAGCGTCTCCAATCCGCTGGCGGTGACGCGCGCCTATGTCGCGCGGTTCAAGGCGCTCGGCGGCGTCGTCCTTGCGGGGCGACGCGATGCGGCTGCACCAATCGGCGGGCCGGTGGCGGATCGACACCGCGGAGGGGCCGGTCGACGCCGAGGCGGCGGTGGTCGCGCTCGGGCCGTGGGCGCCGGACCTGCTGGCACCGCTGGGGATCAAGCTGCCGCTCGCGGTCAAGCGCGGCTATCACCGCCATTTCCGCCCGCGCGGCAATGCCGGGCTGGCGCGGCCGATCCTCGATGCCGAGAACGGCTATTGCATCGTGCCGATGGAGCAGGGCATCCGCATCACCACCGGAGCCGAGTTCGCTGCCGCGCGACGCCGCGCCGACCCCGGTGCAGTTCGCGCGGGTGATGCCGGCGGCGAGCGGCCTGTTTCCGCTCGGCGACGCGGTGGAGGAGCAGGCCGTGGATGGGCGCGCGTCCCTGCTTTGCCGACTCCCGCCCGGTGATCGGCCGCGCGCCGGGCCGGCCCGGCCTGTGGCTCGCCTATGGCCACGGCCATTCCGGCCTGACGCTCGGGCCCGGTCACCGGGCGGCTCATCGCGGAAATGATGACCGGCGAGACGCCGTTCTGCGATCCCGCGCCCTATCGCGCGGAACGGTTCGGGTAGATCGACTGTCGGCGGTCTTTGAAACCTGCGCCGCCCGGCGCGTTGAATTGCGACTTCTCGCCCAAACCTCGGAGCAGCGTTCATGTCCCCGCCACGGCCCGCGGCGGTCGCGCGATCCCGGCGTCGTATCAGTCGATGAAAGTCAGCGGCCGGCACACCTGTTCGAGCGGGCGGCGTTCCGCAGCGATGCCCCATCGCCATTCGATCGATGCGGCAGCGATCATCAGCGCTGCACCGAGATAGTAGCCAGCCGCCACGCTGGCGCGGGACCCGGTATCGATGAGAGCGCCGAGCAACCATGGCGCTGCCACGCCGCCGACGCCGGTGCCGACGGCGTAGAAAAACGCGATTGCGAGCGCACGGATTTCGAGCGGAAATATCTCGCTGACGGTCAAGTAAGCCGAACTCGCCGCCGCCGAGGCAAAGAAAAAGACGATCATCCAGGAGACCGTGAGCATTTCGGCGGAGACGATGTCTCGCGCGAACAGATAGCCGGCCCCGGCAAGCAGGATACCCGAGATCGCATAGGTCGCGGCGATCATGACCTTTCGGCCCAGCGTGTCGAACAACCGCCCGAGCAGGAGCGGTCCGAGGAAGTTCCCGGCCGCGAAAGGCAGCAGGTACCAGCCGACGCTGCCGGCCGGCACGCCGTAGAAATCCGTCAGGATCAGCGCATAGGTGAAAAAGATCGCGTTGTAGAAGAAAGCCTGGGACGCCATGAGGCTCAATCCCACGGCGGTACGTTGCGGATAGGTATGAAGCAAGGTCTTCACGACCTGCGCGAGCGGCGTGTGGCTGCGCGTGCGCAATTTCACCTTCATCGGCAATGTCTTGTGCCTGCACGTCTTGCGCCTGCACGTCTCGCGCCTGCACGTCTTGCGCCTGCACGTCTCGCGCCTGCACGTCTTGCGTCTGCACGTCTTGCGTCCGTACGCTTGGGTGCGGACATCGGGCGTGGCATCGCGGCCTGCGGGTAGCGACCGGCTCTCGATCTCGGCCACGATTGCCTCCGCGCGCCGCGCTTGTCCGTGCGTCATCAGCCAGCGCGGGCTTTCGGGAATCCAGAAGCGCATGAAGAATATGGCCAGACCCAGCACGGCTCCGGTCAGATAGGCGAGGCGCCAACCGATCGCCGGGTCGATGGCGTTGGGATCGAGCAGCACGATCGAGCCTGCCGCACCGATCGCGGCTCCGATCCAGAAGCTGCCATTGATGGCGAGGTCAGTCCACCCGCGCATCCGGGCCGGAACAAGCTCCTGAATGGTCGAACTCACGGCGGCGGCCTCGCCGCCTATGCCGGCCCCGGTCGCAGCCCGAAACAGCGCAAAGCTCCAGAAGTTCCACGACAGCGCAGTTGCCGCCGTCGCCGTCAGGTAAATCGCCAGCGTGACGAAGAAGAGCGTCTTGCGGCCGAACCGGTCCGTCAGCCATCCGAAAAACAGCGCGCCGAGAACCGCCCCGGCCAGGTAGGCGCTGCTCGCCAAGCCGATCTCGGCATTGGTCAGGGCGAGCGTGGAACTTTCCTTCAGCACGCCGGCGAGGGCTCCGGTCAAGGTGACTTCGAGGCCGTCCAAGATCCAGGTAATGCCCAGCGCGACGACGACCAAGCTATGAAAGCGGCTCCACGGCAATGCGTCGAGACGCGCCGGGATGTCGGTCTCGACGACGGTTCCATATCCATCCTTGAAAGCGTCGACGCCCGGGGACGATATCCCGCGCAAACTCAGGTCCGGGTGGTGGCGAACCGGTTTGGGCGCCGCGGCGGCGCGCTTGTTCGTGTGAAACTGGTGCACTCGTCGCCTCTGTGTCGGCCAAGAACAGCCAAGAACAGAACGCTTCGCCGGCCGCAAAGGTTTCGCGCCAAAGCTCCGATCAATCGGTAACAAGCTGCTTTTGCAATGCGTGTACGGCATTGGCTGGGAAACACGAGTGTCGTCAGAGACGTTTCTCTCCGTCGTTCGGAACAAAGAGCAGTTCGTGTTGTTCTTGGCAACTCGGGCTGAGACGCCGCGTCGCGACGCAGTCGGTGGTGTCGGAGTGCGGCCTCACGCGCGCGACTTTTTTGCTCCTTTGCGCTCCATAGCGGGGAGATCACCGGCGCTCGTAAACGTGCGCACCACGAGCCGCTCGACTCGGCCGCGGATTTCGATCTCGTGGCGCGGCGCTGCGCCGAGATCGATGCCGGCACGGGCCGCCACGGCTTCGGAGATCACGAGTTCGCAGGCGTAGGTCTTGGTGAGCGCTTCCATCCGGCTTGCGGTGTTGACGCAGTCGCCGACCGCCGTGATCGAGACCGCCGTGCCATAACCCATTTCGCCTACGATCGCAGAGCCGGTATGGATGCCGATGCCGATGTGCAACGGCTCGGGTATCTCGTGGACCAGTGCGCGATTGAGGCTTTGCATGCGCTCGGCCATGTCCTTGGCCGCGGCGAGCGCCTCGCGGCAACCCGCGTCGACGCCGCTGTCGAGCCCGAACAGCGCCATCACCCCATCGCCGATGAATTTGTCGATGCGCCCGCCCGCTGCCTCCACGGCGTGGCCCATCTCGGCGAAGTACCTGTTGAGCAGAAAGACCAGATCGTAGGGGAGCTTGTTTTCGGAGAACTTCGTGAAGGCCCTGAGGTCGCCGAACAGAATCACGATCTCGCACTCGGCGCCGTGGAGATAGCCCGGACGGCGAAATCCGTCCCGGGCCTGGGCGTTGGCCGGCAGCAGCGGCGTCACGCGCAGGTCGCCGCACGGGCGCAACTGACAGGCGAGCCGAACATCGGGCGCCGCGCCGACGCGGTGCAACACCCTCGTCTCCTCCGACGCCGGCGGCGGGATCGCCTCCGGCGGTCCCTCGACCCTGATGCGGCAGGTGGAGCAGCGTCCGCGGCCGCCGCACACGCAGGCATGCGGGATGCCGCCCATCCGGCTTGCCTCCAATACCGATACGCCCTGCACGATCTCGACCACGCGGCCGCCCGGATAGGTCAGCCGGACAACGCCCTGCCGGCGCTCCCAATGCCAACGCACGACCCGTGCCGCCAGCACGGCCAGCAGCGCCGCCACAAAGGCGGAGCGCACCCACACGACCATCCGTTCGATGAGCGCGACATCCGCCGGAGTTCCCCGTGGGTGGGTCTGCATCAGTCGGGCGACCCATGCCGGGTCCGCGGCCATCGCCGCGACCTCGCGACCGCCCTCGAAAAAGCCGAGGATCGCCAAAGTCGGCATCAGCAGCGCAAAGGCGAACAGGATCGGCTGCCAGCGCGGGTACCACGGCTTGAGCCGCAGCCAGAACCACAGTCCGATCATGGCGTGGACCCAGGCGATCACCAGGACCATGAGCTGGAGGCCGCCGCGCGGCGGATTGCCCACGACGTATGCGTGCAGCACCGTGGAGTAATAGCCGTAATGCGCGTCGAAAAATGTGTCGCCGACGCGTGTCAAGAGGACGTGATCAACGAGGAAAAACGGAATCGAGAATCCGAGCACGAGCTGGGTCGCCTCAGCGACCGGCATCCTGAGGGATCGGCGCAGCCACAGCGCCCACAGCGCCAGGCTGTAGTGCGTCGCAAAGGCGCCGTAGAGGATGACGCCGCCGATGGCACTCGACCAATACCGGTAAACGTGCTCCAGGGCGCGATCCATGACATCGACCGAGACGAGGCCCAGGCTGTGGTTGAGGAAATGGGTCGTCACATAGGCGAACATGACGAGGCCCGAGCCCAACCGCAGCCGCCGGATCACGTTTTCCATCCCCCTGATATACGATTTCGCCAGGCGCACGCGAGGTTGAAGGCAAATCGGCCCGAGACCTGGTCGGGATTCAGAATCCGAACAGCCGCGCCGGGTTCTCGACCAGGATGTTCCGCTTCATGGCCTCGTCCGGTGCCCACCGGTGGAGCAGGTTGAACAGCTCGACGGTCCCCACTTTATCGGCGAAGGAGAGGTGCGGATAGTCGCTTCCCCAGATGAGCCGGTCCGGAGCTGCGGCGATCAACGCTGCGACCATGGGGTCGACGTCGGCGAAATTGGCCGCGGTGGACACGCGGTAGGTACCGGTGAGCTTCACCCAGGCCCGTCCCTCGCCGTGGCGCATGCAGATCGAGGAGTTGCTGAAATCCGGGTTGGTCCGCGCCGCCGCTGGCGAGGAACATGCCCATGTGTGCGAGCGAAAACGGAGCACGAAGGCGGCGCAATGTGCCCATCAGCTCCTGTGTCAGCCATCCCGGCAGAAGGAAATCCAAGTGCCAGCCGATTTCGGCGCAACGTGCATCGAGACGGGCGATGCGTGGCAGCAGGCTGGCGGCGAGATCGGCGTCAGGCGGCTTCACCGGCGAGACGTTGATTCGCACCCCGCGGACGCCCGCCGCATCGAGCGCGGCGAGCATGCCGTCGGGTGCATCTTGATCGACATCGACGATGCCGCGGCTCCCCGGCAGACGGCGCATGGCGTCGATCATGTACGCATTGTCGCGGCCGTAGGCGCTGGGCTGAACGAAGACGAAGCGCTCGAAGCCGAGCCGCCGCGCCTGCGCCAGATAATCCTCGAGCGGCGCGAGCGGCGGCGTGTAGCGAAGCTTCTCGTTGACGCCGCTGTGGGGATAGCGATCCGCCGGCCCGAACACATGGAAATGCGCGTCACAGCTCAGCGGCGGCGCGGTGAAGAGCGGTTCGACGCGACGATCGTCTGCCAAAATGACTTCCTCAATTCGGTGGGGCCGGCGGCAATCTAACCGTGCGCTTCGACGTCCGCCATCCTCAGGCAATGAAGCGCCGGGGCATAACGCTGGCACCGCGACCGGCGATACGGTACTTTTATCCAAATACTAAAGTGACTTATTGCGGGCCGATCGGAAAAGAGAGCGCCCCTCACGAATATTCCGGTGGTCGACGATGGCGCTCTTTTTGGGAGGCAGGCATGTCGAAGAATATCGTCATCTGCTGCGATGGCACCGCCAACGAGTTCAACAAGAATCGAACCAACGTCGTGAAATTGTTTTCGATGTTGATCAAGAATCCCGCCGTCCAGTCGACATACTATCATCCCGGACTCGGAACGATGACTCCTCCCGGCTTCGTCACCGCGGTCGGGTCCCGGATCGCCGAAGTGGCGGGGCTCGCATTCGGCTACGGGCTCACCAACGATATTCGGGATGCGTACGTCTTCATCGCCGACACCTTCGAAGACGGCGATCGCGTGTTTCTGTTCGGGTTCAGCCGCGGTTCGTACACGGTCCGCGCCGTGGCGGCGCTGCTGCACATGTACGGCCTCGTTCCGAAGGGCAACGATCCTCTGGTGCCATATGCCGTCCGCATGATGTGGCAAATCCACGCCATCCAGACGCAGCACCGGACAGGCGCTCCGGACGATCCGCGCATCGCTGACTATTTCAGTTTGGCCCGGGAGTTCAAGTCGACGTTCTCGCGTCAATGCAAGCCTCACTTCGTCGGCGTCTGGGACACGGTCAGTTCTGTCGGCTGGTTCGCCAATCCGTTGAGCTTGCCCTACACGGCGAACAATCCCGACATCGCGATCGGCCGCCATGCGGTGGCGATCGACGAGCATCGCGCCTTCTTCCGCACCAACCTCTGGGTGCCTGCCGCAAATCCCGACGAAGCCGGTCCAAAAGATTTGAAACAGGTGTGGTTTCCCGGCGTGCATTGCGACGTCGGCGGCGGTTATCCCGAACCTGAGAGCGGCCTGTCCAAGATCGCCCTCCAATGGATGGTCGAAGAGGCGAAGCGGGCCGGCCTGCTGGTCGATGACGAAAAGGTCGCGCTGGTGCTCGGCGAGAACGGACAGGGTTTCGCGGCACCGGACCCCGACGCATGTTTGCACGAGTTGCTGACCCCGCCGTGGCGACTGGCGGAATACGTATGGAAGCCCCATTGGAACGCCGATACCAAGACCACCGAGTGGCGCGCAAATCACTTTGCCCGTCGCATCTGGCCAAAGCAGCCGATCGTGCACGATGCAGCTTGGTTGCGGGGCGGAGGCTATTCCGACCGGTTGCCCGCGGACGCGGTGCGCCTGGGCACGATGGGCGCTGCGGCGCCAACAATTGGCACTGCCGCACCGACGTGACCACGTGCGCCAGCCGTTCCCAAAAAGCTTGCCACAACCGAAAAAATCGTCGGCGCATTATTATCAATTGAATAACCTTACCGCGCGACCCCGCCGCCGCGTCAGCTCGAATTGCGGATGAAATTAGAGCTTGGAGCGCCGATTGGTTATTTTTCGTGCAGCGGCGCGGGCAAGTTTAGGTGCCGTTTACCAAAGACATTAAGCCTTGTTTCAACAAAATGGCCGTAACAAGTCGTAAGCGAGAACGCGTCCCGCTCGATCGCTTCAGAACCCTTCCACTCGATGGGATTCTATCATGTCATCGCTTGTGCGCCTGCTGCCGTTTGCACCCGGCACGACAGCGACCGAAAGCGGTCTGTCTGCTGCCGCGACGTCTCTGCTGGGTCTGTTCTGTTGCGGCTCCGCGCTCGCGGATGATTGGTACGCCGGGGCGGCCCGCGTGGTCCCCACAGACGAGTGGATCGTAGCGATCGATGCCTCGACGACTTTGACCACCAACCAATCGCAGTTTGCCTATGCGGCCGGCACCATTGCGATCGGCGGAGGCACGCTCCAGCAGAGCGGCTTTCGCTTGAAGCTGGAAGGTCTCGGCGGAAACTACGGCTACGACCAAAACGGCACCGGTGCGCAAGCCCGCGGCGAGCAATTCGAGGGCGGCGCGCTCGCCGGCTACCAGCAGTACTGGAACAACGCGACGGTCGCCTATTATGCCGGCTTGAACGTCCGCGAAAATACCATTCCGTCCGCCGATCCCCTGAATACTGCGACGGGCACGAAGGTCGGCTTCAAGACGGCAATCGACGCGTACATGCGGCCGACCGACCAATCCATGCTGTCGGCATACGCGTCGTATTCCACCGCATACGACTGCCTATTATGCGCGCCTGAGAGCCGGCTACTCGTTTCTCGGCGGCCGGCTATCTCGGCCCCGAATTGACGTTTCTCGGCGACGACTATTACGGCCAGACCCGTCTCGGCGCGCATTTCTCCGGCATCCAACTCGGCGCCCTGCAGTTCGGTATTGCCGGAGGCTACGTGTGGGATCGTTCCTACAAGGACGGCTACTACGGCACGCTCGAAATGCGGGCAGGCTTTTGACGGGAGAATGCGATGATCCACGCCGACCCAAGAACTCTCGCGCTCGACGCGGTCCGGACGCTTCAGGGAAGTACGGCATCCCGAACTCGGTTGGACCGCCGTGCGAACGTCCAAGGCATGGCTCAGGCCTGCGCTGGGCCGCGTGGATAACCTGCGCGGCGCGATTGCATTCGCGTTTCTCTGGCAGCCGGTGGGCGTCGGCGCACAACTCGCGCTCGCGAATTGCCGTCATCCTGCTGATGACGGTGATACGAACTTCGCCGGAAGGGGCCGCTTCATGCGATGGACCTTCCTCGCGCTCGGGTCCTTCATGGTGTTGCGCTACGTCTATTGGCGGGCGACGCAGACGCTTCCCGATATCGACGACGTCGCCGGCTTCACGTTCGGCACGTTGCTCGTCCTGGCGGAGATCTACTGCGCCTTCGTGCTCGCCATCAGCCTGATCATCAATGCCGATCCGATCGCGCGCAGCGACGCGCCGGTCACACCGGATCAGGATCTGCCCGATGTCGACGTCTTCATTCCGAGCTATGACGAGGACCCCGAGATCCTCGCGATGACCATCGCCGCCGCGCGCTCGATGGATTATCCGCCGGAAAAGCTGAAAGTCTGGCTGCTCGACGATGGCGGCTACCGACCAGAAATGTGCCGACCCCGATCCGGTGAAGGCGCGGCTGTCGAAATCGCGCCGGGCGGCGCTGCAGCAACCTGTGCGCCGACCTCGGCGCCCAATATCTGACCCGGGCGCGAAACGAAAGCGCCAAGGCCGGAAACCTGAACAACGGCTTGACGCATTCGGTCGGCGCCGATCGTTGTCGTCTTCGATGCCGATCACGTGCCGTTCCGATCGTTCCTGCGCGAAACGATCGGCATTTCGTCGCCGACCCGAAGCTGTTCCTCGTGCAGACGCCGCACGTCTTCCTCAATCGCGATCCGATCGAGCGAAATCTGCGCACGTTCGACCGCATGCCGTCCGAGAACGAGATGTTCTATTCGGTCACGCAGCGCGGCCTCGACAAGTGGAACGGTTCGTTCTTCTGCGGCTCCGCCGCCGTGCTGCGGCGCGCCGCGCTGGACGAGACCAACGGCTTCTCCGGGATCACCGTCACCGAGGACTGCGAGACGGCGTTCGAACTCCATCGCACCGGCTGGACGAGCGTCTACGTCGACAAGCCGCTGACCGCCGGCCTGCAGCCCGAGACCTTCGAGTCCTTCATCGGCCAGCGGTCGCGCTGGTGCCAGGGCATGTTCCAGCTCTTCCTGATGAAGAACCCGCTGCTCAAGACGCGGCCTGCGTCCGATCCAGCGGCTCGCCTACCTCTCGAGCATGACCTATTGGTTTTTTCCGCTGCCGCGCCTGATCTTCATGTTCTGCGCCGCTGCTGCACATCTTCTTCGACGTGAAGCTGTTCGTGTCGACCGTCGATGAATCGATCGCCTATGCTGCGACCTATGTGGTCGTCAACACGATGATGCAGAACCAGCTGTACGGCCATGTGCGCTGGCCGTGGATGTCCGAGCTCTATGAGTACGTGCAGGGCATGTACCTGATCAAGGCGATCGCGCTCGGTCGTCGTCTCGCCCCGCAAGCCGACCTTCAACGTGACCGCGAAAGGGGTCTCGCTGGAGTCCGATCACCTGTCCGGAGCTGGCGTGGCCGTTCTGATCGCGATTTTCGTCGTCCTGCTGCGCGGGCGTCGTCACCGCGCTTGGCGCTACGCATTCGAGCCGGGCGTGACCAGGGTGATGCTCGTGGTGGGGCTGTGGGCGCTGTTCAATCTGCTGATTGCCGGGGCTGCGCTCGGAGTGGTCGCCGAGCGGCGCGAGGCTCGCCGGCATCCCCGCCTGACGGTCGCGCGGCGCGGCAGGGTCTGCTTCGAAGGCTATGCCGCGCGATGCAGCGATCGAGAACGTGTCGGCCGGGAGGGTGTGCAATCCGGCTTCCCGCGGCGGACTTTATCGAGAGCCCGTTTCTGGTCGGAAGATCGCAGCGGCAGCCTTGGCGATCCGGGCGCCGACGGCCACGGCGAACGCATACGCTCGATGTCACGGTGACCCGTGCGGAACGGGACGGGGACAGCCGTCGATCATCGGCCTGAAATTCGAGATCGGCAGCGCCGGCCGACTATCTGGTGCTCGCCGACCTGATCTACGGCGATGCGCGACGCGCTGACGAAATTTCTGGCGACCCGGCGCAAGCAGATGGGCATCCTTCGGGGGACCATGCTGTTCCTGCGTTGGAGCGCATGCGAGCCGTTCCGTGCGTTCTACTATTTGTTCGCGGGATACAGGCAGTCGATGGTCGCCCGCGCCGGAGCTGCGGCGCCGGCCGCGAAAGCGGCAATGCGGATAGCTCGCCCGGTCGCTCGCATCAGCGCGCCAGCCGATCCTGCCGTGGAGGATTTCGTTCCGCCGCTGGTGGCAGCGCCGTCGATTGCTCCGGAAGCGTCGGCGATCGATCCTGACGTGATCATCAATCGCCGCAGGGGGGTCGTTACTCCGTCGATGCTGAGCTTTGATCGGGCGAATGCCCTGTACGTTCCGAGGACATGATGACCTCAGTGTATTTGCCTGCATCGCGCGGGCGGCAGCAAGACCACGGACGCGTGGCGCGGGTCCGGGGAATTGACATGCACCGTGTATCGATGGCTGCGTTGATGGCCGCGGTCGTCTCAGCGGCCGGCGTCGGACTTGGTCCGGCGCAGAGCGTCGAAATGCGGCGGGGGACGGAGCGCGCCGCGATTCAAGAGAGGGGACCCCATCGGCCACGCCCCAGCAAGCGACAGGAGTCTCCGCTGCGGCGCCTGCCGCCGTTGTCGAACGGCTCCCGCCTTTCAGGCGAGGAGGCGAGCCTGTCGGCTCCGGTCTACGTGACGCGCAAGCAGGCCGATGCAAAGGCGCGCTTCCGGCTCGGCACGCTGTCTTCGGTTTCGGTGTTGCCGGAGAGCGGAACAGTCACGGTGTCTTTGAACGGCGTAAACATAAAGGCTCTGCCCGTGGGGGCCGCGTATGGCTTGCGGGTCAGCGAATTCGACGTTCCGGAAGGCCTGCTGCGGCAGGGCTGGAATTCCGTCGGCATTGCCGCGCATCACCGGCACAGGGTCGATTGTTCCGTGGATGCAACCGAGGAGCTATGGACCCGCGTCGATCCCGCCGAGACGGGACTGATGTTCGCGGACGGCACCGCCGGCTTCCCCGATCCCGCCGACATCGCCGCGATCGGACCTCGCCCGACGGTGTCGTGCCGATCGGCATCGTGCTCGACGGCCAGCGCCTGCTCAAGCCGGAGGCCGTGGAGCGGATTGGCCGCGCGGTTCAAGGGATCGCGTTGGCGGGACGGTTCGCCCAGTCGGTGGTGGAATTCGAGAATTCCTCCGAGGATGGTCTCGATCTCGTTGTCGGCACCGTCGCGGACATCGCCGGAAAGGTCGATCGCGCGACACTGGAGAAGCTCGACGGTCCGGCGATCATTGTCGTTCCCGGCGTCTCGAACCGCCGGCCCCTTGTCGTCGTCACCGGTCGATCGGATGCCGAACTCGACGTTGCCATCGCAAAGCTGGGCATGGTCGCTCCCATCGGCACCGTGCCGGGATTGAATGCGCTCGCGGGCGCAAGCGGCCATCAAATCAGCGCCGACGGCCAAAGCCTCACTTTCAGCGACCTCGGCCTCGAAAAACAAGAACTTATGGGCCACACGCTGCGCATCGGTTTCAGCGCCGCATTGCCGCGCGATTTCCTGGCCGCCGACTATGGCAGGGTCGCAATCGATTTGGCCGGTGGATATGCCGCGGGCCTCGGTGCCGACGCACAAATCATCGTCGAGGTGAACGGGCGCAGTGCGGGGAGCGTCCGGCTCAGCTCCGCAAACGGCGAGAATTTCCTCCACAAGCGACATTTCCTGCCGCTGAGCGCATTCCGTCCCGGGCAGAACCGGATCGAATTGCGGGTCAATGCGCCCGACGGTACCGCCGTCGGCTGCGATACCTCGGCCAATGCGGCTCCCCATGCCAGAGTGTGGCTGAACGCGACCAGCAGGATAGTGTTCCCTTCCCTGGCCCGCGTCGGCCGCGTGCCCGACTTGGCGATGACGTCGAGCGGCGCATTCCCGTTCGCCGGCACCGGTGGAAACATGACGCTGGTCGTGCCGACGCCGGATCGCGCGACGCTGGGTGCAGCACTGACGGTCGTGGCGCGTCTCGGCGTGGCGGCAGGCAGGCAGATTCCATTTTCATTCGCCACCAATCAGGCCGTCGAAAAACCTGGCAATGTTCTCGTGGTCGCGCCGGCGCGTGCGCTCGATCCGGCGGGCATGCGGCAAGTTCAACTCGACCCCGACCTCATTCGGCAGGCCTGGTCCGCACCGGCCGAGCTGTCGCCTGCCGCTCTCTCGCCCGTTTCGCGCGCTGCCTTGCGAAGGCGTGCGTATGAAGGCGATTGGCCCAACGCCTGCGCAACGGACCAGCGCGGCGCGGAGGGGCTGGAGGCACCGCGAGATCAGCCGAACGAGAACTCTCGCGGAGATCACCGGCGCGGTACGAACCGGCTCGGGGAGTGCCGGCATCGCCCACTTGATCGACGCGCTGCGCAACCTGACCGGCACCGAGGCCGAACCGGATACGCGGGCTAGCTCCCTGTCCCTTCTCTCCAACGCCGCGCTCCTGGTCGCGCAGGGACCACGGGAAGGCGATCCGGACTCCGTCGTCACCATCATATCGAGCCCGAACGCGGCCACGCTGAAGAACTCCATCGCCTGTCTGGTCGAGCCGAAGGTTTGGTCGCGCCTGTCGGGACGGCTGTCGATCCTGGACGCGTCGACCGGCGCAGTGGCCGGCCGCGAGCCTGAGACCAGACGATACGTCGCGACCCAGGAATTCTCGATCGACAACCAACGTCTCATGATAGCCGGATGGCTCTCCCTAAATCCCCGCATCTTCATCTTCGTGGCCTTCCTCCTGGCATTTCCGCTGGCCGTGACGACGCACTTCCTCGTTCGCAACGTAGGACGGAAGAACCAATGAAGCGACTTCTTGCTGGATTATGCGTTGCCGGCCTGACGGTCGCGCCCGCCCTTGCTCAAGATGCGGCGCAATCGATTCCGCCCGCGGCTTTCGGCTTCGGCTCCGGAAGGGGCAACCCAGTCGCCTCGCCTCGTCGCGACATTGCGAAACGAAGAAGCCTGGCGCGCCTACAAGCTGAAATTCGTGAGCGAGGCCGGACGGGTGGTGGATACTGCCAACGGCATGATCAGCCACAGCGAGGGCCAAGGTTACGGTCTTCTGCTGGCGGTTGCCGCGGGTGATCGATCCACCTTCGAGCGGATCTGGGGCTGGACCCGTGCCAATCTCGCGGTACGCAACGACGCGCTCCTGGCGTGGCGCTGGGAACCCGACCATCGTCCCGCGGTTGCCGACATGAACGATGCGGCAGACGGCGACATACTGGTCGCCTGGGCTTTGGCGGAGGCGGCCGAGGCGTGGTCGGAACCGGCGTATCGGGTCGCGAGCCGGCGCATTGCAGTGGAAGTCGGGCGCCGGCTCGTTCTGTGGAAATCATCGAACGGGCCGACCCTGTTGCCGGCAGTGGCCGGCTTCGCGGCGGAGGACAGGCCGGACGGGCCGATCGTAAATCTATCCTATTATATTTTTCCGGCCTTCGCCCGCCTCGGCTTGGTGGCGCCCGAATTCGACTGGGAGGGACTGAGCCAAAGCGGACTGCGGCTCATCGAGGCGAGCCGGTTCGGCGCGCCCAAGCTTCCGGTCGAGTGGATTTCCCTGAGCGGGGGAAGTCCGCATGCCGCCGACGGCTTCGCCGCGAATTTCGCGTACAATTCCATCAGGATTCCGCTGTATCTCGCCTGGGGCGGCATGGGAAGGCGCGAGCATTACGAGCCCTTTCTCGCCGCGTGGTCGAAACAGGGTACCCAGAACCTGGCGACGCTCGATGTTGCGTCGGGGCGCTCCGTGGAGAAGCTCGACGAAACCGGCTACGGCGCAATTCCCGCGCTCACATCCTGCGCGACCGCCGGCACCCCCTGGCCGGCCGACCTGAAGTCGCCGCGCACCGCGGACAATTACTACGCCACCACGCTCCAACTGCTCTCGCTTGTCGCCGTTCGGATGAGGTTTCCGTCATGCTTGCGCGAATGAGCGCCATAAGTGCCACCATGTGCGTCGCCTTCCTGGCGACGATCGGTATCGCGTTCGCCGAGCCGGTCGACGAGAGCGCGCTGCGGGAATACGCGCGCCAAAATCGCGCCGATCGCGTCGAGATGGAAACCCGCCGGCTTGAACGCCTTCATCCCGAGTGGATGCCGCCGGCGGACCTGTGGACCAGTCAATCGAGCGGGCTCGACGAGGCTCCTTTGTGGGATCTCTACGAGGCCGGCGATCTCGGCCGGCTGCGACGGGCGATCGCCGAAAGGCAGTCGGAGCAGGCCGGTTGGAAACCCTCGGACGATCTTGTGGCGAAGATCAAGGCCAAGGAGGTCCGTATTGCGATATTCGACCGCGCGGCGCGCGGGAGCTGGGCCGATGTCGCGCAACTGGCCAGTGATAACGGTCTCGCGCGCGGAACGAGGGATATCGAGCTGCTGTGGAGCGTCGCCGAGGCATTCGCGCGCACCGGGCGCGGATCGGAAGCCGCCGCATTGTACAGGTCTGTGCTGGAGAGCCGAACGGATTCCGGCGAGCGCGTAGGGACGGTTCTGAAGGCGCTCTCTACGTTGCCCATCGCCGAATCCGAGAAGCTCATCAAGATGGGGCAGGTCGGAACGGAAGGCCGCAACGAGTTCGATGTCATACGCATCGACATTACCCGGGCGCGCATAAGCGCATTATTGCGCAACGATTCGTCGAGCTATGGTCGAAGGTTCCGACCTGGCGGAGTTCGAGGAGTTTGCGCGCCAATCGCCCGATCCGAATCAAGCGGGGCTCGTTGCCTGGTATGCTTACCGGCGCGGCAAGCTCGATGCCGCCCTCGACTGGTTCAACTTGTCGATTGCCCATCGCGGCGACGCGATGGTCGCCCACGGTCTGGCGCTGACGCTTCTCAAGCTCGACCGTCGCCGGGAGGCGGAAGACGTGGCGTTTACCTGGCGCGAGCAGCTTGCCAACAATGCGATCCTGTTCATCGACGTTTTGGAGACCGACCTGACCCGGGAGGTGCCGCCGCATATCGAGGCCGCGCGCATCGCCCGCTATGCGCAGGTCACGATGAAAACACAGTCCGGCGAGGGTGCGCAGGGGTTGGCTTGGTACGCCTATAACAACTGCGAGCTTGAAACCGCCGTGGAATGGTTTCAGCGCGCCGTTGCCTGGTTTCCGAAACAGGACACGGTATACGGTTACGCGCTCACCTTGCAGCGCCTGAACAGGCATCGTGAGTTCGTCGAAATCGTCAATCGCTATGACGGCCTGTTTCCCAAAGTGGTCGAACTCGTGTTCAAGGATGATTTGTATCATCCGCCAAATCCCTGCGACACGAACGCCGTTGCGCGAGTTGCAAGCGCTCGCCCGTCGGCCGGGCGCGACCTAGAAGCCTATCGAAGCACGGCCAGCATCGGACAAGATGCCGGCCACGCCGCGGGTGGCGGGGCGGCACGTCCGGCCGGCTCCAGCGACGCCGGCGCCATATCCCGCGCCATGCGTCGGATGGCCCGCGCGGACTTTCCGATATCCGTATCGCCGGAAAACCCGCTGCGCTTCGCCACCCGCGGGAGCATGCCGCTCGACCGGGCCGGCAGGCCGGTGCTGGCGTTCCGGACCGATCGTCATTTGAGCGGGCCGCTTGTCGCCCGACGCGTGCCGGGCGTGGACGCCATGCCGTACGAGCGGCTCGGTATCGCGCTCTTGCCGGCCTGGAATGGCGCGACGACCGTGAAGATACAGAATGCGTCGTACTATTCCGCGGCGGTCGGCACGATCTGGTCGGAAGAGAATTCCGCCCCTATGCGCGCGGCATCGATCGCACCGACATCGGTGCGGCCGGAGCAACCGCCTGCGCGCTCCCGCCCCTGATCACGCTCCCTGGTCAGGCCACTGGGAGTCAGCCGGAGGATGGCAGTTGGCGGTTGCCCGAATTCGCAGGGCCTTGTCACACCTGGACCGGCCGCTTAAATCATAATCGCTTTGCCGTGCATCGATACGCCGTTCGATCGGAGGACGATCAAGGTGCTTTCGTTTCGAGGGTCGCTCATGGCCGCGGCCGTTTCGGCCGTGCTGTTTGCGGTTGTTATTGTCGAAGCCGGCAGGCGGACGCCAGGCAACCCGGAGCCGACGCCGCCCGCCGAAATGGCCGCGCAGGAACGCTCAAACTGCCGCTAACGGCGCTGAACGCGTTGACCGAGCCCAAGCGCGTTCGCACCACGACCATTCGGACCAACGGCCCGAGGAAATCGCTGACGACGCCGAACTCGCTGACCGAGCCCAAGCCCATGCGCACTACGACCATTCGGACCGAGGGGGCCGAGGAGACGCGCATCGAGTTGCCTCAGCCGCCAATGGCGCCGATCTCGTTGACCGAGCCCAAGAGCGTGCGCACCACCACCATTCGGACCATCCGGGCCGACGAGAAGCGCATCGAGTCGCCTCAGCCACTAACGGCGCCGAGCTCGCTGACCGAGCCCAAGCGCGTTCGCACTACGATCATTCGGACCAACCGGGCCGAGGAAAATCGCATCGAGTCACTTCAGTCGCCAACGGCACCGAACTCGCTGGCCGAGCCTTAGGCCCCGTCCGGGAGCTATCGCTCCATGGCGAGGGCTTTTGGGCTGACGGTGTAGTTCCATTCGCCGTGGAAGTGGTGGCGGGTAAGGTTGACGGCCTCCATTTCGGCGTCTGACACTTTGATGCCGGCCGGATAGGTGTTTGGATCGAGTTCGCAGCGAACCTTCAGACCGGTCTTCGTGGTCGTTGCGGCGATCAACTGGACGATGACCTGATGGCTGACGAGCGGTTTGCCGCGCCAGTTGGTGGTAATGAACGAGAACAGGCGATGCTCGATCTTGTTCCACTTGCTGGTGCCAGGCGGCAAGTGACAGACGGTGACGGGAACGCCGAGTTCGTCGGCCAATTTTTGTAGCTCGATCTTCCACAATCGGACGCGCGAGCCGTTGCTGCCGCCGCCATCGGCGGTGATCAGCAGGCTGCTGGCGTTGGGATAGCGCTCGCGCCCCATCAGCTTCCACCAGCTTCGGATGGCATTGGCCGCGAAAGCCGCGGTGTCATGGTCGATGCCCACGCTCACCCAGCCGACGTTGCCGGCGATATCGTAGACACCATAGGGCGCCGCCCGGCCGAGTTCGGGGATGACAAAATCATGCACGCGAACTTCCTCGGGTGAGCCCTTCGGCCGCCATTCGCGTCCGGCGTTCTTGAAGTCGCCGACCAGTTCCTTCTTCTTGGTATCGACCGATATCGCCGGCTCACCCGCCGCAAGCGCTTCTTTCACCCGATCGTTGATGTAGCGGAATTGCGCATCGCGATCGGGATTGTGCGATCCCTCACGGGTCTTGCGGTTGGCTTGCAGACGGTAATCGAGCTTGTGCAGGAGTTCGCCGACCAGCGTGCGGCCGATCGTGTGACCCATGTCGCGCAGGCTCTGGCTGAGCTTGCGCAGGCTCTTGCACGTCCACAGCAGCGGCGATTGCGGATCGCCACGCGTCTCCGGTTCGACCAGCGAGCGCAGATCATCGAGCAAGCTCGCATCCGTCTCGCTCGCAGGCTTGCAACCGCCGCCGGGCCGGCGGACCCGCTCCGCATCGGGCCTCTCGCCCACACGCAATTCGGCCAGTCCACGTCCGATCGTGCTGCGCGCGATCCCGGTGGCGCGCATCACCGCAACGACCCCGCCATGCCCGGCCGCCGCCGCCTCGGCGGCCGCAAAACGCCGCCGACAGCGCTCGTCGAGTACCGGGGCAAGCGCCTCGAAGCGCTGGCGTATGGCCGATTCGTCAATCACGCCAGCACGATATAGGCTCGCGATTCCCGAGGGAATCCCGCTACCAACAAAAATCCAGCCCAATGCGATTCACTTATTCGCGGACGGGCGCTAAGTATCCAAGTCGAGGGGCAGGCCGGCTTGCGGCCGAAGGCGCGGTTGATCCAGGGAAGCGCCCCATGACCGAGTTTGACGACCGCCGCGCGCTGCGTCGGCGACAGGAGAGTTCCCGAACGCTTGCGCCCGACGCTCATCGCACCACCTGCAGTACGGCGATCGCCTTGTCCGCGGGGCGAGCGAATACCAGGGTTGAAAACAGGAGGCTGCGATAACGCGGTCGACGAAATTCAACCGCCCGATAG
Source organism: uncultured Alphaproteobacteria bacterium (assembly GCA_963746235.1). Taxonomy (GTDB): domain Bacteria; phylum Pseudomonadota; class Alphaproteobacteria; order Rhizobiales; family Xanthobacteraceae; genus JAJPKK01. The sequence goes on from CAVVCE010000171.1 coordinate 130,752, forward strand.
ACATTCTGCCGCGCCAAAGCGGTATCAATTCGCAACATCATGCACACCTCTCCACTGCACCGACGTTTTCGGTGCGGCGCCGCCTTGAAAGGTGGCTCGATGTTTGGCGAATGCATTCGTCGATTGCTGTCGCGCGGGGCTGTTCGGATGGCCAGACGGAAGGTGATCGTTAAGCGGCTGGCTTCGATCCACGATCTGGGCGCCATGACTGTCTTGTGCACCGACAAGACCGGCACCCTGACCTCGGCCGAGATCGTGCTCGCCAGCAGCCTCAACGCAAAAGGGGAGGACGATCCGCGCATCTCGATGCTCGCCGGCGTCTGCGCGGAGCTCGCGGGCGACCCAGGTATCGGTCTCCGTGGGGACATCACAATGCCATTCTCAAAGCACCACGTCGGCATCGCCGCGAACGAGATGAGCGGCGTTTAAACAAGGTTCGCAACGCGCTGTTGCTCAACTGCGACCGCGATGACCCGATGACGGAAATCATCGCGAACAAGATTGTGGCTCTCACGAAAGCCGGTGAGCATGACGCCGACAGGGTGACCGAGCTTGTCCTTAACGATTTGGTTTACTACGGTCGAGCCACCGCTGGCGAGCGGAATGCAGAAAGGCTCGCCGCCCCATAGCAGAGTTGGGTATCCGAAACGACGGATCGCGCGTGGGGCACTAACGAGGATGAACCTCGCTGCATTCAACGCGATTCGAGCGCCGCCGGCGGACTTGTGAAGGTTTTCGGATGACGGCCCATCGCGACGATTCGGCTTGCACAGGGCCGTCGTCCGAAAGCCTCCAGTGAAGGAACGCGCGGGAGATGAGGTGCGGACGCTGAGGCGGGCGCTATGGCGATTTGATCGCGGTTTTGACGGTGTGGGCGAGGTGCGAGAGCGTGTCGGTCAGGTGACGACGGGCGCTGATGGATCTCGGGCTCTCTTTTGCACGCAATGAGGATGGCTTTCGGTGCCGATTGCGCTTTGGAAAGCGCTGGCGGGTAGCTATGCGGTCGAGCGTCGCCGTGGCCGGGTTGTGACCAGCAAGAAACGCGATTGACGATGCGGGTGGGTGATGTGGCGGTCGCGCTCATGACGTGTCGATCCTGATTTCGACGACGGGCGCGGTTGGCCGGTGGCGTGGCTGGCAGCCGGCATCGAAGGTCTCGATGACGAACATGCGGCCGCCACAGCAGGGACAAGGCTGGGCGAGTGGCTGGGCTGTCGCTGGATCGATCTCGACGGTCTCTTCGGCCGCAGGCGTTGCCAATCCCAGAAGTTCACGCGCTCGCGCGATCGTCTCGGCGCGATTGCTGCTGGCGAACAAGCCGTAGTGGCGAATGCGATGGAAGCCCTTGGGCAGAACGTGGATCAGAAACCGGCGGATGAACTCGCCGACGTCGAGGGTCATCGTCGTGTACCGGCCTGGGCCTTCGATCCTGTAGTTTTTGACCTTGAACGTGACGCTGTGCTGGTCGATCGCGATCAGGCGGCGGTTCGAGATGGCGACGCGGTGGGTATATCGCGACAGATAGGCGAACACGGCCTTCGGGCCCGCGAACGGACGCTTGGCGTAGACGAACCAGCGCTTCTTGCCGAGCGGGGCGAGGAATGCCGCGAACGCCTTCGCATCGACAAGATGCGCGTGTGCGCCGAGGAACTGCAGGCTGCCCGCCTCGTGTGCCGTCAGAAGCTTCTCCAGCATTAAACGGCGGAACAGCTTCGATAGAACGCGCACGGGCAGCAGGAAGTTCGGTTTGCATGAGATCCAACGGCTGTCATCCATGATGGCGAGGCCGCCGCCCGGCACGATCATGTGGACGTGCGGATGATGGGTCATGGCCGAGCCCCAGCTGTGCAATACCGACGGTAATGCCGATGCGGGCGCCGAGGTGCTTGGGATCGGCCGCGATGGTGAGCATCGCCTCCGACGAGGCCTTGAACAGCAGATCGTAGATCACGGCCTTGTTCTGGTAGGCGATGTCGCCAATCGCCGACGGCAGCGTGAAGACCACGTGGAAGTAGGGAATCGGAAGCAGTTCGGCCTCGCGCGCCGCCATCCACTCGCGGGCTGCTGCGGCCTGGCACTTCGGGCAGTGCCGGTTGCGGCAACTGTTGTAGGCGATCGTGGTGTGGGCGCAGTCCTCGCAGCGCGCGACGTGTCCGCCGAGGGTCGCCGTGCGGCAGTTCTCGATGGCACTCATCACCTTGAGTTGGAGCAGGCTTACGTGACCGCGGTTGGCCTGACGCCACGCGGCCCCGTGGTCGCGGAAGATGTCCGCGACCTCCAGCAATGGCCGTCAACAAATACCAAAATTCAACGAAGTAGAATACATAACA
>CAVVCE010000172.1:0-5900 GCA_963746235.1 uncultured Alphaproteobacteria bacterium
TCGACACATTCGGCACCGTCGTCGATTGGCGCAACGGTGTTGCGCGCGAAACGGAGCAAATCCTCAAGCCCATGGGCTATAGTCTCGACTGGCTCGCGTTCGCAGAGGCTTGGCGCAAGGAATACGGGCCGAGCATGGAGGAAATCCGCAGCGGGCGGCGGCCGTTCGTCAAGCTCGATATTCTGCACCGGGAAAATCTCGATCGCCTCCTCCCGCGGTTCAAGATCGAGAAGCTCGACGAGCCGACGCTCGCGGAGCTCAACCTCGCCTGGCACAAACTCGACACCTGGCCGGATGTCGGTCCGGGCTTTGCGCGGCTGCACAAGCGGTTCCTGATGGCGCCATGCTCGAACGGCAACATTGCGCTGATGGCCGATGTGGGGCGGCGCAACAACCTCCCCTGGGACGCGATCCTCGGTTCCGAGATCGCCCAGGGCTACAAACCGCAGCCGCAGGTTTACCTGAAGACTTGCGAGGCGTTCAACCTCAAGCCCGAGCAGGTGATGATGTGCGCCGCGCACAGCCCCGACTTGTCGTCAGCCCAGAAGCTTGGCCTGCGCACGGGCCATATCGGGCGGCCTGGCGAGGGCGGTCCGGGTACCGGCGAGACCCAGCCGACGGGGTCGTTCGATGTCGTGGGCAAGAACTTCCACGATTTCGCCGACAAGCTCGGGGTCTGACCACGCGGGACCGGGGACCGGCGGACGTCGTCGATGCCGGCTTGACTATCCTTGTGCACTGGGCGCGGCACCAGCCGCGCCCACGGGTGGCCGCTTGCTCACAAATCGATGGCGCGCCTCGTGCCGCAGCCGGGACAAGCGCCGCGTATCGCGGGCGGGCACCTTCAGGAGGTCGGCGCCAGACCCGGCGAGGCCGTCACATCCGATCGCTCGCTCTCCGCCCGTCCTTTTCCCGGCCGAAGCGCGGCAGCCGCCGTTTTCCACTGGCCGATGCTGTCGACCATTAATTTGGTCGAGCCGATCGCGACCTGGTTGAGCTGCAAAAAGCCGGAGATTTCCCGCTGGATGCGTTCGCCCTCGCTGTGCAGGAAATCGCGCAGTTGACGGAGATCCACGATCACGTCGTCCAATTCGTCCAGTGAGACGCCCGCGACCCGCTGGACCAGCGAATTGACCTCCGAAACCACCTGTGTCGCGCTTTCCGGCTCGCGGCGTAGAGCGCCATGAGACGCCGTTTCCGCCTCGCGGCGCAAATGCGCGGTATCCTGGAGGACGAAGTCACGCAGCGCCTCGTCGACTTGCGCGACTGTCTTCCCGCTCGGATTTTCTGACGCTTGAACCGGGTTTGTGCGCGAATAGATCTTCTGCACGGTCATCGTCCTCTCCCCCAAAAGTCGGTTTATGATTTGTAAGATCGGCTGGGTTTAGTTTATAAACTATTAAAATTCAGCCTGTCGCGCTCCAAGCACATGCAGCCAGCCGCGACCTTCCGGCGGTTGGGGTCTGCTCGACACTTGCTTGCGCAGCGAAGCGCGGCGAACGAAGCGCGGCGGGCGCCGGCAAGCTCTTCTGCGATGGCGGCATCAGGCCCGATTGGGTTTGTGCCGCGCACTGCCGGGCCTTAGATTGACGCGCCTGCCACAGGGCCACAGGAGAGTGCGGTGATGGATGCCATTGCGGTGAAGCCCGCCGAAGCGGACCACATCGACGTTCCGGCAGCGCGGATCGGCCTGATCATTCCGTCGGTCAACCGGCTGAGCGAACCGCAGTTCGCCCATTTCGCCCCGCCCGGGCTCGGCGTTCACGTGACGCGGGCTCGCATCGCCGGCAAGTGGCGCAAGCCCGTGGCCGAGCTTGCCCCCATCATCGCCCAAGCGGCCGGCGCGCTGGCCGACTCGAGCCCCGACCTCATCGTCTATCATTGCACCGACTCGTCGATGCGCGAGGGCCTGGAGGGCGAGCGCCGCATTCTCGACATCGTCCGCCGCGAGGCCGGGATCGAGGCGGTGTCCACCAGCGCGCTGGTGGTCGAGGCGCTGAGCGCGCTCGGCATCAAGAGGCTCGTCATCATCAGCCCCTACCAGGACAACGAGGTCATCATCGCCTATCTGCAATCTTGCGGCTTCACCGTGGTTCACGATGTCGCGCTGCGCCTGTCGGGCCATGAATCCCCGGGCGCGACGCCGGAGCGATGGGTGCGCACCACGCTCGACAACGCGCGCGAGGAGGCGGACGGGTATTTTCTGAGCTGCACCAACACGACCCAGATCGAAGCCATCGAGGAGCTGGAGGCGGCGCTCGGCAAGCCGGTCGTCAGCAGCAACCAGGCGGTGCTGTGGGGGGCGGTGAAGCGGCTGCGTTCGCGATTGGGCGGCGAAGTCGCGATGCCACGCCTCGGGCGGCTGATGGCGATGTGATCCGCCCGACTACGCGCTTCGCGTTCGACGTGCAATCACGGCGGGCGCAATTCTGACGCGTGAGGCTCTTTTGGTTTGCCACATGGCCCCGAAAAGCACATGGCCCCGAAAAGCACATGGCCCCGAAAAACTGCAGGCTTTTGGACAAGATCGTGCATGAATTTTCGTGAAGACCGTAACCGCGGCAGCCGCCGCCCCCTGTAATCCCGGAGCCGGGCAATGAATGATGGTCCTACAACCAGCGAGCTTGAAGAGCGCATTGCCGTGATACGGCGCAATATCGTCGACTTGATCGAACAGGCCGCCGCTTACTCCGGTGCTGGAGACGAAGCCAGGACAGCGGACCGGATCGCGCAGCAGGAGCAGGAACTCGCCAAACTGATCGCGCTCCGAGACGCCCGGTTGGCGAAATGACTCCTTCCGATTCGGCCGACATCCCGATTGGGCCGACATCGCGAACCTCGTTCGTCCGCCATGATGGATTTGCAAAGGATCGGCTAAAACTCGTCCCTGCCCAAAAACTCGTCCTGCCAAAACTCGTCCTGCCCTTGTGGCGAACGTCAAGAGGCTGCATTCTACCGTTCGTAAGCTTGCCTCATGCGAATTCGCAAGTCGAGAAGTCGCGCAGCGCGACGGTGCCGTATGCGATCGCGCTCGGTACGTGCCGTCGGGCGGGCAAGGGGCGGCAAGGGGGCGGGGTGCAACGAGAAAACAGCTTCCGGAGGACGTCCATGCTGCGCACTGCCATCGCTGGAGCCATTGCGCTCCTTCTTGCGACCGATGTGACTTGGTCGCAGAGCAACCCGCAATTCATCGTATTCCAGGGCATCAGCAAGGGCGCGCTCTACAAGCCCGATTCCGGTCCTGCGCCCCATGTGGGCATCCTGGCGATGCACCGCACCGCGAACTACCTCAATCATCGCGCATGCACCGAACTGTCGCGGCGCGGGTTCCTGATGCTGTGCATGAACACGCGCTACGAGAACAACGAGGCGCTGGTCGATTTCGAGAAGTTGCCGCTCGACGTGAAAGCCGGCGTCGATTTTCTGCGCCGACAACCGGGAATCACCAAGGTCGTCCTGTTCGCCCATAGCGGCGGCGGACCGCTGATGTCGTTCTATCAGGCGGTCGCCGAGAACGGTTCGTCCTACTGCAAGGGTCCGAACAAGCTGACCGAATGCGGGGACGATCTGACCGGCCTGGCTCCCGCCGACGGCATTCTGTTCGTCGACGCCCATCCGGGGAACGCGATCAACACGCTACGCAGCGTCAATCCGGCGGTGGCCGACGAGAACAATCCCCCGGACGCTCCGCCGATTTCCGCGCTCGATATGTTCGATCCGAACAACGGGTTCGATCCGCACGGACCGTCGCACTATTCCGCGGAATTCCAGGCACGCTACTTCAAGGCGCAGGCCGATCGCATGAACAGGCTGATCGACACCGCACGCGACAAGGTCGATCGCATGAAACGGGGTGCCTACCCCTACCCCGACGACGACATCATGATCATCCCGCGTGGCGGCAATCCGGGCGCAGGCGCGGGTGCCGACGCCCGCCTGTTCGTGACGCAGCCCGATCTCCCGGCGATCAACAGCACGTCGGCACCCGTAAAGCTCCTGCGCAACGACGGCTCCATCTCGACGCAAATCGTCAAGAGCGTCTTCGTCGCCGATCCGACCGTTGCGCGCACCAATTTGCAGTTTCGCACGGGCACCAAGATCTTCACGCTGCGCTCGTTCCTGAGCGCGCAGGCCATCCGCGCCCGCAACTCTGCCGACGACATCGACTATTGCTCGACCAACAACTCCACGATCTGCGCGGTGCAATCCATATCGGTGCCGGTGTTGTTCGTCGCGATGGGCGCGCATTACTTCATCCGCGACAATGAGCGCCAGTACGACATGGCGCGCAGCAAGGACAAGGACCTGGTCGTGATCGAAGGCGCCAATCACGGCCTCACGCCGTGCAAACCCTGCGAACGGAGCCCCGGTCAGTATTCCAATACGGTCAAGAATTTCTTCGACTACTCGGCCGAATGGATCAACGCACGCTTCTGACCGCGGGGCGGCGGCGCTGCCGACACCCTCGGCCTTTCATCTTAGCCTTCGTCGGAGCAAGGAGCATTCTCATGTCGAAACGCGCATCGAACGTCAATCGCCCTCGCGTGCTGTGCAGAGGGCTGTTGCAGGGCGCCGCAGCCGCGGCCCTTGGCGCGAGTGCGGTGATTTTTGCGGCCGGCGCGGCGGCCGCGCAAGCTCCGGCAAAAGGCGTTCCCGCTCTGGAGTCGGTCAACTCCGCCTGGCTCGCCTTCGGCGTCCATTGGTTCGACCCACCGCCGGGATTGGGCCGCGGACCGATCAAGCAGGATCCCGCGTATCCCTTCCACGGCAATCTGGACGGCCCCGGGCGAGTGACGCCGGACATCGGCTACACCAAGGACCAAGTTCTCAAGCCCTGGGCCGCCAGGCAGATGCAGGAGTCCAACGACGAGGTGCTGAGCGGCAAGCGCGGGCTCCCCTTCGTGGCTCAGTCCACTTGCCATCCCGGCGGCGTGCCCGGGCAACTGCTGACCCCTGCCCTGCCGTTCTATTTCATCCAGACGCCCAAGGAGGTGTGGATGATCTGGCAGACCGATCACATGGTGCGCCGTATCTACATGACCGACCAGCATTCGGAGAACGTGAAGCCGTCATGGTTCGGGGAATCCATCGGGCATTACGAGGGTGGCGACACGCTGGTGATCGACACCATCGGGCTTCAGGCCCACAATAGCTTCCTCGACTGGTATCGTACGCCGCACAGCGAAAAGGAGCACGTCGTCGAGCGCTTCAAGCTGTCCGCCGACGGCAAGACGCTCGAAGCCGTGGTGACCGTCGAGGATTCCGACACGTTCAACGAACCGCTCTACATGGTTCAGCGTTGGCGAACAGTGAAGAACCAACGCCTGGAGATGGTCTGTGCCGAGAACAACGGCGATCATTTCGGCAAGAACCTCTTCCCGATCCCGCAGGCCGAAACGCCCGATTTCTGAAGCCCCGGGGGCATGGCAGCGGCGGGTTTCCCGCTCGGCCGCGCCATCGAAGCTCCGGCATGGCGTTTCGCACGCGAAGTGAAACCCGACCGCCTTATTGGGAAACTGCGCAAGGACCGAAGATGTAGACCGTTGCGGTCTCCTTCTGTACAGAGGGGCTCGATCTGTACACGGGGCTCGATCTGTAAGTAGGGTTCGATTCTCGGGGGCCCGAGGAGACAGGTAACGGTCGGTTAATGATCTCCCAAAAAGCTCGATACGCATTCAAAGCGCTCATTGCGCTGTCGCGCAGCCACTCGCAGAAATTCCAGGCGCGCGACATCGCGACGAGCGAGCAAATTCCGCAGAGTTTCCTCGAGCATATCCTGTTGGAACTCAAGCGTGCGGGGTTGGTCGGAAGCCGGCGCGGACGGGATGGTGGCCATTTCCTTCTCAAGGATCCCGCCACGATCACGCTCGGCCAGGTGCTGCGCTTGATTGGGCGATTGG
>CAVVCE010000173.1:0-42290 GCA_963746235.1 uncultured Alphaproteobacteria bacterium
GCACCTTCCGGCATTTGTTCCGGCATCATACCACCGCCGCGGAGCGGCGCACGATATCACCGCATACCACCGCCGCGGAGCGGCGCACCATATCACCGCCGCGGGGCGGCACGCGCCTTACTAAGGGCGATTATCCCGTACTTGACTTACGGGGCGTGGCACAGTAGGAACCTTCCTGTCAGAACGGGGAGGTCAAGTGGCCCGCAAGCAACCGAAGCCAATTCAACAACTTGCCTTTTCCCAGTTCGAGGAAATGTTCCCGGATGAGGACGCCTGTTGCGCCTACTTGGTTGGCCGCCGCTGGCCGGAAGGCATTCGCTGCCCGCGCTGCGGCCTGGAAGTCGGCCCCCAGGTCTCCACCATGAAGTGGCATTGGCAGTGCAAGAACTGCGCTCCACAGACCACCTACCGTTTTTCCCATCTTGCTGGCACGATTTTTGAGAACACGAATAAGCCGCTCCGTGACTGGTTTCGCGTCATCCATCTCATGCTGACCAGCAAGAAGGGCGTGAGCGCCCTTCAAATCTATCGCATGATGGGTTTTGGTTCCTACAAGACTGCATGGCTAATGTGTCACAAGGTCAGAACCGCATTGGTCGAGAATCCAACTGAACAGTTGGGCGGCATCGTCGAGGTCGACGAAACTTACGTCGGCGGAAAGGAAAAGAACAAACATTGGGACAAGCGGGATGGCGGCGGAACTGGCGGGGTGGGCAAAACCGTCGTGATCGGCGCCGTAAAACGCAAGGGCAACGTCGTGGTCCGTATGATCGCAAACACCACCACGGCCGTCATTAATAGCTTCGCTGTACGTTGCTGAATTCCAATTCTGGTACAACAATCGGGACAACCGCGATATCTTCGGAACGACGATCAACGGATGCTAAAAGCCACCCTAACGCTGGTCTTTTGTATTGCCGTGCTTGCCGCGGCAATTTATTTTGCCGGGCATTCATCTTGTGAGGGCCCACCAAAACAAAACGGCGAAAATGCCGAAACGCACAAAAACGACGGACATAACTGCGCCACCCCTTACTCCACGTTCAAAGTCGGCCTCAATGAGGGTTGGCGCGTCGCTCACGAGTACCATGAAGAAATAATTGCTGTTGCTACCGTTTTTATTGCCGTCTTCACAATTATCCTTGGGCTTTTCACTATCAGTCTGGCCGCCTCTACCGATAAATTGGTTAGAGGTGCTGAACGAACCGAACGACGCCAACTCAGAGCTTATGTTGGGGTTCATGAGATTGAAACCGAACTGCCCAATCTCAAAACTCTCAGTTACGAGATCCCAGACTACGGTCAATTTCCGCCGAATTTCATCCACAAGGACTTTATCACTATTATAATCAAAAATTATGGGCAGACCCCAGCAAGAAGCGTATTGACGGTCGTCAATTGGCAGCCCTTCTTCCCATTTGGAAGTGCAGCACCTGACGATTTCGACTATAGAGACCAGGATTTGCTCAATACAATTTCCACTGCGGGCAGAAGCATCATTGATCGCGATAACACTCATTTTACTACTGTTAATTTGAACAAACTTATTGGATTTAGAGACGCGAGCAACAAGAAATGCAGTCTCTACATCTATGGTCATATCGACTATACCGACATCTACGACCGACGCTGGCGGCGAGAATTCAATTATCTGTGGGAACCATGGAGACCAAAAAGGAGCGCGCTTCATCCCCAGAATTGAACATAACAAAGAATACGAGATACACAAAGATGACCCAGGGGTGTTTCCAGCGCCATAATACCGCGCTAACCTGTCGGGGGCCAGGTTTCCTCAATTTTGACCATAAGTCAAGTAAGGGATAATCTCTTCTAAAGAGGGCAACACGCCGTCCTCTGACGATGAAGCCGAGCGTCGCTTGCCCACTGCCGTTCTCTCGCGGCGGCGCAACGTAGCGGCGCGTGGCCCTTCCAAGCCGCCTCCCCTTGCGAAGTCGCCGGCCCTGGAGCATGTTCGCCACGCTGGAAGAGCCGTTTCGACCACATGGATTGAACCATGAACAAGATCGTTGCGCCGTCGCGAGACTTCTCCCCGCTCGAAGCGCTCGAATCCGACGAGAAGAAGATCAGCGTTCTCAATCCGGTCGGTTACCCGCCGAAGATCGTCAGGAAGGCGCTGGCGCCGCGGCTCGAAAGCCTCGCGGGCAAGACGATCTATCTGGTGGACTGCCGGTTCGACGATTCAGTCGAGCTGTTGCGCCAGGTCGCAGGCCTGGTTCGCCGCCCATCTGCCGAACGTCGAGACGCGGATCATTTCGCTCTCGGCCACCTACCAGCATGACGATCCCAAGACCTGGGAGGAAATCAGGGCCAATGGCGACGCCGCGATCCTCGGCGTCGGCCACTGCAGCAATTGTTCTCCGGCGGTCTGCACCCACGCCATCACGCTGGAGACGAAATACGGCGTCCCGACAGTCGCGCTCCATACCGACAAGTTCGACCGGGTGGTGCAATCGGTGACCAAGATGGCGGGGATGCCCGATGCCCGCCGCGCCTTCGTGCCGCAGCCGGTCATGGGCAAGACGCGCGCAAGAGCTGCGCGCCTATGTGGAAGGCCTCGACCCCGTCACCGGCCGGCCGGTCATGCAGGAGATCATCGAGGGTCTCACCACCGGGCTGCACGGCTGAACATGGCGTTGTTTGAAAGAACGACGCCGCGTCTCGTCGAGCCCGACACCGAAGATAATCTGCAGCTTCTGTTCCTCGAGAACAAATGGACGGACGGGCTCCCAGTCGTCCTGCCGACGGAGAAGCGCGTCGCCGCCATGCTGGCGCATACCAGCCGCAAGCCCGATGAGATCGTCGGCCGGATGCAGCCGAGTCGAATTTCGCGTCGCGTGGGAATACACCGTCGAGAAGGTCGCGGTAAACGCGGTCATGGCCGGCGCCAAACCGGAATATTTCCCGGTCATCTTGGCGCTCGCCGCCTCGCAGGTGACGGCGCGCAGCAGCACGTCGAGTTCCGCCGCGGCGATGGTCGTCGTCAACGGTCCGATCCGCGGCGAGATCGGCATGAACGCCGGCATCGGCGCCATGGGTCCCTACAACCACGCCAATGCGACGATCGGGCGGGCCTACGGCCTGCTGTCGCAGAACCTGCAGGGCGGCTCGGAGCCCGGCGTCACCTTCATGGGATCGCAGGGCAACAATTATACCTACAACAACATCACGTTTGCCGAGAACGAGGAGCGCAGCCCGTGGGAACCGCTCCATGTTCAGAAAGGGTTCAAGCCCGGCGACAGCACGGTCAGCATCTTCTGGGGCTGCCGCTCGTCGAGCTTTACCCTGAGCCTGCGCGAGCACTGGCAAGAGCATGTGCGCGACATGCTCACCGGGGTCGATGCGATCTCGGCCCCCTGCTTCCTGCTCGATCCGCTGGCCGCTCGGCAATTCGTCGACCGCGGCGGCTTCGATACCAAGGCGAAGCTGATCCGCTGGGTCCATGAGAACGCGGAGATGCCGGCGGGCCGTTTTTGGGATCTCCAGCTCGCGCAAAACTACGTCTATCCGTGGGCGACCTTCGGCAAGGAACCGATGGCCACGTGGCTCAAGGCCGGCCCAGACCAACCGATCCGTATTTTTCCCGAGCCGGAGATCAATGTCGTCGTGGTCGGCGGCGAGTCCAATCCCTATTGGAAGATCATGGGCGCAAAATATCGCAAGACGGTTTCGATCGACGAGTGGCGATAGCTGGTTCACCGTCTCCGAAGTTCGAATCATATCGATATCATTAATCAACCTCGTCCTGAGGAGCCGTGCTCAAGCACGGCGTCTCGAAGGACGGTAATAGGCGAAGTCGTGCCAGCGTCCATCCTTCGAGACGCCATGCTTCGCATGGCGTCTCGAAGGATGAGGTTTGTGGGATCAAATTCGACGTTGTGCGATCTGATCGGTTTCATGGAATCGAACCACTGGACTCCCTCCCCGCGTGCGCCGCAAGCGGGAGAGGGAGCGCAGGTTCTCCGGCTGGTGACACGGCAGCGGTCGTTGCCCTCGGTTCGTCCACCGGTATTGTACTGGGATGTAGCGCAGGACTACACTCGCGGCCGGTGCCGTTTAGAAGCTGCCAAAAATCAATCACCCAAAGGGAGGAATCGATGAAGCATCTGTTCACGACTGCGCTCGTTACCGCTGCGTTCGCGCTGCCGCTGGCGGCTGCGGCGCAGGAGCGCTACCCGACCCTCAATCCGGACCAGTTGAGCCCGGCGCAGAAAGCCTATGTCGACGGTCTGCAGAAGCCGCCGCGCAACAACACCACTGGTTTGAAGAACCCGCCCTTCAAGGTCTATATGCGCAGCCCCGAGCTCGCCGGCAAGCTGGAGGCGGTGTCGGACTATGTGCGCTGGAGCACCGGCCAGCCGCCGCGGCTGACTGAGCTCGCGATCATGATCACCGCCCGCCAATGGTCGAACCAGTGGATCTGGCGCGGACATTACCAGGCGGCGGTGCGGGGCGGTCTCGACCCCAGCGTCGGCGCGGATATCGCAGCCGGCAAGCGCCCCGAGAAAATGAAGGAGGACGAGACGATCCTCTACAATTACGCGACCGAAATGTATCGCGACAAGGCGGTGTCGGACCCGACCTTCGCTGCGGCGGTCAAGGCTTTCGGCGAGAAGGGCCTGATCGATCTCGTTGCGACCATGGGCTACTACGACACCGTGGCGATGACGCTGATCACCGCCAAGGCCGTCGCCCCCAAAGAGGAAGGCGTCCCGCAACTCGCGGCGCTGCCGAAATAATCGCACCCCCTCCCCGCGAGCGGCTATCCGATTCACATCGTAGCTGCGGAATGAGAATACCTCTCCCCGCATGCGGGGAGAGGTCGGCGCGCGTCGGCAACGCCGCCCTGCCCGGTTCACTCCGCCAGCGCGGCGAGGATGCGCGCCCAGCTTCGCGTGCCTTTGTGGAAGCTCACGAGATCGTATTTCTCGTTAGGCGAATGAATGCGGTCGTCGTCGAGGCCGAATCCGATCAGCAAGGTGTCGATGCCGAGCAGCCGCTTGAAATCACCGACGACCGGGATCGAGCCGCCGGACCCGATCAGCAAGGCCTCCCTGCCCCATTCCTGCGTCAACGCCGCACGCGCCGCGGCAAGCTGCGGCATGCCCCAGTCGAGCGCGATCGCGGGCGCGCCGGAATGGCCGTGGAACTCGACCTTGCAATCGGCCGGCAGGCGTGACCGCACGAAGGCGTGGAAGGCCTCGCGGATTTTCGCCGGCTTCTGCTCGCCGACCAGGCGGAACGAGATCTTGGCGGATGCCTCGGCGGGAATCACGGTCTTCGCCCCCGGGCCGGTGTAGCCGCCCCAGATGCCGTTCACGTCGCAGGTCGGCCGCGACGAGATCTGCTCGATGACGAGGCGGCCCTTCTCGCCGGCGGGAACGCCGAGCCCGACCTGCCCGAGAAACTTCTCCGGCGTCAGGCCGAGTTCCTGCCACTCCTTCTTCACCGCGTCGGGCGGCTCCGTCACGCCATCGTAGAAGCCGGGGATGGTGATCCGGCCGTCGCGGTCATGAATGGCGGCGATGATCTTCGCCAGCACCCTGATCGGATTCTGGGCGGCGCCGCCGAACAGCCCGGAATGCAGGTCGCGGTCGGCGGCCTTGATCTTGATCTCCTCATAGAGGAGGCCGCGCAGCGCAGTGGTGATGGCGGGCGTTTTCGGGTCCCACATGCTGGTGTCGCAGACGAGGGCGACATCGCCCGCAAGCTCGCTACGATGGGCCTCGACCCAGGGCGGCAGATGCTTGGAGCCGCATTCCTCCTCGCCTTCGATCAGGAAGGTGACGTCGAGCGGCAGCGTGCCCGTCACCGCCTTCCAGGCGCGACAGGCCTCGATGAACGTCATCACCTGGCCTTTGTCGTCGCAGGCGCCGCGCGCGACGATCGCCTGGCGGCCGTCCGGGAGCGTCGCGATCCGCGGCTCGAAGGGCGGCGTCTGCCACAGCTCGAGCGGATCGACCGGCTGCACATCGTAGTGACCGTAGAACACCACGCGGCGGCGGCCGGTCGGCGGGTCGGCAGGGGGGCTTTTGGCGAACACGATGGGATGACCGTCGGTCGGATGGACCTCGGCGGCGATATCGAGGGTCGAGATATCGGTCGCGAGATGCACCGCGGCGGCGCGGCAGTCCTCGGCATAAGCGGGGTCGGTGGAGATCGACTTGATCGACAGGAACCTGAACAGCCGGTCGAGGCTCGCGTCGAGATCGGCGTCGATCCGCGCCAACACCTGGTCGAGTTCGCTCATGCTTAGCGTCCCTTTCCGCCGAGGCTTCCGAGCACGCCACGCACGATGGCGCGGCCGACTTCACCGCCGACTTTTGTCGCGATCGTGCGCGCCACCTGCTTGGCGACGACTTCGGAGGTGGACATGCGGCCGCGCCGCCCCCCCGATGCGCCGCCGCCGAAGATGCGGCCGAGGATGCCGCCGAGGGTGCCGAGAATCCCGCCGCCCTCTCCCGCCTGGCCGCCGGCGCCGCCGCCGACCCGCTTCTGCAGGATCTCGAACGCCAATTCCGGATCGACCGCGGTGTCGTATTTGCCCCGCAGCGGGCTCTTCGCGATGATCGCCTTGCGCTCCTCGGCGGTCACCGGCCCAACCCGCGCCGATGGCGGGCGAATCAGTGTGCGATCGACCATGGACGGCGTGCCGTTGCCTTCGAGGAAGGACACCAGCGCCTCGCCCTTGCCGAGCTCGGTGATGACCTGCGCGGTGTTGAGCTTGGGGTTGGGACGAAACGTCTCGGCAGCGGCGCGCACTGCTTTCTGGTCGCGCGGGGTGAAGGCGCGCAACGCGTGCTGCACGCGGTTGCCGAGCTGCGCCAGCACCTTGTCGGGCACGTCGAGCGGATTCTGGGTGACGAAATAGACGCCGACGCCCTTGGAGCGGATCAGCCGCACCACCTGCTCGATCTTATCGAGCAAGGCTTTGGGCGCGTCGGTGAACAACAGATGCGCCTCGTCGAAGAAGAACACCAGCTTGGGCTTGTCGAGGTCGCCGACCTCGGGCAGCTTCTCGAACATTTCCGACAACAGCCACAGCAGGAACGTCGCATAGAGGCGCGGGTTGGCCATCAGCTTGTCGGCGGCGAGGATGTTGATGTAGCCGCGGCCGTCGCGGTCCTTCTTCATGAAGTCGTTGATGTCGAGCGCGGGCTCGCCGAAGAACCCGGTGGCGCCCTGGTTCTCAAGGACCAGGAGCTGACGCTGCACCGCGCCCACTGTCGCCGGCGCGATGTTGCCGTAGCGCGCGCCGATCGCCTTGGCCTCGTCGGAAGCGGAGATGTAGGACAGCACCTCGCGGAGGTCCTTGAGGTCGATGAGGCCCTTGTTCTCCGCGTCGGTCTTGCCGAACTCGTCGTCGGCATAACGGAACACGATGTTGATGACGCCTTCCTGGACGTCGTTGAGATCGAGGATCCGCGACAGCAGCAGCGGGCCCACCTCGAACACGGTGGCGCGGATGGGATGGCCCTGCTCGCCGAACAAGTCCCAAAACACCGCCGGGAATTCATCGGTCTCATATTCGAAGCCGATATCCTTGGCGCGCTTGACGAAAGCTTCCTTGGCCTCGCCGGGCGCCGCGATTCCGGAAAGGTCGCCCTTGATGTCGGCGGCGAACACCGGGACGCCGGCGCGGGAAAAACCCTCCGCCATGGTCTGCAGCGTCACCGTCTTGCCGGTCCCGGTGGCGCCGGTCACGAGCCCGTGGCGATTGCCGAAGGCGAGCGCCAGCATTTCGGGCTTGTCGCTCTTGCCGACGAATATTTTTCCATCCCGGTCGGGATCAGCCATCATGTGCTCCTGCGTTCATCGGGCGTTCATCAGGACGAAGCCGCCGAACACAGCTACGATCAAGCCGCCGGATCATAGGACCGCGCTGCGAACGGCGCGAGCGGATTTGGCCCGCGTCTGCAATTGGCCGGCGCTTCGACCCGCTTGACATCAATTCAGATGACACGAGCGTTGTGAGTCTGCAACAGCTGTGGCCTTTTGTGCGCGGCGTCTTGTGTTCCCGGATGTCCGGTGCGCAATATGTTTTGCAGCTTACTGCGTGCAAGCCGAGTGGGGGGTCATGGACGAACTCGTAAGCCGCATCGTCACCAATGTCGGCATTGAAAAGCCGGTGGCGACGAAGGCCGTCGGCATCATGCTCGATTTCCTGGCAACCGAAGGGCCTGCCGACAAGGTGCAGACGCTGTTGGCGCGGCTCCCCGGCGCCAGCGAGGCGATCGAGGCGGCGCGCGCCGAGGGCGGCGGAATGTTCGGCTTCATGGGGGGGATAATGGGCGTCGGAAGCCGGCTGATGTCGGCGGGGTTGGGAATGGGTGAAATTCGAGGCGTCGCCCACGAAGTCATCGCCTACGGGCGCGAAAAAGCGGGCGACGAAGATCTCGACGGGATCATCGATGCCATTCCCGGCGCCAGCCAATTCCTCTGAGCACGCCGATCGGGGCCGGGGAAACAATCATGTCCTATCCGATCGGCGACATCGATTGCCTCCAGCCCGAAATGGTCGACCGGCTCAGGTCGGTAGGCATTCGCACCAGCGACAAGCTGCTCGATGCCGCGATGAGCCTGCGCGGGCGCAAGTTGCTCGCAGAGAAGACCGGCATCGATGAAAGGAGCCTGCTGCGCCTGGCCAACCAGATCGACCGCATGCGCGTAAAGGGGGTTGGCCGGGATTACGCCAAGCTGCTGCAGATCGTCGGCGTCGATACCGTCAGGGAGTTGGGGTATCGCAATCCGAAGCGGCTCGCGGAGGCGATGGCGGAGGCAAACGCGAAGCGCAAGCTGGTCCGCGTGCTGCCGTCCGAAGGAACCGTCAAACGCTGGATCGAACACGCCAAGAAGCTGCCGCTGAAGATCAGCTACTGAGCACCGCGGCGACGCGACGCCTTATTCCCCCTGCAGCGCAGGGGCGCCACGCTTGACACCGCGGGCGCAACCGCACACACACACCAAATCATGATCGCCGCGCCTCATCCGGGTGAAGTCGCCAGCGCGGGCGGGACACCGCTCGAACTCGCGCGCCTCATTGCGAAACGGCATCCGGTCATCATGGGGGTGCTGAACGTCACCCCGGATTCGTTCTCCGATGGCGGCCGCTTTCTCGATCCCGATGCGGCCATTGCCCATGCGGAAGAGATGATCGGCGAAGGCGCCGACATCATCGACATCGGCGCGGAATCCTCGCGGCCCTACGGCAACCCGGTTGCGGTGACGGCCGAGGAGGAACTGCGCCGGCTGGACGGCGTGCTCCCGGGCGTCGCGCGCCTTGGCCATCCCGTCTCGATCGACACCACGAAGGCGAGCGTCGCCGCGTGGGCGCTGCGCAACGGCGCGACCATCGTCAACGACGTCTGGGGGCTGCAACGCGACTCTGCCATGGCCGGCGTCGTCGCCGGCCATGGCGTTGCGGTCATCATCATGCATAACCGCGACGCGGCCGATCCGGACATCGACATCTTCGCCGACCTCGATGCCTTTTTCGAGCGCTCGCTCGCGATCGCCGCCGCCGCCGGAATTGCCCGCGACGCCATCGTGCTCGACCCCGGCGTCGGCTTCGGGAAAACGCCGGAACAGAGCCTCGCCGTCATCGCGCGGCTCGACCGGCTCGAGAAATTCGGCCTGCCGATCCTGGTCGGCGCATCGCGCAAGCGATTCATCCATTGGGTGGCGCCGGCGCCGCCGGAGCGCCGGCTCGGCGGCTCGATCGCCGCGCATATCCTTGCCGTGGAGAACGGCGCCGCGATCATTCGCACCCATGACGTCGCCGAAACGGTCCAGGCCATGCACATCATGACGGCGATCAGGAGCAGGGCATGAGCGACACGATCTTCGTGAACGGGCTTCTCGTCCATGGCCATCACGGCGTGATGGCCCACGAGGAGAAGGTCGGCCAGCGCTTCGTGATCGATCTCGAACTCGCGATCGACCTTGCCGAGGCCGGCCGCAGCGACAAGCTCGCCGACACCGTGTCCTACAGCGCCGTGGTCGATACGGCGACGCGCGCCTTCACCCGGGAAAGCTTCCGGCTGGTCGAAGCCGCCGCCGCGGCGGTCGCCGACGCGCTCATCGACGGCTTCCCGCAGGTCGTCTCGGTGCGGGTCACGCTCCACAAGCCGCACGCCCCGATCGCGGCGATCTTCAACGATGTCGGCGTGTCGATCCTGCGCAAGCGCCATGGCTGAGGCGCTGCTCGTACTCGGTGGCAATGTCGGCGATGTCCGCGCGACCCTTGACCGCGCCGTTGCGATGCTGTGCGACGGCCGCAAGGTGCGCCTCATCGCCCGCTCGTCGGATTATCGCACGCCGCCCTGGGGCGTGACCGACCAGCCCGCTTTCATCAATCTCGGTCTCGTGGTCGAGACCGCGCTCTCTCCGCGCGCGCTGCTCGCGCGTGCCCTCGAGGTCGAGGCGATGCTGGGGCGCAACCGCGCAACAGCGAGCCGCTGGGGACCGCGAACGGTCGATATCGACCTCGTCGCCTATGACGACATCGCGGTCGACGAGCCGGACCTGATGCTGCCCCATCCCCGCGCGCTCGAACGCGCCTTCGTGCTGGCACCGCTCGCCGAAATCGCACCCGACCGCAAGATCGCGGGGATCAAGATCTCCGATGCGCTCGCCCGGCTCGACGGCGGCGGCATCGAAAGGCTGCCGCGGTAATGCATGGTTGCGAACGGTCGAAGACGGCCTTGATGAGACCATGCATACGATGTTGCTCCGAATTGCCTGGGCACTCCGAACTGCCTGCGGAACGGGCAATGTGCGTCTAATGTTCCATTGGCCGGCCGGTTCGGACGTGGCAATTTGCGGCCATGAGCGATGATCAGGACATTTCCTTCGCCGCGGGGTTTCCGGCAGCCAGCCGCGAGGACTGGCTCAAGCTCGTTTCCGGGGTGCTCAAAGGCGCCCCGTTCGAGCGCCGGCTGGTGTCGAAGACCTATGATGGCCTGGCCATCGAGCCGCTCTACGGCCGCGACGCCGCCGCGCGGCCGGTGGCCGGCCGCAAACCGGGCATGCCATGGCAAATCATGGCGCGCATCGAGCATCCCGATCCCGCGGCCGCCAACAGCCAGGCGCTGCATGACCTCGAAAACGGCGCGACCGCCCTTTCGCTCGTGTTCGCAGGATCGATCGGAGCCTATGGCTATGGCCTCGATGCCGGCGCGACGGCGGTCGCGCGACTGTTGTGCGACGTCCACCTCGACGCCGGCATCTCGCTCGACCTGCAGGTGGACGGACAGCCCGAAATCGTCGCGTCGGCCCTCACCGACGTGCTGAAGAAACGCGGCACGGCGTTCGAGGCCGTCGACGTGCGCTTCGGCTTCGATCCGCTCGGCATCTCCGCGACCGGCGGACGGGCACCGTCATGGGATGAAAATGGCGCGCGGTTCGCGGCCCAGATCGGCGCACTCGCCGAGCAAGGCTATAAGGGGCCGTTCGCGGTGGCCGACGGCCGCGCCATCCATAATGCGGGCGGCTCGGAGGCGCAGGAACTCGCATTCGCGGTGGCGGTGGCGCTTGCCTATTTGCGCGCGCTGGAGGCGGGCGGCATCGCGCTCGAGGACGCAAGCCGCATGATCTATTTCCGCCTCGCCGCCGATGCCGATCAGTTCCTGACGACGGCGAAATTCCGCGCGCTGCGAAAATTGTGGGCGCGGATCGAGGAGGCCTGCGGCCTCGCTCCGCATCCGGCGTTCGTCGCGGCGGAAACGGCGTGGCGGATGATGACCAAGCGCGACCCCTTCGTGAACATGCTGCGCTCGACCATGGCGGTGGTGGCGGCCGGCCTCGGCGGCGCCGACGCGATCACCGTGCTGCCGCACACGGCCGCGATCGGTTTGCCCGACGGCGCGGCGCGGCGCATTGCGCGCAACACCCAGCTCATCCTTCTGGAGGAATCCAACCTCGCCAAGGTCGCCGATCCCGCCGCCGGCTCCGGCGGGTTCGAGAGCCTGACAAGCGCGCTCGGCGGCGCCGCTTGGACGCTGTTCCAGGAGATCGAGAAGGCGGGCGGCCCGGGCCTCGCGCTCAAGCAAGGCCTGATCCAGGCGCAAGTCGCGGCAGTGCGGGCGGAGCGCGAGAAGGCGATCGCCCGGCGCAAGGACGCCCTCACCGGGACCAGCGAATTTCCCGATATCGCGGAGACGCCCGCCGCGGTGCTCGACGTTGCGCCGGTACCGCCTGCGCGCGCTGCGAGCGGCGCGGCGCTGCCCTGCCACCGCCTAGCCGAGCCGTTCGAAGCGCTGCGCGATGCCGCCGATCGCGCGCGGAAATCCGGTGCCGCGCCGAAGGTCTTCCTCGCCAATCTCGGGCCGCTGGCCGATTTCACCGCACGCGCCACCTACGCCAAGAATTTCTTCGAGGCCGGCGGCATCGAGGCCGTCACCAATGACGGATTTGCGAGCCGCGAAGAAATGGCCGCTGCCTTCAAAGCCAGCGGCGCCGCCCTCGCCTGCCTGTGCTCGTCGGACGATGTCTATGCGAGCGAAGCGGAAGCCGCCGCCAAGATGCTGCATGCCGCCGGGGTGAAACGCATCTATCTGGCCGGCCGTCCCGGCGACCGCGAGGCCGCGCTTGCGGCCGCGGGGATCGGCGGCTTCGTCTATGTCGGCTGCGACGTGGTGGCGGCGTTGAAGGCGGCGCATGGCGTGCTGGGACTGGTCTGAAAGCGCACCCCTAATTAGTACACCGTTTCCGAACTTTGAATCATATCGATATCATCAATCAACCTTGTCCTGAGGAGCGCGCTATTGCGCGCGTCTCGAAGGACGGTCGCAGGCAACGCCGTGCCACAGCGTCCATCCTTCGAGACGCCATGCTTCGCATGGCTCCTCAGGATAAGGTCCGTGGGATTAAATGCGACGTTGTACGATCTGATCGGTTTCATTGAATCGATCCGCTAAGGATCGCGCACCGGGTCGTACGCCTGCGGCCTGTTCACCCAGGCGACCATGACATAGCTGATGGTCATCAGCAGGATCCACGCGCTGAGCTTTCCGAATGGAACCATGACCCAGCCGTTCATCTGGTTCGGGTAGAGCCACGTCTTGGTCAGCGTGCCGAAATTCTCGGCAAACCAGATGAACAAAGCCACCAGGAACAATCCCAGCAGCAACGGCATTCGCCGGTGGCGATAATGGATCCTGTAGTAAATCCAGGTCCGGCCAAATAGAGCTGCCAACGCGACGAACAGCACGATGCGCAGGTCCACGACATAGTGGTGCGCGAAAAAATTGACGTAAATGGCAACAGACAGCAGGTACAGTGTCCACAGCGGCGGATGGTGCGTGAAGCGAAAATCGAACAGCCGCCAGCTTCGCGCGATATAGCTGCCGATCGAGGCATACATGAAGCCCGAGAACAGCGGCACGCCGCCGATGCGGAAGATCGCCGCCTCCGGATAGATCCATGAGCCGGCCGCGGTCTTGAACACTTCCATGACCGTGCCGACGATGTGGAACATCACGATGACCTTGGCCTCGTCCAGGGTTTCCAGACGAAAGGCCAGCATGACGACCTGGATGGCGAGCGCCGCCAGGAACAGGAAATCGTAGCGAGCGAGCGGCGCGCCGTGCGGGTACCACAGCGAGGTCGCGATGATGAGCGCGACCAGCGCGCCCCCAAACAGGCAGGCCCATGCCTGCTTGAGGCCGAACCGAATGAATTCGTAGAGGAAGGTCGTCCCCGGCCGCTTGCCCGCCCATTGCGCGATCCGAAGGTCGGTCGCGACGAAGCGGGCGAGCGGCGCCCAGTCGACGGCGGCGCTGCGGCGGCCCGCATCCTCATCGTCCATCGCCATCGGCCTGCCAATCCCACCTGTCGCGCGCAAGGCCGATACCCGCCAAACGGCGTATTCCAAACGACACATACCCAAACGACGCATGGCGTTTTGCACTGCGCAACTTATACTGATGCGGTGCCGATAACCCAGAGCGATCCATGAGCCGGATACCTGATTTCGCGTCCGTCGCCTTCGCCGAACCCGGCTTGTCCACGGCTGCCGCCGGCACTCTCACGGCTGCCGCCGGCACTCTCGCGGCTGCCGCCGGCACTCTCGCGGCTGCCGCCGGCACTCTCGCGGCTGCCGCCGGCTTGCCGGAACCGTGGCTCACCCCGGAAGGCATTCCGGTGAAGCCGGTCTATGGCCCCGACGATGCCGCCGGCCTCGACTTCCTCGACACCTACCCCGGCATCGCGCCCTATCTGCGCGGCCCCTACCCCACCATGTATGTGACCCAGCCGTGGACGGTGCGCCAATATGCCGGATTCTCCACGGCCGAGGATTCCAACGCGTTCTACCGGCGCAATCTCGCCGCCGGGCAGAAGGGGCTTTCGGTCGCCTTCGATCTCGCCACCCACCGCGGCTATGACAGCGATCATCCCAGGGTAGGCGGCGATGTCGGCATGGCCGGAGTCGCCATCGATTCGATCTACGACATGCGCACGCTGTTCTCCGGCATCCCGCTCGACCGCATGTCGGTGTCGATGACCATGAACGGCGCCGTGCTGCCGGTGCTGGCGCTCTACATCGTCGCCGCCGAGGAGCAGGGCGTGCCGCCGGAAAAACTCTCCGGCACCATCCAGAACGACATCCTCAAGGAGTTCATGGTCCGCAACACCTATATCTACCCGCCGACGCCTTCGATCCGGATCATCTCCGACATTTTCGCCTTCACTTCGGAGCGGATGCCGAAATTCAACTCGATCTCGATCTCCGGCTATCACATGCAGGAGGCGGGCGCGACGCAGGACCTCGAACTCGCCTATACCCTCGCCGACGGCGTCGAATATGTGCGGGCGGGACTTGGCGCCGGCCTCACCATCGACCGGTTCGCGCCGCGGCTCTCGTTCTTCTGGGCGATCGGCATGAACTACTTCATGGAGATCGCCAAGCTGCGGGCGGCGCGGCTGCTGTGGGCAAAGCTGATGAAGCCGTTCGATCCGAAGGACCCGCGCTCGCTGTCGCTGCGCACCCATTGCCAGACCTCGGGCTGGTCGCTGACTGCGCAGGACGTGTTCAACAATGTCGTGCGCACCGTGCATCGAGGCCATGGCGGCGACCCAGGGACATACCCAGTCGCTGCATACCAATGCGCTCGACGAGGCGCTGGCGCTGCCGACCGATTTCTCCGCCCGCATCGCCCGCAATACGCAGCTCTTCCTCCAACAGGAGAGCGGCACCACCCGCATCGTCGATCCCTGGGGCGGCTCATTCTACGTGGAGCGGCTCACCGCCGCGCTCGCCGCCAAGGCGTGGGGCCACATCTGCGAGGTCGAGGAACTCGGCGGCATGGCGAAGGCGATCGAGGCCGGAATCCCCAAGCTGCGCATCGAGGAGGCCGCTGCCAAGACCCAGGCGCGCATCGATGGCGGCCGGCAGTCGGTGATCGGCGTCAACAAATACCGGCCGACCAGCGAAACCGCGATCGACGTGCTCAAGGTCGACAATTCCGCGGTGCGCGGGCTGCAGATCGACAAGCTCGCCCGCCTGCGGCACGACCGCGATCCCGGGGCGGTCGAGGAAGCGCTCGCCGCACTCACCCGCGCCGCCGACGGCGGCAACGGCAATCTGCTCGCGCTCGCCATCGACGCGGCCCGCGCCAAGGCCACCGTCGGCGAAATTTCCATGGCGTTGGAGAAGGTCTATGGCCGCCATCGTGCCGAGATCAAATCGATCGCCGGGGTCTATCGCAAGGAGGTCGGCACCATGAGCGAGGCGGTCGACCGGGTGCTCGAGCATGTCGCCGCATTCGAGACCGACGAAGGCCGCCGTCCCCGCATCCTGGTCGCCAAGATCGGCCAGGACGGCCACGACCGCGGCCAGAAGGTGATCGCCTCCGCATTCGCCGATCTCGGCTTCGATGTCGATATCGGGCCGCTGTTCGCGACGCCGGCCGAGGCCGCACGCCAGGCGGTCGAGAACGACGTGCACATCGTCGGCGTATCATCGCTCGCGGCAGGGCACCTGACCCTGGTGCCGGAACTCAAGGCCGCCCTCGTCCGCGAGGGCCGCGACGACATCATGATCGTGGTCGGCGGCGTGGTCCCGCCGCAGGACTACGACGCCCTCAAGAAGGCCGGCGCCGAGGCGATCTTTCCGCCGGGAACGGTCATCGCGGAGGCCGCCGACGAACTGGTCAAGGCGCTCAACCGCCGCCTCGGCCACGGCCAGGAGGCGGCGGAGTAGCGGCGGCGGAGTAGTTGGACCGGCAAGCCGTCAGAATTTCCGTGCCGCGTGCCGTCCTTACCGGTTGTACCGCTTGAAATAGCGCAAATCCGGCGGCGGCTGGTCCTTCATGGCGGGCATCAAGAGGCCGTCACCGTCGAGATAATAAACCTCCTTGCCGATGCCGACATGGGCATTGCCTTCGCCGCAAACCGAGTGGTCCCACCAGATCGGTTTATCGGACACGACGCGCCGGTAGAGCTTGTTGACCATCCACGGCCGGGTCAGCGCATGGTCGATGGTGGTGATGTCGTCGTGCAGCAGGTTTGCATTGGCTTTGTCGAGATAGATGCGTTCCTGGATGATGGTCTCGTTGTCGGCATGCAGAGGGATGCCGGTGGCGTCATAGACCCGGGGACCCTTCATGCCACGGGTCTCGACCATGAGCGTCTCGTAGCGGCCGTCGCCGTCCTCATCGAGCCATTTGCCGATGGAATAGCCCAAAAACCGCGGCTCCCCCGCCATATTGGCGGGAAAATCGCGTCCATCGGTGTAGACGCGGCGATAATGGTCGTGGTCACGCTCGAACAGAATGTAGGTGGTGTCCGCAGTGACCACGAACTCCAGCGCCGAATAGGCGATCATGACGCGCGGCATGCCCGGAGAAACGCAGGAATAGGTCGGGTCGATGCCCTGGCCGCCCTTCACCATGTCGGCAAGGTTCGCCTCGTAGATGGCCTGGTACTCCGGCGTCAGCGGCGGTTCCTGTCCGAGCGAGGGCGTCGGTTTCAGCGGCTTGCTTTCGTCGTAGCGCAGCCCCCCGGCGCCGCCGGCGAGGAGGCCCCCGGTACCGGTGCGCCGCCATTGGCCCTTCAGGTCGGGATATTTGGTTTCATCGGCCGTCGCGGCACCGCCGATCGTCGCCGTCAACAGCACCGCCGCAAGCACGGTTGCACCGATCGAGTCGCGAAAACGCATGGTGTCCTCCCAGTGATCGAGGGCACGTTGCGCGCCGCAGACGCGCCGTGCCCCTCTTTTGCAAGCGAGAACGCGACGCCGAAACGGATCGGCGCAACGGGATCTACCCCGCAAGGCGATGCGTGCGGAGGCATCGCTTCTGCCATGAGGCTACATCAGTCGCCCAGCAGCGCGGAAGGGGCGAATTCCCAGGGGCGAATTCCCTGGTACACCGTTTCCGAAGTTCGAATCATATCGATGCCACCGGACTTGTAGGGTGGGCAAAGCGAAGCGTGCCCACCATCGTCGTATCCGCGTGGGCACGGCGCGAAGAGCGCGCCTTTGCCCACCCTACTGATTGGTTTCACGGAATTGATCCGGGCGAAATTCCCGCGGATCCCGGGGTTCGCGCCTCTAATTCTGCGCCAACGCCCGTTTCTCGAGGAATTCGTTGACGTGGCGCAGCACGTGGTCGGCGACGACGGCGTGGCCTTCGGCGGTGGGGTGGAACGCGCCGCTGTAGAGGGCGGCGTAGGCCGGCTGCAGGTCGTCGAACGGCGAGATGCCTTCGCGGTGGGTGTTGCCGGCGAGGAAGGTGTCGTTCGGATTGCGGGCGAGACGCCAATGGTGGGCGTAGGGCAGCGCGGCCGCCGGGGAATAGGGCAGGAAATTGGCGGCCGCCGGGGACATGCGGGGCATGCCCATGTTGACCTGGTCGACCAGGACCTTCTGGGGATCTCGCGCGCACACCCCGCGCTTGGCGAATTCGGTGACGTGATCGGTGATCAGCTTGAAGCCGGTGCCGGTCCCGGTCGCGAGGCCGGCCGGACAATTGGCGCGGCGGCCATCGCTGATGCATTCCAGCCGGCCCTGCAGCTCGTGCACGAAGTTCGAGACCTCCTGGGTGCGCTCGCGGGAATAGCGGAGCTTTGGATGCACGTCGAGGCCGAGCGTCGGCAGCGTGCCGCAGACATTGCCGGTCTCGTCGAACTGGATCGGCTCATAGGCGTTCTGCAGCACATGGGAGGGATCGACGCCGAAGCCGTCGCTCAGGGCATCCTTGACCGCCTTCATGCGGCGATCGAGCACGCGCAGGTAGCCCGCGGAGACGGCCGTCGAAAACCGCAGCTCGTGGCCGACCAGCCCGACGATCGGGGCGATGTCGCTCGCGCTCTCGGTCATGGCATAGGCGACCAGCGCACCGAAACCCACGTCATTGCCGCCGACCGAAAGCAGCACGACGTCGATGGCGCGCTTGCGGCTCTCCGGCGGACACCATTGCTTGGTGAAGACCTGCTCGCTGATGCTGGTGCTGCCGGAGCTGTAGACCGGCAGGCGGTAGGACGCCGCGCGGGTGCGCCCGGCCGCTCCGTTGCGGCAGATCAGGTCGCTCAATTGATCGAGCTGCGCGACCACGCGCTTCTGGCCGCTCGGCCCGCTGGTCTGCTCGCGCGCGTCGCGTTCCGAGAACAGGCCTTCGACGATGTCGGCGCCCGAGCAGGCGAGGCTGACGAAGGTCACCGCGCGGTGGCGGTTCTCCAGGGCCATCCCGATGCTGACGCGGAACGGATAGCCGTATTGGGAACGGTGGCAGTCGGCGCTCAGCCACTGCGCCGAGCGGCGGTCGAAGGCCTCCTGGAATTCCCGCGAATTCGGATTGAGGATGAGGCCTTTCTCCTCGTCCTCCATGAGACGCTTGGGCAGCGACTTCGGATTGCCGAGATCGGAGCTCGAGGCGACGCCGTAGCCGCTCGGCCGGCTTCATCGACCGGGTGGCCATCCTGTCGCGCTGGTAGTTGACGGGGTCGTAGACCATCTCGCGGCTCGCGCTGAACGTCACCGGGCGGTCGGGATTGCTTTCGCCGGAGGCGAAGGAATCGCCCATGGCGACGACGAACACGTCCTCGACCGACACGTTCGGATCGGCGAGCTCGGTGCCGTTGGGGAGCGCCACCTTGACCGCTACGCCCGACAGCGCGCGGTTGAGCGAGAACGGCACCCGCTTGATCACCAGCTTGTCCTTGCAGGCCTGCTTGTGCGTTTCGGCCGGCGCACCGGCGCGGCGCGCCTGCCACGTCCACATGCAATCGCCGGGGCCGGCGGCGGCAAGCTGCTCGGGCGCGATGTGCATGACGACGGTGTGGGCGTCCGGCAGGATGTAGTCTTCCTTCGCCGTGCCCCAGGAATACTGGCGGTCGCAGGTGACCATGTAGTGCCGCGGCCGCGCGTTGCGGTCGTAGCAGTTGAATTCGACCGTCTGCGCTGCCCAACCGAGCCGGCTCTTCGCAAAGCCTGCGCGCGCCGTCTCCAGGCAGGAGGTCGGCGTCGAGGGATCCTTGCAATCGGGATCGTTGAGGCGGCGCTCGACCTTCCACAGGATGTTGGACGGGAGCGGCTGGCCGGCGGCGCCGCGCACGGCGGCAAACGCCTTCTCATGCATCTCGAAGGAAGCGCTGCGCTTGAAGAAGCGGTAGGGATTCTCGACCTCCCAGGTGAGGTCGGCGGCATGGCTCACGGCAATGCCCGTTGCGGATTGAAGTGCGACCAGGAGGGTGGTGGTCAGGGTGGTGGTTACGAGTGCCCGCGTCCGCATCGCCGTTCTCCCCGCGCCCCCAACGGCGCCCATCACAACTTGGTAACGCGACCAGGGAACCAGGTTCATTCTTCGCTAACCATAATTAACGCGTTGATATAGTTAATGAAAATTGATTATGCGTCGACATAGCACGCAATCACGGCGAAAAAAAAGTTCCGCCGCCGGATTCCCCCATCAATCGCCAAAGCCGCGTCCGCCAACAAACAATTCAGTTTTCGTCCCCTCTCCCGCTTGCGGGGGAGGGCCAGGGAGGGGGCAATTCGACCGCCAGAATCGTCGAACGATTTGGGGTTCGTCCGTGAATTATCGCCTCAACTCGCGCTACGAGAGCCCCCTCCCCAACCCTCCCCCGCAAGCGGGAGAGGGAGCAAAAAAGCCGTGCGATCGCGGAAACGGCTGACTTTCGACGGGGGTCACAGGCGCGGGCCGTTGGTTTAAGACACCGCTATGAGACCGCGCAGCGCACCGATTCCCCCGGCCATCGACGTGCCCCGCTTTGCGAGCGGCATCCGTGCCGGCGAGCGGGCGGTGCTGGCGCGTGCCATTACGCTGATCGAATCAAAACGGCCCGACCACCAGCACCACGCTCGCCAACTCGTGCAGGACCTGCTCCCGGATACCGGCAAGGCCATGCGGGTCGGCATCACCGGCGCCCCCGGGGTCGGCAAGTCGACCACCATCGACGCGCTCGGGACCTATCTCACCGGGCAAGGACACGAGGTCGCGGTGCTCGCGGTCGATCCCTCCTCCGCCCGTACCGGCGGCTCGATCCTCGGCGACAAGACGCGGATGGCGCGGCTTGCCGCGGATCCGAAGGCCTTCATCCGCCCCTCCCCTGCCGCCGGCACGCTGGGCGGCGTCGCCGCCAAGACCCGCGAGACCATGCTGCTCTGCGAGGCCGCCGGCTTCGACGTGATCCTGGTCGAGACGGTCGGCACCGGGCAGTCGGAAACCGCGGTGGCCGACATGACCGATTTCTTTCTCGCCCTGATGTTGCCGGGCGCCGGCGACGAATTGCAGGGCATCAAGAAGGGGCTGGTCGAGCTTGCCGACATGATCGCCGTGAACAAGGCGGACGGCGACAATATAAGGCGCGCCAAGGCTGCGGCCGGCGAATACCGTGCGGCGCTCCATATCCTGACGCCGCGGGTGGCGGAATGGCAGCCGCCGGTGGTGACCTATTCGGCGCTCACCGGCGACGGCGTCGCGGATGTCTGGGACAATATCGTCGCGCACCGGCAGAAGCTTTCGGCCAGCGGCGCGTTCGCCGCGCGGCGGCGCGAGCAACAGGTGAAGTGGATGTGGGCGCTGCTTCGACGACCGGCTGCGCGGCCGGATTTCCTGCGACCCCAAGCTCAAGGCGAAGCTGCCGCAGATCGAGCGCGCGGTGGCCGAGGGAAGGCTGTCGCCGGCGCTCGCGGTCGACGACATCGTGGACACGATGGCGTTGGGCCTGTGAGAATGGGGCCTGTGAGAATGCTGAGAATTCTGATTGCCGGCTTCGGCCGTTTTCCCGGCGCGGCGGTCAATCCGAGCGGGCTCGTCGCGGCGCGTCTCGCGGCGCGGCGCCGTCCGGCGCTTGCCGCAACCCGCCGCGTCGCCCACGTGTTCGCAACGCGCTACGACGCCGTCGACCGCGAGCTGCCCGCGCTGCTCGCGCGCGAGACGCCCGACATCGTGCTGCTGTTCGGCGTCGCGACGCGCGCCCGGCGCCTGCGCATCGAGGAACGCGCGCGCAACCGGGTGTCGGTGCTGTTTCCCGATGCCGGCGGCTTTCGGCCGGGCCGGCCCGCCATTGCGCCGGGCCGTGCCGCGTTGCGCAATCCGCGTCCGATCGAACGCCTGGTGCGGGCCGCACGGTCGGCCGGCGTTCCCGCCGCGCGCTCGCGCAATGCCGGGACTTACCTCTGCAACTACATCTATTGGCGCGCGCTGGAAGCGGCGCGGACACCGGGCGGCGCGGCGATCGTCGCCTTCGTTCACGTGCCGCCGATCAACCTGAAGGCGAGGCCCGCGGGAAAACGGCGGCACTCGTATCGCCTGGCCGATCTCGTCCGTGCGGGCGAGGCGATCTTACTCGCCGCGGCAGCATTGGCACGCGCGCAGCACACTGCCACACTTGCGCCAAGCAAACTTCGTTGATGCGAAACCCATGCGATCCCTCGGCCGCTCCATTCGACTGACACTGCTGATCGTGTTCGCGCTGCCGGTGGCCGCAAAGGCATTGCTGTGGTCGATCGAGGAGCGTCCCCGCAATTGGTGGGAGGCGCGGTGGTCGAGCGCGGGCATCCTGCCCGCCGCCGCGAGCGATCCGGAGCCGCGGGTCTACGTGTTCGCCGCCCGCACCGGTGGCTGGCGCAGCATCTTCGCGGTCCACACCTGGATCGTGGTCAAGCCCGCCAATGCCGAGAGCTACACCCGTTATGACGTGACCGGTTTCGGCCGGCCGCTCCGCATCAACGGCTACCCGCCGGACGGCTATTGGATCGGCCACCGGCCGAACATGATCGCCGCCATCGGCGGCGACCGCGCCGCGGCCGCCATCCCGAAAATCGAGCAGGCGATCAGGAGCTACGCTTATATCGCCGATGGCGCCTATCGCCTGTGGCCGGGGCCCAACAGCAACACCTTCGTCGCCACCGTCCTGCGCGCGGCACCCGAACTCGAAGTCGCGATGCTGCCGGAGGCGATCGGAAAGGACTTTCGCGCCGACGGCTCTTGGTTCGGCCTGACCGAGAGCGAGACCGGCATCGAGATGAGCCTCTACGGCGTGCTCGGATTGAAGGTCGGCCGGGTCGAAGGCATCGAAGTCAATGTTCTCGGCCTGGTGGCCGGCCTCGACACGCACCGCCCGGCGCTGAAGATCCCTGGATTCGGCCGGGTCGGCCTCGATCTCCTTCAATCGCCGTCGATGGCGGCGAACGCGCCGCCCAAGGCAGACTGAACCGGTCGTTTTGCACTTCCCTCGCCCCCGTGCGAGTGTCGATGGAGGCCGTCAGCTTTCCCATCACGATGCCGCAGCCGCTCGACATCACCGTCATCACCCCGACCACGGGCAAGCCCTCGCTCGATCGCCTGATCGCGGGCATCGACGGGCAACCGCCCGGCGGCACGATCTTTCACCTGCTGCTGTGGGACCAGATGCGGGATGCCGCCGCGAAATCCCCGGAATCCTGACAATTCGCGATCGTCGGCTGAGCCTCGTCCTTCCCGCCGGACTGGGCCGCAACGGAAATGCGCCGGGATCGCCGTTGCGCGCGGTGGGCCTCATGACCGCGATGACGTCGTGGGTGACCTTTGCCGACGACGACGTGCGCTGGGACGACGGCCACATCGCCGCCATTGCCGACGCCGTGCAGGGCGTGCGCTGGGCATCGACGTTGCGGACGATCTGGACGCCCGCGGGAGAACGGCTGGGGGTCGATCGCTTCGAATCCGTGGGCGACGATCCCGGCCGCCGGGTGCCCTACGAGATGTGCGACAACAACTGCCTGGTGTTCCGCCGCGAACTCGGCACCGCCGGGGCGGTCCTGTTTCGCGAGACCCGCGACTACAACGACGACCGCCTGATGTACCGTTTCCTCAAGACCTCCGGCGGCCGGCGCGGCGCGACCGGCAGGCCCACCATCCACCACACCTGCCCGGAGAAGCTGGTCGCGTTCTTTCGCAAGGAGTGCTCGCCGGATTAGTCCGGAGCAGCATCGTCCGAAGTGAAATCGGCTGGCCGTCATTCCGGGGCCGCCGCAGGCGGAACCCGGAATCCAGAGCGATCATGCCGTAGCGCCCGTTTTTCAATTGAGGTTGAATTTGATGCCCGCCGTGCGGACGAGTTCCCAGGATTCCCTGCGAAGATCGTAATGCGCGATGGTGGTGACGAATTCGTTCGCAATCAGCTCCTGCTCGGTCCGGCACGACTGGAATGCCGCGGAGACGTGCTCGCGATTTCGTTTTTCCGGCTCGGACAACAGATGATCGATCTCGGCGTAGTAGGCCGCGAGATTCTGCGACAGCCGACCTTCGCGCATCCGGAAGCAGCCGAGCACGCGATCGACGACGACCAATTCCGCATGAGTGGAAAACCTGCGCCACAGATCATAGTCTCCCGCGAGGCGAAGATGGCCTCTCACGCCGCCGGCCTTTCGCCACAACTCCTGCCGCCAGAAGGTTCCTTCCTGCTGAATGAAGGCGAACGGAAATACCCGTTCGTCGTAGATCCCGGCCTGGATCGCCTTTCGCGGGTAGAGCCGGCGTCCCATGTAGCCTTTGTCGAAACCGGATTCAGCGATGGCGCTGGTGCTGCCCCGGTGACCCAGCGGACGTTGTGGAACCGGTGCAGGACCTCCGCGACGGCGACAAAGGCGGCCGGCTGATAGCGGTCGTCCGCGTTGATCCAGGACAGCACGTCGCCCTCTCCGCAAGCCGCAAACCCGCGGTTCACCGCATCATAGAGGCCGTCGTCCTTCTCGCTCGCAAAAGTGAATTCGATCTCGTCGCAGCATGACGGCAGTCCCGCTTCCACGAGCCGGCGCCAGCGGTCGAGCTTCTCGAGCGTCCCATCGGTCGAGCCGCCGTCCTGGACATGATAACGGACGCGGAACGGGCCGGCTTGAGACAGCACGCTGAAAATCGTTTCATCGATGAACCGCGCCGCATTGAGGCAGGGGGTGACGATGCAGAACTTCATCTAGCCCACATCCAAAGAGGCATCGGCCCGGTCAAGCCGGGCAATGACAATGAAGCAAAGCAACCCGGCGCGCCGCGCATGATCGCGTCTACATCGAACCATTGCGCGGCGTCACTCCCAAATCGGATCGATTGCGAAGCTTTCAGGCGGCTCACCGCGCTGCGATCGTTCCCACATCGCGGCATAGGCGGCCTCGATGTGGCGCGCGAAGCGGGCGGCGTCGAAGAGGACGCAGGTGGCGCGGTTGCGATCGAGCCTGGCCTTGAGCGCGGCGAGGCGATCGCGGTCCTGCGCGAGTTGCAACGCCAAAGCCTCGTACTCGGCAAGCGAATCCGCGATCAGCTCGGGAAGTCCGACGGCCCGCAACAGACTTGCCGCGACCCGCCCGGGGAACGTCGAGCCGGCACAGGTCACGAGGGGAAGCCCCGCCCATAACGCGTCGTTCGCGGTGGTGTGGGCATTATAGGGCAAGGTGTCGAGAAACAGATCGGCCAAGCGGTGGCGTGCGAGATGCTCGTCCAAAGGAATGCCTCGGGCGAACACGAGCCGCTCCGGCGCGATGCCCCGCTGCTCCGCTTCCCGGCGCAGATTGCGCGGCGTCACCTCGTTGTGCTGGAGCAGCCACAACACGCTGCCCTCGACCCGGCCGAGCAGCCGCATCCACACGTCGAAGATTTCGGGGGTGATCTTGTAGCTGTTGTTGAAGCAGCAGAACACGAAGGCCTGGTCCGGCAGTCCGTACTCTTGCCGGCCGGGCGCACGCGCCGCAATGCGGCGCTTGGTATCGTTGGCCTGGTAGAAATCCGGGAGATAGACGACCTTTTCGGTATAGAAGCCGCGCTGGTCCGGCGGTATCACGGCGGCGTCGGCGATGATGTAATCCATGTAGTCGGCCCCCATGGTGCCGGGAAAGCCGAGATAATTGACTTGCACGGGCGCCGGCTTGCAGGCGAACACGCCGGTCCGTTCCGATCCGAAATATCCGTTGAGGTCGACCAGGATGTCGATCTGCCTCTGTTTGATCGCGGTCGCCGCCGCGAGATCGCCGAGGCCGGCGATGTCGACGATCTCGTCACATGCCTCGTTGATGCGTGCGCGCAGCGGGCTGCCGTCGTCCCAGCCATTGTCGAAGGCATGAAGCGCGAAGCGGTCCTTGTCGTGGCGCTCGAACAGCTCCGCGATCAGGATCGACGTCGCCTGGTAGCGGAATTCGCCGGACACGTAGCCGATCCGGATCTTGCCGTGGTCGTACCTTTCGCCGGACCACACCTGGGTGCTCGCGCGCGGATAGCGTTCGGCAGCAAAGATTTCCGCGCACCGCTGCAGGTCCGCCGCGGAGCTCGAAACCGCCTGGTACACGAAGGGCTCGGCTGCCTTCTGCCCGGCTTCGATGTCCCGTTTCACCGCGTCGGCGAGAAACGCGAACCGGTCCCAATCGCAGCAGAACATTTTCGTGTACAGCAGCATGCCCTTGAGGAAGGCGTGGTCGGGCGCAACGTCAAGGAGCCGCTCAAACGCG
Source organism: uncultured Alphaproteobacteria bacterium (assembly GCA_963746235.1). GTDB lineage: Bacteria > Pseudomonadota > Alphaproteobacteria > Rhizobiales > Xanthobacteraceae > JAJPKK01. Next base: position 25,955 of record CAVVCE010000173.1, read on the forward strand.
GCAGCAGCGTCCTCCAGCCGGTTGAGCTCACGCAGCGCGTTGCCGTAGCTGTAAATGCAATCGGCGAAAAACGGCTTCATCGCCAATGCGGCGTCGAAGTCGGCGAGCGCGTCGTCGAGGCGTTTGAGTGCCTGCAGCGCCCGGCCCCGGCCATAATAGGCTTCGGCGAAGTCGGGCCTGATCGCCAGCGCCCGTTCAAAGCCGGCGAGCGCCTCGGGGAAACGCCTCAGTTCGTAGAGCGCGTTGCCGCGGGCGAACCAGCCGTCGCCGCTGTCGGGGGTGACCGCCAGCGCCTTGTCATAGCTCGCGAGCGCGGCGTCGAAGCGCTTGAGCGCGTGCAGGGCCAGGCCGCGCCCGGCGTGGCAATCGGCATTGTCGGGCCGCACCGACAATGCCTTGTCGTAACTCGCCACCGCCTCCTCGAAGCGCTCCAGCGCCAGCAACACGTTGCCACGACCCAGCATCGCCTCGGCGAGCCCGGGGGCGAGGCCGAGCGCGCGGTCGTAGCTTTCGAGCGCCTCGACCTGCCGGCCGAGATCGAACAGCGCGTTGCCGCGATTGTTCCAGGCTTCGGGGTACTTGGGCGCCAGCGCGATCGCCTTGTCGCCATGGAGCAGCGCCTCGTCGCACTGTCCGAGCCGGCGAAGGACGATGCTGAAATTGTTGTGGGCGAGCGGAAGGTTCGGATTGAGCGCAAGCGCCGTGCGATAGCTCGCGCAGGCGCCCGCGTAGTCCCTCAGCTCCGCCTGCATGCGGCCGAGATTGATCCAGCCGTCGGTCGCGCCCGGCCTGATTTTCAGCGCGTCGGTTATGCGGCGGACGCCGTCGTGAAAATCGCCACGCTGTCCGGCGACGATGCCCAGCATGTGCATCGCGTCGAACTGCCTTTCGTCGCGGGCGAGCACCAGCTTGTAGAGCGTTTCCGCCCGGGCGAGATCGCCGGCGCAATGCGCCGCCATCGCCTGGTTGAACGTCGCGATGATGAAGCCGTGGGATTGCTGTCTCGGCGCTTTGGTCATGCCCCGATTCTAGCAGGCCGGCGCCGCGCATTCACGCAGGACGCTCGACCCCTATGCATCGCGGATGGCGGCGCCGGGCCACAGCGTCGAACTGGAGCGCAGATACTGCCGCGGCCGCTTCACCTCGGCCCCGAGGGTGCGCGCCGCATACCAGCCCCAATGCGGATTATCGAGCACCGCGCGGGCGAGCGCGACCATGTCGGCCTTGCCTTCGGCAACAATCGCCTCGGCCTGTTTCGGGGTGACGATGAGCCCGACGGTGCGGGTGGCGATGCCGGCCACGCGCTTGACCTGTTCGGCGATCGGGGCGTTGTAGCCGGGCGCGGTCGGGCTGCGCGCGTCCGCGGAAATGCCGCCTGACGATATGTCCACATAGTCGAAGCCCAGCTCCTTGAGCGCCTTGGCGCAGGCGATCGCGTCGGCCGGGGTGAGCCCGCCATCGAGCCAATCGCTGCCGGTGATGCGGGCGCCGAGCGCGATGGTGCGCGGCACCACCGCCCGCACCGCGGCGGCCACTTCGAGCGGAAACCGCATGCGGTTCTCGTGCGAGCCGCCATAGTCGTCGGTGCGCCGGTTCGACAGCGGCGACATGAAGCTATGGATGAGATAGCCGTGCGCGTCATGGAGTTCGATGGCGTCGAACCCGATGCGCACCGCGCGCGCAGCGGCGGCGACGAAGGCCCCGCGCACCCGCTCGATATCCGCCGCGGTCATTTCCCGCGGGACGTGCCAGCCCGGACCGAACGGCAATGCGGATGGCGCGATGGTCTCCCAGGGGTCCTCGCCCGGCTTCAACGCCGTGCCGCCGTCCCACGGCAGATGTGCCGACGCCTTGCGGCCGGCATGGGCGAGCTGGATTCCGAATTTCGCGGTGCCGTAGCGCCGGCCGGTGTCGATGACGTGCTTCAGCGCCCCCTCGCAATCATCGGAGTAAAGCCCGAGGCATCCGTGGGTGATGCGCCCGTGGCGCTCCACATGGGTCGCCTCCACGACCAGCAGGCCGGCGCCGGAATTCGCGAGCATGCCGAGATGGGTCATGTGCCAGTCGTTCGCGCAGCCGTCATCGGCGCTGTATTGGCACATCGGCGAGATGACGATGCGATTGGCGAGCTCGACGCCGGCAAGCTTGATCGGAGAGAACAACGTGGCGGCCATGAGAAATCCTTGATGGGCGCTCAATATGCTATCGAATGTTGCGATTTCGCAACAGAGCGTCCAGGGCTGCGGCCCCCTTTCTTCTCCACTTACGCGGCGTTTACAAGGGGCCGCCCGCTTTCGAAACCGGCTCATCCGGAGCGCAGGAAAGCGGCTGTATTGTTAGCGAATACAGCTACTTGGTGGGAGCATTCAGCCCATCCGAACCGGTCTCATCAATCGAGACCGCGGTGCAAGCATAGCGGTCTCGTTCGCACAGATGGTTCCTTTTCCTTCCGGGGCTGCTAAGAGTAAAATTTAGTCGCCACCTGCACCAACGCAGTGCAATTAATCTGCAGCCCGCCTCAAAGGACCTACGATGAACATTTCGGAGCCATTCATACAGCGTCCGATTGCAACGGCGCTGCTGATGGCGGCGATCGGCTTTGTCGGACTCGTCGCGATACCCTTTTTGCCGGTCGCGGCTCTCCCGCAGGTCGACTTTCCGACCATACAGGTGAGTGCCACGCTTCAAGGCGCCAGCGCGGAGACCATGGCGGCGTCGGTAGCGTCGCCGCTGGAACGGCAGTTTGGGCAAATTCCAGGCATCACCCAATTGACCTCGACGAGCGCACTCAATTCCACCTCGATCACCATTCAATTCGAACTCAATCGCAATATCGATGCTGCCTCCCAGGATGTTCAGGCGGCGATCACGGCGGCCAGCAGGACACTGCCGCAAACGATGACGAGCCCGCCGAGCTACAGGAAGGTCAACCCCGCCGATTCGCCGATCCTCACTCTTTCGGCGCAGTCCGACACCCTGCCGCTCATCAGCGTCGACGACTACGCCGATAATTTCATCGCCCAGCAGATCTCGCAGGTGCGTGGTGTCGCCCAGGTTCAAATTTGGGGCGAGCAAAAGCCGGCGATTCGTATCCAGGTCGACCCGGCCAAGCTCGCTTCCTCCGGACTGACATTGGAAGATGTTCGTCCATTGCTCGTCAGTTCGACGACGATCGCCTCAAAGGGCACGGTCAATACCGCCGAGACCAGCTTCACCATCGCGGCCAATGACCAGATCATCGATGCGGAGCCGTTCAACGACGCCATCGTGGCCTATCGCAACGGGGGCCCGATTCGGGTCCGCGATATCGGTCGGGCGATCGCCGGTCCGACCGACAACACCATCGGCTCTTTCCAGAACGGCAAGCGCGGCATTTTGCTGGTCGTGTATAAGCAACCCGGCGCCAACGTCATCGACACCGTGGATCAGATAAGGGCGGTGCTGCCGCGATTGATCCGGAACATTCCGCAGGGCATCGAGGTCGAGGTGGTGCAAGACCGCACCGGTACCATTCGTGCTTCGGTGCGGGACGTTGAGTTTACCCTGGCGTTGACCGTGATCCTGGTGGTGATGGTGATTTTGCTGTTCCTGCGTAATTTCTGGGCAACGGCCATTCCCGCCATCACGGTACCGCTTGCATTGCTCGGCTCGGCCGCGGCGATGTATCTGCTCGGGTTCAGTCTCGATAATCTTTCGCTGATGGCGCTGACCATCGCAGTGGGATTCGTCGTCGACGATGCCATCGTGGTCGTGGAGAACATTCACCGCCATGTGGAGAACGGCGAAGCCCCTTTCGAGGCGGCTCTCACGGGCGCGCGCGAAATCGGCTTCACCGTGCTGTCGATCAGCATGTCGTTGATCGCGGTATTCATTCCGCTGCTGTTGATGGGCGGAATCATCGGCCGGCTGTTCCGCGAATTCGCGCTGACCGTCACCGCCTCGATTGCAGTCTCGGCGTTCGTCTCGCTCACCCTTGCCCCGATGCTCTGCGCACGTTTCATGCGACCCGAATCCCATGATCACGGCCGCATCTACCGCTTCATCGAAGCCGGGTTCGACGCGATGCTGTCGTTTTATCGATCGACCCTCGACATCGTGCTGCGGCACCAGCCGATCACGTTGTGTCTGTTCTTCGCCACGATGGCTCTGACCGGGGCGATGATGTACTACACGCCCAAAGGCTTCTTTCCGATCCAGGACATCGACCTGATCACCGGCATTGCCGAGGCCTCGCAGGACGTTTCGCCGCAGAAGATGATAAGCCTGGAGGCCGAAGTCGACCGTATCATCTTCAGCGACCCGGCCGTAGATAAGGTGGTTACGAGTTTCGGCCCGAGCTTCGGCAACACCGGAAACATCGAACGTTTGAACGTCATACTCAAGCCGCGCGAGGAGCGCGACGTCAACGCGTCCCAGGTCATCGACCGCTTGCGTCCGCAACTTGCCAAAATCGTCGGGGTCACGACCTATCTTCAGCCCGCGCAGGACATTACCGTCGGCGGCCGCATCGCCCGCGCCGCGTTCCAATACACATTGCAGGACGCGAACATCCAAGAACTCATCGAATGGTCGACGAAGCTACTGACCAGGATGAAGACGCTGCCGGAGATTGCGGACGTCGGGACCGATCTCCTGTCGAGCGCGCCACAGCTCAAAATGACGATTAATCGCGATCAGGCCGGGCGGTTCGGAATCACCCCTCAGGCAATCGACGACACACTCAACGACGCCTTTGGTCAACGCCAGATCACCCAGTATTTCACCCAGCTCAATACCTACTTTGTTATCCTCGAAGTCCTGCCTGAAATGGTAGCCAGCCTCGATACGCTCGATCACATCTACGTCAAATCGCCGCTTACCGGAGCCGCCGTGCCGCTATCCGCGCTGGTGGAGTTCGACTCCCACCAAATCGGGCCGCTGTCGATCAATCACCAAGGGCAATTCCCGGCAGCCACACTCACTTTCAACCTGAGCGCCGGAGTGTCCCTCGGGGAGGCGGTCGATGCGATCAGCCGGGCGGCGGCCGAGATCGGCATGCCCGAGTCGGTGATCGGTACTTTCCAAGGAAACGCCCAGGCATTCCAATCGTCGCTGTCGAGCGAGCCGGCGCTGGTCGCTGCCGCACTCGTCGTCGTCTACATTATTCTCGGGATGCTGTACGAAAGCTTCGTCCATCCGTTGACCATTCTGTCGACATTGCCTTCCGCCGGCGTCGGTGCGCTACTCGCGCTGAATCTGGGACACATGGACCTCTCGGTCATCGGCATCATCGGCATCATTCTGCTGATCGGCATCGTCAAGAAGAACGGCATCATGCTGGTCGACTTCGCCATCGTGGCGGAGCGCGAACGCAATATGCCGCCGATTGCCGCGATCCGAGAAGCTTGCCTGTTGCGGTTCCGGCCGATCCTGATGACGACGGCAGCGGCAATGCTTGCGGGCCTGCCAATGATGTTCGGCCACGGGACCGGATCCGAACTCCGCCGGCCGCTCGGCTATTCCATGGTAGGTGGCCTCGCCCTGAGCCAAATCCTCACGCTCTATACGACGCCCGTGGTCTATCTCTACCTCGCCCGCCTGCAGGCTTGGATGCAGGGCAAGAAGACCGTCCATCCGGCACCTGCCGAGGAACGCCCCGTCGTCGCTGCGGAGTAAGTTGGAAGGTTGGTTACCGGCGATTTTCGGCGCTTGCCGGTGGAAACGACCTTGAGATATTCCTCTGGCGAATGAGCGCGGCCGCCGATCCGGCCGACTGTGCAGATTGCCGGGCCGCGCCGAGGCGACGCCCGCGCTCCCAATTTCGTTTCTAAAGCCGGATGTGCAGCCGCGCCGCCAGTTCGCCGACGACGCCGCGGCGGAACAAGAGCACGCAGGCGACGAAAATCGCGCCCTGGATCACCGGGACCCACGCGCCGAAGCTCGCGAAATAAGTCTGCATGGCGACGATCGCCACGGCCCCGACCACCGGGCCGAAAATGGTGCCGAGGCCGCCCACCAGAGTCATCAGGACGACCTCGCCCGACATCGTCCAATGCACGTCGGTGAGCGAGGCGAGTTGGAACACCAGCGCCTTGGTCGCCCCGGCGAGGCCCGCGAACGTCGCCGAAAGCACGAAGGCGACGAGCTTGTAGCGCTCGGTCTTGTAGCCGAGCGAAATCGCGCGCGGCTCGTTCTCGCGGATCGCCTTGAGCACCTCGCCGAACGGCGAGTTGACGATGCGGTAGATGAGGACGAATGCGGCGAGGAACACCACGACGACGAAGACGTACATGGTGATGGAGCTGGAGAGATCGATGAGCCCGAACAGCCGGCCGCGTGGCACGCCCTGGATGCCGTCTTCGCCGCCGGTGAATTTCGCCTGCACCGCGAAGAAGTACATCATCTGCGCCAAGGCCAGCGTGATCATGGCGAAATAGATGCCCTGGCGGCGGATCGCAACGCCGCCGACGACCGCGCCGAGCACGCCCGCGACCAGCGTTCCGCCCAATATGGCGAACTCCGGCGACTGCGGCGGCAGCGGGATCACCAGCCAATTCCAGGCGCCGGCCCAGTACGGCAGGCTGACGGCGCCGACCTTGGCGAGATGGGCCGCGACATAGGCCCCCCAGCCGAAGAACATCGCATGGCCGAACGACAACAGCCCGCCATAGCCGATCAGCAGATTGAATGCGCAGGCGAACAGCGCAAAGCACAGCGCCTGCATCAGGAACACCGGATAGACATCGAACGGCGGCAGCGGCGCCGCCACCAGCACGACCACCAGGACCGCGAATGCGATCTTCATGCTGGCGGGAACCTCGGACTGCGGAATCGCGACGGCGTCGATGGCGGCCATCTCAGGCCCCCCGCCCGAACAGCCCGGTGGGGCGGATCAGCAGCACGACCACCATGATGACGAAAATCACCGTGTTGGACGCCTCCGGGAAGAACACCTTGGTCAGCCCCTCGACGATGCCGAGGCCGAAGCCGGTCAAGATGGCCCCCATGATCGAGCCCATGCCGCCGATCACCACGACGGCGAACACGACGATGATGAGGTCCGATCCCATCTGCGGGCTGACATTGTAGATCGGCGCCGCCAGCACGCCGGCGAGCCCAGCCAATGCCACGCCGAAGCCGTAGGTCAGCGTGATCATGCGGGGCACGTCGATGCCGAAGGCGCGCACCAGCTCCGGATTCTCGGTCGCGGCGCGCAGATAGGAACCGAGCTTGGTGCGCTCGATGGCAAACCAGGTGCCGAAGCACACCACGACCGAGACCGCGATCACCCAGGCGCGGTAATTGGGCAGGAACATGAAGCCGAGATTCTGCCCGCCCTGCAGCAAATCCGGCACCCGGTAGGCAAGCCCGGACGCACCGTAATAGCGGCGGAACACGCCCTCGATCACCAGGGCGAGGCCGAAGGTCAGCAGCAGCCCATAGAGGTGGTCGAGCTTGTAGAGCCATTGCAGCAGCAGCCGTTCGATCACGATGCCGAAGGCGCCGACGATGACCGGTACCAGCACCAGCGCCGGCCAATAGCCGATGCCGAGCTTGTCCAGCAGCAGGAACGCCGCGAAGGCGCCCATCATGTATTGGGCGCCATGGGCGAAGTTGATGATGTTCAGCATGCCGAAGATGACGGCGAGGCCGAGGCTCAGCAGCGCATAGAAAGAGTCCATTGATCAGCCCGAGCAGAAGCTGCCCGAACAGCGCTGTCGAGGGAATGCCGAAAATCTCGAACATGGTCCGCCCCGCGCCCTCTCCCCGACCGGACGACCCGGCTTCGCTGCCTTGCCGGTCTGCGGCCTTGTGCGATCCGTCTTCTCAAACGCCGAGATATTGCCGCAGCTTGTCACGGTTGTCGTCGAGTTCCGCCTGGGCGAAGCCTTCCACCACGCGGCCATGCTCCATCACATAATAGCGGTCCGCGACGGTCGCGGCGAAACGGAAGTTCTGCTCCACCAGCACGATGGTGAAGCCCTGTTCCTTGAGGGTGAGGATGGTGCGGCCGATGTGCTGGATGATCGTCGGCGCCAGCCCCTCGGTGGGCTCGTCGAGCAGGAGCATGCGCGCCCCGGTGCGCAGGATGCGTGCGATCGCCAGCATCTGCTGTTCGCCGCCGGACAGCTTGCTGCCCCGGCTGGCGAGCCGCTCGCCGAGGTTGGGAAACAGCTCGAATATCTGCGCCCGGGCGAGCCCTCCGGGAGCGATTTCGGGCGGCAGTTCCAAGTTCTCCTCGACACTGAGGCTCGCGAAAATACCGCGCTCCTCGGGACAGATCGCGATGCCGGCGCGCGCGATCTCGTTGGCGGCGAGGCCCGACAGCTCGCGGCCTTCGAACTTCACCGAGCCGGTGCGCTTGGCGACCATGCCCATGATCGACTTCAAGGTCGTGGTCTTGCCGGCGCCGTTGCGCCCCAGGAGGGTCACCACCTCGCCCCGCGGCACCTCGAACGTCACGCCGTGAAGCACGTGGAACTCGCCATACCACGCCTGCAGTCCCTCGACGGCGAGAAACCGGCTACCCATCGGCTACCCCCAGATAGGCCTCGCGCACCTCATGGTTCGCCGACACGGTTTCGTAATCGCCTTCGGCGAGAATGCGGCCGCGCGTCAGCACGGTGATGCGGTCGGACAATTTGGCGACCACGCTCAGATTGTGCTCGACCATCAGGATGGTGCGGTTGGCCGACACCGCCTTGATGAGCGCGGCGATGCGATAGATATCCTCGTGGCCCATGCCGGCGGTCGGCTCGTCCAGCAGCAGCATTTCCGGGTCGACCGCCAAGGTGGTGGCGAGCTCCAGCGCGCGCTTGCGGCCGTAGGGCAACTCGGCCGCTATCGTGGCGGCGAAGGCGGCCAGACCGACATCGGCGACCAGTGCGAGGGCGCGGACATTGTACTCGTCGAGCACGCGGTTCGAGCGCCAGAAGTCGAACGATCCGCCGCGCTTTCTCTGCAGCGCGATGCGGACGTTTTCGAGCACGCTCAGATGGGGAAACACCGCCGATATCTGGAACGATCGCACCAGTCCCCGCCGCGCCACCTCGGCCGGCGCCAAGGCGGTGATGTCGGTGCCGTTATAGATGATCCGGCCGCTGGTCGGCCTGAGAAACCTGGACAGGAGATTGAAGCAGGTGGTCTTGCCGGCGCCGTTCGGCCCGATCAGCGCATGGATGGTGCCGCGCGCGATGCGCAGATTGACCCCGCTCACCGCCGCGAAACCGGCGAACTCCTTGGTGAGTTCCGCGGTTTCGAGGATGATCTCCTCGCTCATGGCCGTCAGTTTCCCTTGGCCTGGGTGTTTCCGGAAAAGGGCCCCACGGTCTGCAATCGGCGGAGCGCAACGGGCTCCACGCCTAGCATCGGCCGGCAAGGCTCACAAGGCCGATCGAGAGTCCAAGAGAGTTGAAGTCTGCAGGCGCGGCCGCAATGCGCCGCTCGCGGCCGGGCCGGAAATTTTATTCCGTCGCCGCTGCGAAACTCACGATGGCTTTGGCGGCTTCCATCTCCTTCACGAGGCGGCCCAGCTCCGCTCGCGACACGCTGCCCTCGGCCACCCGCACGCGATAAATCCCGCCCGGCTTCGGACCGTCGACGATCGCCGCATTGCGGGCGTCCAGGAATTTGTTGACGTCGGCCATGGAGGCCTGCGGCGCGAACCGGACCAGCGCATAGGACCCGATAGACATTCCGCGCGTGACCGGAGCGGACGCCGTTTCGAACGACGCCGGTTCGTACGATTTGGCGCCGCCATCCGGCTCCTGCAGCGCCATCCGTGCGATGACGCCGGCCTGCAGCATGACGACCACCACCGCGGCGGCCGCGGTCCAGGCCATGGCGCGCGGGGAGAAGAATTCCGCGATCCGGGCACCGAGGCTCGGCGAAGCGGCGACCCGGCGTACCACCTTGCGGTCCTGGTCGATGGCGCGAAACAGCGTCTCCATCGCCCGCGCCGAGGGTGCGCCGAGCGAACTCGTTGAGAAGGATGGTTTCGGTCAGCTCCTCCCGCACCAGGGCGAAGCGACGGGCCAATTCGGGGTCGGCGGCAAGCGCGCGCTCGACTTCCGCGGCCTCGTTGGCATCGAGGGTACCGGCCGCATGCCACGGCAGCAAATCTTCGAGGTCGCCTTGGGAAAGCCTGTCGTTCGAATTCATGGCCAACCTCTATCCAATCCCGCTGCCTTGAGCAGCTCTGAGAGTTTCTTGCGCGCGTAGAACATGCGCGTTTTGACGGTGGCTTCCGGGATACCGACGATCTCGGCGACTTCCTCGATGGATTTCTCGTGGTAGTAGACGAGATCGATCACTTCCCGATGTTCCCGCGAAAGCTGCTCCAGGCACTTCCGCAACAGCCCGCTCTTGTCTTTTTTCTGCAACGAGACCTCGGGAGTGTCCGAAGCGTCCTCGATGGCCCCCGCCGCTTCCTCATCCAGTTCCTCGTCCGGCCTGCGCCGCATCGAGGATAACGCCTTGAACCTTGCGATGGCCAGAAGCCAGGTGGACACCGCGCTTCGACCCTCGAACCGATCAGCCTGGCGCCACACGTCCAGAAACACCTCGCTGATCAAGTCTTCGGCGCCCGCCTCGTTACGGACGATACGAAGCACGAACCGGTACACCCGCACATGGTGGCGTGCGAACAGCACCTGCATCGCGAGCCGGTCGCCTTGGGCGATCCTACCGATCAGAACTTCGTCCGAGGCTGCAGAGTTCGCGCTCAACGATCGGCTCGTAAGGTTTGTCGCAGTGAAACCACAATCGGTTCAAAGCCGGAGGCGGGAATTTCCCGGCACAAAACCTGCAATTTTGCGCCTGACACCATCGCCCCCCTGGTCCAGCCCTGGTCGGCGCTGGGTGGATCAACGTCCTGGCTGCCGTCGGATGCGGGTAAAATGCCCTTAAACCCTTCGCTCCGCAAGAAAACCTGCCGGGTGGCGGAATTTTCGGCCGGATCGGACGCCGGGGTGGGAATTTCGACAGGCATGGTCTATGCGAGGCCATTGCCGGTATCTTGCCCCCTCACCTCGATCGGCGCTCCTCAATGTTCCAGCTCGACGACCTGAATTCCTGCACGCCGGCGGCCTTTGCGGCCGCGCTCGGCGAAATCTTCGAGCATTCTCCATGGGTTGCCCAGGAGGCCGCGGCCGGGCGGCCGTTCCCGACGGTCACCGCCCTGCATGACGCGATGATGGCGGTGGTCCGGGCGGCCCCGGCCGACCGCCAGCTCGCCTTTGTGCTGGCGCACCCGGAATTGGGGAGCAAGCTCGGACGGGCGCCGGTCCTGACCGATGCCTCCAAGGACGAACAGGGGGGTCTCGGCCTCGACCGGCTGTCCGACGCGGAGTTCGAGCGGTTCAACCGCCTCAATGCCTCCTACCGGCAGCGCTTCGGCTTTCCCTTCGTCATCTGCGTGCGGCGCCACACCCGCGATTCGATCCTGCGCCAGTTCGAGCGCCGCGTCGAGCACCCCAAGGACATTGAATTCGCAAATGCGATCAAAGAGATCGGCCTGATCACCCGGCTCCGCCTAGTGGCCGCGGTCGAGGGCCCGGGCATGCCGCGGACGCACGGGCACCTCTCGACCCATGTGCTCGACAATGTCCGCGGCGGGCCGGCCGCAGGAGTAAAGGTCGCGCTTTACGAGGTCGGCGCCAGTGCGCGCGCCCTCATCGCGGCAACGACCACAAACGCCGACGGCCGCACCGACGCGCCCCTGCTCGGCGGCGGACCGTTGCGGATCGGCACCTACGAACTGCAATTCACCGTCGGCGAATACTTCAGCGGCGAATGCTTCAGCGGGTTGCAGGCGGCCGATCCGCCATTCCTCGACGTGGTGCCGATCCGGTTCTCCATCGCCGAGCCCGAGGGCCATTATCACGTGCCCCTGCTGGTCACGCCGTGGAGCTATTCGACCTACCGAGGAAGTTGAGCATCGCCAAGTTGAGCAAAGCAATGCAGTTCGACACCATCATCCGCGGCGGCACGATCGCGACCGAGGCGGACACCTTCGCCTGCGACATCGGCATCCGCGGCGAAAAGATCGCGGCGCTCGGCGACGACCTCGGGGAGGCCGGCGAGATCGTCGATGCGACCGGCCGCCTGGTGCTGCCGGGCGGCATCGACAGCCACGTGCACGTCGCCCAGCCGTCGGCGCCGGGCATCGTCATGGCGGACGATTTCGAGAGCGGCACCCGGGCGGCGGCGTTCGGCGGCAACACCATGATCCTTCCCTTTGCCATGCAGCAGCGCGGCGAGTCGCTGCGGCAGGTGGTGAAGGACTATCACGCCAAGGCGGACGGCCGCTGCTACGTGGACGTGTCGTTCCACCTCATCATCGCCGACGCGTCCGAGGCGGTGCTCGGCCAGGAGCTCCCGGCGCTGGTGCATGACGGCTACACCTCTTTCAAGGTGTTCATGACCTATGAGGGGCTCGCGCTGTCCGATCTCGAAATGCTCAACGTCATGGCGGTCGCGCGCGACACCGGCGCCCTCGTCATGGTCCACGCGGAAAACTACGACGCCATCCGCTTCCTGACCAATCGGCTCGAACGCGCCGGCCAGACCGCGCCGCACTATCACGCGATGTCGCGGCCGATCCCGGTGGAGCGCGAGGCGACCCACCGGGCGATCTCGCTGGCCGAGCTCGTCGACGTGCCGGTGATGATCGTCCATGTGTCGAGCCGGGAAGCGATGGAGGAAATCCGCCGCGCCCAGCAGAAGGGCCTCAAGGTCTACGGCGAAACCTGTCCGCAATATCTGGTGCTGACGGCCAAGGACCTCGACGGCCTCAACATGGAAGGCGCGAAATATGTGTGCTCGCCGCCGCCGCGCGACGCCGCGAGCCAGGAGGCGTGCTGGGAGGGCCTGCAGCAGAAGGTGTTTTCGCTGTTCTCCTCCGACCACTGCCCGTTTCGCTACGACGATTCCCACGGCAAGCTCACCCCCAAGGGAAGGACCAGCTTCCGCTGGGTGCCGAACGGCATTCCCGGCGTCGAGACCCGGCTGCCGATCCTGTTTTCGCAAGGCGTCAAGGCCGGGCGCATCAGCCTCAACGAGTTTGTCGCGCTGACCGCGACCAACCATGCCAAGACCTATGGCCTCTACCCCCGCAAGGGAACCATCGCCGTCGGCAGCGATGCCGACATCGCGATCTGGGACCGCGAGCGCCGCACCACGATCTCGCAGGCGCTGATGCATCACGGCACCGACTACACCCCCTATGAGGGCATGGAGGTCACGGGCTGGCCGGTCTCCACCATGGTGCGGGGCAAGTTCGTGGTGCGCGACGGCGCGCTGGTCGGGTCGAAAACCGGCGCCTACGTCACCCGGGAGAAGTCGCCGCTCGCAACGCCGCGCGGGCAGGTGCCGACCATCTAGTGGATCGATTCCATGAAACCAATCAGATCGCACAGCGTCGAACTAAAGGGCCTCATCCGAGGAGCCACGCGAGCATGGCGTCGAAGGTGGACACGCGGCAGGCCTGCTCATCTTGAGCGCGGCCGAAGTGCCGAGACCCATGGAGCCTTTGCCCGACTCCGTGCACGTCCGACGGCATCGATTATGGTCCAGGAGCCCCGCACGTGACCAAGCTGTTCGCCGAACTCAATCCGCCGCCGCGTGTGCTGATGGGGCCGGGGCCGGTCGGCGTCGATCCGCGCGTGCTGCGGGCGATGTCGATGCCGATGCTCGGCCAGTTCGATCCGGCCTTCACGGTCTACATGAACGAGACGATGGAGCTGCTGCGGCAGCTCTATCGCACCCGCAATCGCTGGTCGTTCCTGGTCGACGGCACCGCGCGGGCCGGCGTCGAGGCGATCCTGGTTTCGCTGATCGCGCCCGGCGACAAGGTGCTGGTGCCGGTGTTCGGCCGCTTCGGCCATCTCCTGGCGGAGATCGCGTCGCGCTGCGGCGGCGACGTGGTGACGATCGAGCGCGAGTGGGGCAGCGTGTTCACCACCGAGGAACTGGAGAGCGCGATCCGCCGCCACCGCCCGCGCATGCTCGCGATCGTCCATGGCGACACCTCCACCACGATGGCGCAGCCGCTCGCGGAGATCGGCCCGATCTGCCGCGCCAACGACGTCATCCTCTATGCCGACATGACCGCGTCGCTCGGCGGCACCGACATCGCGATCGACGACTGGCAGGTCGATGCCGCCTCGGCGGGGCTGCAGAAATGCCTGTCCGGACCGCCCGGCTCGGCGCCGATCACCTTCAACCAGCGGGTCGCCGACATCGTCAACAGCCGCAAGCACGTCGAGGCCGGCATTCGTGCGCCCGGCATCGTCGAGGGCAACGGGCCGCGCATCGCCTCGAACTATTTCGATCTCGCCATGCTGATGGACTATTGGGGCGAGAGCCGGCTCAACCACCACACCGAGGCGACCTCGATGCTTTATGCGGCGCGCGAATGCGTGCGCATCATCCTCGCCGAGGGGCTCGGGGGCTGTTTTTCGCGCCATCGGCTCGCGAGCGACGCGATCTCGGCGGGGCTCACGGGAATGGGCCTCGCGCTGTTCGGCGACCAGCGCCACAAGATGCCGAACGTCACCGGCGTGATGATTCCCGCGGGCGTCGACGGCGAGGCGGTGCGCGCGATCATGCTCAATGATTTCGGCATCGAGATCGGCACCTCGTTCGGTCCGCTCCACGGCCGCATCTGGCGGATCGGGACGATGGGCTATGTGTGCCGCAAGGAGAACGTGCTGCATTGCCTCGCGGCGCTCGAAACCGCGCTACGCAACTGCGGATACAAGGCCGATGCCGGTGCCGGCGTCGATGCGGCACTCGCGGTCTACCGCAAGGCGGAGATGTAGCGCGCGGGGTGCCGCAGGGCGCAGGATTCCGCGTTGTCATGCTCCGCGAAAGCGGAGCATCCAGTAGCCCCTGTGTTGGACGCAACCACCGTACTTCATCGAAGTCCGGTGGTTACTGGATCGCCCGCTTTCGCGGGCGATGACAACACAATCGAGGTTTAGAAATCATGCATCCACCCGGTGACGCCCGCCTTGCGGGGACTGAGGTTTAGCGTGAAGTCCTGGGACTAATCCTAGGACTGGCGCCATGACCAAGACGCAGGTTGAGGTTATCACATCGGTGCAGCGACGCCGCCGGTGGTCGCGCGCGGAGAAGGAGCGGGTCGTTTCGGCGGCGCTGGAGCGAGGTGCGGTGGCCTCGGAGGTTGCGCGTGAAGCTGGGATACACACGAGCCAGCTGTTCCGGTGGCGGCAAACAGCTCTGCAAGCGGACGCCGGCGCCCGTCGCGTTCAACCCGGTAGCAGTTGTGCCCGGTTTCTGGGGAGCACCTGCCACCGCCGGCCACGATGTTCGGCGAAGGAAATTGACCCATCGGATCGACGTGCACGAAAAGGCCTTTGCCGTGATGCTTGATACGGTGCCACCAGCCCGATCGGATTGGTCGGTCGTCATCGTTGCGGGCGGGTCGGTCGGTTGGTTATTCAGTGAGCTGATCGCGGCCGTACATCACTCGTACCGCGATCCGGCTAATATCGTCCCGTCAGACCAATGGTCCAAACTTGCGCTGCCACAGCGGTATCTTCGTCGCGCCCATGTTTGTAGCTCGCTGTCAAGCCGAGATAACTGTTTACTATATTATATGTCAGCGACGCCTGCAAAAAATCAAGATTACGATAATAGCCAGATAAGCCATACAAATACGTATCCGTGACAATCAGTGTAAACGATGGAAAATTATCGGTGGTCAGCGCAAAACCGAACCTCGTCCCGACGCGATCAAAATCTCGATTTACCGCGGCTATACTCGGGCTATTGCCGCGATCAAAATAAGCACCGTAATCATTTCTAATATCGAACAGGATTTCTCCCCAGGCAGAGCCCGGGATGAAATCGAGCTTGCGAAATGTATTCAAATTAAAAGGCAAGTCGATCCACGGCGCATAGATAACGCGCGCGCTTGCGAGTTCAGCTCCGTTGGCAGTATCAAGGACGTATTGCGGTTTCACAGAGAACACGTTCGTAATTCCCGGATAGTCCGGATTTATAAAAAAACGTTCCACAAGTACGCCAAGAGCAATATTATTATTTTTATCAATGACTCGTGGCTTCAGTGCGGTGTCCGTCAAAGATTGATTGAGGGCGACATATGGAACAATTTGCGTTTCAGCAATTCCGTCAAAAGCGTATCCGACAGCGGTATTGATCTTAGTGGTGTATGTGTGGGCGGCACTGGTGTCGCCCGTAAAAGTTCCACTTGCCGGCGTCGTGGACTTAAAGTTTCCTTCGAGGCGATCGAGATAAAGATCATCAGATAGTCCCCGAACGCGAATCTTAGAAATAGCCGACGTATCTTTCGTTGGATCAAAGGGGACAG
>CAVVCE010000174.1:0-4108 GCA_963746235.1 uncultured Alphaproteobacteria bacterium
GGTAAAACCGTCAGCATGTCAACGGGGCCGGCGCGTTCCCGGCACCTATTTGGCCGCTGTTGGGCCCGCGCGCGTCGGTGCCGATTGGCTCGGCGCTCGGACATCCAATCGCCCTCAAATACCCGAACCAGATCGATCAGGACCGGCGCTGGAGCATCGGCACGATCGCGCTGCCCTGATCAAAGGCCGGATATGTAACGCGCCATCGCCTCCCGCTCGGCGGGTGCCATCGCCTTCATGATATTGGCCATGTCGGCATTGTTGGCGCGCTCGCCTTCGGCAAAGCGGCGCATCGCCTCGACCAGGTAATCGTAGCGTTGGCCGGCCAGCCGCGGCGCCGCCGGGCCGCCAACGAAGTTCTGCTGATGACAAATCTGGCATACCGCCGCTGCGGCGGGCGGCGACGACGCGGAGGCTGCTGCGCCGGCGGGCCGGGCCGGCCAGCTCTTTTTCGCGAAGGCGGCCGCTGCGGGCGCCACTTCCGGCTGCGCGAGGGCTGTCGCCATCCACGTCATGACTTCGTTGTCGCGATCTCCGCTCTGGAAGTCATGAAGTTGCTTCACGAGATAATTTTCCTGCAGTCCCCAGATGATCGGAGTGCCAGCATTCCTGGGTACGCCGTCCGCGCCGTGGCATGTGTTGCAAACCAGCAACTTGGCGCCGAGAATGATCTCCGCCTCAGCGGTATTTCCCGGTGAGGGCAGCGCGGGCCTCTCAGGGATGTGTCCCGCGGTCCCCTCAGCGGCGATTGCCGGCGCGGCCAGCGCTGCCAGAACGGCGAAAACAGTCGGAAGGCGATTGTTGATCATGTTTCCTGCCCTTGTTCGAGTGCCCGCGGTGTTCGAGTGCCCGCGGTCCCGTGACGCGACCCACATGAACATGCCTCAGTCAGGCTTGTGGCGCAAGATGGCGCGGGTTTTGGATGGTTCTGAAGCCGCGGCGGAAATTCGAGACGGGGAACGGTTTCCCGACAGCTCGAAGATCCTGCACAGATCCTGCACATGCCCGATACGATTTAGGTCTTGGAAGCGCTATAGTGGCGGTTCGAGCCGGCCTCGTCGGGTCTGCGAATACACCATCATGAAGCACGAGAAACATCTGGAGGATGCCTTGAGACCATCGATCAGACTTGCGATCAGACTTGCGATCAGACCGGCGACGCTCAGCCTTGTCGCCGCGCTCGGCATTTGGGGTGCAGGTCCCGCCCGGTCGGCCGAGATCACCGTCTTGCTCAATCAGGCCACCGCAACCGGGGTGCGCGAAATGGCGGCCGGCTTCGAGAAGGCGACCGGAAACAAGGTCAATGTCGACTTCGAGGTCGGGCAGGCGCTCTACCAGAAGATCACCGCCGGCGCGCCCGGGGACCTGACCTCGCTGGGCCTCGGCCAGTTCGACGATTTCATCAAGCAGGAGAAGGTGGTGCCCGGCAGCGTCGTCGAATACGGCCGCGTCGGCAACGGGGTCGCCGTCAAGGCCGGTGCGCCGAAGCCCGATATCAGCACACCTGAAGCCTTCAAGCGCGCCATGCTCGACGCCAAGTCGATCGGACATACCAGGGTCGGCACCGGCCCCTTCAACACCAAGCTGTTCCAGAAGCTCGGCATCTACGATCAGATCAAGGACAAGATCAAAATCATCGAGGGCAAGCTGGTCGCCGAGGCCGTCGCCGACGGCGATGTCGAGATCGGCATCCAGCAGACCAACGTCATCCAGCCGGTCGCCGGCAGCGAATATCTCGGTCCCCTGCCGCCCGAGTTGATGGAGTATGGCGCCGTCGGCATCGGCCTGTTGGCGGTCTCCAAGCAGCCCGAGGTCGCGAAAGCCTTCATCAAGTTCATGGCCGATCCCGCGAACGCGGCACTGCTGCGCAAGGGCGACATGGAGCCGCCGCTCAACTGATCATTGTCGAGCCGTTCCGGGGACGCCCTCCGGCTCTGCTCCCTCTCCCCGCACGCGGGGCGAGGTGGCCCCACACCGCTAAGCCGTTGTGTGAATCCGATAGCCTTTCCAAGGGAGGGCGCGCGCCCGCGCCCCGCAGTGCAGACCATTTCTGACCGCGCGCCGGGAAACCGCTCAGCCCGGCTCCATGCCGGTCTTCTTGATGATCGGGGCCGCCTCCGGCGCGGTCAGGAATTTGAGCAGCGCCCGGCCTGCATCGGCAGCGCCGGCGCTCTTGTGCACGCCGGCGGAGAACACCGTGATCTCCTGGATGTCCGGCGGCAGCGGCCCGAGATAATCGATGCCCTTCACCGGAAGAAGTTCGCTCACCTGCTGGAAGCCGATCTCGGCATCGCCGCTCGCCACCACCTCGCCGATCGGGACGTTGGGGCGCGGCGGGACGATCTTGGATTTGAGCTGGTCGGCGAGGCCCCATTGCCGGATCAGGGCCTCGATGCGCACGCCGCTCGGGCCGGTGGAATAGGCGATGGTCTTGGCCGCGAGCAGCGCCTTCTTGATGCCCTCGGCGGAGCTGATGTCGATCTTCGGGGCGCCGGCGCGGACGGCGACGCCGATGCCGGACGTCGCGACATCGACGCGGCTTTCCGGGATGAGCTTGCCCTGCTTGATGAGGCCGTCGATCTGGGGGGCCGGCAGCATGACCACATCGGCGGTCTCGCCGTCGGCGACGCGCTTGGCGACCTCGTTGACGCCGCCCCAGACGGTCACGACCTTATTTCCGGTTGCCTTCTCGAAGCCCGGAACGAGCTGGGTGTAGGGCGCCCTGGTGCCGGGCGAACCGATCACCCTGATCTCGGCCGCATTGGCGATGCCGGCCAGCATGCCGGCGGCCCCGATTGTCGCCAGCGCGGCGACGATGGTCTGCGATGTCATTGGCTGTCCTCCCGATATGCCCGCCGGGGAATTCGTGCAGGCGGGGCAAAGTTTCGTTTCTTGTCTCGGCTCTTGTCTCGGCGGCCAGCATAGGCACCCGCGCGCCTGGCCGCAACGCGGGCGGGACCCGCCGTCGAACCGACTGATGGCAACGCGCTCTACGCGCCGCCGCCGGCGAGCCGCCGCAGCTCCGCCTGGGCCTCGGCCGCCAGCGTCTGCGTCAGTTCGCGCGCGGGCATCGCGCGGCCGAGCGCGGCGGCCTGGCCGGACCACATCGGCGAGAACTCTCCGGAGCCGGCCGCTTCGGCCTTGGCACGCAGCGGCGCCAGCGCTCCGGCGGCGAGCGGAAATTCCGGCGCCTCGCCCATCGGGCCCAGTTCCCGCATGATGCGATTGACGATCCCGCGGGCAGGGCGTCCGGTCATCAGGTTGGTGAAAACGGTCCCGGCGTCGGCTGCCGATTTCAGCGCGGCGCGGTGCGCGCCCGAGATCTTGGCCTCGGGGCAGTGCATATAGGCCGTCCCGATCTGTACGCCGGCCGCGCCGAGGGCGAACGCCGCGGCAATGCCGCGGGCATCGGCGATGCCGCCCGCGGCGATCACCGGCACTGCGACGGCGTCGACGATTTGCGGAACCAGCGCGAAGGTGCCGACCTGGGCGGCGACATCATCGGTAAGGAACATGCCGCGGTGGCCGCCGGCCTCATAGCCTTGAGCGATCACGGCGTCGACGCCGTGCTGCTCCAGCCAGACCGCCTCGGCCGCGACGGTCGCGGAGCTGATCACCACGCAGCCGGCCGCCTTCACCCGCTGCAGCAGCGCGGCTTCGGGCAAGCCGAAATGAAAGCTCACGACCTGCGGCTCGAGCTCTTCGATCACTTCGCAAAACGTCGCGTCGAACGGCATGCGATTGCTCGACGGCACCGCGAGCGCGGGATCGATGCCGAGCTCTTCATAATAAGGCTTGAGCCGGTCGCGCCATCGCGCCTCCCGCGCATTATTGGGCAGCGGGGGCGTGTGGCAGAAAAAATTGACGTTGACGGGCTTGTCGGTGCGGGCGCGGATGTTCGCGAACTGGTTGCGCAAGGTATCCGGCGTGAGCATCGCGCACGGGAGCGAACCGAGCCCGCCCGCCTCGCTCACGGCGGCCACCAGCTCGAAGTCCATGGCACCGGCCATCGGAGCCAGCACGATCGGATGCACGGTGCCGAATAGCTTCGTCAATCGGGCGTCAGGCCACATGGGCGTTCCCTTTCTCCACGGCGGCGGGCCGTCCG
>CAVVCE010000175.1:0-15603 GCA_963746235.1 uncultured Alphaproteobacteria bacterium
ATGAGCGACAGCGCGCCGTCGTCGCCCAGCGCCGCGTTGTTGACGAGGCCGTGGATCGGCCCGACGCTCTTGCGCAGCGCGGCGACGAAGCGCGGCATGGCGTCGATGTCGCCGAGATCGAACGGCAGGAATTGCAGGGCGCTGGTCCCGGCCCGCGCCGACGCCGCGATCGCCGACGCGAGCTCGCGGCTCTCCTTGCGCGCGATGGCGATGGCGCAATAGCCGGCGGTCGCGAGCTTGATCGAGATCGCCAGGCCGAGACCGCGACTGCCGCCGGTGACGACGACATTACGCATGGCGGACATTACGCATGGCGGACGAGCTTGCCGGTCGCCGACATCGGCAGCGCGGGCACGAAGCGGACCGCGGCCGGCACCTTGTAGGGCGCGAGATCGCGGCGGCAGGCGTCGATGATCTCGCGCTCCAGGGCGACCAGCCGGGGGCCGGCGTCGGCGCCGTCCGGGCTCGCCTTGAGCACGACATCGGCAACCACGATTGCGCCGGTGATCGGGCTCTTGCGCGATTTCACCAGCGAACCCCAGACGCCGGCGTGCCGGTTGATCGCGGCCTCGACTTCCTCGGGGTGCACCTTCAGCCCGCCGACATTGATGATTCCGTCCTTGCGGCCGACGAAGTGATAGCGCTGGCCGCGCCGCTCCACGATGTCGCCGGTGTCGACGAATCCCTCGCTGTCCATCAGCGCCGGAACGCCGGCCCCGACATAGCGGGAGGCCGTTCGCGCCGAGCGCAGCCGCAGCGAGGCGGCCACGACCTTGATGTCGACATCGCGGTTGGCCGTCATCGACGAAATCCGCGGGAAAGCCTTCGCGGCCGTCATCCACCTCGAAGCCGACGCCCGCCTCGGTCGACGCATAGGCGTGGCCGACGCCCGCCTGCGGATAGACCGCACGCAGATTGTCGAGCATGGCCTGGTCCGCGATCTCGCCGGACAGGCGGACATAGCGCGGCGCGATCGTCCGCGCCGCCGGACCCATGAGGACGCGCCACCAATGGGACGGCGTGCCGGAGATATGGGTCACCCCGTGGGCGGCGAGCCGCGCCAGGTGATCGGCCACCGGTTCGCCGGCGCTCGACAGGATCAGCGAGCCGCCGCCGACCACCGCGCGGAAGAATATCTGCAGGCCGCCATAGCGGCGAATGTCGTAGAAGGTGCCCCATACCGGCGCTCCGGCGCCGGGCTTGATCGGCGCGGTGAGGCTCGCGACGGTGTGGCTGACCAGCTTGGGAACCCCGGTGGTGCCGGATGTCAGCAGCACCCATTCGGTCTGCCGGCCGCCCGCGACGAGTTCGTCTCGCAGACCGTGCTGCGGCTCGATCGTCGCGCTGCATTTGACGTGAAGCGGGATGCCGAGCGCACTGGGATCGGACGCACCGCAATCGGTCACGATCGCGTCGACCGCGGCGGTCGCCACGATGGCGCGAAGATGGTCGTGCGGCAGGTCGGGCGGGCAGATGACGAGACGGCCGGCGATGCCGTCCAGTTCGATCATCGCCAAAGCCGCCGTGAGCTGGTCACGGGTCGCGATGACAACCGAGCGCCCCTGGAACGCGCCGAGCCGGCCGCCGAAGCTCGAGCCGTCGCGAAGATCGGTGAACGCTACGCTCCGGCGCGCGCCCCAGAAATGCCGCGGCGGACCCGCGGCGCCGCCGAGCCATCGTCGCAGCGGCAGGGCGTCACTTTGCAGCATTTTCGTAGACGCGCAC
Organism: uncultured Alphaproteobacteria bacterium; assembly: GCA_963746235.1. GTDB lineage: Bacteria > Pseudomonadota > Alphaproteobacteria > Rhizobiales > Xanthobacteraceae > JAJPKK01. The sequence continues at coordinate 1,726 of CAVVCE010000175.1, forward strand.
GAAGTCGCCGAGGGTGACGGGAAAGCTCACGTCTTCGGAGGTCGAGAACGGATCGACTCCGAGTTGGTCCTCGAGCCGCGCGACCAGCACGGCAAAGCACAGCGAGTCGAGCCCTGAATTCATCAGCACGGTATCGCGGCTCAGCGGAGCCAGCTTCTTGTGGTGCTGTGCTGCAATCTTTTCGATCTCGGAAATTACTGTTAACTGTATCGACATCGAACGAGCACCTCACTTCGGTCGCAGATTCACCTATAGGCGCCTTCGCTCCGCGCTCAAGGCAAACCGGCGTTTATGGTCAATGCAAAATTCCCCGGCCGCCCGTCGCAAGTTCGCGCCCGGCAGATAACGCCGTCCGACCGGGACGCGGTCGCCGCGCTGCTGCGCAACGGCTTCGGCCTCCGCCGGACCCGGGCATTCTGGCAGCAAGTTCTTAACCGTCTGGAAAGGCGCCGGGCGCCGGACGGCATGCCGCAGTTCGGCTATCTCCTGGAAAGCGACGGCCGCGCCGTCGGCGCGATCCTCGCGATCTTCTCCGTGCCGCGCACCGGCGCGGACCCGGATGCGATCCGCTGCAGCATCTCGAGCTGGTATGTGGAGCCCGCGTTCCGCAGCTACGCCTCGCTGCTGGCATCCCAGGCGCTCAAGCACCGCAATGCGACCTATCTCAATATTTCGCCGGCCGCGAACACCGTGCCGACCTTGGAAGCCCAGGGCTACGCCCAATACGGCGACGGACTGTTCGTCGCCTGCCCGGCGCTCGCGCGCGCCACCGATCGACGCCGGCGCGGTGCTGCGTGCCGGCCGCGCAAGTTCCCGCCGCGCCGTTCGAGCCGTTCGAGCCCGGCCTGCTGCGCGACCATGCCGATTTCGGCTGCATGAGCTTCTGGTGCGTGACGCGGGAGCGCGCCTACCCCTTCGTGTTCCGCCGCCGCCTCGCCAAGGCGGTGGTGCCGTGCGCGCAGCTCATCTATTGCCGCGACACCGCCGATGTCGCACGCTTTGCCGGCCTGATCGGCCGCCATCTCGCCGCCCATCTGTGCCCGTTCGTCGTCATCGATGCGGTCGGCCCGTTGCCGGGGCTGCCTGGCATCTACCTCGCGGGATGGCGGCCGAAATTTTTCAAGGGCCCGGAACGGCCGCGGCTCGGCGACCTCGCCTACACCGAGGCGGCCCTGTTCGGCATGTGACCCGGCGTCTCGCAGCGCCGGTCAGCGCCCCTCCGCGCGCCGGCCCCGGTCGGCTTCCATCGAGCAATCAGGACGGCCGGACGCGAGGCGATTTCCGCCTACGCCGTCGCGACGGCGGCGGCCTGGTGCAGGGACCGATCGCGGCGGGTGGTGAGGCAGGACAGCCAGTTGCGATAGAGGCGCAGCGCCGAGGCGTGCCAGGAATTCGCGAACCGCTCCATGACGGCGGCGGCCGGGAAACTCTCCAGCAGTTCCGGGTTGCGCGCCGACAGGGCGCGGCGGCGAAACGCCTCCAGGCTGCGTTCGCTTGCCGCATCCAGATAGTGCCGCGGCAGCGCCGGGTAGCCTTCGCGTTCGCGGCGCAGGAACCGGCCGACATCCCTGCGATACTCCCGCAGCAGGGTCGTCGGGTCGTATTCCGGATGGCCCTGCAGGAACACGAACAGGCTGCGGTCGCGCTTGGCGAACATATCCACGCCGGCGTCGGGCGATCGCGTGAGCACATCGTAGCCCGCGCCCGCCAGCGCATCGGCCGGCACGTCGTTCCAGCGCGAATGGGGAACCAGCGCGCGCGCCGGCGCGCCCGGCCAGCAGGGGATGATCGGTTTCCTTGGTGAACTCGTAGACGCCGAAGCACTTCGCTGGCGAGCGGCCGGCGCTCGATGCCGTCGCGGTGCAGGACCGCCGCATGGGCGGCGAGGCACGACCAGATCGAAGACGTCGTGTGCCGGTCGGCCCAATCGATCAATTCCGTGAACATGTGCCAGTACGGTTCGTCGCGCAAAGCGCCGGGGCCCGGCTCCATCCCGCTCACGATGAGGCCGTCGAGCCTCGTGTCCCACAGCCGGCCGATCTCGGCGTAGTCGGAGAGCAGGCGCCGGCGCGCGAACTCACCGCGCCCGATCTGCGGCAGCGCGAACAGCCGCACCCGCACCTGCGTCTTGCCGGACGCCGCAGCGAGCAACCCGATGAACTGGCGCTCGGTCAGCTCGAGGGCGGCGTCGGGCATGTTGTTGACGATGCCGATCTCGATCGCCCCGTCGCTTCGCGCGGGATCGGCCGGCGCGCAGCGCACCCCGTCGAGCAGGTTGAAGCTTCGTCCAGACGCGCCTTGTTCCAGCACCACCGGCATCGCCGTTACTCCAAACTGTCCGGGCGGTCATTCCGCCGCGATCATTGCCCGATGCGACGACTGCGACGCAGCGAGCGCCTGATCGAGATCCGCGACGATGTCGTCGATGTGCTCGATGCCGATGCTCAGCCGGATCGTCTCCGGCCGCACGCCCGCCACGGCCTGCTCCTCCGCCGACATCTGGCGATGGGTGGTGGAGGCCGGATGGCAGGCGAGCGACTTCGCGTCGCCGATGTTGACGAGGCGCTTGACGAGCTTGAGCGCGTCGTAGAACCGGGTTCCGGCCTCGTAGCCGCCCTCGACCCCGAAGGTCAGCAGCGAGCAGGCGCGGCCGCCGAGATATTTCTAGGCGAGCGCGTGATAGGGGTTGTCGGCGAAACCCGACATAATTGACCCACGCCACACGCGCGTCGTGGCGCAGGAATTCGCGCGACGCGGCGCGCGTTTTCGACGTGGCGCTCGACCCGCAGCGCCACCGTTTCGATGCCCTGGAGAAGCAGAAACGCGCTCAACGGCGCCAGCACCGATCCGGTGGTGCGCTGATAGACGCTGCGGCACCGCGCGACATAGGCGGCCGGCCCGAACCGATCGACATAGACGAGCCCGTGATAAGAGGCGTCGGGCTCGCAGAACATCGCAAAGCGCTTGGCGTGGTCCTTCCAGGGGAACTTGCCGCTGTCGACGATCGCGCCGCCCATCGTGGTGCCGTGCCCGCCCATGAACTTGGTGAGCGAATGCACCACGATGTCGGCGCCGTAGTCGATCGGCTTGAACAGGATCGGCGTCGCCACCGTGTTGTCGACGATGAGCGGCACGCCGTGACGATGCGCGACGCCCGCCAGCGCCTCGATGTCGCAGATGTTGCCCGCCGGATTTCCGACGGTTTCGCAGAACACCGCACGGGTGCCGTCGTCGATCAGCTTCTCGATGTCGGCCGGCTGATCGCCCGCCGCGAACCGCACCGATACGCCCTGCCGGGGAAACACGTGGGCGAACAGCGTGTGGGTGGTTCCGTAGAGCTGCGGCACCGACACGATGTTGCAGCCGAGTTCGGTGACGTTGAGCAGCGCGTAGTTCAGCGCAGCCTGGCCGGTGCTCACGCACAGCGCCTCGACGCCGCCCTCCAGCGCCGCGACGCGGCGCTCCAGCACGTCGGTGGTGGGGTTGCTGATGCGGCCGTAGCGGTAGCCTTCGGCTTCGAGATTGAACAGCGCCGCGCCGTGCTCCGCGCTGTCGAAGGCATAGGCGACGGTCTGGTAGATCGGGACCGCGACGGCCTTCGTCGTGGCTTCGGGCTCGTAGCCGCAGTGAACAGCGATGGTCTCGCTTTTCATGATCTCGCCTGAGTTCTCGACATGCGGCGATGGCGGGCACCGGCGCACGCACGCATCGCGCCATTGTCGTGATGCCCGGACATCGCAAACGAATTCGTGGGTCCGCCGCCGGACGTCCGGGCAATGTGGGCACCAGACGTAACTAAATGGTACCGGCGGCAACGACAACGCGGCGGCCGCCGATCAAGGGGAATAACCTTAACGGTTAAGCCAGCTGAGACACGCGGCTGCGGCGGCCGCGCTTGCGGTAGCCCATTGCGCGAGCGATATGATCGACGACGCGTGAGGTCATCGGCCCGGCCGGCGGCCGCGCGCAGCGCGACCTCATTTTTAACAAACAAACGCAATACGTGCTGATGCCGATCAATTCTCGATAACCATGACGGAAATCATTTCAGAAGATGCCGATACCGTCGCGAGGCAGGCAGCCGGCGCCCGCTCAGCGACCAGGGCGTGGCTGCGCGCGCTGGAGCTGACGACACCGATCGCCCACGACCCGACGCGCACCTTCCCCGTCGTGGTCGAGGAATTGGCGCAACGGTTCGGCGACGCGCCGGCGCTCTTGTCCGAGACCGAGACCCTGAGTTTCAGGGCGCTGCTGGACCGCTCCAACCGTTATGCCCGCTGGGCCTGGGTGCATGGCGTGGGCAAGGGCGACGCGGTGTGCCTGCTGATGCCGAACCGGCCGGAATACCTGGCGATCTGGACCGGCATCGGCCGCGCCGGCGGCGTCGTCGCGCTGCTCAACACCCATCTCGTCGGCGCTTCGCTCGCCCATTGCATCGACGCGGTTGCACCGCGGCACATCATCGTCGCGCGGGAGCTGCTGGAGGCTTTTCGCAGCGCAGCACCGCATCTTGCGACCGACGCCGATCGTTTGGTCGCATGGCGACGGCGGCCCCGAATCGGCCCGACATCGCCGAGGAGATCGCGGAGCTTTCGGGCAACGCCCTCGCCGCTTCGGAGCGAACGGCGGTGACGATCGACGATCGCGCGCTCTACGTCTACACGTCCGGCACCACCGGGCCTGCCGAAGGCGGCGATCGTCAGCCATTTCCGGCTGATGAACTGGACCCATTGGTTCGCCGGCATGATGGAGACGCGCGCCGACCGACCGGATGTACAACTGCCTGCCGATGTATCACAGCGTCGGCGGCGCGGTGGCGACCGGGGCGGTCCTGGTCAATGGCGGCTCGGTGGTCATCCGCGACAAGTTCTCCGCCGGCGCGTTCTGGGACGACATCAGGCGCTACGACTGCACGATGTTCCAGTACATCGGCGAGCTGTGCCGGTATCTGCTCAACGCGCCGCCGCCGCTGGCGCGCGAAACGCCTTCCCGGATCAGGCTGTGCTGCGGCAACGGGCTGCGGGCGGACATCTGGGAGCCTTTCAAGAAGCGCTTTCGCATCCCCCAGATCCTGGAGTTCTACGCCGCCACCGAGGGCAACATCTCGCTGTTCAACGTCGAGGGACGGCCGGGCGCCATCGGGCGGACGCCGCCCTTCATCGCCCACCGCTCGGCGCTGGCGCTGGTGAAGTTCGACGTCGCGCGCGGCCTGCCGCTGCGCGACGATCACGGGCGCTGTGTGCGGTGCGCGCCGCACGAGACCGGCGAGGCGATCGGCCGCATCGCGAAGGCGCGCGACGATCCCGGCGCGCGATTCGACGGCTATACCGCGGCCGGCGAGACGGAAAAGAAGATTCTGCGCGACGTGTTCGAGCCCGGCGACGCCTGGTTCCGCACCGGCGACCTGATGCGCCGGGACGACGGCGGCTTCTACTATTTCGTCGACCGCATCGGCGACACGTTCCGCTGGAAGGGCGAGAACATCGCGACATCGGAGGTCGCCGCGGCGATCACGTCGTTTCCAGGCATCCTCGATGCCAATGTCTACGGCGTGAGCATTCCCGGCAGCCGACGGGCGAGCCGGCATGGCGGAAATCGTTTGCGCCGACGCCCTCGACGTCGCGGCGCTGCGCGAGCATCTGCTCGCCCGCCTGCCGCGCTATGCGCTGCCGGTGCTGCTGCGGACCCGCACCGAGATCGACCTGACGCCGACATTCAAGCAAAGGAAGAATGCGCCGGAGCAGAGCGGCTACGACCCCGCAACCTGCCCCGATGCGCTTTACGTCCACGATCCCGAACGCCGCGCCTACGTGGCGCTCGACCAGGCGCTCTACGCGCGCATCCAGGCCGGACAGCTCAGGCTTTAGCGTCCCCGCTCCGGCGGTCAATTCGCGGTGCCGTGGGAGGATGCTGTGCGAAAGCAGAGCAACCCGATGCGCCCTCGACCCTGACCGTCGCTTCACATAAACTCGCACGCAACAACAGGTCCGGTGTCGCCGGTGGCGAACAATACCGGTTTTCGCGATTTGGGGGGACATTGAGGGAGCAGGATATGCTTACTTTCAATTCACCAGGACGCCTTGTTGCGGTCGCCGCCTTGATGGGTTTTGCGTGGGTCGCGGCCGGACCAATGCTCGCGGCGGAACCGGGCGGGACGACGCCCGATTTCTCGTCCAACAACGCCGCCTGGGTTTTTGGCAATGCCGACTTCGCGGCGATCCCGGGAGAGCCCAGCCCGACACGCAACGATCCGGCCCATCACTATGTCACCAATGACGAATTTCGCGCGACCGGAGCCCAACCCACGTACCGCATCGCCGATCTCGACAATCCCAACGTCAAGCCTTGGGCGAAGGAGATCATGAAGCGGGAGAACGACAAGGCGCTCTCCGGCGGGATGCCCTATTCGGCGCGCGCGAGCTGCATGCCGTCGGGCGTTCCGGCCTTCATGATGGCCGCCGTCGAGCCGATCCACTTCATGCAGACGCCCAGGGAAGTGACGATGATCTTTTCCGGCGACGCACAGGTTCGCCGCGTCTATCTCGACGTGCCGCATTCGGCCAATGTGAAGCCGTCCTGGTACGGCGAGTCGGTCGGCCACTACGAGGGCGACACGCTCGTGGTGGACACCATCGGACTGAACGACAAGACCTTCATCGACAATTACCGCACGCCGCATTCCGAAAAGCTGCATGTCGTGGAGCGGTATAAACTGATCGATGGCGGCAAGACGCTGCAAGTGACCTTCCGGGTCGAGGACCCCGACACCTTCTATCAGCCGTGGTCGGCAATCGGCAAATTGAGGCGCGTCCAGATGCCGATGCACGAAGAAGCCTGTGCCGAAAACAACCAGAATTTATTCGACTACCGCATCCCGGTGGCGAACAAGCCGGACTTCTGAGCGCAAACCTCTGCGGGACGCGGCACCGGCGAGGGCATCTCGAAAGCCCGGAGATTGCCGGATCGCCGGCCGGCGCATGCGATGACGCCAAAACACGGCGTGCGAGCCCGCCGCGCCATGCGTGCGCGCGCGGCGGCGATGGCGTAAGGTCGCGCGATTCCGATTGTAGCTAGCCATGGACCAACGACGATGCAAACGCGTTTCGCGCCGCTCTCCGACCACGACATGACTCCCGAGCAGAAGCGCGTCGCCGATGCGGTCGCGAGCGGGCCGCGCGGCGGGTTGCGCGGTCCCTTCCATGCGCTGCTGCGCAGTCCCGAGCTGGCCGACCGGGTGCGCCATCTCGGCGACTTCGTCCGCTTCGAGAGCGCGTTCCCGGCGCCGCTGCGCGAGCTTGCGATCCTGCTGGTCGCCCGGTTCTGGTCCGCCCATTACGAATGGAACGCGCACCGCAAGCACGCCGTCGCCGCCGGCCTCGACCCCGCCATTCCGACGGCGATCGAAACCGGCCGCCGCCCGGCGAGCCTGTCGCCGGACGAGGCCCTGGTCTATGACTTCATCTGCGAACTCCTCGCCGACAAGGACATCAGCGACGCCACCTATGAGGCGGCCACGAGCCGCTTCGGCGAGCGCGCCATCGTGGAATTGATCGCCACCGCCGGCTACTACGGGTTCGTGTCGCTGGTGCTCAACGCCGCGCGCACGCCGGTGCCCGAGGGCGGCACGCGCCTGCCGGCACTGCCGGTGGCGATCGAGGGCCGCTTGGCGCAGGTCAACGGGACCCGGCTGCACTATCTGATCGCCGGCCAAGGCGACCCGGTGCTGCTGCTGCACGGCTACGCCCAGACCAGCCATATGTGGCGTCCGCTCATCGCCGAACTCGCTAAGACGCATACCGTCATCGCCCCCGATCTGCGCGGCTTCGGGGACTCGGCAAAGCCCGACGGCGGCTACGACAAGAAGACGATGGCGCAGGACGTCCACGCGCTGGCGGCGTCGCTCGGGCACGCGCGCATCGCGGTCGTGGGCCATGATATCGGGCTGATGGTCGCCTATGCCTACGCCGCCCAGTATCCGACGCAAGTAGAGCGCATCGTATTGATGGACGCGTTCCTGCCCGGCGTCGGCGATTGGAAGAGCGTCTGGCTGCTCCGGGACATGTGGCATTTCCACTTCTACGGCAAGACGCCGCTGGCGCTGGTCGACGGCCGCGAGCGCATCTACTTCGAGCATTTCTGGAACGAGTTCGCCGCCGATCCCGCCGGTTCCGTCTCCGAGCCCGACCGCCGGTTCTACGCGGCGGCCTATGCCCAGCCCGGCGGCATGAAGGCGGGCTTCGAAGTGTTCCGCGCCTTCGAGCAGGACGCCGAGGACTTCGCCGGCTTCGCTGCGACCAAGCTGACGATGCCGATGCTGGTGCTGGCCGGCGAGAAGGCGTCCGGGGAATTTCTCATTGGGCAGGGGCGCCTGGTCGACGACCGAATGTCGAGGGCGTCGTCATCAAGGGGTCGGGCCATTGGCTGATCGACGAGGCGCCGGACCAGGTCATCCCGAAGCTCGTCGAATTTCTCACCCGTTAGAACATATTCCACGGCGTCATTCCGGGGCGCTCTTGCGCGAACCCGGAATCCAGGCGGTTGTGCGGCCGGTGGATCGTCTGGATTCCGGGTTCCGCCTTGCGGCGGCCCGGAATGACGGCAACAGCCTGCCACGCCGCTCATTCGACCTTGATGCCGGCTTCCTTGATGATCGGCCACCATTTCTCGATCTCGGCCTTGTGGAAGGCGCCGAGCGCCTCCGGCGTCTGCTGGTCGGGCGGGAAGATATCCTGCGACAGTTCGACGAGCTTCTTGCGTATCGCCGGATCGTCCAAGGTTTTCACGACGGCCTTGTTGAGTTCGGCGACGATCTCCTTCGATGTGCCGTGCGGCACCCACAGCGCGTGCCAAAAGGAAAAGTAGAATCCCGGCAGGCCGGCCTCGTCGGCGGTCGGGATTTCCGGCGCCAATTCCAGGCGGCTCTTGGCGGTGACGGCATAGGCCTTGATGGTGCCGCCGCGCACTTGCGGCAAGGAAAGGGCCGGGGTGTCGAGCATCACGTCGATTTGGCCGGCCACCAGGTCCTGCATCGACTGGCCGGCGCCGCGATACGGCACCATCGTCAGGTGGACGCCGATCGCGTTCTGGAAAAGAATGCCGCCCACATGGCTCGGCGTGCCGATGCCGGAATTTCCCTGCGACGCCTTGTTCGCATTGGCCTTGAGCCAAGTGATCAATTCGACGAGGTTATTGGCCGGCACGGATTTCTTCGCGACGATCAGGAAGGGCTGGGTCGCGATCAGCGCGACCGGTTCGAAATCCTTGATGAGATCGTACTGCAGCGGGTAAATGGCGCCGCTGGCGACGTTGGTGCCCCATTGACCGATGCCGATCGTATAGCCGTCCGGCGCGGCGCGGGCGACGCGGCCGACCCCGATGGTGCCGCCGGCGCCGGTCGTGTTCTCGACGATGATGGGCTGGCCCAGCGACGCCCGCATTCCCTCGGCCATGATGCGGGCGATGACATCGGTCGAGCCGCCGACGCCGAGCGGCACGACCATGGTGATCGGTCGCGACGGATAGGTCTGCGCCAGGGCGCCCGTCGCGCTTTGCAGGACTGCAAGCGCCGCCGCGAAAAGCACCTGTCTCATGTCACAGCTTCCTTCGTCGTGAGTGGATCGCGTCGTGAGTGGATCGCCGCCCCGTCGTCAGATCGGGCGCGGCACGAGAGCGAGGATCTCCGGCGCATAGACCTGCCGCGCGTCGCCGTAGATCGGCTTCACGGCCGCGGCGAAGGCGTCGTGCTGGTCGGAGGTGAGCTCGACGAGTTCGCAGTGCTTTTCCTCGATCGCGGCGCGTGCCTGCCGGTCTTCCACCACGGCGAGCTCGCGTTGAAACCGCACGGCGGCCGCCACCGCCTCCCGCATGGCGCGCTGCAGGGGTTCGGGCCATCCGTCGAACGCCGTCCGGTTCAGGAATATGGGCCGCGAGATGTAGAAGTGGTTCGTCAGCGTATGGTAGCGGTGATAGTTATGCACGCCGTACGTCACGGTGTTCGCGAACGGGTTCTCCTGCGCGTCGATGGTACCGGCCTTGATGGCCGTTATCGCCTCCGTGAGATCCCAGCGCAGCGGGATGGCGCCGAGCAGCTCGAAGGTTTTCGCCTGGACTTGGCTCGGCAGCACGCGAATGCGCATGCCGGCCAGGTCGGCGGGCGTGTGGACCGGCCGCAGGCGGTTCGACAGGTGGCGAAATCCGTTCTCGAACCAGCCGAGAATGCGATAGTTCACGCGGGCCTCGATCTCCCGCGCGAGGATATCCCCCAACTGGCCGTCCATTGCGCCACGCGCCTGCCCGTTCGATTCGAACAGGAACGGCAAGTCGACGATACCGAGTGCGGGAACGCGGTCGGTGAGATAGCTGCTCGACTGGTAGCCGAGGGTCAGGAGCCCGTGCTCGACCAGCCACAATATGTCCTCGGCGCGGTATCCGAAATCCATGATGTTCCACACATACTTGATGTCGACATCGTCGCCGAACTCGGCGGCCAGGCGATCGCCGATCATCTTGAGCGCGAGGCTGAAGCAGGTCGTGGCGGGGCCATATCCCCCCATGCGGATTTGAAACGGACGGCTCATGCCTGCGACCTTGTGCTTGCGATTGGTGCGAGCCGTCAGCCTAACATGACGCCGCATCCGTTGCGCAAACAATCCGTGCGCCTCGCAGCGGCGCCTCGCACCGGTGCCTGTCCGCACCGGCCTGTCCGTAGCGGCGCCTTGCCGTCGCGGTCAGGATGGCACACACTTTGCCCCGGCAGCCGGTTATCTCGGTGATGTCAGACCAAACACACTCTCGTCCTTCAACACGTAGAGCGGCGAACTCGGGAGGTTTCGATGGCGAAAGACAAGGAGACCGGAGTTTATAGAATCGTAGATGTCGTGGGCGTCAGCACCGTTTCCTGGGAAGATGCCGCCAAGCGCGCGGTGGAGACCGCGGCGAAATCCATACGCGACCTGCGCATCGCTGAAGTCGTGAAGATGGACTTGAAGGTCGAGGGCGGCAAGGTGTTGGCGTTCCGCACCAGGGTCGCGCTCTTCTTTCAAGTACGAAGGATAGCTTTGCATCGCTGCGGTGACGATTTGCACGATGTGCTCGGTGACAATTCGCACGATGTGCGTAGGATCATCGCCGCTGCGCGTCCTGCTGCCGCGCTTCATTATCGGACGGTCCGGATTATCAGACTGGTCCGGCGATGACATAATCGCCGCATCGGCTGCAGCCGATCCCAACCGCAGTGCTCGACGCGCGTTCGAGATTCAAAACCAAGGAAACCAAGGCAAAACCGAGGGAGGTATATCATGTCGTTTCGTTTGGCCGCCGCTGCCGCAGCAGCAGCTATCGTGATCGTGCCCGGCTGCGCGGGCGCGCAAGTTCTGATGGAGCCCAATGTTTCGGCCAAAATGGCCCTGACGATTGCGGAAACGGCACTGGCGGAATGCGGCGCGCGGGTGTCGGTCGCCGTCGTCGATCGCACCGGACGGGTGCGGGTTTTCGTCCAGGGCGATGGGGCGGCGCCGCACAATCTCGAGCTCGCCCGCCGCAAGGCCTATACGGCGCGGACTTTCGGGCGGACCTCGCTCGAATGGGCGAAGCGCACCGAGACCGAACTTCAAGGCCAGCGGGAGCTCGCGGAAGTCATTCCGCTCCAGGGCGGGGTTCCGATCAAAGTGGGCGAAACCACCATCGGCGGCGTCGGGCTCAGCGGCGCCCCGAACGGCGGACCGCAGGAGGAGGCCTGCGGCAAAGCCGGCGTCGCCAAGGTGGCAGATCAGTTGAAGTAGAAACTAGAGCATGTCCCGCTCACATTGATTCGTCATGGCCGGGCTTGTCCCGGCCATCTCGATTATCGAGGCACCGCCTGACCATGTGGAAACGCCCTCCCCTCATTATCGAGATCGCCGGGACAGGCCCGGCGATGACGTCCGAGGTGCGTCGCTCTCATCGGAACATGCTCTAATACCTGTAGTCCTCGATCTCGAGCAGCGGAAATGCGCTCAAGACGTGCGGCGGCGTGGTCGAGGGCGCCGCGTGCAGGTGCGAGCGGTTGAGGTCGGCGAACCGCGTCGCGCCGAGCAGGCCGAGGCAGCGCTGCACCTCGTCCTCCATGAGTTCGAGCATGCGCACGAGCGCGGCCTCGCCGCCGGCCGCCAGCGCATAGCATTGCATGCGGCCGAGGCCGACGAGGTCGGCGCCGGCCGCCATCGCCTTGACGATGTCGGTGCCGCGCGCCATGCCGCCGTCGACGATGATCATCGCCTTGCCGGCCACCGTGTCCACGATCTCCGGCAGCACGTCCATCGCGCCGCGGCCGTGGTCCAATTGGCGGCCGCCGTGGTTGGAGACGTAGATTCCGCTGAAACGCCGTGATCCAGCGCGATCCTGGCGTCCTCGGCGGTGGCGATGCCCTTGATCGTCAGCGGAATGTCGAATTTCTGCCGGATGCGCGCGACGGTGCGCCAATCCAGCGCCGCCTGGAATTCGCGGCCCGACGCCCGCCTGCGGCCGAGCACCACGTGGCGCTTGGCGAGGTCGCGCTCGCGCCGGCTGTAGATCGCGGTATCGACGGTGAGGCAGAATCCCACATAGCCGTTGGCGATGGCGCGGGCGACATGATCGTCGACCCAGGCCGCGTCGCCGCGCACATAGAGCTGGAAAATCCGCACCCCGTCCGGCGCCGCTTCGGCGACCTTTTCCAGGCCGGGTTCGCACACCGAGCTGAGCATGTGGGCGACGCCGAAGTCCCGCGCCGCGCGCACGACGGCGCCCGCCGCCCCTTGGTGGAAGCTTTCGAGCGCGCCCACCGGGGCGAACATGACGGGAAGCCGCAGCCGGCGCCCGAACGCTTGCGCGGTGGCATCGACCTTGCTCACGTCCCGCAGCACCCGCGGCCGGAATGCGATCTGGTCGAGGGCGAGGCGGTTGCGGCGAAGCGTGGTTTCGGTCTCGGTGGCGCCGACGATATAGTCCCAGTCGTTCTGGTTCAGGTTCTGCCGCGCTTTGGCGACGATCTCATGCAGGGCCTGGAAATCGAGGCCGGTGGCGGCGAGACGGAGGCCGGCGGCCTCCTCGGGATTCTGACTTTGCATTGACGGCACCGGTTGTTGCTGTGCGCGGCCGCGGCGGCGCGAGGGAAAGACGGCAGGAAAACGCTTAGCGGGAGCCGGCGACGCGGAGCGCGGCCGGCGGCGCGGCGGCGTCGAGCTGGAACAGCGTCGTGGTCTCGATGTCGTCATCGAACCAGGCGGTGATGCCCGCACGCCGCGCCTCGATATAGGCCGGACGGCCGTTTTCGAGCACCATGGGAATGTCGTGGCCCGGAACGAGAAGCGTCTCGGGGCGCCGGCGCCACAGCGCCCAGATGCGTTCGATGGTGGTCTTGCTGGCAGCTTCGTCCATGGTCATGTCGGCGATGCCGCCAACGAGTTCGGCGCGGTTCTTGGCGGCATCGCCGGTGAAGATCACGTCGCGCTGCGGCGTCGCGAGATGAAAGATCAGGTGCCCGGGCGTGTGGCCCGGCCCGCTGGGCGCGCTGCTGGCGACCGGTGACCGGTTGGTCGCGGCGCGCAGCCTGTTCGGGTCGTGTTTTGTGGTGTGCAACGAGATCCTGCCGCGGTGGGGCATCGAGACCGTCTTCGTCGACGGCGACGACATCGCGCAATGGGAACAGGCGCTGTCGGTGCCCACCGCGGCGGTGTTCTTCGAGACGCCGTCGAACCCGATGCAGTCGCTGGTGGACATCGCGGCGGTAACCAGGCTCGCCCACGCTGCGGGCGCAAAAGTTGTGCTGGACAACGTATTTGCCACGCCATTGCTGCAGCAAGGTTTTCCGCTCGGGGTCGACGTGGTGGTGTATTCGGGCACGAAGCACATCGACGGTCA
>CAVVCE010000176.1:0-7458 GCA_963746235.1 uncultured Alphaproteobacteria bacterium
TCCGACATCAGGTGCAAGCGGAATTTCACCGAGCCTCACCTACATAAGCGGCAAGTCACCCTGGATTAGCCGTCCCCGATCAGGGACACGAAATCCTCGAATTTTCCGCTCGGCGCGCGCGGAATTTCCGCCACCGGCACGAATTCGACGGCGATGTCGGGGTGCAGGATGTCGCGCAGAAACCGCGCGGCGCCGGCTTCGTCGTTGCGCCCGGGATCGTCGCCAGGCACGTAGTGGACCTCGACGCGCGCGAGATCGCGCTGGACCACTCTGATCTGGACGAAGTCGATGTATCGGGTGAGGACGTTGAGGCCGCGCGGCCACCGCGCGGTGCCATCGGCAAATCGGAACACGTTGCGGGTGCGCCCGACGATCCGCGCAATGGTGGGCAGGCCGCGGCCGCAGGCGCACGCCTCGCCGGGCACGGCGAAATCGCCGATGTCGTAACGGATCATCGGCATCGCATAGGAATAGAACGAAGTCGCAACGATGCGGCCGGTCTGGCCGGGACGGGCAGGCGACCCGCCATCATCGAGAATTTCCGCGAGCGCCATCTCGGCGGCGACGTGCAAATGCGGCCCGGTCGCGCACTGGTGAGCGAAAGTGCCGACCTCCTGCGCGCCATAGACATCGATGTGGCGCGCCCCGAAGCGGTTCCGCACCGCCGCCGCAAAGCCATCCGCGACATTTTCGCCGAGGCTAATCACCGCCTTGAGCCGGATCGGCTCGCCACCGCAGGCCAGTTCCTTCATGATGGCCGACACGATCGAGGGATAGCTCATGAGGTAGTCCGGACGGCGAAGCCGAAGCCAGGCGACGCACTGGTCGATCGTGGCGCTTGCGGCGAGCGTGCACCAGCGCGCCTGCGGATCGACGCAATTCCAGTTTCGTCCCTCGTTGCCGAGCGGCGCCGGACAATCGTTCTCGACGTCCGACTTGATGTAGCCGAGCCTGCCCGAGAGATCGACTTCGTGGGACTCGAGGCATCGCGCCAGCGCCGCTGCGCTGGCGATGTCCAGGAACACCGACAGGCGGAATTGCAGCGGCCGCCCGGTCGAGCCCGAGGTCTGGCCGATGCGCGCTCCGCCGACCTCCGGCGGCACCGCACGGGCAAACAGCGCCGGCCCCGCGCGCTGGGCGTCGGCACGGCCGAACACCGGCACCTCGCGCCAGCGATCGGGCCGGAAGGCGCCGGCTTCCAGGTCGCCGTCGGCGAACAGGACCCCCAGGCGGTCGCGGTAGAATTCGGTTTCAAGCGCCGCATGACGGCACAGCCGCTCCATCAGCGGCGATTGGCAGCGCGCGAGATCGCCGGGCGAAAGCCATTGCGAACGCCTCAAGCTCTCAAGGTAGCGCAACGCAAGCTCGCTCATGACGGGGTGCACCTCTGCCGAACGCAGAACCGCCACCGATCGTGGATTCCACGGCGATGTGGCCAACTCGTCACAGCATTCCACCGCGTACCGTATAAAGTCGATGGGTGGCAGCCCCCAGCCGCATATGGGATGCCGCCTGTTGCGTTCCCGTCGAGCTACGGGGTGATTTGCATAGGCTTGTCGGCGTTCGGTGACGTGTGATGGTACCCCGTTTCCTGCTCTCGACCACAATCCTGGCGAGCTTCGCCGCTGTTTGCAGTTGGTCTCCCGCGTCGGCGCGCGATCAGTCTAGCGCTCCGGCCTATCCCTACGATCCATCATTGCCGGCGGTGTCTAAGCTCAACGCCAGGCTCGAAGGAGCATTCGGCGAATTCGACGACAAGAGCGTCGCGGCCTTCCAGGGCTCGCTCGCCACTCCTCTCGGTCACAGCTACGGCGCCCAGATCGACGTGCCGGCCGGCGTCTGGGACGGACGAAGCCTCGTCGGCGCCGCCGGCCATCTGTTCTGGCGCGACCCCGCGTTCGCGCTCATCGGCCTCTACGGCATCGGCTACCACTCCGATGCGACCCGCGAACTCGTGTTCGATCCGAACACCGGCGCGACCACGAACATCACCGGATTCGACCTCGGTCGGATCGGGCTGGAGGCTCATCTCTACCGCGGTCCGTTCACCGTCCAGGCCCGCGCGGGATGGGAGGTCAGCACCACTACGTCCCGGTTCTTCGACGAGGTCGACCTCGTCTATTACGCTATCCCCGAGCTGCGGCTGGCGGCCGGACACCGGTATGTCGGCGGCTTGAATGCGGCCGCGTTCTCGGCCGAATACCAAGCACTCCGGGGTGTCGGCGTATTCGCCGAAGGGCTGGTGGGCGAGCAGAATTTCCAGGCGGTGATCGGCGGCGTGCGAATTTATTTCGACACCGACAAGAGCCTGATCCGCCGCGACCGCGAAGACATCTTGCCGGGCGATCTGCCCAGCGACCTGTTCGCATTGAGCCGGGCGATGACCCACACAAGCCTACCCGTTGCCCCCGCCCCTCCCCCGCCGCCTTGCCTCAATTGTGGCCCATGATCGGGGTGCTATCTCCCGTTCGGGGGGTTGGGCGATCGCCTCGATCGGGTCTGGCAGGTCGAGCGGATAATGTTGGCGCTCCCCCCCCCCTCGATTAAGGTGACCAGCACGTCGTGGGCCCTCTCTTGAATAGATCGTCTTTTCGCCGCTGATCAGCGCTGTGCATGCATGACGTCCGACAAAGCCGGCACCGCCGTTCACGAGGATGGCGCAACCTTGTCCCGCAGCGCCGCCACCACTCGCTCCAACTCGACCATCTGCTCCGACGGTTTGACAACCAACCCATCGGTTCGGCGTGCGACAGGCGGTCAAGATCGTCGGGCGGCGATGGCCGCCGCGATTACCTACTTTCCCGGCTTCTTGTGGATACGCTTGCGGAGCCTGACTCCCGGCCCGCCTCCGTTCTCATCGATGAATAGGATGCCGGCGGCTTCGAGAACGCCTTTTATATTGGAAAGTGTTTCCGGATCACCCGCATATCGACCCACTTCAAGATTCGTGATCGTGTTGCGATGTAAGCCGGTCGCCTCAGCGAGGTCTCGCACCGTCCATTCCAGAGCGGCACGAGCCATGCGCACTTGTGCACTTGTCACAGTCATCTTTATTGTGCTATTGTCACATGTGTCAATGACACATGTCTCTAACACGAAAGGTGAAATTTGTCATGGCTTACACGCGCCGAGAAACCGCTCGGTTCGGCAGACGGGTCGGCCGCAATGTGCCAGGCGCTCGCCGCACTCCGACGTTCTCCACCGTCGAGGAGGCCCATGCCGGCCTGATCGAACGCCTGGCGGTGTTGAGGCCGTATCGCATCCTTTACATCGCCGACGCCCAAGACCTCGAGGAACGCGCCGAACATCTCCAACAGGTCCTTGGCGCCGTGCTCGACTATGTCGGCGCCATCGTGGCCGACACCAGCCACGTCGCCCCCGGCGGGTCGATCAACCGCAAGTATCTCCTGGGCCTGATCTCCGATCTGGCCGGCGATGTCGCTGGCTCGATCGCCAATGCGGCAGATGACCTCGCGGCGGGGAGGGGCTGATGGGCGCCTCCGATCCCGCCGCGGCTTCTCGTGGCTCTGTCTGCCGATCGTCCTCGCAATATCACCCGATGCCCGAGGCCCACCGCATCGCCGCAATTTCAGTCGTAATACGTGAACCAACAGAGGATGCCATGTCAGCAAATCCGAAGAGAAATTGGAATAACACCGACCGCCGCGACTTCATCGGCGGCTCCGATGCCCGCATCATCATGGGCCAGGACGAAAAGGCCCTGATCCGCCTGTGGCAGGAGAAGCGCGGCGAGGTCGGGCCGGAGGACCTCTCGACCAACCTCATCGTCCAGCTCGGCCTGGTGACCGAGGACCTCAACCGCCAATGGTACGAACGCAACACCGGGAACGCCATCAAGGACGTCCAGTGCCGGGTCAGGCACCCGGTCATCCGGTGGATGGCGGCCACCCTCGATGGCGTCGTGGCGGGCACCGGGGCGGTCTACGAGGCCAAGTTCATGCTGCCGTGGTCGTTCTCGGAGGAGTTCGCGGCCGAGAAGTACATGGCCCAGCTCCAGCACAACATGTGGGTGACCAATGCCAGGACGGCGGCACTCTCCATCATCACCGGCGGCGGCAAATGGGTCGAGATCTCGATCGCCGCCGATCAGCTGTATCAGCACCTCCTCCTCACCGCGGAGAAGAAGTTCTGGCGCTGCGTATCGTTCGGCGAGCCCCCTCGCCTGTTCGGGGTCGAACCGCCACGGCCGCGGATCGAGGCGGTGCGGACCGTCGATATGGCGGCATCGAACTCCTGGGCGGAGTTCGCAGTGCTGTTCCGCTCGACCCGGCCGGCCTTCCTCGAGCACGAAAGGGCGAAGACGGAACTCAAGGGGCTGATGCCGGAGGACGCCAAGGAGGCGTTCGGCCACGGCATCCGGGCCAAGCGCTCCAAGTCCGGCGCGGTCAGCTTCGACGTGGTGGATGTGGAGGCCGAAAATGCACCGGTCCAGTGAATCGATTGCCGCGCTTGCGGCAGCGCTGGCCAAGGCCCAGGTCCTGCTCACCAATCCGGAGAAGTCGCTCACCGCCACCGTCGGCAGCGATCGGTACGACGAGCCCGGCCGGACCTTCCGCTATGCGTCGCTGTCGAGCGGGCTCGACATCGTGCGCAAGGTGTTGGGGCAGCACGAGATCGCGACGCTGCAGACGACCATCATCGACCAGGACATCCAAACGGTGTCGCTCACCACGGTGCTCGCCCACTCCTCGGGCGAGTGGATCGCCTCGGACTGGCCGGTGTGTGCCTTGTCCGAGATGGCAGCGCCGCGCCGCATGGGCGCTGCGCTGACCTACGCCAGGCGCTATGCCCTGTTCACCCTGGTCGGAATTGCCGGAGAGGATGACCTCGATGCGCCGGATCTCGGGGGCCAGCCGGCGGAGCGGGCACGAAAGGCGGGCAACGGTTTCGATCGGGCAAAGGTCAACGGAAGTGGTGCGGACGGGACCGTGGGCGCGGCCGGGACTCTTGGCGCCTTCGCCAGGACCCGCAAGCCGTGGACGCCGCCCAAACAGGCCCTTGCTCCAGAGCCATCAGCCGCCTTGCGCGATAGGCTGGTCGGCGAGCTCTCTGGCCTCGCCTCTGCGGACGAAGCCACCGCGTGGGCGCAGCGTGCGCTCGGAGCCAAGAACACCCTGAGGGATGTCGATGCCGCGGTCGTGGAGGCGGCCTTCGCGTCGCGGATGGCCGAGCTTGGGGAGGATGGCGAAGCCTCCTCGCCTTCGGAAGCCAGCGAGGGTCGTGCGGAAACGACCGAGCTGCCCGGCCGTATCGAGCTCATGGCCGCTCTGCGCGCCAGTGCGGGGCTCGGCGCTGCCACGGAGGCGGCCTCTTCTCTCCCTGCGGACAGGCGCAGGCGCAAGCGGCGGGCCGGCGAGCAGGCGCCGCCCGCCACGCCACAGCTCCCCGGCCCGCCTCAGCCCGAGCCGGTGCACAATGCCGTTCTCTGGCATGTCGACAAGAGCACCCTTCCCCTGGGTGAACCGCGTCGCTACCGTGATCGCGCCCATTTGGAGTTCGTGGCGTCGCAACCATGCCTTTGCTGCGGACGGCTTCCCTCGGACGCCCACCATTTGCGATTTATGCAGCCGCGAGCCATAGGGCGCCGGGTCAGCGATGAATTCGCAGTTCCGCTCTGCCGGACCCACCATCGGGCCCTACATCGGCATGGCGACGAGGCGGCATGGTGGGAGCCGTAAGGTTTCCTCGGCACACTGGGGCCCGGAGGCTACGAGCGCCGAGGGCCGAATGATTGATTTCATTAGGAGAAATTGGGTTCGTTCTGCCAACGGCGCTTTGAAGTCGGCGAGCGTTAATTTCCTCACGTGTAAGGTCATCACGCCAACGCATCGCGCAGACGCTAGGCCATCGCGTCGAGGGCGGCTTCGAATCCGCCAGCGAGCCAGGGGGTGGTGGCGGTGCGTGGTGTGGTGGTGCCTCGCTCCGGTGGAGCTGTTGCTTCTAAAACAAAGTCGGGAACCCCGGGGTATCTGTCCGCCCTAACGGGCGGGCTGTCCGTCCGCTACTCAGAAGCTAGTTCCAGACCAGCCCAAGCGGTTCCAAGAGGGTTATTTTGGATGAATTTGCCCGAGATTTCGTGGCAAAAAGCTCGATCCTGTGGCTCCAGGAAAGCGCCCAATTCTCGGCCGGAATCCGTTTAAGTGATTAGAATCGCATATTTAAATCAAGGTTGAAGCTGCCTGTGTAGTGTCACCATGAGGTCTGTAGACAAAAATACATCCAATAAGCTCCTTTTGCGTCGGAATTTACGATTTTAGCATGTTAAAACAATAGCTTGATGTAACCATGAAAACGTCGCACGAGTGTGAGGAGCACAACATCAAGCGAATGGGGTAGGATGGTGATAACCCTCCTGTGGCACGTCCACGCCCATAATTCGACGATAATCCAGTGTAATCAAGGAGATGGTCAGGCTTGACCCGGCCCATCACACCATGGGGCGATATGTAGGGACTCTACTTCCCGCGTGTACATATCTTTTCGCGCGATTATCGAATGACATAATTGCTTTTGGACGCTTCATTATTTTACCGGTGGCTCCAGTGACCCTCCTCGGGATACCACCTCTTTTTTCCACGCCACACACGTTCTGCGGATGCGTCTCTTGGTCTGACAACCAAATGACGGAGCTTAAGGGCCTTCCCCGCGGTCCCGCTCTGCTGCCAATTTGACTCGGGCGGTAGGCGATTTCCGAATGAACGATCCTTGCGCCGATTGACCGCGCAATCCGTGAGCGCCTCCTGGGCTGGGACGTACCCCGTGCACCACGGTCGAGCTGACGTCGAACCCGATCGAAAGCATGTTCGCCACGTCCGTCATCGCCCGGTGCGGACGAAGGGAGCCTTGTCGGCCGCCAAGTTGATGGTGTTCAAACTCGTCAACACCGCCGCCAAAACCTGGCGGCGATTGAAAGGTGAACACCAGTTGCCGAAAGTCGTCCGAGGCGTCAAATTCCAAAACGGCATCGAGGTCATCGAAATGCCGGCTCACCACGCCGCCTGATCGAACCTCGTCACCCAATCCCCCGCATAGCTCCAGAAGATCGTGCGGCGGTCGCAAGTCGTTTCTGGCCGGCGAGGGCATCGGTGCGGTCGCGTGGCGACGAGAGTGGGCAAGAGCGTTTTCACGGTGCGGCGCTGGCGGCGCCGCTACGCCGCCAAGGTGGATGGAGCGAAGATCACCTCTACATCGGCCTCGGAAACGTCGACGTAGAAATTGGATTCGATTGGATGCCTGATCATCGGCGTTGTTTCTGAGCTCGCCGGCATTTTGGCCCATCGCTTGATATTGCGTCCACAATCGGCGCGGCGCCAAGGACGCGCCGCGCTCGGAAAAGGCATTCTCGCTGCTGAACCTCAGGGCTTGATAATGGCCTGGCGGAGGGGACGAGCCGAGGAAAGGGGGCCCGTGCCCCGCATCTGCACCCGTCCGGATCTT
>CAVVCE010000177.1:0-15157 GCA_963746235.1 uncultured Alphaproteobacteria bacterium
AGATGCACGCCGTCCCACAGGTATTCGACGCCCCCGGCGAAGCGGGTGGTTCCGGTGACGCTGTCATAGCCGACGGTCGCGATCATCAGGCCGATGCCGCCGGTGAGGAGGCCGCGCAGCATCCGGCCGCTCAGGCTGCCGGCGACGGTGATGAGGGCGAGGATCGACAGCAGGAAGAATTCCGGCGGCCCGAACAGCAGCACGAGCTGCTTTGCCACCGGCAGCACCGCGAGCACCGACACCGTGCCGATGATTTCGCCGAGCGAGTTGGCGGTGGCGGCGGCGCCGATCGCATATCCCGCCTTGCCCTGCTGGGCCAGCGGATAGCCGTCGAGGCAGGTCGCGGCATTGGGCGCCGAGCCCGGCGCGTTCAAGAGGATCGCGGTGAGCGAGCCGCCCATCGGCACCGCACCCATCACGCCGCCGGCCAGCGCGACCGCGGTGAAAGGTTCGAGGCCATAGGTCAGCGGCATCAGCAGGGCCAGCGCGGTGGCGCCGCCGAGCCCGGGCAGCGCGCCGAAGACGAGGCCGATGCCCATGCCGAGGCTCAGGAACATCAGCTCCCTGACCTGCAGCAGGCCCTCTACCCCGGCGACCCACGCATCAAACATGGCCTACCCGATCTGTCGCGCCACGCCCAAGCCTTCCACCGTCATCAGCCTCCACCGTCTAGCGGCGGAGCGAACGGGTCTCGAGCAGGGCCTCACGTCTCAAGTGCATGGGCGCCTCTGTCCGGGAGCCGCGCCATCGTGCTTATCGCGGCGAGCACTCAGTTCGGCACCAGATATTTACGCCACTTTTCGAAAAAATTGGCCTGGGAATGAACGTCGGCGGCGACCTCGTCGGGCGACTGCAGCGCCAGTCCCATGCCGACCTTCTTCGACAGAGCCGCCACTTCGGGATCATTGACCGCCTTGTCGATGGCCTCGACCAGGATCTTCTTCACGTCGGGCGGGCAGGTTCGGCGGCGCCGCGACCATGCGCTCCACGACGATGTCGGCGAGTTGCGGCGTGGCCGAGCGCGGGCGCGTTCGGGACGTCGGGCCGGGTGCCGTCCTTGGTGAAGCTGGCGAGCAGCCGCAGCGACTGGCCCGCCTCGAAACGCGCCAGGAGCGGCAGGTTGGTGATCACGGCGTCGCCGTCGCCGCGCACGGCGGCGGCCACGTATTCGGACGAGCCCTTGTAGCCGGTGATGAGCTGCATCTTGATGCCGAGCAGGTCGGTCGCGATCAGGGTCACGCCATAGGCGGTGCCGTCAGGCCCGGTGGTGGTGAATTTGACCGGCCGCGTCGCCGAGAGCTTCTTCAGGTCTGCGATCGACTTGATCGGCGAGTTCCAGGGCACCGCGAGGCCATAGGGGTCGCGGCCGAGGCCGGCGAGCCAGGTGAACTTGTTCAAGTCATAGCCGCCGCCGCGCGCCTGCAGGACGAACAGGCCGGGAATGTTCAGGATGCCGATGGTGTAGCCGTCGGGCCGGGCGCGATAGAGCTGGTTCACGCCCTTGGCGCCGCCGCCGGCGGGAATGTTGAGCGGGACGACATTGACCTTGTTCGGCAGGTATTTTTCCATCGCCGGCGCGATCGCCCGCACATAGGCGTCGAACCCGCCCCCGACCTGGTTCGGGATGATGAAAGTGATGTCGCGCTCGGGAAAGCCTGCGGCGATGCCGGGGTCCGGCAATCCCGATGCTGCGATTGCGAGAAGCGGCGATCGAGACCGCCAAGCGGAGACGCGGATGGTGCATATTGTCCTCACATGCATGAAGCCCGCAAATCTAGCATCATCGGGGCCGCCGGACCAATCCGCACGGCCGGGCCGGGACGAGGCCCGATGCCAGCCGATACGCGCGGCTCGGTACGGCACCGCGCCGGCCAGAGTGGTCGGCCCGGCGGTCAGCCGGACGGTCAGTCGGTCTTCATGTAGGTCGCGTGGCAGCCGTCGCAGGCGGCGCGAAGCTTCGCGACCGCAGCCCTCAACTCGGCTTCCTGGGTGGCGCGGCTTGCGTCGTAGGCGAGCTTCGACGCCTCGGTGGACTGCTTGTAGAAGTCGGCATATTTGGTCCAGACCTCTGGCGCGGCGAAGGTATCGGTCCCGGGGTCCTTGTCGACATTGGGTTTCCATTGATTGGTTGCGGCCGGAAACAGATGCGGGAAGGCCATCAGCAGGACCGAGACGGTGTCCGCCTGCTCGTTCGCCGCGGCGAGGTCGATCTTGCCGGTCGACGCGGTCGCCGCCTCGATCGCGTCCATCTTCGAGCTGAGCGTGTCCATGACCGTCTTGCGCGCAAAGATGGCGTCGGCGGGCGTAGCGGCGCTCTGATCCTGGCCTAGCGCAGCCGACCCGGCGAGGCCTGCGGCCAGCAGCAGGCAGGCGATTGGAGCTGCCCGCCATACCGGTCGGTGGTTCGATTCCGTCATTTCACTCTTCCTCCATGCGGCGCTGCATCGGCCGCTTCCATCTGAACGATCTCGATCGGACATGCCGTCATCTGCGCCACCCGATCCGATGCAGCCAAGCCGATATTGTCAGTGTGCCGCAGCGCAATTTCCGTCACAAGCGTCAAGTCACAAGCCGCCGGCGTCGAGTTGGTGGAGCACGTCTCGATAGGCGCCGCACGGCGCGACGCAAGGTCGCCCAGGGTGCGGCAACCCGTCACTTCTCCGGATCACCGCAAATCCCACATTGAGGACTGGAGCCATACTCCGCGCGCACGCATCCCCGTGCCCCCCCAGCGCGCGGATGGCTTCGACTTGGAGGCTCGGTCGTTCGAACGGCCGGGCCTCTTTTCGTCGGGTTCTGAGACTTTCCCTTAGCGAGGTGCGCGTCGATTCCGACGGTGCGCGGACCGCATGACGCCGCGGTGTCTTTCGCGGTAGGATTGCAGGCCGGAGGATCCGATGGGAATTCGCCTGAAACCGGGGCATTCGCTCCTGATCGCAGCCGCGCTCGCCGCTGTGGCGGTCTCGGTGCGCCGCCGGCGGCCGGGCAAAATTATCCGGACCGCCTGATCAAGATCGTCGTGCCGTTCGCCGCGGGCGGGCCGGTGGACGTGATGGCGCGGCTCGTCGCCCAGCGCATGGCGGCGATCCTCGGGCAGAACGTGATCATCGAAAACCGTGCCGGCGGCGGCGGCGTGATCGGGGCCAAGGCGGTCGCGAATGCCGAGCCGGACGGCTACACGCTGTTGTTCGGCAATGTCAGCACGCTGGCCGTCATCCCCGCGGTGGCGAGGAACAAGGACTACGATCCCGCCAAGAACTTCGCCCCGGTCGCCAAGGTTTCCGACAGCCCGGAAGTGCTGGTGATCGATCCGTCGATTCCGGCGCGAACCGTGCAAGAGTTGGTAACCATCGCCAGGAACAATCCCGGCAAGCTCAACTTCGGCTCCTCCGGCTTCGGCAACGCGACCCACCTGGCGGCGGAGTGGTTCAAGGCCAAGACCGCGGTGGACGTCGTCCATGTCCCCTATAAGGGATTGTCGGAGGTCGTGACTGGCGTGCTTGCCGGCCAGGTCGCGTTCGGGTTCGGGGCGATCGAAGGGCTGATGCCGCACATCCAGGACGGTCAATTGCGTGCGCTCGCGGTGACGAGCGAGAAGCGATTCGCGCTGCTGCCCGAACTTCCGACCATGATCGAGAGCGGCGTCGATGGTTTCGTGATCTCGAGCTTCCAAGGCGTGGTGGCCCCTGCCGGCACTCCGCCCGCCGTCGTCGCCAGGCTCAACGCCGCCGTCAATGCCAGCCTGGATGCCCCGGATATGCGGGCTCATCTCGCCAGGCTCGGCGCCACTCCGGCGACCGGCACGCCGCAGGAATTCGCGGTGTTCTTCGCGGCGGAAACGCGCAAATGGGCGGCGATCGTCAAGTCCGCCGGCATCAACGTGGATTAGCCCGGCTTCTCGAGGGAGCGTGCGAATTATTCTACGACCTCGTCCTGAGGAGCCATGCGAAGCTGGCGTCTCGAAGGATGGCCAAAACATGGTGCTTTGTGGCCATCCTTCGAGACGCCGGCGAAGCCGGCTCCTCAGGACGAGGTCGTAGAAAAGTTTCACAGGCTCTCTGGACGAGATCCGTTGTTGCCCGCTACGCCGGCAGCGCGACCTTGAGCGGTTGCGGTTGCGGCGCGGCTTCTTCGTCGATGGCCTGGATTTGGCGGTCCAGGTTCTCGATCAGGAATTGGGCGAAGCTGCCGACATGCAGATAGAACGCGATATTTCCGAGCACCATCTCGAGATTGCGGGGCTTGTGGCGCAGGCAATCGATGACGGTGCGCCAGAAATGGCGGCGGAGTTCGGTTCTGCGGAAGCTGGCGCTGTACACCAGGCGGGCGAGCCCTTTCAACTCCTGCCACGTCTGCCCGGGCGACAATCGGTGCGGCAAATCGGGCCGATCGAGCATGCGACCAACCGTGCGCACCCGTTCGAAATAAGCGTCGGGAGCATAGATGCTCTGCAGGATGGCGCGGAAATCGGCCAGCACGTCGCGGCGCGGCCGCAACGTGATGAAGTTCAATCCGGCGCTGCATTGATCGCCTTTGCCCTGCACCAGCGGCAGGAGACGGCCTTCCTTTTCGAGCCGGCGCGTGAGCTGCGTGTTCTCCAGCGCGGTGAGCAGGCCGACCATGCAGACCGGAATGCTGGTCGCCTCGATGCAATCCACCATGGATTCCGCGACGCTCGCAGCCTCGGTGTCGAAGCCGACGATGAAGCCGGCGATCACCACCATGCCGGCCTGATAAATCCGGTGAACGCTCTCGGCGAGGCTGCGCCGCGTGTTCTGCTTCTTCTGCATCGAGATCAGCGTGTCCGTATCCGGACTTTCGATGCCGACGAAGATGAGGAAGAAATTCGCCTGCCGCAGCATCCGCAGCAGTTCCGCATCGTCGGCGAGATTCATCGACGCTTCGGTGGAAAACCGGAACGGGTAGCCGCGCTCCTTCTGCCACGCGCCCAGCGCGGGCAGGAAGCGCTTGAGCGCCTTCTTGTTGCCGATGAGGTTGTCGTCGACGAAATCCACATGGCCGCGATGCCCGAGCCGGTAGAGCGTGTCGAGCTCGGCGAGCATCTGCTCGTTGGTCTTGGCGCGCGGCACCCGGCCGTACAACTCGATGATGTCGCAGAATTCGCAGTTGAAAGGACAGCCCCGGGAAAACTGCACGCCGATATAGAGGTAGTGCTTGAAATTGAGCAGGTCGAACCGCGGCGTCGGGCTCTTGGTGACGTCGGCCTGGAACTTCACGCCTTCGAACACGCCGCTCTCGGCGCCGGCCGACCACGCATCGACGAACTGATCGATGAGGCCTTCGGCCTCGCCCAGCACGAGAAAGTCCGCGTGACGGTAGATGTCCGGGCTCGACATGGCGTCGGGGCCGCCGATCGCCACCGGCTTGCCGCGCCGTCGGCACATCTCGATGATCTCGAGCGCATCGTCTTTCTGCGGCAGCATCCCGCCGGTCATGACGAGATCGGCCCAGGCGAAGTCGGCGTCAGTCAGCTCTTCCGCGTTGCGGTTGACGAGGCGCAGGTTCCACGACGACGGCAGCAGCGCGGCGAGCGTGATCAGGCCGAGCGGCGGCGCCGGGCAGCGCGCGCCCCAAACGTCGCAGACCGCCTGCAGGTTCCAGAACGAATTCGGGTTGAACTTCGGAAACACCAGGAGCGCGTTTGGGCTCGTTCTCGACATCGGTTGTTCCTCGCCGTTCGCTTGTGCCAGGGACGGCCACAACGGCCGCTACGCTACGCCGCGAGATTGGCGTGCTCGATCAGGTTCTGTTTCGAGCCGCGCCAGCATGTTGCTGAAATGTTTCGTTTTCGTAATGATGGGTGTCGAGATCCTCGATGCTGATGCGCCGGCCGCGCTCGGAAACGATTTCCATGAACATCCTTTTGATTCGGCAGCCTAATGCAATGACTATAGCCTATCAGACTGCCCCTGATAGCGAAATACCGGCCAAAACACGGCCGGGCGGGCCGAAACGGCAGAGCGGCGCATATCGCCGCATGCCTTGCAAATATGCAGCCGCGAAAAGGCGAGTTTTCGCCCGCCCCGGCTTGGTCGCCCCGGACTTGGGTTCACCCCGCGGCCCTGAGCAGCGTCGGCGTGAAATTCGACCGCGCCCGCGAGATGGCGGTAAAATGAGGCTTCTGTACCGCTCACTATGTCCGGGGGATTCCATGTCGATCGCGCCTGTGCGGATGGCGGCGGGATTAGCCGCCTGCCTGCTGACGTTCTCTGTGGGTACGGTTTTCGCGCAGGGATACCAGACGACGCTGCAAATCTCCCCCCAGGGCGGCGGGAGATGCATCGACGCCCTCAATCGCGAATTCGTCCAGGGCCAACGATTGCAAATGATGGATTGCAGCAACTCGCCCGCCCAGATCTTCACCTACGACCAGGCGGCGATGCGCCTGACCATCGGCGGCCTCTGCGTCGACGCAGACGGCGGCCAACCCGGTGATCTCGTCAAGCTCTGGCCCTGCAACGGCGGCGCCAATCAAGTCTGGAAGGCGGAGCAGAAGGGCGGCTTTACCAAACTGGCGGGCGTCAACGGTCTCTGCCTGGACATTCGCTACGGCTCGACGGAAAGCGGGGCGCCATTGCAGGGCTGGACCTGCGGCGATGCCGAGCCGAACCAGCTCTGGCGCCTCCAGAGCAAGTAGGTTGCGGCGGCGGAACCGGGCCTGCCGGGTCCGCCACGCCGGCGCTCAACCGGCTGCCTTTTTGGTCATTTCCCGCGCAAAATAGGTCGCCTTGGGATTGTCGACCATGATCTTCCTGGCGAGATCGGCGGGAATGCCCGGCGGCATCGCGTCGTCGCCGTCGAACTGCCAATGGGGGTAATCCGAGGAGAACAGCAGCAGCTCGTCGGAGCCGAGATGATCGAGCAGGCGGCGCACGGTGTCGGGGGCGTCGGGCGCGTCGAACGGCTGGACGGTCAGGCGGAAATGGTCGCGGAAGATGTCTTGCGGCGAGCGGTCGATCCAGGGAATCTCGGTGCGCAGGCCGCGCCAGAGTTTCGCCAGCCGCCACAGGAATGGCGGGACCCAGGTCACGCCGGACTCGATCAACACCACCTTCAGGCCGGGGTGCTTGGCGAACACGCCCTCGCAGATCAGGCTCGCGACCTGGGACTGGAAGCCCTGGGATTGCGCGCAATAGTCCTCGACATAATAGCTCGGCCAGCCCAGCGAGGTGACCGGATGGCGGTAGGCGCTGCCGGCGTGAATGCCGATCGGCAGGCCGTGCCGCTCCGCCGCCGCGTAGATCGGCCAGAAATGCCGGCGTCCGAGCGGGGTCTCTCCCATCGCCAGCACCAGCACCTGGACGAAGCGCGGGTCGGCGGCGCAGCGCTCGATTTCCTCCACGGCGAATTCGACGTTCTGCAGCGGCACCACGATGGAGGCGCGCAGCCGCGGATCGCGGTCGAGCCACTCCCTGGCGATCCAGTCGTTGACTGCGCGGGCGAAGGCGCGCGCCATGTCCTCGTTGAAGACGAGCTGGACCCCGTAGAGACAATTGCAGATGGCGAAATCCGCGCCCCAGCGGTCGAACACCTGGGCCTGCAATGCCGCCACATCGGTCGCCGCGCGATTGCCGGCGTTGCGGAAGTCGGGACGCGCGGAGATCGGCGCATTGGGCGGATAGCTGACGCTGTCGAGCCCCTCGATGCCGCGGTCGACCACCGAGTCCCGCCAGAATGCGTCGAGATAGGGCAGCAAGGCATCGATGCCGGGCACCGTCGGGTGCACGTCGCAATCGATCGGTTTCACCGCGGCGGCGCTCATGGGGGCGAATACCTATCAAGGACGCGGGGGCGGCACAATGCGGGCCCTGTCGCTAGGCGGCCGGCCGACCGCTCGACGTTGCGTGCAACATCGATCCGATGGTAGATCGCTCAAGCCTCGCCCAATCACCTTGGTTGCAATGCCTGCTCGCCGCAATATCGCGCTGAACCTACTGCGCCTTGCCATGATCCTGGCCGGTGCGGCATTCGCAACGCTTTGGCGGCTACTGATACCGGCTGCGGATCAGAAGCTCGAAATCTCTCAGCACACTGTAGCAAAACTGTCAGAGCTTCGGGACCGAGCAAAATATGTCGACACGCCTGGGACAATGTACAACGGCATGAGGCCAGAAGACCTTCGATCATTGGCCCAAGAGCAACTCAACCGACTTATCGATCGATTGCGAGATGGGCTGCCGTCCAAACCATCCAAGAAATTTGCGCTGGCTGAGTTTGCAAAAACGATGGCTGAATTCGAAGCCACCGACACTGAAGACCGTGAACAACTGCTGCGATATCTCGAAGAGATCATGGACATTCTCGGCATCGCCAGCTCAGACGGGCTGCTGAACCGTTGGATGTACGGCCCGTACTCGGCCCGCAGGCCGATCACGACATCAAGAAAAAACATGAACTGTGAAAGACCGGTCGCGAGCCTGAGGGCAGCCAGATGGATAGGCTGTAGCCTGGATTGAGCGCAGCGAAATCCGGGGGCGCCCATCAGGTAGCGACAATCAGCGGATAGTCGAAGACCTCGCGGGCCGGCGGCAGGGGATCAGCGTTGGTGCCGGACTGTGCCTCGATCAGCTTCTTCGCCACGTCGCGTGCAATTTCGAGGGTCTCTTGGATCGTGCGGCCTTGCGCCACCAGGCCCTGCACCACATCGCTGGTGGCAAGGTACCCGCCTTCCGGCAGCTTTTCGATGTGCAGTTGGATCATGTGTTCCACGGGTGTTGCTCCAGATGAAGCCTGGATTGAGCGCAGCGAAATCCGGGACGGCGTCGCGGTGATGCGGAAAGGCCGCCCCCGGATTTCGCAAGCGCTCGATCCGAGCTACGAGGCCCCTACTCCTTCTCCAGCAGCGCCGCGATCGCCTTTACCCGGTTGCGCGCGTATTTCGGCAGTCCGGCGCTGATCGAATTGCCGGTGTTGAACGAGCTGTTGCCGGCGAGCACCTGGGCCGGCACCAGGTTGCGCAGGATCGGAACGCTCTCGAATTCCTTCTTCTTCTCGAACAGGTCGCTGTCGACGGCGAGGGCGATGAAGGCGGTCGCGATCGATTTCTTGGCGTCGGCCGGGTTCGGCTGCAGCACCGCGAGGAATTGTCCGAACTGCATCACCTGGTTGACGTAGAAGATGTTCTGCTCGATGGCGCCGGCGACCGGGGTGTCGACACCGGTCGCCTGGGCGAGCGCCGCCTGGTTGATCTCGGCCGGCGGAAGCTGGCGCAATTCGCTCTGGAATTCGAGGAAGTCGGCGATCTTCTTGCCGCTCTCGCGGATCTTGTTGACGAGCAGGATGCCGATCGGCAGCCGGCCCTCGAGCTTGTAGTTCGACTGGATGCAGAGCACGCCGGGGCCCTCGCACCACGGGCGGTCGGGATTGCGGTTGGCCGCGAATTTGGGGTCCTTGTTGGGGATCACATCGGCCGGCGCCAGCACCTGGTGCTTGATCGACGGATCGAGCTTGTCGAGCACCGCCAGGGTGACGAGCTTGGCGAAATCGATCGAGCCGGCCGGTCTTGCAAGCTCGAAACGGGCCTCCGCGACATAGACGTGGAGCCGCCGCTTGTGCGGCTTGCCGGCGATCTCGGGGCCGGGAAGCGTCGGCTCGTCATAGGACGCAAACAGGTTCAGGAGCTGCTTCTGCTGCGGCCGCGCGCGCGCCCAGTCGGCAAAGCGGATCAGCCCGGTGACGGGATCGACGAGCTCGTCCTTGCGATGATCGGTGAATACGATGGTGCGCGGCGGCAGCGGTCCGGCCGAAAGCGGCGGCAGCGTCGCCGCCTCCTGGAGCTGGAACTCCTGCGCTGCCGCGCCCAGCGGGAGCGCAAGCGCCGCCGCCAGCGCGAAGGCCAAGCCATGCGTTTTCATGGAAACTGGGATCCTTTTGGCGATCCGGTTCAATAGCGCTGGCCGCGATAGGGATAGTCCGGGTCGACGCGGCGCGGCGCCACGAACCGCCGGTCCTCCGACGATCGCGAGCGCATCTCGCCGAACAGGCCGTAATTGGGCTGGGTGGCGGGCGGATAGACCGGCCGTTGCGGCTGGGCATAGGTCGCCCCGCCGCCGAACAGGCCGAAGAAGCTGCCGAGGCCGCCGCCGCCGTAGCCGTTGTTCGGGTAATAGGTGCGGCTCCCCTGGTAACCGCCGGGGTAATAGACACGGCCGCTGTCGCGACCATTATCACCATATCCCCCGGCATAGCCGGTATCGGGGGTCGCCACCTCATCCTGGGACACGATGTTGTACTGGGTGTCGTCCATCTGGCCGTCTCTGAGCCGGAAATATTCCGTGAAGGCCTGCTGGCGGCGCTCGCTCACGCGGTTGCCGCTGGCGAGATCGATCGGCAGCGCCACCAGCTCCTTCTTGGCTTCGGGCGAGGGCGGATTGAGCGGGGCCTGGCGGGCATATTGCAGCCCAGGCCGCCTGGATGATCTGCTCGAAGATCGGCACCGCCACGCGGCCGCCGGTCTGGCCGCCGCCGAGGGTGCGCCGCTTGCCGTCCGCATTGTCGTAGCCGACCCAGACGCCGACCGTCACGTCATTGGTGAAGCCGACGAACCAGGCGTCGTTCTCATCGTCGCTGGTGCCGGTCTTGCCGGCCACATAGGGCGAGAGCGGTGCGATCGCCCGCGCGGTGCCCCGCGCCACCACGCCCTGCAGCATGGTCTTGAGCTGGAAGAACGCCGGACGGTCACCCGATGCGAGCCATTTGAACTCGGGCTTGTGGGTATAGACCGGGCGGCCGTTCTGCTCGATCGATTCGATGCCGTAGGGCGCGGGACGCCGGCCTTCATTGGCGATCGCGGCGTAGAACGCCGCGATGTCGATGAGGTGGGCCGGCTGGGCGCCGAGGACGAAGGGATAATAGGCGACGCAATTGCTGTAGATCTGCGCGTCGATCGTGAGCTCGCAGACGCGGGCGAGGCTCTGGCTGGGATCGCTGTCGATGCCGCCGTCGAGCAGGTTCGCGGTGACCAGGTTCTTCGAATTCTCGAGCGCCCGCCGCAGCGTGGTGATGCCGCCGCCGTCGCCATCGGCGTTCTTCGGCGTCCAGTAATCGCGATCCCGCGCGTTATACGAATTGCCGATCGGCGGCAGCGTGATCTGCTGGTCGCGCACCAGGGTGTTGGGCTGCAGGCCGCGGCGCAGCGCCGCGAGATAGGTGAACGGCTTGAGCGAGGAGCCGGGCTGGCGCTGGGACTGGGTGGTGCGGTTGAGCTGGCTCAGCGGGTAGGAGAACCCGCCCGCCATGGCGAGAATCCCGCCGGTCTTGTTGTCGAGCATGATCGCGGCGCCCTGCACCACCGGGCGGACCCGCAGCTCGACCCGGGCGGCCTGCTTGTTCTTGGCTTCCGTCAGCTTCACGAACACCACGTCGTAGATGTTGATCCCGCGCCGGATGCTCGAAGACAGCGGCACCACGCGGCCGTCGGGGAGGCCGACCCGCAAGCCGCCGCCATTGCGGTCATTGCCGGTTGCGAGCACCACGGCGGCCGTCCAATGCACGTCGTAGAGCGGCGGATGCGCGGCGGCCAGCGCCTGCTGCCAGGCGGACTTGCCTTTGGCGCCGCCGGCGGCCGCCTCGATGCGGCGCACCGCTTCGCCGATATTGGTCTCGGCGCCGTGCCATTCGACCCGGCCGTTGCGCATCTCGTACTGGGCGAGGCCCTCCTGCAGGGCCGCCTCGGCGGCGTGCTGGAGGTCCGGACGGATCGTGGTGCGCACCGTGGTCGAGGCGGTGGTCAGGCTCGGGATGCCGGCGAGCGTGCGCGCTTCGCGGCTCACATGGTCGAGGAAATAGTAGCCGGAATCGCGCTGGACGGCGTGGTCATAGGCGACCATCTGCGGCAGGCCGCTCTTGGCGGGAACCTGCGCCGCGCCGGCGTCGCCGTCCTCCTGCATCCGCGCCAGCACATAGGCGAGCCGCTCCTGGGCGCGGTCGGGATGCTTGTCCGGGCCGTAATAGGTCGGCCCCTTGGTCAGTCCGGCGAGCATGGCGCCTTCGGTCACCGACAGCGCGGCGGCCGGCTTGCCGAAATAGGTGCGGGCGGCCAGCTCGATCCCCCAGGCGCCGCGGCCGAGATAGATCGAGTTGAGGTAGGTCTCCAGGATCTCCGCCTTGGTCAGGCTGCGCTCGACCCGCGAGGCGATGATGACCTCGCGCATCTTGCGCTCATAGGTCACATCGTCGCCGACCAGCAGGTT
This sequence comes from uncultured Alphaproteobacteria bacterium, assembly GCA_963746235.1. GTDB lineage: Bacteria > Pseudomonadota > Alphaproteobacteria > Rhizobiales > Xanthobacteraceae > JAJPKK01. Next base: position 12,213 of record CAVVCE010000177.1, read on the forward strand.
CTTCACCACCTGCTGGGTGATCGTCGAGCCGCCCTGGGGCCGGCCGGGGCGGGCGAGATTGGAGATCATGGCGCGGATCAGGCCGCGCTCGTCGACGCCCTTGTGCTCGTAGAAGCGCTTGTCCTCGGCGGCGAGGAACGCTTTCTGCACATGCAGGGGGATGTCCTTCAACGGCACCCAGATGCGCCGGTTGCTCTCCGACAGGTCGGCGAACCGTTCGCCCTTGCCGTCGATCACGCCGCCCCCGGCGGCGGTCCGCATGCCCTTGAGACGGGTGTGGTCGGGCAGGTCGGCCACCGCATCGTCGTAGAAACGGATCACCTCGGCGAGGTCGACCGGGGAATCCTTCACGTCCTCGTTCTTGCAGAACTGGCGGTAGACCAGGATCAGGCTCTCGAATTTCAGGCCGTGAAACGACTTTATCTCGGCGGAAAAGGCGTTGGGGTCGTCCATCGCGGTCTTGATGAGATCGTCGAGATCGATCAACTCCACATCGAACGCCTTGCGGAAGTGGCCGCAGCCGTCGCGCAGGATCTGGGTGACCGCGGCGCTGTCGCGGGCCGGGTCGAACCGCGTCTGGATTGCGTCCGGACGCGTCGTCACCTGGCTGAGTGCCAGGAAGGCCGCCAAAATCTTGATGAGGATCATATCCATAAAGAAGGCAGTCCATTCCCGCGCATGCCTCGGATTCGGCGAGCCGAGGACGGCTTTTTTAGGGTCGCCCCGACCGCGGGAGCGGACGATCCCCGCGACCAAAGTCACTTTACCACAGCGATTTAAAAGGTTCTCTTAACCAGAGGTATGGGCGCGGCGGCGGCCGGGCATTTGGCCGCGGGCTGTTGCCCGCTTGCCACGAATCCGGACGTGGGCGGCAAGCGCTGCCGTGAAACGGGGCTGTAGGGCTGTAGCTGGGTGAGCGGCCAGCGAAACCCAGGGGCGGGGTTGCCAAATGCACAGGTCCGTCCGGATTTCGCAAGCGCTCAATCCGGGCTACGCTTGCTTGCTACGAATTCGGACGGATGTGGGCGGCAAGCGCCGCACGGTCACGGATATCGGTGCGTCGTCCCGTCGATGGCGCGCACCTCGCAGCCGGCGGCACCCGCCGCTTCCGCGCAATCCGAAATGTACTTCGGCCCGATCGGCACTTTGCCGGCGCCGCCGGGAATGTCGAGCACATAGGCCGGCTGGCATAAGCCGGAGATGCGGCCGCGAAGGCCGCGCATGAGTTCCTGCCCGGCGGCGATCGAGGTGCGCAGATGAGCGGTGCCGGGCGCGAGATCGGCGTGGTGGAGATAATACGGCTTGATCCGGCACGCGACGAAGGCGCGCATCAGCTCGGCGAGGACTTCGGCGTCGTCATTGACGCCCTTGAGCAGCACCGACTGGCTCAGCATCGGAATGCCGGCGTCGACGATCTGCGCGCAGGCCGCGCGCGCGGCCGGGGTCAGTTCGCGGGGATGATTGGCATGGAGCACGACATAGGTCGCCTTGCCCTGTGCTTTGAGCGCATCGATCATGTCCGCGGTGATGCGCTCCGGCGCCACCGCCGGCACGCGGGTATGGATGCGGATGATCTTGACGTGGTCGATCGCGGCGAGTGCGTCGACCGCCCTGCGCAGGCGGGACGCCGGGAGCACCAGTGGATCGCCGCCGGTGAGGATCACTTCCCAGATTTGCGGATGGGCGCGGATATAGTCATAGGCCGCGGCGCGCTGGCGTGCCGTCAGGCCCGGCCGACCTTCGGGTCCGACCATCTCGCGGCAGCCGACGTGAAGAACGCCACGGTGCTGTCGTTGACCGCTCTGCGGGGCGGGTAACCGTCTTTCCTGAAGGTCAAACGGACCGTCGTCGTTTTGGGCTTGGCGCCATGGACGATCGCGGCATTCAGTGCGGCCTCGGCGGCATCCAAATAACGCTCGAGATGGATTCGCGTGATTTGCAATCCCGAACCGACGTTGTCGAAGCCGGCGATCACATCGTCTTCGGGAAGCAGGGCTTTGAGATCGATATCGATGCCCAACAGATCGCGTAGGGTGTTGTTGTACTCAACGCGGTTCAGGCGTCGCAACTGGGCGCGCCCTTCCGCCTTCTGCCTGGCCGCATCGTAGGCAGCGAAGTCTGCCAGCCCGAGCTCGATCCATCTCTGAAGCAACTTGACCTCGTCCGCGGCCGGCTGAGGCTTTTCCTTGGGCGGCATGGCAGGCACCCCGCCGCGAAAAACGTGGTCCGCGACATTTTTCCAAATCGAGGCCGTCTGAGCCGACTTGAAATCGGTGAGAGCAGCGAGCCGTAAGCCGCCTTTAGCCTTCGTTTCACCATGACATTCGAAGCAATATTTCTGGAGGATCGGGCGAATCTTTTCGGCATAAGCCGGGTCCGCGGCCTTTTGCTTGGTGCTCCCTCGCGCTTCCCGGCGTCGGCAGGGCGCGCAAACAGGCCGCAGAACAGCACGGACATGCACCGGCGCGTCAGCAACAAGCGACCCATACGAAAAAGCTCCTTGGCTGCAAATTGGACGCCGCCGACAAAAGTCCGTCTTGCCGCTTGGCGGTCGCCAGGCGCCAAGCGGGCGCTAAGAGCGTTCGGAAAAAAAGGGGACTGGACCTCTGCGGACCCTCGAAAACCAGGCGAATAGGCGGTCCGGAAAGGTCCAGTCCCCTTTTTTTCCGAACGCTCTAAGCCGCAAACGAATGCTACCCGCAACTATTCTTTCGCCCCCGCCTTCTCCAGCATTTCGACGATGACTGGATCGCCCCGCTTTTTGGCCCACTGCAAGGGACTCATTTTTTCTTTGCCTTTGTCTCTCAGATTCACGTCGACCTTGTGTTCGATAAGTATTTTCACATAAGATTGTACGAGTTCCGGACGCCGGACTTTCGGATCAAGCTTGAGGGCGTTGATGAGCGGAGTCACCGATCCCTGGAAGACGTCGGGATTGCCCCCCG
>CAVVCE010000178.1:0-29046 GCA_963746235.1 uncultured Alphaproteobacteria bacterium
ATCGCCAGCCCGCTGACCACATAATTCGTGTTGTGCAGCCGCTGCCAGTTTTTCGCCCCCATGTAGCGGATGGCGGCGTCGAGCGAGGTCGCGCCCAAAACGATCAGGCCCACGGTCGAAATGGTCGCGAGGATCAGCGTCAGTCGCGTCAACATCTCGTTCGCGATGGCCGCGAAGTTCCAGGAGCGCAGGGCGAAATAGATGATGATATGGGCAATCGTGTAGACCAACGCGGTCACGCCGATCATCCGTCGCACGTCGACGAGGGCAGGCCACCGCAAGATCGTCAGCGCCGGCGTTACCGCCAAAGCCATCAGCAGGACCGCGGTTGCCCACACCCCCGACCAATAGGTCAGGCCGCCGAGCGAGAGCAAGAGTCCGTATTCGCCGGTGCCGGCCTGATAGAATGTCCGGACCGCCGGCACGAACATGAGCGCGAGCGTGCTCGCCTTGAGCCAGGAAAATCTGCGTTTCCTGTCCTGCCATGGCCAGATCAAGCGCAAGTCAAATCCTCCAGTGGAGCCGGATTTTCCCCGGGCCGTACGCCAGACATTATCGCTGGCGGGCGGCACGATCCGGATGGGCGTGGACGGATGATAACAGGTCTTGCGGGTCCGCGGCAGAGCCCGCCCGTCACCGGCGTTGCATGTCTTGAGCGTTGCATGCCTCGAGCGTCGCCTGTCTTGCTCAGGCAAACCGCACTGCATGGATCGGCGGCAACGTATGGGTGACGCCGGACCAGCTATCGCCCTGGTCCTCGCTCACCCACAGGCCGCCGGTCGTCGAGCCGAATGCCAGCCGGTCGCCGGTCGCATCGATCGCCAGCGCGTGGCGGTAGACGACGTCGTAGGCGTGCCCCTGCGGCAGGCCGTTCGCCAGACACGTCGAAACTCTTGCCGCCGTCGCGCGTGCGGGTGACGACGAGCCGGCCGTCGCGTGGGGATGCGCTTCTCGTCCTTGATTTCGGGGACGAACCAGGCCGTATCCGGGTCGAGCGGATGGACGACGACCGGAAAACCGAAGGTCGAGGGCTCGACGCCGGTGATCTCGTTGAACCTCTTGCCTTCGTCGGAGGAGACGAAAATGCCGTTGTGGTGCTGCACCCACATGCGTTGCGGGGCGGCGGGGCATTGCGCCAGGCAATGCACGTCCTGGGCGATCGGATCGTGGGTCAGTTCCGGCGGCACATACTCGGCGCGCATGCCCTCGCCGCGTTGCGTCCAACTCGCACCGGCGTCCTCCGTGAACCAGATGCCGCCGGTCGAAACCGCAACCCACACCCGCTTTGAGTTGCGCGGGTCGACCAAGATCGAATGAATGCCCGGCAGGTCGGCGCCGCCGCCCATCCACTGCTTGCGTTTGGGGTGATCCCATAGCGAGCGGACCATCTCCCAGCTATCGCCGTGATCGCTCGAGCGAAACAGGCCGCCGGGCAGCGTGCCGCACCAGATGACGCCCGGCTCGTCGGCGCCGCCCGCCTGCAGCGCCCAGATGCGCGCCGTGCTCCACGCGAGCGGACGGCCCCACATATCGTTTTCTTCCAGCGCCTTCGGGCTTCTGCGGATAGGCCGGTGTCGGCGATCTCCTCCCACCCGTTGCCGTCGAGCGGTGCATCTTGACGCCGAAGTGGCCATGGTCGAGCGCCGCATAATGGCGGCCGCTGCGGGGATCGGTCAGCGTGAGACTGACATTGTCGCCCAGGAAATCGACTGCTCGATGCTCCAGCTGTCCGTCCTTGGGCGCCAGCCGGAACAGCCCTTTGCGGGTCGAAACGAGGATAGCGGTGTTCATGGTCAACCTCCCGACAAAGCCTGGAAGACATAGATCGTGCTGCTTGCGGCGACCGCGTCCGACAGCCGCGCGCGATCGCGAATGGCTTTTCCATCGACAAAGATCGTCATGTGCCGACGCAACGCCGCCTGGTCATCGAGCACGTAGGACCGCGCCTGCGGATTGGCCGCGAACACGTTGTCCAGGACCTCGCGTACGCTGCCCCCGGCCGCCTCGGTCTGCGGGCAGATCACGTGGCGTTGAATGTTTGCGGTGAAGACGATCTTTGCCATCCATCATGCTCCCATGACCCATCATGCTCCGATGACCCTTGCCGTGACCGCGGCCTCCTCCTGCTCGTTCAAGGCGCAGATGATAGCTTCGGAATGACGGCAGGGAAGGGCGTAGATCATGGCGATGTTCCCACAGGTGGACATCCCCAGGACGAACGGGCCGTCGTCATTCCGACAATCGATTGCATTTTTTTGCGATTTTTTTTTTGGAAGCCCCGTTGCGGCGGCAAAGTTGTAACCGCGGGCGCGATAGGGCAAATTGGCCGCCCGGGCGAGCATCGTCTTTGGAGGAACCAGCTATGAAATTGTATGTCGGGTTGCTGGCGGCGGCAGCCGTCACGGCGCTGGTCGGCGCGAGCAAGGCGGCCGAGAGCGACAAGTTCGTCATTCGTGGCGACGCTGCCAAGATCCTCATGGAGGAGAACCAGATCAACATCGCGACTGCCGAGGCCGTCGCCAAGGCGTGCGTCGATGAAGCCGCCAAGCAAGGCGTCAGGGTCAGCATCGCCATCCTCGACCAGTTCGGCGAGCCGGTCTACGTGTACCGCATGGACGGCCAGACCAAGATCGCCATCGATACCGCGATGATGAAGGCGCGCACCGTGCTCAACACGCGCCAGCCGAGCAAAGCGGTGATGAACCAGGTGCTGTCCGGCCGCGCGTCGGAGCTGCGCCAATATTCGTTCGGCAATTTCGCCAATTCCGGCGGCCTTCCGATCGTCATCGAAGGCCGGCAGTTCATCGGCGCGATCGGCGTCGGCGGCTCGGCGCCCAAGCTTCCGGAGTGGAGCGACGAAATCTGCGCCTGGCGCGCGCTGACCAAGGTCATGGGACCGCAGCCCGCGCTGCTGCCCGACATGCCCCGCACGCAGTAAACCTTGCCTCTCGGTAAATCTTGCGAGGAAACCGGGAACCTTGCGAGGAAGCCAGCCGCTCACGTGGCTGCCTCGACCCGGATCGGGCCTTCCATGCCCAATTCGGGGAGTTGCGAAGTGGGCTGTGAAGCCCCTTCCTCACCTGTACGATGTCCAGTAACTTGGTCCGGTGGCTTGTGGAGAGCTGCCATTTTCGCTTTGGAGGAACACATGCGTTCGGGTCGTAAAGAAATTGCAATTGCACTGCTCGCGACGACTGTCGGCGTGACGGTGGCGAACGCACAGGCAAGCTATCCGTGCGTCAACGATGCCCCCAATCCCTATAAGCAGGCCACCGGCTGGGAGCAGATGCCGCGGCATTGGGCGCCGACCAACAACGTCTATGTCGACGGCAAGGACAATGTCTGGGTGATGGACCGCCCCGGCGCGGACGGGTCTCCGATCTGGGAATTGTCCGCCGACGGAAAATCGGTGAAGAATTTCGGCGACGGCATGTTCGCCTTTCCGCATACGGTGAAGCCCGACGCGGACGGGAATATCTGGGCGATTGACGGCGACGCCAAGGACGGCAAGGGCAATCAGGTCTTCAAATTCTCGCCGGACGGCAAGGTGCTCATGGCGCTCGGCAAGCCCGGCCAGAGCGGTTCCGGCACCGATGTGTTCGACCGGCCGACCGGGATCGCGTTTGCACCCAATGGCGACATTTTCGTCTCCGAGGGCCACGCGCCGAGCTTCGGTAATTCGCGCATCGTGAAGTTCGACAAGAACGGAAAGTTCATCAAGAGCTTCGGTCGCCTGGGGTCGGGAGACGGCGAGTTGAAAGGGCCGCATGTGCTGGCGTTCGACAGCCAGGGACGCCTCTTCGTCGCGGACCGCAGCAACAGCCGCGTCGCGTTCTTCGATCAGGACGGCAAGTTCCTCGGCGCCTGGCACCAATTCGGCAGGCCGAGCGGCATCTTCATCGACAAGAACGACGTGCTCTATGTCTCCGATTCCGAATCGGAAGACGCGCCGGGCAAGGACACCAACAACCCGGGCTGCAAGCGCGGCATCCGCGGCGGCAGCATCAAGGACGGCAAGGTCCAGTTCTATATCCCGCCGCCGCCCGTTCGCGACCCCAAGTTTCCGCCCCCCGAAGGCGTCGCTGCCGATAGCCACGGCAACATCTACGCCGCCGCCGTGCCGGCCATGGAAGTCTACAAATACGTGAGGAACTAGAGTTCCAATTCTGACGGTTCGATCCCATTCTACGGTGTCATGCCCGCGAAAGCGGGCATCCAGTAGCCCCCGAACTATCGATGGGACTCATGCTGTGCCCACATCGAAGTACCGTGGTTACTGGATCGCCCGGTCAAGCCGGGCGATGACAGCAATGGGATACAAGCGTTGGAGACAGATCGTTGCTCCACCATCGGGCACCACGGCGCACCGCTTCAGCGAAAGTCGGCTGCGACCAAGCCGATCGTTCGTGAGTTTTGGAAATCATGCAAACTTAGCCGGGACGCATTGAAGCCGCGTTGCGCCGCAGCCATCTCCGCACTAATCCCATGGGGGAGATGACATCCAAACCGGAGCGCGATATGGCGGCCATCCAGAGTGAAGTTGAACGCGAGCCGCGGTCAGAATTCGAGCTTACTGAAGTTCTGAGCGCCCTTTCGATCGGCGCGTCGTTCGAAGAGATAGCGAATTTTCTCATCGACAACATTTCTGAGAGGGAAGGTGGCTTCTGGGCCGCTTCGCAGGCGTCAGTGACGCCCACGAGAGCCGTCGACAGACCGATGACATTCAAATCCCCGTCAGTCCGTCCGCTCGATATCCGGCAGCTTCCACGACCGATCGAAATAGGCTTGCAGCGGTCCATAGAGCCGGAAATAAGCGAACCAGGCCTTGCCCGGGACCGTCGGTATCCAGTTCTTTTCGAAGCCGGCCGGTGCCGTCGGCCCGGTGTAGATGTCGACCGAGCCGTCCGGGTTCTTGAGAAGATCGGCGCGTGAGGAACGGTCCGCAATATCCTTGCCGTTGTCGATGAGGACGCGTGAGAGCAAATCGTAGACCGTCAGCGACCAAAACAGCTTCGCTGGCGGATCGGGAGGAACGCGGAGGCGGTACGACTTTCCGCCGTCGAACCAATTGCCGGCATTGTCCTGGTAGGCGCCGAGATAGGCCTGCCCGACGCCGGGCGTCGTGGAGACCATGCCCTTCGTCGTGGTCACCGCCTCGTAGAAATAGTCGGCCCGTTCATCGAGCTGGCTGTAGTTCTGCGTCTCTTGCGACGGGTCGAGCAGGATGACATGGAGCCAACGCGTGTCGGGGCGGTAGAGCGCCGCCTTCTCGCGTTTGTCGAACGACTTGGTCTGCGCCATCATCTCGCCCATGCGGGCGCCATCCTCGAGAATTTGCCGCTGCCGTGCGTCCGGCTGGAACGGCACGCCCTTCTCGATGCCGAGCGGTTTCAACATCGCCATCATCATCCGGTCGCGCTCCATGACCGGTTCGCGCTGGAGGATTTCGTCGAGCCGCTCGAAATAAGCCAATCCGCGCGGAGGGACCTGACTCCAGGCGCGTCCGTCGGGACAAATCAGGCGGGTCGGCGCCGGCGTTTTTCTTGCGCCGTAAGGATACATGCGAAAGCGCGCGACGAGCTGCCTGCCGGTCTCCGGATCGGGATCGAGCACCCGAAAGCCGACCAGGATGTTGTTGGTGGGAGATTTCATCACACGGTATCCGGAAGCGCCCACCGCCTTTTGCCCCGGACCGAGGATGAGATATTTACCTCCCTAGCCCTGGTCGGGTCCGGTCTCGCCCATGTCGGTGATCGGCCGCTGCCAGAAATCGCCGACGCCGCCGGCGGTCGCGCCGGCCGGGTAGTCGATGACCAGGGGACCGGTGTTCGACAAGTCCGGCAGCCCGAGGATATAGGGCGTCGTGGCGTTGGCCGTGAGGATGCCGAGCTTGTCCCTTATGCTTTCATAGATGACCATGTCGGTGTCTCCCGCACCGAATGCCGTGCGGGCTGCATTCTGCCATGTCGGCGAAGCTCACGATCGGCAATGCCCAGAGGTAGGCCTGGCATGGCGCGCTGGAAGTCCAACTCGTCATAAAGCTTCTGCCGCGCGGCGCGGTCGGCCGGCAGTCCGAGCGACAGCGGTATGGCGCCGACCGGCGTCCACGGGCTCGACACCGATGCGGGGGCTGTTGCCGGAGCCGCGGCGGGTGCTCGGGCGGCCGCCGCCGCAGCGGTGACGATCCGCAACGGCGGCTCCTTCCAGGCTCCGGATCGCACCTCGGGCTTCGGCATGTAGATACGCATGACCAGCGTAGAACGGACCAGCGGGCGCAGGGAGCCAGTTGCTCTCCAATGCGGCGCCGGGGGATTCGTGCTGGACGTAGAGCGTGAGGCCGCCGCCGGAATCGGTCTCGAGCTGCGGCAGCATCGGCGAGTTGACGAGGTACCGGCCGAGCCGGTTCTCGACCAGAAGCTGCGTGCGTCCATCATACATGGTCACCGACCAGAATGCATTGGCCGGCGGCAGCTTGCCGTTGTCGAATTCGAGCACGTAGCGGTTCTGCGCGGCGTCGAGCGGCGCTCCGTCGGCATCCACGAAATAGGCGGGGTAGATGGCCTCCTCGCCCGAATTGCCATAGATGCCGAGTTTCGCGCCGGCGTAGCGGTGGAGATAGTTGTTGCCGAGATAAGTGCGGGTTCCGAAGAAATCGGCGCTGCTGACCTTCTTGGTATCGATCTCGGCGGTCTTGAACGCCTGGAATTCCTTTATGCCGTCCGCGATGCCGTCTTCTAAAGCCTTGCGCAGGCCCGCGGAGAGCTTCGTCTCCTCGAATGGCAGCCCGGCACCGACGCCGATCCTCGCGAAGCGGGCCATCAAGCCGGTCTCGCTCGGCACCGTCGGCGCGAAGCCGAGGACAAAATTGAGATAGCGGAAGATGGCGGGCGTCTGCGTCATCGTATCGGGTTCGGGCATCGGCCAGTCGACCGCCGGCGCCGGAGCCGGCGCTGGCCGCCCGAGGAATGCGCCCAGCGTCCGCACGCGGTAGCCGCTCTGGACGCGTTTCACTTTGCCCAGGTCGTCGGGGCCGAACAACTGCGTGCGATAGAGCGCGTAGGCGAACTCGGTCTCGCACCGGATCACCTCGGCTACTCCCACCGGCTTTTCGCCGCGCCACGCCGGACCGGCGATCAGGAAGCTGCCGCCTTTGCTGCCCGTCGTCCGCTTGCCGAGATAGGCAAAGTTGTGGGTGTAGAGATCGATGAGTTGAACCGAGTAATAGCGAGCCTCCTCGACCTCGGGGAGCGTGAGTACGACCGGCTCGGCGCGCAGGTCCATCCAGACGAACGAATACGGCGTGTCCGAATTCGGCGTGATGATCGCGGTGTCCTTCGGCGTGAAGACATTCGCGGTGTTGCCGATCTGGTTGAACGGCGCCTTGAAATTCGCGCCGCCCTGCGCGACGGCCTGCGCGTAGAGCGTCTTGTAGTTTTCCACCAGCGGGAACCCGTAAAGATAGGCCTCCGCCGCGATGGCGCGCGCCTCGCGCCGCGTCACCGTCTGCGTTCCGGCAAACTGGGCGAAACCAAAAAAGGACAGCAGGGTCGTGAAATGTCCAGTCACGCGCATCGGATCAATCTCCCGCACGCCTCGCCTTCCCCGGCCGGCACGGCCAAGCCCCATTTCGGACAAGCTCAGGGATGGGCGTGAGCAATGAGCCCAGCCGCGGATCGGATCGCAAGAAAGCGGCAAAATTGCCGGCACGCGCTCCAACGGCAGACAGAAAACGATCGAAGAGCGAGATATTCGTGGGTGCGACAGATTGCCCGGCAAGCGAACGCGCCACCGCTCAATGCAAGCCACCGCTCAATGCAAGCCACCGCTCAATGATTGTCGCGCGGCACCGACTTCTGCGCGACCCGCTGGTATTTCACCGCCGGCTTGAGGACCATGCCGTCGGCGAGTTGGTCCACCATGCTGCGCTGGATTTCCTGCCAAGGCGTCTGGCTCGGCGGATATTTGAAGCCGCCCGCCTTCTCCAGGGCGACGTGGCGCTGTGCCAGCTCCTGGTCGGAAATCAGGATATCTGCGGTGCCGGCCTCGAGATCGATCCTGATGCGGTCACCGGTGCGCAACACCGCGAGCCCGCCGCCCGCGGCCGCCTCGGGGGACGCATTGAGGATCGACGGCGACCCCGACGTGCCCGATTGCCGGCCGTCGCCGATGCAGGGCAGCGCCGTGACGCCGCGTTTGATCAGCGCCGCCGGCGGCTGCATGTTCACGACCTCCGCCGAGCCGGGATACCCGATCGGTCCGACGCCGCGGATCACCAGGATGGCGCCTTCGTCGATGCCGAGCGCGGCGTCGTCGATGCGGTGGTGATAATCTTCCGGCCCCTCGAACACCACGGCACGGCCTTCGAACGCTTCGGGATCGCTGGGATTGGCGAGGTAGCGCTGACGGAACTCCGGCGAGATCACGCTCGTCTTCATGATCGCGGAATCGAACAGGTTGCCGCGGAGCACCTTGAAGCCGGCCGCCTGCTTCATCGGCGCGGCATAGGGCAGGATCACGTCGGCGTCCACGGCCACGGCGTTCGCGACGTTCTGGCCCATGGTCTTGCCGTTGATCGTGAGTGCATCGCCGTGGATGCGACCGGCGCCGGCGAGTTCGCGCATCACCGCCGGCAACCCTCCGGCCCGGTAGTATTCCTCGCCCAGATATTTCCCCGCCGGCTGCATGTTGACGAGGAGGGGCACGGCATAGCCGATCGTCTCCCAATCATCGATGGTCAGGCCGACGCCCACATGCCGCGCGATCGCGTTGATGTGGATCGGCGCGTTGGTCGAGCCGCCGATGGCGGAGCAGGCGACGATCGCGTTCTCGAACGCCTTGCGGGTGAGGATGTCGGACGGCTTCAAGTCTTCGTGCACGATCTCGACCGCGCGCCGGCCGGTCTCGTAGGCGATCTGGGCGCGCTCGCGGTATGGCGCCGGTATCGCCGCGCAACCCGGCAGCGACATGCCGAGCGCTTCGGCGAGCGCGTTCATGGTCGACGCCGTGCCCATGGTGTTGCAGTGGCCGATCGAAGGCGCCGACGCTGCGACGATGTCGATGAATTCCTGGTAGTCGATGCGGCCTGCCGCCTGCTCCTCGCGCGCCTTCCAGATCACGGTTCCCGAGCCGATGCGTTCGCCGTTGCGCCAGCCGTTGAGCATCGGGCCGCCGGACAGGACGATCGCGGGAATGTCGACCGTCGCCGCCGCCATCAGGCAGGCGGGCGTGGTCTTGTCGCAGCCGGTGGTGAGCACGACGCCGTCGATGGGATAGCCGTACAGGAGCTCGACCAAGCCGAGATAGGCGAGGTTGCGGTCGAGCGCCGCGGTCGGCCGCTTGCCGGTCTCCTGGATCGGATGCACCGGAAACTCGAACGCCACGCCGCCGGCATCGCGGATGCCCTCGCGCACGCGCTTGGCGAGTTCGATATGGTGGCGGTTGCACGGCGACAGGTCGGAGCCGGTCTGCGCGATGGCGACGATCGGCTTTCCCGAGGTGAGTTCCTCCCGGGTCAGGCCGTAGTTGAGATAGCGCTCGAGATAGAGCGCAGTCATGCCGGGGTTGTCGGGATTGTCGAACCATAGCCGCGAGCGCAGGCGGGGCTTGGCATTTCGATGTTCGGTCATGGCAGGTCTTTCGGATGTTCGCAGCGCATCTGCGCCGCGGCGGTGGTCGCGGCAAGCCGGTCGTCCGACCCCCGAGCCGGGCCGGCCGCCTCGCCCGCGCCCATTGTACATGCAGGCGATGCGCTCGAGATCTCGACCACGGCGTCGACTGCGAGGGGCCGGCGCTGCGGCGATGATGCTTCTGCGCGGGAAGTGGTGATGGGGCTTGTCGCCGGCGAAACCGCGCGCGCCTTGACCGGCGCGGCTTCCAGGGCGGCAAGCCATTCTCCTGGAACGATAATTCGAGCATGCGCGCGCCGTTCCGCAAAGATTTGTAAAGTTCGGCGCGCCATCTCGACGCCCCCCACGGCTGCGGTCTAAACTTCGACGAATTGCCGTGGACAGTCGCGCTGGCGGCTCTGGTGTGGTTGTGGTGTGGTTGTAACACTGTCCACAATCTTGGCGCATATCCGTTCTTGGCGCATATCCGTCGTTTGCGTATATCCGTCCCTTGCCTATATCCCTCGTGCACGAAGCAGCATCTTCGTTTGTCGATCGGATTGGCGCACGACGCTGTGTGCGGAGTTTGGAACCTTCATCACCTGCGGGGAATCTGACCTCAATGACAAATTCCACTTGCCGTGCCGACAGCGCGCGCCCCCCGGTGGGGCAATGCGCCGGCGTGAATTCGTACGTTTTGTGCCAGTTGCTTCGCTCAAAGTGGCCGCTTTGGCAGTGGCCGTCGGCCTGTTTGCCCCGCCGGGCATCGCGCCCGGTGCGGCCCAGGGAGCCGGACCGTTTGCGGGGCTGCAGGGAAACTGGTCCGGCGGCGGCACCATCACGCTTGGCGAGCGGATCGCATGAACGCCTGCGCTGCCGGGCGGCCTACGATGCGCCGGGCGGCCAGACGCTCGCGCTGCGCTTGCGTTGTGCGAGCGACAGCTACAATTTCGATCTGGTCGCCAATCTCACTCACCAGGGCGACACGATCTCCGGCTCCTGGAGCGAGACGTCGCGCAACGTCACCGGATCGGTCTCCGGCCGTGCTTCCGGCGGTACCATCCAGGCCGTCGCGAGCAGCGCGGTGTTCTCCGCCAACCTGACGCTGACGACTCGCGGCACCAAGCAGTCGGTGTCGATACGCTCGCCGGGCACCGACCTGACCGACGCCTCGATCACGCTCAACAAGTCCTGACGCAAAATCTGTTCGCTCATTCAGCCGGGCCCGGCGCCGCCGGGCGCCGGCTCATGCGCGCGGCGAGATCGCGCAGGAACACGATCGTCGGACGCAGGATCAGGAGGTCGGCAACCAGCGCCGCGACGATGGCGAGCGCGCTGACCCAGCCGAACAGGCGCAGCGACGGCAGGTTCGACAGCACCGTCACCGCGAGCCCGCAGGCGAGCACGGCCGAGGTGAGGATCAAGGCCGGGCCGACCAGGACCGTGGCGCGTTCCACCCCGATGGCGGGATCCTCGCCCGGCTTCTCCTCGAGCCGCATCCGGTTGAGGAAGTGGATGGTGGCGCTCAAGCCGAGCCCGAACGATACCGTCAACGCCACGACGCTCGCGAATTGCAGGCCGTTCCCCAGCGCCCACAGCACGTTGCCGGACACCAGGACCGGGAATATTCCCGGCAGGATCGCCGCGAACATCACCACCACGGAGCGGAAGGCGAGCCCGATGAAGGCGGAGACGAAGACGATCTCGATCGTCAGCCCGCGATTGAGCTTCTCGATCATGCTGGCGCTGTTGCGTGCCGCGATCACCGCGAGGCCGGTCACCGCGATCTCATAGCCGGGATGCTTCGCGCGCACGTCGTCCAGCGTCTGGTTGAGCCGGTTGACGACCGGAAGCAGCGCGCTCGCATCGACGTCGGGAATGCGGCCGGAAACGATGACGGCGTCCTGGTCGGCCGAGAGGAAGCGCCGCACCAGGTGTGCCGGGAGCAAATTGACGTACTGCATCAAGGTTTCGACGTCGGTGATGCCGGCCTTCTCGGCCAGCCAGCGCCGCAGCGTATCCAGCGACCATACATTGCCGACCCCCGCCTGGTCTTCGACGGCGGTGTGGACCTCGGCGATCGTCGCCAGCGTCTCCGGCGCGTAGAGCGACACGCCCTTGGGGAACTCGATCAGCACGTCGATCGGGTTGGCGCCGGTCAGCTTGGCGTCGAGCCGGTGGCTCGCCTCCACCGCGTGCTCCTTGTCGGGCACCTGGTCGGCGAGCCGGTAGCGCGGCTGCAGATTCGCGTAGTTGAACCCGAGCACGCCCGACGACCAGCACGGCCACCAGGCTGTAGAGGCCGGAGCGGGTGACCATCTTTGCGCGCGATCCAGGCGCAGAAGCGGCGCAGCGCATGGACCGCCGCATCGGCCTGCCGGACCTGTGCGGCAAACGCCGCCTCCTTGCGGATCAGCAGGACGCCGAGCACCGGCACGAGCGTGAGCACGGTGACGAGCGCGATGACGGTCGCGATGATGCCGGCCTCGGCGAAGGTGCGGATCAGGTCGGAATTGGAGAACAGCAGGGCGACGAAGGACAGGCCGGCCGTCGCATGGGTGAGCACGCAGGCCGGCCCGACCACGAGGATGGCGTTGCGGAACGCGTCGCGCTTGCTCTCGCCGGCGATCAGCCGGTCGCGCGCCGCGAAGGTGAGCTGCATGCTGTCGGAAAAGCTGATCACCATGATCAGCGGCGTCATCACGTTGAGGAACATGTTGAGGCGGAAGTCGAGCCAGCCGAGCGCGCCGAGCGTCAGCACGATGGCGGTCAGCGGCGGGGCCGCCGCGACGATCATGAACGATACGCGGCGGAAGAAGATGATCGCGATCAGGCAGCCCGCCAGGAACCCGATGGTGTTGTAGACCAGCCGGTCGCGCTCGACCGCGTTGCGGATTTCGAGCTGCATGACCGGCACGCCGGACAGTTCGACCTAGAGGTCGGTGCCGGCAAGATCGTCGTTCACGGTCTTGCGGATCTCGCCCACCACGTTCGCTCAGGCGGTTGCCTTCGGCGATCGTCCGGATCGAGCGCCAGCACGACCAGGGCGAGCTCGCCGTCGTCGGACAGCAGCTTGCCGCGGATGATCTCGTTCGAGGTCACCTTCTGGATCAGCTCGTCATAGGCCGCCCCGGTCGGCAGCGGCTCCGGGAACAGGGCTTCCGGCAGGTGGCCGTTTTCCGGCGGCTGGCGCGCCGAGAACAGCGAGATCAGGCCGCTCGTGCCATCGATGAGTTGCAGATCGGTGACGACGTCGCGCAGCTTCTCGAGTTCGTCGCGCTTGAGCAGGTTCTTGCCTTCGATCACGACGAGCACGTCGAATTCGCTCGACGGAAACCGCGTGGTGACGTCCTCGTACTGCTTGAATTCGGCGGTGTCGGAGCGAAACAACTGGCTCAGCGAATCGTCGACCTTGAGGCGATCGAGCCCGATCACCGCCGCGACCACGAGCACCGCGAAGATGATCGCGGCGGTGATCGGCGCGCGCAGCGAGATCAGCCCGATGCGCTCCAGGCCGTAGGCCAGCGGATGCAGCTTGCGCGCCGGCGGGTGTGATTCGCCCGCGGGCTCCAGCCCGCCGGCCCTCCCTTCAGGCACAAAATGATCCAACTAGGGGCCTCCTGGGCTGCAGTCGCGCGCCGACGGCGGAGCGGTTACTTACCACATTTGACCGCATTGGGAACATTTCGGGAATGGCGCGAATCGCAGCGATAAGTCAGGGAATTGGGGCATCAATCGGGCATCTGTCCCGCGAACAGTGCGCGACCGCGGGCCTCACGCGGCTGGCAGCCACGGCCGTGGGATGCTCAATGATTGCAACTCCATTTGCGCCGCATTGTTGCTACATTGTCAGGGTCGCGTGCGATTGCTGGGCTGAAGCGGCAACCCCGATTGAGCCATGGGAACAAGGAATTGGCAGTAAGCTCCGCACTCGCTAGCTTGGTTGGCGGCCTCAAGCGGGAGCAGCACGACTATCGCGCGTCGCTGGAGATCTTTCCGGCGCTGAACGTGGCCAAGCTCGCCGCCGACCTCGCGGTGGGAAGGATCGGCGCGGAACGCGGTTCCGACGAGGAGCCATCCTCGGATTCGGCCGTTCTCGATGATGTCGAAAGTCGAATCGTCGAGCGCGTGGAGGCGGAGAAGAACAGCGCGCATGGCGTCCTCCTCGACGAATTGCACCTCTACAAGGAGCGTTTGTCCGGCCTCGACTTCGAAGGGCGGTTCGCGGCGATAAGGCAGGCTGCGCCCGCCGCCGTCAGCGAATTTCGTGCGGAAGCCGCTCAAGGCAGGGACGAACTGCACAGCCTGCGCCGTCACCTGCGCGACGTGGAGGCGGAACGGGACGATTTTCGCCGTCGGCACCGGCTGACGCGGACGGCGCGATGGGCCACCGGCGGCAGCCTCACGCTCAAGATCGGAGTTCTCCTTACGCTGTTCGTGTTCGAAGTGTTTCTCAACGGGTTTTTCCTCGCCAAGGGCAGCGAGCTCGGATATATCGGCGGCGCCGCCGAAGCGCTGATCTTCGCGCTGCTCAATATCGGGGTGAGCTTTCTCGCCGGAGCGGTCGGCGTGCGGGAGCTCAACCACCGCAATTACATCAGGAAACTGTTCGGGCTGCTCGCCCTGCTGGGCTATTTCGCGATCGCCGTTGGCCTCAACCTGACGCTGGCGCATTACCGCGAGGCGGCCGGCTCCTTCGTGTCCGACGCCGGGCAAGAAGTGCTGGTGCGGCTGCGAACCAATCCGCTCGGCATCATGGACGTCAAATCCTGGCTGTTCTTCGGTATCGGGATGTTGTGCTCGCTGATCGCGTTCGGGGATTCGTATCTCATCTTCGATCCCTATCCCGGCTATGGAACGCTGGAAAAGCGGCGCGCTGCCGCCTACGAGGCCTATATCGGCCGCAAAAACGAGTTGATCGCAACGCTCCTCGCCATCCGCGATGAGGCGATCGAAATCCTCGAGGAGGCAAATCGGGATCTTTCGGTCCGGCGCAGCGAGCACGACGCCATCCTCGAGGGTCGCACCCGCCTCCTGCGGTTGTTCGAGGCCCATCAGGCGCATCTCGACCGGACCGCCAACTCGCTCCTCTCCACCTATCGGGAAGCCAATAAGCGGTCGAGAACGACGCCGCCGCCGCGCCGGTTCGCCACGGCCTATGCGCTCGAGAAGATCCCGACCGAGCACGACGCGTTGCCTGCCCTCGGCGCGGGACGACCTGAGGCGCTCGATCGAGGAGTCCCAGACCGTCCTCGCCGATCAGGTCGGGGCCATCCACGACGAATTCGAACGGGCGTTCGCCACCTATCGCGAGATCGACGACCTTGTAGAGGAGAAAACCGTTGCGAGGTCGAACGCAAAGGCCGCGTAGCAGGAATCCGAGGGACGTTCGCAAGCACGTGCTCGGAGCCGTGCTGGCCGTGCTGGCGCTGGGCGCGCTGGGGGCCGGCGCTTATGTCTATGTGACCGCGGCACGCCCTCCGGTGTTCGATCGCGCCTCGCTCTGTCCCGTCGACGGCGCGCGCTCGATGACGGTCGTCCTGCTCGATTCGACCGATGAAATCCCCGACATCGGCAAGCGCGAGATCCGCACGGTCCTGCTGGACATGGCGGAGACGGTGCCCGTCTACGGCTTGCTGGAACTCCGGCTGCTCGATCCCAAGACGCCCGGCGGCCGGCAAATCTTCGCCAAATGCAATCCCGGTGACGGCTCCGGCTTGAGCGAATACACCGCCAACCCGGCTTTGGCCAAAAAACGATGGGTGGACGGTTTTCGCCGGCCGCTCGAGGAATCATTGGACACCGGCGTCCGGCCGATGCCCGGCAAGACATCGCCGATCATGGAGACGGTGCAGCGGATTGCGGTCGATCGCTTTTCCGGGCGCGCGGCCGAAGACGCGCCGAAATCGCTGGTGCTGGTGTCCGACATGCTCGAAAACGAACCGGACTACTCGCAATATAGCGGCGACCTCAGTTACGGCCGCTACAAGGCCTCGCGGGCGTACAAGAAGCTGCAGACCGACCTTCACGGCGCAGAGGTCACGATCTATTACATTCAGCGCGTCACGGCCAAGCCGTTCAATTCCGCCGACCATATTCGATTCTGGGCCGACTGGATCCGCGACAACAAAGGCCGGTTCAAGCAGGCCAACAAGCTTCAGGGCGAGGGTTGAATGGCGCAGCGGCCGCCGCATCGAGGATTCAGCAGCGCCGGCGATACCGCCTATTCCTCCGGAATCAGTGCGATCGTCTTCATGCTCTTCGTGGTGGCCGGGGCGGTGTACATCATCGCGGCCAAGCTCGGCGGCGTCGGACGGACTTATGTCACCCTGGTGCCGGTGCTCACCATGATCGGTTACGCAGTGCTGATCTGGTCGGCGAGAAGTCTGCGGCTGCGGGACGATCAGGCCGGCGACAATCTCTATTACATGGGGTTTCTGTTCACCCTCACGAGCCTCGGCGTTTCGCTTTATCAATTCAATGCCGCACGCGCAGCCGAGGAGATCGTCCAGAACTTCGGCATCGCGATCGGATCCACGATCACCGGCATCGCGCTTCGGGTGATTTTCAACCAGATGCGGCAGGATCCGGTCGAGGTCGAGCGGATCATGCGGCTGGAACTGGCCGACGCCGCGCGCCGGGTCCGACAGGAGCTCGACAGCGCCGTCGTCGAGTTCGGCTATTTCCGGCGTACCGCCCAACAGTCGGCCGCGGACTCCTTCGACCATGTGGCGGTGAAGATCGACGAAATCGCAACCCGGCTCCTGGCCGGCATCGCCGACGTCGCGTCGCGGTCCTCGATCCCGCTTCAAGACGCGTCCCGCCGCTCGGCCGACACGATCGCGGACGCGTCCGGCATGTTGGCGGAGACGCTGGCCGCAACGGCCGGGCAACTGGCGGCGGACATGGAAGGCCTGTCGAAGAGCGTCTTCGATATCTCGGCGGCCATCGACGCGGTGGCGGCGAAACTCGAGAGGTTGCAGACGCCGGACGGAGTGATCGAGGTTCGCCTCGATCCGGTGATCGGGACCCTCACCGGCGCCGTGGATCGGTTTGCCGCGGAATTGGATCGGCAAGCCGAGACGCTGCGGGACGCGGTCGAGGCGGCGAGAAGCGCGGCCGAGGGCTCGTCGAAATCGATCGCCGTGCTGCGCGAGCATGTCGATTCGAGCTCCGCCGCCAGTCGCGCCGCGATCCAGGCGGCGAAGGAATTGAGCGATGCGGTGACGCAGATGCTCGATCAATTCAACGGCAATGCCTGGGGGCAGATCCAGATGCTTCGCAGCATCCTCGAGCAGACCGACCGCGCGTTCCACAATTTCGCCGGAGCCGTCGTCCAATCGGGCTCCGACATGGCAGCGCAGGCTCAGGGCTTCAACGACATCTTGATGACGATTTATTCGAGTGCCGAGACCTTGGCGAGTGCGACCGAGCGGTTGGCGGACCTCGCCGAAGACATCGGCGCACGGCGCACGGCTCCCAAGACGAGAGGCGATCGGCTGATGTCCGGCTCCATTGCGCGTCAGAGCGCGTCCTACCGCCAGGGTCTGGTCCTCGGCCTCACCATGGCGGAGATCATGCTGCTCCTGGTGTTCAGTCTGCTCATCGCGATCGGTGTCGCGCTCGCCACCGAGCGCGTCCAGCGGGAGGAGGTGACGCAGCGCCTGCGCGGCGCCGAGGCGGCGGCGGCCAAGAGCGGTGCGGTGGTCGACGAGATCAGGCGATTCCCGCGCATTGCAGAATTCCTGGACCGGGCGGCGGCGCGGCCGACATCGCCGCAAGCGGTGGACGAGTTCTGGCGTACGCTGGTCGAGAGCGACGAGATCGTCGAAGCAATGGAACGCCGCGGCGTGTCCCGGACGACGCTCAGGGAAGGCAGCGAATACTTCGCCAGGATGCAGCAACTCAAAAGCGCGGGGCTCGATCCCGACAAGGCCGTCAGGGGGGCGGCGCTCGCCGCGGCGATCGACGATGCCCTGCCCGGGGGCGCGGCGGCCAACCGGACGCCGGAACAACTCGCGGCTCTCATCGGCAAAGGCATCGAGGCGTCCGTAACCCACGACGAAGCAGCTCTCAAAGAAGGCCACACCTGGCCGCCGATCATCAATTTGAGCGAGGCCGGCGGGTACTTTTTCGCGACGCGAAGCGCCGAACTGCGACCGGATTTCGAAGCCATTTTGCGGACCGCCGTGACCGACAAGCTGCTCGACATCGGCGCGTCGTTTCAAGTCGACGTCATCGAGGTGATCGGGCACACCGATGAACGGCCCGTCAACAACGGCCTGTCGAACCTCGATCGCGAGCTCGGCCTGGTGATGTCGGGAGCGACCGGTGTCGGCGTGCTGCAGCCGGCCGACAATGCGGGCCTCGGCCTTGCGCGTGCGCTGGCCGTCGTCAAGGTCCTGTCCTCGGAGCCTCGCCTGCGGAATTTCCGCATCCTGCCGCTGTCGGGCGCCCAACTCATCGGAACCGATGGACGGCTCACGCGATGGGACGAGCAAGGCGACGTGCGGGAGCGCCGGCGCATCGAGATCAGGATGCGAAAGTCCATGTGATCGGCGCGGCGTGAAACCGATCATATCGGAAGGAATGGAATTTAATTCCACGGACCTCATCCTGAGGAGCCGTGCGCAGCACGGCGTCTCGAAGGATGGACACCGGCACGATCTCGCCTGTGGCCGTCCTTCGAGACGCGCGCATCGAAATCGGCTGTTGCCGATTTCGACACCAATGGACGCCGAAGTCGGGCAGGCCCGACTTCGGTGCGCGCTCCTCAGGACGAGGTCGGTTGATGATATCGATATGATTCGGACTTCGGAAACGGTGTGCTAGCGCTTGCAGAGGCCGCTGCGGAGTTCCCAACCCTGGTCGGTCCGCGCGACGGCAACGATGTCGAAATAGAGCCGCTGGTCGGGATCGTCGTTGGACAGGAACGTGACCTGGCACAGGAAGTTGCCGGCGGTACTGGTCTCGCAGTTAGCTTCGAGCACCCTCAATCCGCGGTCGTGGAGCTTGCTTCCATTCGAAGATTCCCGCTCATAGGCCGACTGGATGACCGCGACGCTCGGCGTGGACGCATCGCAGGACAGGCCGATCAGCGTACATGCCCAAACGGTGAAACTGACCCCCGACATATCCCCTCGCAGCAAGTCGTGCGTTATCGGACCGATGCAAACCATACGGCGGCGCGGATGTCACGACGCCGGCCGCATCGGTTGTCCCCAACTTTTTGCTCATGATGCCGGAATCTCGGCCGATCCAGATCGATTCCGCGAACAATGGCGAACCGCGGCGCTTCTAAAGCGCCCGTCGGGTCCATAGCATGTCACCGATGCGTCAAATGATTCCGTCCAGGCTCGGCCGGTCGTTTCATTTCTTGTCCGCCGCCGTCCTGCCTATCTGCCCCGCCCCGCCGCAGACATGAGCGAGACCATGCCATTCATTGTTCCGAACCTTCGATCGGCCCTTCATCCGCGGATTCGCGCGGCAGCCATCGCCGCCGCCTTCCTGTGCGGGTCGGGCGTCGCGCTTGCCACGAATTTCGTCGAGCCGCCGGTGTTCGCGAGTTCGCACGGCGTGCTCGATCTCCTGATCGTCGTCTTGCCGCAGCCGGTGCCGAGCATCTCCTACGTGCCGCCCGGCGGCGGGGTCATCAACCCGACCGGCTGGGTCTATCAAATCTGTCCGCGGGCGTCGGCGCGTGGGAACCAGTGCCCGGCCGGATCGCCCACCGTTTCCTATTACGGCGGCATCCGGCTGGCTTTGCAGAAAGGCGATCAGCTCAAGTTTCGCCTGGTGAACCAGCTTCCGCCGATTGATCCGGCGACGCTCACGAATATTACCGACGGGTCCAACCTGCCGAAGAACCCGACCAACATCCACACCCACGGTCTGGTGGTCCAGGCCCGGGCGCCCACGCTGAGCGACCCGACCTTCGGTGACGATATTTTCGTAGATATCTACAACCCCGCCAATGGCACGCCGACGCCGGATCCCACCCATCAGCACGGTTCGGTCGTCATGGGCTTTGCGGACTACCGGATCGACATTCCGGCCAATCATCCCTCCGGTGCGTTTTGGTTTCACCCGCATGTGCACGGTCTCGCGGTGAACCAGGTGTCGAGCGGCATGGCCGGGATCATTTCGATCGGAAAGGTCGGCGACTATGCCTCCGGCGACCTGAGCAAGGCGCCGTTCCCGGAGGCCAATGTGCGCCACCTCGTCCTCAAGGACATGCAGGTGCTGGCCGCCGGGACGATCATGTTCAACACTCCGGTCATGGTGACGGACGGCGAGGTGATGAACCAGGAAGACCCCACCTTCTGCACCCAATTTCCGGCCTCTCCCGCCGAGATCCGCCAGGGCTCATGCCCGGGCGCCGACAACAGCAGCACCGGCGGCAATAATTACACCGGGGGAACCTGGTTCCTCACCGTCAGCGGCCAGCAGTTCCCGACCATACAGATGACCGAACCGGACGGCGAAGTCTGGCGGCTCACCAATGCCTCGGCCAACCTCACCTACGATCTGCAATTGGTCGATGACGCCACCGGCATGCCGATCATTACGCAACTGGTCTCCGTCGACGGCGTCAGCATCGATGTGCCGCCTTCGACGGCGTCCGGAACGATGGTGCAACTCGGCGGTTCGCAATTCAAGGTCGTCACCTGTCCGCCGACGCCGTCCAACGGTCTCACCTCGGTGCCGGTCTGCATCAGTGAATTCGTGATGATGCCGAGTTCGCGCGCGGAGCTGTGGGTGACTTATCGCGATGGGAACGGCAATGTCGTCGCCCCGCCATCGGGCGCGACCGGCACTTTCAAGACCATCGGCATCACCACGGGCGCGGCCGGCGATGCCTGGCCCGCGGTCGATCTCGCGACGGTCGCCTTCAATCAGGTCGGCCCGCGCCGGCTCGCCGCATTTGCCCTCGCCCTTCGCGGCGATGCGTTCCTGTCAAACCTGCCGAGCGGCATCTTCTTCGCGCGCGTCCCCTATGCGAAGGCGGCGCCGCTGCCGCCCAATTGCAACGCGCTTGCCGCCGGTCATCATCGGCGCATCTTCTACGGACTTGTCGACCCCACCAACCCCTCGAGCCTGTTTGGCCTCGGCTATGAGGAGGTCGACCAGAACGGCGTCGTGGTCGCGGGCACGCAAATTCCCGTCACGTCCTTCGATCCGTCGGTCACCACGGTCTGCCTGCCGCTCGACCCCGGGCAGAAGCCGGCCCACGAAACCTGGGAGCTCGTCAATCTCGCGACCGAGAACCACAATTTCCATATCCACCAGACCAAGTTCCGCTTCGTCCAGCCCGCGGCCCCGCCCACCTCGCTGTTCGCGAAGATACTCGATGCGAAGATCGGGGCCGGCATCATGGAAGACAACGTGCCGCTGCCGGTCAACACG
The DNA here is from genome assembly GCA_963746235.1 of uncultured Alphaproteobacteria bacterium. Lineage (GTDB taxonomy): Bacteria > Pseudomonadota > Alphaproteobacteria > Rhizobiales > Xanthobacteraceae > JAJPKK01. The sequence goes on from CAVVCE010000178.1 coordinate 21,012, forward strand.
CCCATCGATCCCGACTACATCGCCCAAAATCAGAACGGCTATTGCACCATCGACCAGTGGCGCAATGGGCAATGCCCGATGACGCCGGTGCTGGTGGAAATCCCGTTCTCCCAGCTCGGCGCATTCGTCTTCCATTGCCACATCCTCGACCACGAGGATGGGGGCATGATGGCGAAGATCCAGGTGGTCGCCGCGCCGCGGTGACGCATCGCGCGGTTTGGGACCCAGAAGCAGTGAATACGCGGCGATCCGTCCTCAGCGCTTGCAGAGGCCGCTGCGTAGTTCCCAACCCGTGTCGGTTCGCGTCACCGCCACGATGTCGAAATAGAGCCGCTGATTGGGATCGTCGTTGGACAGGAACGTGACCTGGCACAGGAAGTTGCCGGCGGCACTGCTCTCGCAATTCGCTTCGAGCACTTTCAATCCGCGGTCGTGGAGCTTGCTTCCATTGGACGCTTCGCGCTCATAGGCCGCCTGGATGACCGCGACGCCCGGCGTCGACGCGTCACAGGACATGCCGACCAGCGCGCACGCCCAAACGATGAAACCGGCCGTCCACATGTCCCCTCGCCGCGGAAATGTCCGCGTGCCCAACCGCGCCGCACTTGCAGCACCCGCACATACAGCAGATGTCGCCGGCGTGTTGTGGAATCGTTCCAGAACTGGCTTGGTTTAGAGAGATTCAAGCATTCCGGGCGCACCGGCAGCTTCCAAAACATTGTTCAAATTTCTAAGCATGGTCAGGCCAACGCAAGCCGCATGGCCTTTGTTGTCGTCGCCCTTCCACCGGCAGTCGTCGATTTGCCGCCCACCTTTCCGCGACCCCGTGAGCCGCGACCCCATGAGCAGTGCCATGTCATTCATCGTTTCGAAGTCTCGACACGCCAATTGCCGATCGATGCGCCTGGCGGCCGTTGTCGCCGCCTTGCTGTGCGGTCAAAGCGTCGCGCGCGCCGGGGATTTCGTCGAGCCGCCGGTGTTTGCGAGCGTGCACGGCGTGCTCGATCTGCTGATGATCGCGATGCCGCAGCCGGTGCCGAACCTTTCCTTCCTGCCGCCCAGCGGTCCGGCCATCAACCCGGTCGGCTGGGTCTATCAAATCTGCCCGCGGGCCTCGGCCGTTCCGGTCAACCAGTGCCCGGCGGGGTCTCCCACCGTGTCCAATTACGGCGGCATCCGGCTGGCCTTGCAAAAAGGCGATCAACTGAAGATTCGCCTCGTCAACAGGCTTCCGCTCCTCCCCGATCCGACCAAGGTCACCCACTCGGCCGACCCCGGCGGCGGCAATCTGCCGCTCAACCTGACCAACCTGCACACCCACGGCCTGGTGGTGCAGGCGCGGGCGCCGACGCTCAGCGATCCGACCTTCGGCGATTACATTTTCGTGGAAATCTACAACTCCGCCAATGGCACGCCGGTGCCGCAAACGACCCACCAGCACGGCTCGATCGTCAAGGACTATGTCGACTACCGGATCGATATCCCGGCCAACCATCCCTCCGGCGCATTCTGGTTCCATCCGCATGTGCACGGCATTGCGCTCAACCAGGTGTCGAGCGGCCTGTCCGGCATCATCTCGATCGGCAAGGCCGGCGACTATGCCCATGGCGACCAGGTCAAGACGGCGTTTCCGGATGCCAATGTCCGCCACCTCGTCCTCAAGGACATGCAGGTGCTCGCCGGCGGCAACATCATGTTCGACAACGGTCCCGCCGATGTCGCGGTCGGCGAGGTGCTGAACCAGCAGGACCCCGACTTCTGTGCCCAATTCCCCGCCGATCCCGGCGAAGTGCGCCAGGGCTTCTGCCCGGGCGCGGACAACTCCCCCGACGGCAATAATTACGTCGGCGGCACCTGGTTCTTCACCGTCAGCGGCCAGCAATTTCCGACCATCAAGATGACCGAACCGGACGGCGAGATCTGGCGGCTGACCAATGCCTCGGGCAGCCTCTCCTACGATCTTCAGCTCATCAACGATGCCACCCAGGCGCCGATGGTGATGCAACTCGTCTCGGTCGACGGCGTCAGCATCGACGTGCCGCCGGCAACGGCGCTCGGAACCCAGGTGCAGCTCGCCGGCGCGCGGTTCAAGGTCGTCGCCTGTCCGCCCGGCGCGGCCAGCGGCCTCAACTCCGCTCCGGTCTGCGTCACCGAATTCGTGATGATGCCGAGCTCGCGGGCGGAGGTGTGGGTGACCTATCGCGACGCCAACGGCCGCATCGTCACGCCGCCCGCGGGGGCCACCGGCACGTTCAAGACGATCGGTATCACCACCGGCGCGGCCGGTGATTCATGGCCTGCGATCGATCTCGCCAAGGTGGCGTTCGCCCAGACCGGCCCTCGCCAACTGATCGCGTTCGCGCTCAACATTTTCGGCGACGCGCTCGCCGCCAACAAGTCGACCGGCATCTTCAGCGCCAAGGTTCCCTATGCGAAGGCGGCCGCGCTGCCGGCCGGCTGCAAGGCGCTGGCGTCGGGCCATCGCCGGCGCATCTTCTTCGGGCTGGCCGATTACACCAACGCCAGTTCGTTCGGGCTCGGCTATGAGGAGGTTGGCCCGAACGGCGCCGTTGTGCCCGGCACCCAGGTCCCGGTGAGCCAGTTCGATCCGTCGCAGAACACGATCTGCCTGCCGCTCGGAGCAGGACAGACCCCGGTGCACGAGACCTGGGAACTCGTCAATCTCGCGACCGAGAACCACAATTTCCACATGCATCAGACCAAGTTTCGATTCATCCAGGCCGCGGCTCCGATCGCTTCGATCCTGGGGCCCAACGCCAATCAAAACCTCGGCGCCGGCATCATGGAGGACAACGTGCCGCTGCCGGTCACCACCCCCAACATCCCCGATGTCGCCGACAACCAGAACGGCTATTGCACGATCGACCAGTGGCACGGTGGACAGTGCACGTCGGTGCCGCTGGTGGTGGACATTCCGTTCGCCCAACTCGGCGAATTCGTGTTCCATTGCCACATCCTCGAGCACGAGGACGGAGGCATGATGGCGAAAATCCAGGTGGTGCCGGCGCCGCGGTGAGGGGGCGAGGGCTGCGGAGAGCCCGGCCCGGTCGCTTCGGCCCACCCGCCGCCCTAATTTCGCCCCCGTCCGGGGACGATGACACGGGCGCGCCCGGGATATAACAATGACCACCCGAGGGGGCGGATTCGCGGGACGCGGTCCGGGCACGGCCACGCGGGCGGCAATACGATGACGATGGGCTCGATCGACCGCTACATCTTCCGCACCATCTTCGGTGCCTTCGTGCTCATTCTGTTCAATCTGACGGCGGTAATCTGGATTACCCAGATTCTCAAACAGATCGACCTCATCACCAACCAGGGCCAGACCATCCTGGTGTTCCTGCGCATCACCGGCCTGCTGGTGCCTATCCTCATGCTGGTCATCGCGCCGATCGCGATCATGATCGCGATCTGTTATGCGCTGATCAAGCTCAACGGTGACTCCGAACTGGTGGTGATGAACGCGGCGGGACTCGCGCCGCGCCGGGTGTACCGGCCGGTGCTCGCGGCCTCTTTGTTCGTCGCGGCCTTTGTCGGCTTCATCAGCGCCTATCTTGCTCCCATGCTGCAGCGGCAGATGAACGAGGCGATCTCGAAGGTCAGGACCGACGTCGTCGCCAACATCGTGCGGCCCGGCGCCTTCACCCCGGTCGAACGCGGGCTGATCTTCCACATCCGCGACCGCATGAGCGAGAACCAGTTCCGCGGCATCTTCATCGACAATTCGCGCAATGCCGCGGAGCGCACGACCATCGTGGCGGAATACGGCCAGATCCTGCAGCGCAAGGAGGGCACCTTCCTGGTGATGCGCGACGGCAATGTCGAGCGCCGCCGGCCCAAGGAACGCGATCCGACCATCGTGGTGTTCGACCAATACGCCTTCGACCTGACGCCGGCTCGCGCCGGCGCCGGAGGTCCAGATCGGCCTGCGCGAGAAATACATCTGGGAGCTGCTGTTCCCGCGCTCCAACGACGTGGCTTTGACGAACTCGCCGGGCCAGTTCCGCGTCGAGTTGCACGAGCGGCTCATCGCCCCGCTCTATCCCCTGGCGTTCGGGGTCATCGCATTCGCGGTGCTGGGATTTCCCCGCACCACCCGGCAGAGCCGCGCGGTGTCGCTGGTGGCGGTGATCGCCGGCGTCGCGGCGCTGCGGCTGGGCGGCTTCGCGGCCATGGTGGTGGCGGTCAATTTCCCGCTGGCGCTGATCGCCCTGTATGCGGCGATCGCATCGATCTTCGGATTCGGCGGGTTCCTGATCTGGCGCGGCAGGGCGCTGGACCTCGACGAAAAGCTCAATTTCGGCGCCATGGCCCAGGGCGCCATGGCTCGGTTGGAGCATTTCGTGGCCGGATACCGGATTCTGCTGCCGATTCACGGCTTCCTGCGGCGCCTCGGCAGCGCCGCGCCCGGCGACCGCTGATGGGGCTTCGCCGCTACGCCGGCACCGGCCGCCGCGTGGACAAGGCGGCCGCGGTCCGCTAGAGCCGTGGGAGGTGGGCGCGGGGGCGCCCGTTTCATGCTCCGGTCGCCGATGCTCGAACGGTTAAATCGCCGTCTTTTCGCCGATCCGAAGGGCTCGGCGGCGTTGATTCGCCGATTGCTGACCGAGCACGGCCGCACCCATTGGCGGCGCTATTGCCTGTCGCTCGCGTTCATGGCGGTCGGCGCCGCCTGCACCGCGCTGCCGGCCTTCCTGTTCGGCCGCGGCATCGACGAGGCCTATGTCTACCGCAGCTTCGATGGCGTCGCCGTCGTCGCGGTCGCGATGATCGTGATCTTCGCCCTCAAGGGGATCGCGAGCTATGGCCAGGCCGTCACCATGGCCCGCATCGCCAATCACATCGTCGCCGAAAACCAGAAACGGATGTTCGACAAGCTGCTCCAGCAGAACATCGCCTTCTATGCCGATCGCCACTCCTCCGAATTCGCCGCGCGGATCACGTTCGGCGCCGGTGCGGCGGCGCAGGTCCTCAACCTCCTGATCAACGCGTTGGGGCGCGACCTGCTGTCGCTGATCGGGCTCGTCGCCGTCATGATCTATCAGGCGCCGTTCATGTCGATGATCGGCATCGTGGTGATGCCGCCGGCGATCTTCGGCGTGCGCAAGCTGATCAAGCGGGTGCGCTCCATCGTGCTCACCCAATACGGCGGCGGCGCCGAAATCCTCGAGGCGATGCAGGAGACGATCCAGGGTTTCCGCATCATCAAGGCGTTCAATCTCGAAGCGGTCATGCGCGCGCGCGTCTACGAGAGCGTCGACCGCGTCGAGGCCGCCTCGAACAAGCTCGCCCGGGTCTCGAACCGCGCGACGCCGCTGATGGAGGCGCTGGGCGGGATCGCGATCGGGGTGGTGTTCCTGTATGCCGGATACCGCGTGCTCGTGCTCAATGCCGCGCCCGGCGAGTTCGTGTCGTTCATCGCTGCGTTCCTGCTCGCCTATGAGCCGGCCAAGCGCATCGCGCGGCTCAATATCGACCTGCACAACAATCTCGCCGGGGTGCAGGTCCTGTTCGATATTCTCGATCTCCCCGACAGCGCTCCGGACCGCCAGAAGCCCGCCGTGAAGATCGCGCGCGGCGCCATCGCGTTCGCCGACGTAGCGTTCTCCTACCGCCCCGGCCACCCGGTGCTGCGCGACGTGTCCTTCATCGCCCAGCCCGGCGAGGTGACCGCCTTTGTCGGCCCGTCCGGCGGCGGCAAGTCCACCATCTTCAATCTGGTGCTTGCGCTCTACACACCGGAGCGCGGCGCGATCCGCATCGACGCCCAGAACTACGATGCCGTCTCGGTGGAATCGATCCGGCGCAACATCGCCTATGTCGGGCAAGACGTGTTCCTGTTCCGCGGCAGCGTCCGCCAGAACATCGCGCTCGGCCGCCCCGATGCGACCGAAGCCGACATCGTCGCCGCCGCACGGGCCGCCCATGCGGACGAGTTCGTGTCGCAGTTTCCGCTCGGCTACGACACCCCGGTCGGCGAGCACGGCGCGCAACTTTCCGGCGGCCAGCGCCAGCGTATCGCCATCGCCCGCGCGCTGATCCGCAATGCGCCGGTCATCCTTCTGGACGAGCCGACGGCGGCGCTCGACACCGAATCCGAGCGCTATGTCCAGGAAGCCATGGACAAGCTGATCAAGGGCCGCACCACGCTCGTGATTGCCCACCGGCTGCACACCATCGTCCAGGCGAACGTCATCCACGTCGTCGAAAAGGGGACAATCGTGGAATCCGGGAACCACGCCGATCTCATGGCGCTGGCCGGCCGCTATGCGCAGTTCTATGCGATGCGATTTTCGCGCGAGCCTGCCGGGCCTCCCGGCGCCAAGGCGGAGATGGCGGTCGTCCCGGGTTGACCGGAGCGAGCCGACTCCTGTCGCGGCGCAAGCGAGCCAAATCGAGCGATCAATCCCTGCAACAGCGAAGGCGTCAGGCCATGCGGATCAAGGCGAACGGCATCACCTTCAACTGCGAGATCGATGGGCCGCAAGGCGCGCCCTGGATCATGTTCAGCAATTCGCTCGCCACCAATATCTCCATGTGGGATCCTCAAGTGGCGGATTTCAAGCCGTCGTTCCGCGTGCTGCGCTACGACCAGCGCGGCCATGGCGCGACCGAGGCGCCGGCGGGCCGCTACACCTATCCGCAGCTCGTCGCCGATGCGGTGGCGCTGCTCGATGCGCTCGAGATCGCCCGCACCCATTTCGTCGGGCTGTCCATGTTGTTGATGATGATGTTGGCTGACTACTGTTTTTGTTATCATTGCTGTTGTTTTGTGTGTTACTGTCATTATTATTTGTATGGTTTTGATTATTATCATTTTTATTTTTATTTTTCTTTCTCATATTTTCATATTCACTGATAGCATTTTGTGCAACACTTGTTATTTTATCTCTCATATTCGCTGGTGCATGTGTATATAAAATTCCATCGATAACATATACAATTAAATCATAATGATTAGCCTCCCCAGCTGTATTCATACAACAATGATGCAATAATACTGTATTTTGTTTATTGCGTACAGATCGATCAACATGATTATATTCCGTGTAATGTGTATATTCATGTTGTGAACTATGTATGACAGTAAAATTATGCGCGAGCATATCTGTTTGAGCCAAGCCTAATAATGCATCTGTACCCATCCATGTTGTTGGATTCATAATTGTTTTATGTTGTATTTGTGGCTATGTTACACGACTTAAATATTTTGTAGGTTGTCGTATTGGTGTTGTTGATTTTGTTAATGTTGGTTGATCCACTATATACATTCCCCCTTCACTATCTAATTTATTATAACTATTAACAATAGATGTACGTATATATTTAGGGGATACATTTAATGCATCACCAATAGCTTGTGGACCACAATTACCACTCATATCATGATTACGTAATATAAACAATTGTACATCCTTATTATTATCATTGTACATATATTTTATTTTGTGCCATTTATCCCCTAATAATAACTCATATTGTTTCAGTCCATCTTCACCTATACTATCTGTGGGACCACATACATACACATGTTTATCATATATATTTACAGAATATGGATCTTTACCCATACATTCTTCTCTCTCTTTTGTTGATGATTCATTATTGTCTGTTGTTGTTGTTTGTTGTTGTTTATTGTCATTGTTATTGTTATTATTATTCTTATTGGTGCTACTTCGTAATGTAGCATGTTGTTGTCTATTGCTACTAGTATTATTATTATTATTATGTACTCCACTTACACTCCTTGTATTGATGCTTGTAGGTATGGGTGTGTTGTTGTTATTGTTGTAGGATAAACTTAGTGAACAGATTAAGCATATATGTTGATATATAGTATTGTAATGCGTATCATTAATTGATCTCTTGTATGTGATCATTCGCTCAATGAGTGATCCCTTTTCGCCTACTGGTCTTGCTCCATATTTATGTCTCTGTATTGATTTTGTATTCATATCTGTGGATGTATATTCCTCTGCTCTCTCTCTTTTACATACTGTTGTGCACTCACCTT
>CAVVCE010000179.1:0-22338 GCA_963746235.1 uncultured Alphaproteobacteria bacterium
CGATCGGATTGGAGGCGCCGCGGTCATAGAGGAACCGCCGGCGGATCACGTGGGCCGCCGCTGCCGCCGCCGTCGCGTAATTGCCCTTGGTCTGGCGCACATGGGCGGAAACGTTGGTGCCGAGGTCGTCATGGACCAAGGCCGACGACGCCGCGAGCGCCATTTCGAGATCGACCACCGCCGGCAATGCTTCGATGTCGACGACGATGTCCGCAAGCGCGTCCTCGGCGAGATGGCGGCTTTGCGCCACCACCATCGCCAGGGGCTCGCCGACATGCCGCACCTTGTCCTTGGCAAGCGGCACCTGGGTGCGCAAATTGAAGGTCATGCCGGCGATCGGCGGCGGCGGCACCAGCAGCGGCCCGGGCTTCCAGTAGTCGCCGAGATCGCCTGCGGTATAGACGGCGACGATGCCGGCCCGCCGGCGCGCCGCGGTGGCGTCGATCCCGCGGATGCGTCCATGGGCGACCGCGCTGCGCAGGAACGCCACATGCATCATGTTCGGGAGCACGACATCGTCGACGAACAGCGCCCGGCCGCGCAGCAGCCGCGGATCCTCGTTGCGCTTGATCGGAGCGCCGAAATATCGCGTCGTCATGGGGGAACGCACCGGAGCTTGTCACGCCACGCAAGTATGGGAACGAATATGCGCGGGAGTCAAAATTTCGCTGGGTTCGCCGAGCCCCAGTATGTAGGGCGGAATAGCGTAGCGTATTCCGCCGGACGACGCGCCGAGGCGGCGCAATACCCCACGCTATTGCGCCCCGCACCAACAGCGCGCCGGAGAAAGCTCCAGAATTCGTGCCCAAATTCATTCCCGGCTGAACAAACATTGGGCGCGGAAGGGGAAGGCCGGTCTGCCAATATTTCGCAATCGCTCGCCATATGCCAAGATGGCGTGAACGGCGGAACACCCAGCAGGCGCCGAAGGGACTTGTCCACGCGACCAAGTCGATGCACACACCCGTAGCTACCGGCACAGGAACATGGCGGCCCGCCGAGCGCCCGGCGCTTGCCGTCGACGCCAAGGGCGTCTCGCTCACCTTCGAGACATCGGACGGCCAGTAGAAGCGCTCTCCAAGATCGATCTGCAGATCGCCGCCGGCGAGTTCGTCTCCTTCATCGGCCCGTCCGGCTGCGGCAAGACGACCCTGCTGCGGGTCATCGCCGACCTCGAGCAGCCCAGCGCCGGCACCATCGCGGTCAACGGAGTGACCGCCCGAGCGAGGCCCGTCTCAAGCGGCATTACGGCTACATCTTCCAGGCGCCGGCGCTCTATCCGTGGCGGACCATCGAGCGTAACGTCATGCTGCCGCTGGAGATCATGGGCTTTTCCGCCGCGGAGCGAAAGGCGCGGGCAGCGCGCTATCTCGCCCTCGTCAACCTCTCCGGCTTCGAGCGCAAGTTTCCCTGGCAGTTGTCCGGCGGCATGCAGCAGCGCGCCTCGATCGCCCGGGCGCTCACATTCGAACCGGCGCTGCTGCTGATGGACGAGCCGTTCGGCGCGCTCGACGAGATCGTGCGCGACCACCTCAACGAGCAGTTGCTGCGGCTGTGGAACCAGACCGGCAAGACCGTGGTGTTCGTCACCCACTCGATCCCCGAGGCGGTATTCCTGTCGACCAGGATCGTGGTGATGTCGCCGCGGCCCGGCCGCATCATCGACGTCATCGCCTGCGATTTCCCGCGCGACCGCACCCTCGAAATCCGCGAGACGCCGGCGTTCTTGAAGATCGCCCAGCGCGTGCGCACGGGATTGCGCTCGGGGCATTCCTATGACGAGTAGCACCCCGGCGACGAGCGACGCCTCGCACGCGGACGCGCCGCACCGGTTGCGGTGGCCGCGCTGGATCGCGGACCGCGCCCCCGTGCTGATCATTTTGCTGGTCCTGATCGTCGTCTGGTACATCGCGGCGATCCTCATGAACATGACGCTGGTGCGCGATGCCTTCGAGCGCAACGACACCGCCTATGGCGTCATGGACCTCATCGCCGGCACCCTCGATGCCGAGCGTCCGCTGGTGGCGGCGCCGCACCAGATCGTGCTGCAATTCATCGATCTCGTGTTCGGCTATCCCCCGGACTCCCCGCGCAGCCTGCTCTACCATAGCTGGGTCACCCTCTCCGCGACCTTCGTCGGCTTCGTGCTGGGGACCGGATTCGGCATCCTGCTCGCCGTGCTCATCGTGCACATGCGGGTGCTGGAAAAGAGCATGCTGCCGTGGATCATCTGTTCCCAGATGGTGCCGATCCTCGCGGTCGCGCCGATCATCATCGTGGTGCTCGGCTCGATCGGCCTGCGCGGGCTGCTGCCGAAGTCGCTGATCTCGGCCTATCTGTGCTTCTTCCCCGTCACCATCGGCATGGTGAAGGGCCTCACCTCGCCGGACCCGATCCAGCGCGACCTCATGCGGACGTGGTCGGCGACGCCCCTGCAGGTGTTGTGGAAGCTGCGCCTGCCGGCCTCGGTGCCGTTCCTGTTCGCGAGCCTCAAGGTCGCCATCACCATCTCCCTGGTCGGCGCTATCGTCGCGGAGCTGCCGACCGGCGCCCAGGCCGGGATCGGCGCGCGCCTGCTGGCCGGTTCCTACTACGGCCAGACCCTGCAGATCTGGGCGGCGCTGCTCGCGGCCGCCCTGCTGGCCGCGATCCTGGTCGGCATCACCGGCTGGGCCGAGCGATGGGCGCTGCGGCGCATGGGGGAAAAGCCGTGAGCGCGCGCCGGCTCGCGTTCCTCGGCGCCGCGCTGCTGGTGCTGGCGGCGCTCGCGCTTCCGCTCGGCAGCGCGGCCGGCTTTGCCGGCCATCCCCTCCTGCTCGCGGCGACGCTCGCCGCCGGCGCGCTGTTCGCGCTGGCGCCTTGGCGCAGGCGGGGGCTCCTGATGGGTTTTGCCGGGGTGATCGTCACGTGTGCGGTCACGCTCCGGCTGCTCGCCGATCCCGGCATCGCCGGCACCGCCGGTTCCGGTTTCTGGGCACTGGTGCTCGCGGGCTGGCTTGCCGCCAGCCTGGTCGTGACCGGCATGGCCGCTCTCGAAGCTGCGCGACGAGACGCTGCGCCGGGCCAACGACCTCGCGATCCCCCTGCTGTTTGGGGGCTTCCTGTTCTACCTCTGGGAGGTCACGGTGCGCGGCTTCGGGGTACCGCCGGTCCTGGTGCCGTCGCCGAGCGCGACCGCGGTGCGTTTTGCCGCCTCGCTGCCGACGCTGGGCGAGGATTTCCTGCAGACCTTCGTGCGCGGCGTGCTCACCGGCTACGCGATCGGCTGCGGCGCCGGGTTCGCGGTGGCGATCCTCGCCCACCGCTTCACCTTTCTCGGCCGCGGCCTGCTGCCGATCGGAAATTTCGTCTCCGCGCTGCCGATCGTCGGCATCGCCCCGATCATGGTGATGTGGTTCGGCTTCGACTGGCCGTCGAAGACGGCCGTCGTCGCGGTGATCACGTTCTTCCCGATGCTGGTCAACACGCTGGCCGGCCTCGCCGCCGCCGGCCGTATCGAGCGCGACCTCATGCGCTCCTATGGCGCCTCACCCGCCCAGACGCTGATGAAGCTGCAGTTGCCGGCGGCGATGCCGTTCATCTTCAATGCGCTCAAGATCAATTCGACCCTGGCGCTGATCGGCGCCATCGTCGCCGAATTCTTCGGCACTCCGACCCGGGGGATCGGCTTTCGCATTTCGATCGAAGTGGCACGAATGTCGCTCGACATGGTGTGGGCCGAGATCGCGCTCGCCGCGATCGCCGGCATGGCGTTCTACGGGATTGTCGTGCTCGCCGAGCGTGCGACGACCTTCTGGCACCCGTCCTACCGGACCTGACTCGGCGGTCCGAAGCTTGGAGAGATGACATGAAAAAAACCTTCGCAATCGCCGCCGGGCTGCTGCTCGGCATTTGTCTCGCCAATCCGGCGGCCGCCGCCGACAAGGTCACGATCCAGCTCAAATGGGTGACCCAGGCGCAGTTCGCCGGCTATTACGTCGCCGCCGCCAAGGGCTACTACAAGGATGCCGGCCTCGACGTCACCATCAATCCCGGCGGGCCCGACACCGCGCCGGCCCAGGTGATCGCCGGCGGCGGCGCCGACGTCATCATCGACTGGATGCCCTCGGCACTGGCATCGCGCGAGAAGGGCGTGCCGCTGGTGAACATCGCCCAGCCGTTCAAGCGCTCCGGGCTCGAACTCACCTGCCGCGCGGAGACCGGCATCAAGAAGCCGGCCGACCTCAAGGGCAAGACCATCGGCGTGTGGTTCTTCGGCAACGAATATCCGTTCCTGTCGTGGATGTCGAAGCTCAACATCAAGACCGACGGCTCGGCGGGCGGCGTCAAGATGCTCAAGCAGGGCTTCAACGTCGATCCGCTGCTGCAGAAGCAGGCCGACTGCATCTCGACCATGACCTACAATGAATACTGGCAGGTCATCGACGGCGGCTACAAGCCGGCGCAACTCGTCGTCTTCAAGTACGAGGACGAAGGCGTGGCGACGCTGGAGGACGGCCTCTACGTCTTGGAAAGCAAGCTCGCCGACCCCGCCTTCGTCGCCAAGATGGCGAAGTTCGTGAAGGCGTCGATGAAGGGCTGGGACTACGCCCGCAAGAACCCCGACGAGGCCGCCAAGATCGTGCTCGCCGCCGACACCACCGGCGCCCAGACCGAGAAGCACCAGAAGCGCATGATGGGCGAGATCGCCAAGCTCCTCGCCACCGGCGACGGCAAGCTCGATGCGCAGGATTACGAACGCACCGTGACGACGCTGCTGACCGGCGGCTCCGATCCGGTGATCACCAAAAAGCCCACGGGCGCCTGGACCCACAAGATCTACGACGCGATGAAATAGGCGTTGCTGTTTGGCGCCGGGGCGCGCGTCCTACGCGCGAACTCGGCATCCAGGCCGCGGTGGTTCAGGCTGGCGAGCTCGTCTGGATTCCGGGTTCGCCGCTGACGCGGCGCCCCGGAATGACCGGGGCGCCCTACCCCGGCACCGTCACCCAGATGTTGCCGTCCTTGTCGAGCGAGGCCGCATAAACCGCAAGGCTGGTCGGTTCGCCGTTCAAGCCGGCGCCGGTGCGCAGATCGTAGGTCCGCTCGTGCAACGGGCAGACGACGGTCGCGCCGCCCATCAGTCCGTCGGAGAGCGGCCCGTTGAGATGGGGACATTGGGCCTGGGTCGCGAACACCTCGCCGGAATGGGTGCGGAACACCGCGATGGCGCGGCCGGCCACCTGGAAGGTCCGGCCTTCGCCCTTGGGTATCTGCGCCGCCTCGCCGATCAGGAGCGTGCCGTGGCATCTCAGCCGTCTCCCGCCGCGATGACGCTGACGAACTGATTTGCGGTCTTGGGCGCCGTCGCCTCGGTCCAGGGATCGTAGGTCGCCTCGACCGAAGCCTGCATCGCCGCATCGAGCGCCGCGCGCGATCCCTTCGCTGTCTTCGACGACGACGGCGCGAATCCGCTCGATGCCGATCCGCTCGACGAAGGTGTAGGTGCGCTCCTTGTATTTCGCGTTCTCGCGGTAATACTGCATGAAGCGGCCGGTGTAGAGCAGGACCTCGTCTTCGCTGTCGACGGTGCAGAGCAGGTCGCCCTTGCGCACATGGGAGCCGCCGGCGCCGCCGATATAGATTTCCCACTTGCCGTCGCCGATCGCGACCGCGCCGACGTCCTTGACCAGCGCTTCGGAGCAGTTGCGCGGACAGCCGGCGGTGGCGAGCTTCAGCTTGCCGGGGCTGTCGATGCCGCGGAAGCGCTGCTCGATCTTGAGCGCCAGCGCCCATGCTGTCGCCGAGGCCGAAGCGGCAGAAGTCGATGCCGATGCAGCTCTTGCAGGTGCGATAGCTCTTGCCCCAGGCGTAGCCCGCGGGCATGCCGAGGTCGCGCCAGACGCCGGGCAGGTCGTCCTTCGGAACGCCGACGAGGTCGATGCGCTGGCCGCCGGTCAGCTTGACCAGCGGCACGTTGTATTTGACGCGCGACCTCGGCGATGCGCATCAGCTCGGCCGGCGTGCAGACGCCGCCGGGCATTTCGGGAATGACCGAGAAGGTGCCGTCCTTCTGGATGTTGCCGTGCACGCGGTCGTTGATGAAGCGCGCGTCGCGCTCGTCCTCGTATTCGCCGGCCCAGAGCGTGATGAGCAGCGAGGCCAGCGCCGGCTTGCTGGCGGCGTCCTCGACCCCGCCGGCCAGCGCGTCGAAGACCGCCGAGACCGATTTGCAGCCCCTGCTCGCGGATCGCCTTGACGAGTTCGGGCTTGCGTCAGCGGAATGCAGGGCACGTAGTAGTGGACGGAGGGATCTTCTTCGACCTCGCCGCCGCAGAACCAGTCGACGATCTCGCCGACCAGGCCCTTGCAGGAACCGCAGCCCATGCCGGCGCGGGTCGCGTCCATGACCGCCTTGGGCGCTGCGGTTGCCGGCCGCCACGCAGGCGCCGATGGCGCGCCTTGGTGACGCCGTTGCAGTTGCAGACCTGCGTCGTCGGCCGGCATCTCGTCGATGCGTGACCTTCTCGGCTGGGCGCGCCGAGATCGAACAGCAGCGACAGCCGCTCGTCGGGCAGCGGCGTGTCGCGGTCGAAGCGCCTGCATCAGATAGGCGGCCTTGCTGATATCGCCCATCAGGATGCCGCCGACCAGGCGGCCGTCGCGCACGATCAGCTTCTTGTAGGTGCCCTTCTTCGGCTCGGTGAACTGGATGACCTCGTCGCGGTCCTCGGCGGGCTCGGTGATGCCCATGGAGGCCAGTTCGACGCCCATCACCTTGAGCTTGGTCGCGAGCTTGGAGCCGTGATAGGCGGCGTTCGATGCCGTGCCGGTGATGTGGTCGGCGAACACCTTGGCCTGCTCCCACAGCGGCGCCACCAGGCCGTAGACGTGGCCGCGATGCTGCGCGCATTCGCCGACGACGTAGATGTCGAAATCGTCGACCGAGCGCATGTGATTGTCGACGACGATGGCGCGCTCGACCGTGAGCCCGCAGCGCAATCCGATTTCCGCGTTCGGCCTGATGCCGGCGGCGACGACGACCATGTCGCAGTCGAGCGTGGTGCCGTCCTTGAAGCCGAGGCCGGTCACCCGTGTCCTCGCCGAGCACTTCGCTGGTCGAGCTTCTTGAGATGGACGTTGACGCCCATCTCTTCCATGCTCGATCTGCAGGATCGCGCCGCCGGTGGTGTCGAGCTGCATCTCCATCAGATGCCCGGCGAGGTGGACGACATGCACCTCGCAGCCGTGGTTGAGCAGGCCGCGCGCCGCCTCGAGGCCCAGCAGGCCGCCGCCGATCACGGCGGCGCGCTTGCTCTGCTTCGCCTTGCGAACGATCGCGTTGCAGTCGTCGATGGTGCGGAAGCCGAACACGCCCGGCTTGCAGTCTTGCCGTCCGGCGAATTCACGCCCGCCATCGGCGGAATGAAGGCGCGGCTGCCGGTGGCGATCAGCAGCTTGTCGAAACGCCTCGCGGATGCCGTTCTCGGAAACCACGACCTTGGCCGCGCGGTCGATCTCGCCCACCCGCGCGCCGGCAGTGCAGCGTGATGTCGTTCTCCTCGTACCAGTCGAGCGGATTGATGAATATCTCGCTGGTGTCCTGCGCGCCGCTCAGAACGTTCGAGAGCAGGATCCGGTTGTAGTTGCCGTAGGGCTCGTCGCCGAACATCGTGATGTCGAACCGGTTCGTCGCCGCCGCGGCCAGCACTTCCTCGACGGCGCGCGCGCCGGCCATGCCGTTGCCGACCACCACGAGCTTCTGCTTCGCATCTGCCTCGTCCTCAGGAACGCAACCGCTTGTCAGATTTCCAAATCTCAGATTTCCAGCAGTCCGATATCGATCACCAGGCTGCCGGAGACATCCGCCGGCGCCGCCAGCAGGACTTCGAGCTTGGTTTCGGGGAAAATGTCTTCGATGACGACGAGCGCCACGTGGACGCTCGACTTTCGCGCCGACCGGGAAGTAGCGCATCGGCTTGCCGTCGCGCATCAGCAGGAGATAGATGAGCTCGGCGCTCGAATTGCCGGCACGCAGATAGATGAGTTGCGCCCGCTTGTCCGACGGGACGGTGTAGGCGAGCTTGCCGTCGAGCGCGGTGGGCTTGTCGAAGCCGCTGCCCTTGAAGGCAAAGACGCCCTGAAGAAATCGAGGTGCTGCTTCCATGGTTCTGCCTCACTGCGAGACGGTTGACGCGGGGGCTTGGGCGCGGGCGACCCCGGGCACCGCGACCTTCTCGACGCGGACCGCGCAGACCTTGAACTCGGGAATGCGCGAGACCGGGTCGAGCGCGGGATTGGTCAGCGCATTGGCGCTGGCGCCGCCGCCCCAGTGGAACGGCACGAACACCGTATCGAGGCGGATGTCGGGGGTGAGCCGCGCCTTCATCACCGCGCGCCCGCGCCTGGTGGTGAGCCGGATCTTGTCTCCCGCGGCGATGCCGAGGCTGCCGGCGGTATCGGGATGGATTTCCACGAACGGCTCCGGCTCCGCCTCGGCAAGCTCCTTGACGCGGCGGGTCTGCGTTCCCGACTGGTATTGCGCCAGCACGCGGCCGGTGGTCAGGAAATACGGGTAGTCCCCGTCGGGCACCTCGGCGGCCTGCATGTACTCGACCGGATGGAACCGGGCGCGTCCGTCGTCGGTGGCGAAGCGTTCGAGGAACAGGCGCGGCGTGCCGGGATGGCCTTCGTCCGGGCACGGCCAGAACACGCCGTCCTCGCCGACGATCCGGTCGTAGGTGATGCCGGCATAGTCGGCGGTGCCGCCCGACGTGGCGCGCCGCAATTCCTCGAATATCTCGCGGGTGTCGGCGGTGAAGTGGCGGCCGGCGCCGAGACGGTCGGCCAGAGCCTTGAGGATCTGCGCATCGGTCCACACGCCGTCGGGCGGCGGCCTGCACGCGGCGGCGCAGCAGCACGCGGCCCTCGAGGTTGGTCATGGTGCCTTCCTCTTCCGCCCACTGCGCGACCGGCAGCACCACGTCGGCCTGGGCGGCGGTCTCGGACAGGAACGAGATCGGCCACCACCAGCAAGTCGAGGGCGTCGAGCCGGGCGCCGAGTTGCACCGCCGCCGGCGCCGAAACGACGATGTTCGAGCCGAACACCAGGAGGCCGCGTATCGACGTGCCGAGCGCCGCCAGCAGTTCGGCGGCGGACAGGCCGGGCCGCGGCAGGTCGTCGGGATCGATGCCCCAGATCGCGGCGATCTCGGCGCGATGCGCCGGGATTGTCGAGCTTGCGATAGCCGGGAAGCTGGTCCGCCTTCTGGCCGTGCTCGCGGCCGCCCTGGCCGTTGCCCTGGCCGGTCAGGCAGCCATAGCCGCAGTAGCGGCTTGCCGGCCTTGCCGAGCGCCAGCGCCAGATTGATGAACGCGAGCACATTGTCGACGCCGTGGCTCTGCTGCTCGGGGCCGCGCGCCGGTCAGCACCATGGCGGTGGCCGCTTCGCCCATGATGTGCGGCGGCCTCGTTCGATCTTGCGCGCCGGGACGCCGGTGATGCGCTCGACGCGGTCGGGCCAATAGGACGCGACGATGCGGCGGACGCGCTCGAATCCGGTGGTGCGCGCGGCGATGAAGTCATCGTCGATCAGCCGTGTTGGATCGCGACATGCAAGCAGCCCGTTGGCCAGCGCCGCGTCGGTGCCGGGCGTGAGCTGCAGGTGCACGAGGCGAGCTTGGCGGTCGCGGTGCGCCGCGGATCGACGACGATCAGCTTGCCGCCGCGCCGACGCTGCTCCTCGAAATACTGCATGATCGGCGGCATGGTCTCGGCCGGATTGCCGCCGACCAGCAGGATCGCCTCGGCGCCCGGAATATCCTCCAGCGGAAACGGCAGGCCGCGATCGATCCCGAACGCGCGCAGGCCGGCCGCGGCGGCGGACGCCATGCAGAAGCGGCCGTTGTAGTCGATGTTGGCGGTCCGCAGCGCGACGCGGGCGAACTTGCCGAGCATGTAGGCCTTCTCGTTGGTCAGGCCGCCGCCGCCGAAGACGCCGATCGCGTCGGGGCCGTGAGTGCCGCCTGGATCGCGCGCAGCGCCGGCGACGATCCGGTCGAGCGCCTCGTCCCAGGTCACCGGCAAGCAACGGCGCCGCCCTTGTGTTCGCGCACCAGGGGCGTCGGTCAGCCGGTCGCGGCGCGTCGAGCAGCTCGGCGGCGGTCCAGCCCTTGCGGCACAGGCCGCCTTTGTTGGTCGGAAAGTCCCGCGGCGGCGACCACCAGCGACCGTCGCTGCGCCACCAGCGTCATGCCGCATTGCAGAGCGCAGTAGGGACAGTGGGTGTCGACCTTCGCGGTCGCTGATGTCGGTCATGTCCCGTCAGATGCGCGCGGCGACCAGTTCGGCCCCCCAGGTCGTGCGCCAGCGCGTCTTGACGCTGGTCAGACCGACCAGCGCGAACAGCGCCAAGGCGGCGAACACCAGAAGGCCCGCCTGATAGCTGCCGGTGAACTGCTTGGAGTAGCCGAGGCTCGAGGCGAGATAGAATCCGCCGATGCCGCCGGTCATGCCGACGAGGCCGGTCATGACGCCGATCTCGTGAGCGGAACCGCTGCGGCACCAGCTGGAAGACCGCGCCATTGCCCATCCCCAGCGCCAGCATGCCGACGACGAACGACGGTCAGCGCCATCCAGGCCTGCGGCAGACGGAAGCTCGACGATCGCGATCGCGATCGCCGCGACGATGTACATGACCGTCAAGCGCCCGGATGCCGCCGATAGCGATCGGCGACGGCGCCGCCGATCGGCCGCACCAGCGAGCCCGCGAACACGCAGGCGGCGGTGAAATAGCCGGCGGTGACGGGGCTGAGGCCGTAATCGGCGTTGAAGTAGATCGTCAGCGACGAGGCGAGGCCGACAAAGCCGCCGAAGGTGACGGCGTAGAAGAACATGAACCACCAGGCGTCGCCGATCGCGCAGGACCGCGAGATACTCCGTCCAGCCCTTGGGCGGCGGCGCGGTTGGGGCTGTCCTTGGCGCAGCACGATATAGACGACGAAGGCGATGAGCAGCGGGAATGACGCGCAAGGCCGATCACGTTGATCCAGCCGAACGCCGCCGCGAGGCTCGGCGCGAACAGCGCCGCGAGCACCGTGCCCGAATTGCCGGCGCCGGCGATGCCGAGCGCGGTGCCCTGATGCTCCGGCGGATACCAGCGCGAGGCCAGCGGCAGCGCCACCGCGAAGGATGCGCCGGCGACGCCGAGGACGACGCCGACGACGAGAATCCCCGCAAAGCTGTGGATGCCGAGGAGCCAGACGACGAACAGCCCGACGATCACGATCACCTGGCCGATGAGGCCGGCGCGCTTCGGCTTGAGATGATCGACCAGCACGCCGTTGACGACGCGGATCAGCGCGCCGGCGAGCACCGGCACCGCGACCATCAGGCCCTTTTGCGCAGTGTCGAGATGGAGGTCGCTCGCGATCTGCACGCCCAGCGGTCCGAGCATGACCCAGACCATGAAGCTGATGTCGAAATAGAAGAACGCCGCGAACAGCGTCGGGGTGTTGCCGGACCGGAAGAACGCCTTGTCCATCATCGCAACATGGTCCCGATTTTCCTCGCAAAATGTCTTGATCAAAATGAGAGCACGGCACGTGAAAATGCAATCACCGGCGCTGATGTACTTTTTGGCACGCATTTCCGGACCCGGGCTGCCGGGCGCGTGAAACCCTGCGGAGAACTTGCGATTGACGCGGCAAGGCCCGCTTGCATCGTTCCGCATCACGTCGCGCATATTTTGTGCTCTGCGGAAAAAGCTGTTCTTTGGCGTCGTTAACGCAGAGAATCCCCGGCGTCATGGAACCCGTTCGCGCCCCCGGCGAAACCGACACCCCGACCCGGCTCGAGCTTCGCTGCGGGTTCGCGACCGACACCGGTCCGCGCGAACGCAACGAGGACTTTGCCGCCTTCTACGCGGGCAGCCGCGAGCAGCAGGCGCGCCTCGGCGCGGTGGCGGCGATCGCCGACGGCGTCGGCGGCGCCAAGGGCGGAAGGGTGGCGGCGGAACTCGCGGTGCGCTCGTTCATCGAAGGCCATCTCGGCCGGAACGAGACGCTCGGCATCCACCGCAGCAGCGCCCGCGCGGTGGAAGCCTTCAATTCCTGGGCGCATGCCATCGGCCGCAGCGACGAGACGCTCGCGGGGATGGCGTGCACGCTGACCGCGCTCGTCCTGCGCGGACGCCAGGTCCACGTGATCCATGTCGGCGACACCCGCGCCTATCGCTGGCGCGATGGACGGCTCGACCAGATGACCACCGACCACGCCATGGCCGGCGCGGGATTGCGGCACATCCTCACCCGCGCGGTCGGCGCCGAGGAGAGCATCCGCATCGATTACACCGCCGACACGTTACGCCTCTATGACCGCTACCTCCTGTGCAGCGACGGCATCCATGGCGGCGTTGCAAACCGGGAGATCGCGGAAATCCTGGCGCGGCGCAACGCACCCGACGAGACCGCGCACGAGCTCGTCGCGGCCGGGATCGCCGCGCGGACCGGGGACAATGCCACCGCGCTGGTGGTCGACGTCATCGGCCTGCCGCCGGCCGACCAGACCGACCTCGCATTTGCGGCCGCGAGCCTGCCGCTGCTGCCGGTGCCCAAGGCCGGGGCCGATGATCGACGGCTTCCACCTGCAGGCCATGCTGGCGGACGGCCGCTACACGCGGGTGTTCGAGGCCGAAGATCGCATCGAGCGGCGGCGCGTCATCCTCAAGTTCCCCAAGCCCGTCACCGGGGCGGAGAGCGTCTTGCGCGGAGCGTTTCTGCGCGAGGCATGGATTGCGGCGCGCATCCGCAGCCCCTGGGTCACCGAGGCGATCGAGTTGCCGCTGGGCCGCCAGACCGGGCTCTACACGGCGATGCCGTTCTACGAGGGCGAGACGCTGGAGCGGCGGCTGTCGCGGCCACCGCGCCTGTCGCTCACGTCAGGCCTCGGCTACGCGATCAAGCTCGCCGGCGGCGTCGCCGCGCTGCACCGCGCCGGCATCATCCACCGCGACATCAAGCCGGAAAACGTGATCCTGGAGGCGATCCGCGACCGCGAGGCGCCCGGGCTGCGGCTGATCGACCTCGGCGTGGCGCGGCTGCCGCACATGGAGGACATCCCGGCTCCCTATGCGCCGGGCACGCCGAGCTACATGGCGCCGGAACTGTTCGCCGGCGCGCCGGGCGACGAGCGCTCGGATCAATTCGCGCTCGGCGTGACGATCTATCGGATGTTCACCGCGGCCTATCCCTATGGCGAGATCGAGGCATTCTCCCATCCGCGCTTCAAGCGGGCGAAGCCGCTCGCCGCGCACCGCCCCGACCTGCCGGCCTGGCTGGACGAGGCGCTCGCCCGCGCCACCGCGGCCGATCCCGACGACCGCTTCGGCGACGTCTTCGAGTTCATCTTCGCGCTGGAGCACGGCGCGATCCGCGCGGCGCCGCCCGCCCCTCGGCCGCAGCCGCTCTACGAGCGCAATCCGTTGGCGTTCTGGAAGGTCGTGTCCGCCCTGCTGGCGCTCGCGCTCGGTATTTCGCTCGCGCTCAATCCGAACGTTTTGCGCGGACCGAAGGCCGAGCGGACGCCGGCGGCGCAGCGGTGAGGTGGGCACGCAGCGGTGGGCAAATGCTTCGTGGCCGGCGCGGCGCTGCCGCATACGGTGTCGGCAGATACTTGGTACAGTGGGAGCGCTTCCCATCCTGTAATGCACGGTTGAAGGATGAGGGAGCGCAGAGGTCTGGATCCTCGTGATGAAAATTCGCGCGGTTAAGCTCTATTTGAAGTATGAAGACAACGCGACGGCGCGTGCAATGAATCGTGCGCATTTCGGGGTAATGTATTGGATTGACTCGCGACTGAAGCAGATTCTGTGAAGAATTACGGGGGGCAGGGTTGGAGGGTATTGATATAATCAATATCTACTTCTGTGAGAGCGCCTCGCTGTGCAAACCCATCGAAACGTGGAGCAGATTGATAAACGCGGTTGAGTACAAGATCATTTTTGATGTTAAGTCTTTGATTGATAACAATCCTGTCGAGAATGTCGGAAGTCTTTTGACGGTCGCATCAAGCGTGTGCGCTTTGGCGCCCTGGCCGCAGGTGCGGGCGATAGGCAGCGTCCTTCAGCAGCCGATTACTGCAGTGAACCAAGGTGTGGTTAAGAAAGCTCTTAAGCGGTGGGAAGCCGTTGTGGACAAGGCTGCAACGGAGCAAGGTCACCGCCAGCCTTAGTTCTAGTAGCCGCAACACGCGGGAATTCTGAAAGGACCATTCGTGCTAGCACTCGGGGCCTGGGGCGCCGGCCTTCTTGGCGCGGAAACAGGCCCAGTCGATCTGGCTATAATTGCGGGGGGCGTTGGATCGGTGGCACAATAGAGCCGGCCTTCGGCCGGACGACGGGCTCCGCATCCCCGCGGTTGCCATGTCGCACGTGGGCACGCACATAGACACGCCGCAAAGGGCGCACCTTTGCCCATCCACCCGTCGAATCACTCCACCGGCGCTGCCACCGAAGCCGGCTTCGGCAGCCGCGCCGCCTGCGCGACCCTTGCGGTTTCGGCGAGCGCGGCCAGCCGTTTCGGGCCGTCGCCGGCGGTCGGCTGGATCAGGCCGGCCGACATGATGAGCTTGGCCGCGGCCTCGACGGGAATGTCGAGCTCGATGACGGCGCTCCGCGGCACGTAGAAGAAGAATCCGGTGGTCGGGTTCGGCGTGCACGGCATGAACACCGACACGTGCTCTTCCTTGTTCGGTACCACGGCGGTGATCTCGGGGCTCGGCGGCTGCGACAGGAACACCAGCGACCACATGCCGGGCGCGGGAAATTCGACCAGGCCGACGGTGCGGAAGCTCGAGCCGGATTGCGAGAACAGCGTCTCGAACACCTGCTTCAAGCCCTTGTAGATCGAGCGCACCAGCGGCATGCGGTCGAGGATCCGCTCGCCCGCCTCGACCAGGGTGCGGCCGACGAGGTTGGCGGTGAGGAAGCCGAGCAAGGTCAGCGCGATGAGGGCGATGATCAGGCCGCTGCCCGGAATCCTGCCACGGCAGGTAGGTTTCCGGGCGGTAGGCGACCGGGATGAAGGGCCGCACCAGGTTGTCCACCCAGGTGATGAAGGACCAGGTCAGCCACACCGTGATGGCGAGCGGGCCGGCGACCACGAGGCCGGTGAGGAAGTAGTTGCGGATCCGGCTGCCGACGCCGCCGTGGTGATGCACCGGCGGCTTGTCGGGCCCGCCCGGAGCGAGCTGCGGCGCCTGCGAATCGTCGAATGAGCTCATGACACGGATTATATGGTCTTCAGGCCTGGGCGCGCCATGGTCTATCGCCGGCGGCAGCGGATGCCGGCAGCCGGCGCGACCTTGGGCCGCTGCCTACTCGACCGTCACCGATTTGGCGAGGTTGCGAGGCTGATCGACATCGGTGCCCATGATAACGGCGGTATGGTAGGCGATCAATTGCACCGGAATGGCGTAGACCAGCGGCGTCACCGTGGACGGCATGTCCGGCAGCGTCAGGGTGACGAGCGAGTTGATCGTCGCCGCGCGCGCGCCCTTGGGATCGGTCACCAGGATGATGCGGCCGCCGCGCGCGGCGACCTCCTGCATGTTCGACACGGTCTTCTCGAACACGCGGTCATAAGGCGCGATCACGACCACCGGCATGGTCTCGTCGATCAGGGCAATCGGGCCGTGCTTGAGCTCGCCGGCGGCATAGCCCTCGGCATGGATGTAGGAAATCTCCTTGAGCTTGAGCGCACCTTCGAGCGCGAGCGGATAGCTGGTGCCGCGGCCGAGATAGAGCACGTCGCGGGACTTGGCGAGGTCACGCGCCAGCCGCTCGATCTGCGGCTCCAGCGCCAGCGCCTCCGCCATGTGGCGCGGTGTCTCGATCAGCGCCTTGACCAGCTTCGTCTCGTCGTCCTCGCTGAGCACGCCGCGGGCGCGCCCTGCCGCGATGGCGAGGCAGGCGAGCACCGTGAGCTGGCAGGTGAACGCCTTGGTCGAGGCGACGCCGATCTCCGGTCCGCCGAGCGTCGGCATCACCACGTCGCTTTCGCGGGCGATCGTCGAGGTCGCCACATTGACGATCGACATGACGTGCTGGTTCTGCTCGCGGGCATAGCGCAGGGTCGCCAGCGTATCGGCGGTCTCCCCCGACTGCGACACGAACAGCGCGAGATTGCCGGGCAGGAACGGCGCCTCGCGATAGCGGAACTCCGAGGCGATGTCGATCTCGACCGGCAGCCGGGCGAAGCGCTCGAACCAGTATTTGCCGATCAACCCGGCATAATAGGCGGTGCCGCAGGCCGAGATCGAGAGCCGGTCGATGGCGCGGAAATCGAACGGCAGCTTGCCCGGCAGCGCGATCCGGCTGGTGGCGAAGTCGACATAATGGGCGAGCGTGTGGCCGACCACGTCGGGTTGCTCGTGAATCTCCTTCGCCATGAAGTGGCGGTGATTGCCCTTGTCGACCAGCAAAGCCGAGGCGCCGGAGCGGATCACCGGCCGCGTGACCACCTTGCCGGTCAGGTCCTGGATGACCGCGCCGCCGCGGGTGAGGACGACGAAATCGCCGTCCTCCAGATAGCTGATGGAACTGGTGAAAGGCGCGAGCGCAATCGCGTCGGAACCGAGATACATCTCGCCGTCGCCATAGCCGATGGCGAGCGGCGAGCCGCGCCGGGCGCCGACCAGGAGGTCCTCCTCGCCGGAAAACAGGAAGGCGAGCGCGAACGCGCCCTTGAGCTGCGGCAGCGCGAAGGCGACCGCCGTGATCGGGCCGGCGCCTTTGAGCATCTCGTCGGTGACGAGATGCGCCACCACCTCGGTGTCGGTCTCGGTCGCGAACTTGGCGCCGCGGGATTCCAGCTCGGTGCGCAATTCCGCGAAATTCTCGATGATGCCGTTGTGGACCACCGCGACCCGGTCGGTCGCATGGGGATGGGCATTGATCTCGTTGGGACGGCCATGGGTCGCCCAGCGGGTATGGCCGATGCCGATGGTCCCCGACAGCGGCTCCTTGGACAGCCGGACTTCGAGATTCCTGAGCTTGCCTTCGGCGCGGCAGCGGGTCAGGTGGCCGGCCTCCAGCGTCGCGATCCCCGCCGAGTCATAGCCGCGGTATTCCAGCCGCTTCAAAGCATCCACCATGCTGGTCGCGACCGGCGCGCTGCCGAGGATTCCGATGATTCCGCACATCAGGCCCACCCCCTGGTCCGCAGGCCGCTGATGCCCGCGACCCCACCCAGTCTCTCTGGTAACGGCGAAAAAACCGTTATGAATTCAAAAGTTATTGCGGTTGCTTGCACCGTTTGATCGGCCATCCCGCGGGTCACGGCGCTTTCCGGCCGGCGCTGAGCAGGCTGCGCAGCCGCCGGGCCCAGCCTTCCTTATTGACCTGCCGGCTGCGGCCGAGCGCAAGCGCGTCCGCCGGCACGTCGCTGGTGATCACCGAGCCGGTGCCGACATAAGCGCCGTCGCCGATCCTCACCGGGGCGACCATCGCCGCGTTCGAGCCGATGAACACGCCTTTGCCGATCTCGGTGCGGTGCTTGGCGGCACCATCGTAATTGCAGGTGATGGCGCCGGCACCGATATTGCTGCCCTCCCCCACACTGGCATCGCCGATATAGGCGAGGTGGTTGGCCTTGGCGCCGGCGGCGAGCCGGGCCTCTTTGACCTCGACGAAGTTTCCCACATGGACATCGGCCTCGAGCCGCGCGCCGGGACGCAACCGCGCGAACGGCCCGACCCGGGCGCCCCGCCCGATTGTCGCCCCTTCGAGATGGGAAAACGAGCGGATCACCGCGCCGTCCTCCACCGTCACCCCCGGCCCGAACACCACATAGGGCTCGATCACGACGTCGCGGCCGAGCCTGGTGTCGGCGCTCAGATGGACGGTCTCGGGGGCGGCCATCGCGACCCCGGCGTCATGGGCGGCGGCACGCAGCCGGCGCTGCAGCACGGCTTCCGCCTCGGCGAGTTGAGCCTGGGTGTTGACGCCGCGCACCTCGTCCTCCTCGGTTTCCAGTGCCGCCGTCGCCAATCCCAGTCCGCGGGCGATGGCGACCGCATCGGTCAGATAGAACTCGTGCTTGGCATTGTCATCCCCGATCCGCTCCAGGATCGCCAGCGCCGTGTCGCCGCGCAGCGCCATCAGGCCGGCATTGCACAGGCCGATGGCGCGCTCCTGCGCGGTCGCATCCTTTTCCTCGCGGATGGCCAAAAGTCCACCAGCCGGGCCACCATCCGGTGCCACGATCAGCCGCCCATAGCCGGTCGGATCGGCCGGCCGGAAGCCGAGCACCGCGACCGCCGCCCCCTGCGCCAGCGCGCCGCGCAGCCGCGCCAGGGTCTGCGGGGTGATGAGGGGGGTGTCGGCGAACACGATCAGGACATCATCGGTGGCCGGCCTCAGGGCCGGCTTTGCCGCCAGCACCGCATGGGCGGTGCCGCGCCGCTCCTCCTGCACGAACAGTTCAGCACCGGGCATCGCCGCCTGCACGGCGGCCACCACCGCTTGCTGATCTGCGCCCTGGGCGGGACCGACCACCACCGCCTGGGCCCCGCCCGCGGTGCCGGCCGCGGCCAGCACATGGGCGATCAGGCTGCGGCCGCCGATGGCATGCAGCACCTTGGGCCGCGACGCCCGCATGCGGGTGCCTTCGCCGGCGGCAAGAACGATGGTGAGACAGGTTCTTGAGGTCATTTATTCCGCCCTTGTACCCCCCTTGGCGACCGCGACGTGCCCGGCAGGAACGCCGTCATAACGCGCCACGGGCGGTCGAGGAAAGCACGAGCTGCGACGGGGCTCGCCTCCGCCTCTCCAGGAGGCATTTTCCAAGCGAGCGGACATGATCTGGCATGATCGCGCCTTTTGGACGCCGGAATGATTTGCGATATGAAAACGGGCTCGAATTGCGGCCTGACAGCACGGGCTGCGTCTGGGTACACTGGGGTCACCACACCCTGGCAGCCTGGTCCGGGAGGTGTAACATGGTTCCACTCTATAGGTTGCCCCGTTGTAGGTTGCCGCGTTGCATCGGTATGCGCGAGGTCGCGGCGCTGGCCTTGCTGGCGTTTCCGATCGCGATGGCCGAGCCGATGGCCGCGCAGCAACCAAGCCCCGGACAGATCGCGACCTTGCGGCAAGCCTGCCGGTCGGATTTCATAGCGCATTGCTCCGGCGTGCAGCCGGGAGGCCGCGAGGCGCTGCAATGCCTCGAACGCAACGCGGCACGATTGTCGGCGGAGTGCGGCAGCGCCGTCAGTGCGGTTCTCCCCAAGGCGGAGAGGACACAGTCCAGAGACGCCCGCGGCGGCGACGGACCCGCAGACGCCGCCCGCGGAAACGCCACAGCCGGCCGCCGGGCAGCCGTCTGCGCAGGATCAGCTCACCGCCGTCCAGGAGGCCTGTACGCTCAAGGATTTCATGTCGCACTGCTCCTGGATTGCGCCGGGGAACCCCGAGCTTCTGCTGTGCCTGCGGGCCAATGCGGCAGGACTCTCGCCGGCCTGCCAAAACGTCGTGCGCGCGACCCCGGCCGCCGCCACGCCGTCTGCCGTGGCAGCACCACCCATGACTGCACCGCCCGCGGCGCCGCCGGCCGCAGCGGTGGCCGCGCCGCGGCCTGCTCCTGCGGCGCCGCGCGCAGCCACCGCGCCACAGCGGCCGAGCGCAAAGCAGCTCAGCGCCATCCGTGCCGCCTGCCGGTCGGATTTCATAGCGCATTGCTCCGGCGTGCAGCCCGGAGGCCGGGACGCGCTGATGTGCCTTGAACGCAACCAGGGGGAGATTTCGCAATCCTGCCAGGGTGCGCTCGCCGCGATCGGCGGCAGGACGCCAAGTCTCGGCGCTGCAACTCCGGGCGTTGCAAGTCCCGAACCGGCAAGTCCCGAGGCGGCGACGCCCCCGGAAACCGAACCGTTCCTGATCCCACGGCTGCCGCTGCGCGCCGAGATTGCGATCTTGCGGGTCTGTGCTGCCAGTCATCGCAGTCTGTGCGGCGATGTTCCGCCCGGCGGCGGCCGCATCATCGCGTGCCTCGCCCGCAACGCCCCGAGACTCCTGCCGGAATGTCGCGCCGCGCTGGCCGCGGTGCGCGGCTAGGGCCGGATGGCGGCGATCGAAAGCGTCATGTCAGCCCCCGATGCCGCATCCCCGGGCACCGTCTCCCCCGGCCCCGATGCGCCCCGCAAGGCGCGGCTGTTCGCGCCCTCGGCGGCGGCGCTGAACTGGGTGATCTCCATCGGCTTTGTTTCGCTCGGCTATGCCATGTACATGCGTTATCTCGTGATCGAGCAGCCGAGCGTGGGGCTCGCCTGCGATGCCGGGCTCACGACCTGGCTGTGCCTGAGCCGCAAGGTCGCCGCCGCCCTGTTCGACAATGACGTGTTCGGCTGGGTGAGCCTGGGCGCCGCGGTGCTGGCGCTGATCCGCCCGTCGGTGCCGCTGTTCACCATCGGCCTCGTCGCCACCGCCTTCGGCATCGTACTCTATAATGCGAGCCTGTCCGGCTTTGCCGCGGCGCTGCTGATCATGTGCTTTGCACGTCCCGTAACCGAAACAGTGTGACGGCGAGGACGACCAGCATGGCGGCGAACCACAGCGCCTGCCAGTTCTCGAAGCTCTCGTTGAGAACGATGTAGACCGCCGACGCCGCCAGGGTGACGGCGGCGATGAGCTCGGCGCGGCCGAGCCGCGACGGACCGAGCTGCGACCTTGCCCTTGCGCCGACGAACGAAGCGACGGCAAACGGGATGACGGCCGCCGTCATCGGCGCAAAGATGAGGTCGCGGTAGCGCGGGTCGAACACGAGCCCCAGCGCGGTCTGCAGCGCCAGCACGGTGGCGGCGACCAGGATCGCGCCGCTCGCCGCCGCAAGCGCCGGTGCGCGGCCGCTCCGCCGCCCGCGCGAGGGTGCGGCCGAACGGAGGAACCGCCATGCCCCGCGACAGCATCATGGCCGCCGCGACCGGGGCCGCGACCGATACCGCGACGAAGGCGAGGCCCCTCGCCCAGCCGCCGACGCCGAGGCTTTCGGTGGCGGCATTGGCGACCGCCCAGGGCGCGGCGATCCCGCCCGCCAGGGCATCGACGATGATGCCGGCCAGCACCGGCGTGCCGAGGTCGCCCATGATCTTGGACCGCCCGGCACAGGCCGCGGCAAACACGGCTGCCGCGAGCGCCATGCCGGCGGCCATCTGCCATCCCCACAGCGGGTGGTCGGAGACCGGCTTGCCCCAGGCGAATTTCGGCTCCCGCGCGCCCGACGTGAGGAGGCCCCAATAACCCCCGACAGTGCCCTCCAGCCTGCGCTTCCAGGGCTGATCGAAGGCTTCGATGAGGTTGACCCGGTAGTTCCTGGCCCGCGCCCGCGCCATCACCTCCTCCAGCACCAGCGCCTGGTTGGCCGGCGACGGCAAGGCGCCTTCCCGCATCCGTCCGGCGCTCGGCCAGCCGACCTCGCCGATCAGGATGTCCTTGCCGGGAAAGCGCGCGGCGACGCGGCTGCGGATCGCATCCACATGGGCGCCCGCCTGGGCGGCCGAGATCGGGAAATCCTCCCAATAGGGCAAGATGTGCACGGTGACGAAATCGACCGCCTGGGCGAGCTCGGGGTTGCGCAGCCAGTATTCCCAGACATCGGCATAGGTGACCGGCATCGCCGTCGCCGCCTTGACCTCGCGCAGGATGTCGCCGATGTCGACCGCCGACAGTTCGCCGCGCAACAGCACCTCGTTGCCGACCACGATGGCGGTGATCACTTCGCGGTAGCGTTTCGCCAGCGCGATGGTCTCGTCGATGCGGATGCGGTTCTTCTTGCGGTCGCTGCCGAGCCACAGGCCCTGGATCACCTTGAGCCCGACGCGCTGGGCGATGGCGGGCACCTGGTCGAGCCCGTTCTCGGTGGAATAGGTGCGGATGCAATCGGTCAGGCGGGCGAGCTTGGCGAGGTCCTCCTCGATCTCATAGCCCTCCACCCGGGTGTCCGCGTCGAGCGGGCTTTCATTGCCGCGGAACGGCGCATAGGACAGGCATTGGATACGGCCGGGGTCGGCAGCGGCCGCCGGCGCCTCGACCGGACGGCCGAGCCACCACCAGGTCAGGGCGACGGCCGCGAGCGTCGCCACGAAGAGGCCGGCAGCCCGTCCCATGCAGGATATTCCCAAGGATATTCCCAAGTTGCTTTCGCATTGCAGTATCGCGAGGAGGCTGCACTTAGCCCGGACCTGCTCACCTGCCAAGACGTGAAAGCCAAGACCCGCGGCCAAAACCCGCGACCCATTATCCAAATGCCCGATCGCCGCTGGACAAACGAGGCGAGTTCCGCCATTGACGAAAGACTGATCCGGGG
>CAVVCE010000180.1:0-16383 GCA_963746235.1 uncultured Alphaproteobacteria bacterium
ACGGCGCGGCGACGCTGCTGGTGATGTTCACCGGCATGCCGATCGCGTTCGCGCTGGGCGCCGTCGCCACCACCTTCATGATCTTCTTCATGCCGGCGGCGTCGGTCGATACCATCACCCAGAACGTCTACGAGGAGATGGCGTCGATCACGCTGCTGTCGATCCCGCTGTTCATCCTCAAGGGCGCCGCCATCGGCAAATCCCGCGCCGGCCGGGATCTCTACGGCGCCTTGCACGCGTGGATGCATCGCTTTCCCGGCGGGCTCGGCATCGCCAACGTGTTCGCCTGCGCCCTGTTCGCGGCGATGGCGGGATCATCGCCGGCCACCTGCTCGGCGATCGGATCGGCCGGCATTCCGGAAATGCGCAAGCGCGGCTATTCCCCCGGCTTCGCGGCCGGGCTGATCGCCGCCGGCGGTACGCTCGGCATCCTGTTGCCGCCTTCGATCACGATGATCCTCTACGCGGTCGCCGCCGAGCAATCGCTCGGCCGGCTGTTCCTCGCCGCGATCGGCCCCGCGGCGCTGCTGGTCGCCCTGTTCTCGGGGTATGCGGCGTGGCGGTTCCGCTTCGAATACCGCGCCGCCGTGGCGGCGCAAGAGCGCACCGGGGCGATGTCCGAATTGCTGCGCCCCGACGAGCTCGGCTGGCGCGACCGGTTCAACCTGCTGCCGCGGGTGCTGCCGTTCGTCACCCTGCTCACCGGCGTGATGATCGCGCTTTATGGCGGTTTCGCCACGCCATCGGAAACGGCGGGCCTTGGCGCGGTTCTTGCTCTGGTCCTGATCGCCTCGATTTACGGCGTGTGGAGGGCCAAGGACCTCGCGCCTATCCTGACGGCAACGCTACGGGAATCGACCATGCTGATGTTCATCATCGGCATGTCTTTGCTTTACTCCTATGTGATGAGCTACCTGCATATCAGTCAATCGACCGCCGAATGGATCGTATCGCTGGAATTGTCGCGCTGGGTGCTGCTCGCCGCCATCCTCCTGATGGTGGTGGTGCTCGGATTCTTCCTGCCGCCGGTATCGATCATCCTGATGACCGCCCCGATCATTTTACCTCCGCTCAAGGCGGCGCAATTCGACCTGATCTGGTTCGGCGTCATCGTGACCATCGTCATGGAATTGGGCTTGATTCACCCTCCGGTCGGCCTGAATATTTTCGTGATCAAGAGCATCGCCCCGGACATCCCGCTGCGGGACGTCATCTGGGGAGTAATGCCCTTCGTCGGGCTGATGATTTTTGCCGTGATCGTCTTATGTATGTTCCCAGGTATCGCGACGTGGTTGGCGGACGCGGTGATGGGCCGGTGAGATGAACACATCGTTCTTCGGCGAGTTGTTGCAGACGATCTCGGAGCGGGGGCGATCGCTGATCGACCGCACGCGGGAGCGGCGCGGCGCGACCGCGGAATCCAGTGAAAGCCTGGTCGATCTCTGCGAGGAGCTGCTGTCGAACCGCGGCGAGGCCTCGGGCGCCGCTTTGGCGCGGGAAATCCTCGCCCGCTACGCCGACCTCACCATCGGACCCCGGATCGCGTTCTTCGAGTCGCTCGCCACAAAATTCGGCACCGACCGGGCCCGGATCAATGCCGCGATCCAGGCCTGGCAGGACATGCCCTCCGATGCGGCGGCCGCCGAGATTCACGAGGCGGCCGAGCCGCGGCGGCAGGAGCTGCTGCGCCGCCTCAATCTCGCCCCCCACGGGACCAGCGCGCTGGTCGAGATGCGCGGCCAGCTCCTGGAGGTGATGGCCCGGCGCGACGATCTCGCCGCGGTGGACGCCGATTTCGAGCACCTGTTCTCGTCCTGGTTCAACCGCGGCTTCCTGGTGTTGCGCCGGATCGACTGGTCGACGCCCGCGGTGGTGCTCGAAAAGATCATCCGCTACGAGGCGGTGCACCAGATCCGCGACTGGGACGACCTGCGCGCCCGCATCGATCCGCCGGACCGGCGCTGCTACGCCTTCTTCCATCCGGCGCTGGTCGACGAGCCCCTGATCTTCGTCGAGGTCGCGCTGACCCGGGACATCCCGGCCGGCATCGCCCCCATTCTCGCGACCAAGCGCGAGCCGATGGACCCGGAGCGCGCCACCACCGCCGTGTTCTATTCGATCTCCAACTGCCAGCGCGGCCTCGCCGGCGTCAGCTTCGGCAGTTTCCTCCTCAAGCAGGTGGTCGCCGAAGTATGCCGCGAGATGCCGCGGCTCTCGACCTTCGTCACCCTGTCGCCGGTGCCGAATTTCGCCGGCTGGCTCGCGCGCCAGCGCGCCAGCACCGCGCCGACGATCTCGGAGGCCGACCGCACGGCACTTGCCGCGCTGGACGGCGAGAAATGGTGGGACGATCCCGCCGTCATCGAGCCGTTGCGCGAGCCGATGCTGCGGGCCGCCGCCACCTATTTCATGGTGGGGCGAACCTCCGGCGGCGCCCCGATCGATCCGGTCGCCCGCTTCCATCTCGGCAACGGGGCGCGGCTGGAACGGCTCGACTGGCCGGCCGATCTCTCCGAGCGCGGCCGCAAGCAGTCATACGGCCTGATGGTCAATTACCTCTACGACCTCGGCGACATCGAGAAGAACCACGAGGCTTATGCGGAAAGCCGCGCCGTCGATCGCAGCCGGCGCGATCAGGAAGCTCGCCCGCCCGTCACGCGATCTCGTGCAGGCGGCGGCGGGGTAGCGGGCGCTACCCCGAGCCGTTCCGCTCCGTCAGTTCCGCGCCGGTTTGAAATATCGCAAATCGGGCGGCGCCTGGTCCTTCTTGGCAGGCATCAGGATCCCGTCCCCGCTCAGGAAATAGTTTTCCTTGCCGATGACGATCTGCGCGTTGCCTTCGGTGATGTAATACTCCGGCCAGTCCAGGCGCGGATTGGGGTTGTGCACGTATTTTTTGTCGACGGTCCACGGGCGCGTCAAAGCATGGTCGATCGTGGTGAGTTCGTCATGAAGGATATTCGGATCGGCCTTGTCGCGATAGATGCGCTCCTTGAAGACGGATTCATTGTCGACGTGCAGCGGCAGGCCGGTTTCGTCGTAAGCGCGAGGTCCCTTGAAGCCGCGCGTCTCGACCTCGAGCACGTCGTAGCGGCCGTCGCCGTCCTCGTCGATCCATTTGCCGATCGAATAGCCCGCATAGGTCGGCTCGATGTCCTTGGGCCAGTCGCGTCCGTCGGTGAAGATGCGACGGTAGTGGTCATACCAGCCGACCAGAACGTAGGTGGTCTCCGGCGTGACGATCCACTCCAGCGGTCCAAACGCCATCATCATGTGCGGCATGCCGGCTGCGCGACCCAGGGTGGTGGGAAAATTGCCCAGGCCGCCGTTGGCCTGATCCGCGATGCTTGCCTCCAGAATGGCCTGATATTCAGGCGTCAACGGCGCTTGTTGTCCACGTCCCCAGGACTTGGTCTGGTCGTGAGACGGCTGGCCGGGAAGCCCGCGGACGACGAACCGCTCCCATCTGCCCTTCCAGTCGGGATACTTCGCGTCATCGGCCGCCTGAGCCGCGCCGATTGGCATCGCCAGTGCCGCCACTGCGATTGCACCGATCAGTCCTCGGTAGAACATGGTGTACTCCTCAGTTGAGTGCAGCTCATTTGGTCGCGCATCGTGAGCGTGGAAACGGGTGAGCGTGGAAACGGGTGAGCGTGGAATGCGAACGTCGTGAGCACCACGAAATAAGAAAACCTTCGGCACGCCGGTGCCGCAAAACGGCGGGAAATTCAGGTCCACGCGCCATGGATTCTCTTGACCCTTGCCGCTTCCTCTTCAGATACTATCGCACCACCAAGATGGCCGCCACCCTCGCCTTCACCACTCGCCTTCACCGTGGCCGCCGGCTCGATGTATATACAAGAATATAACGATGAACGGCAAGTCCGGGGGAAGCTCATGTCCAACCAACAGAACGTCGAAGCACCCATCGCCGAATACATGCTGATAGGGGGAGAGCGCGTCGATGGTCCGCTTCGCATGGAGGTTCGCAACCCTGCGAGGCCCGACGACCTCGTCGGCACGATCGTTCGCGGCTCGCCCGAGCATGTGAACCAGGCCGTCGCGGCCGCAAAGACGGCCCAACCGGCCTGGGCGGCGCGAAGCTTCGTCGCACGCGCGGCCATTCTGGCGGACGCACTGGCGCGATTGGAGAGCGATCTCGATCGGCGCGCCGCCGTGTTCGTCCGCGAAAACGGCAAGCCGCTGGCCGAAGCCCGCGGAGAACTCATGAGCGTGCCGAAGCGCCAGCGCATGGCGCTCGCCTACGCTCCCGAGCTGGACGCCGGGCGCAGTCTCGCGGCACCGCACGGAAGGACATTCGTCTTCAATCGTCCCTATGGCGTGGTGGTATCGATCGTCCCGTGGAATTCCCCCGTCGTCCTTGCCTTTACCCAGATCGTGGCGGCCCTGCTGGCCGGCAATTGCGTGGTCCTCAAGCCACCGGAATCCTGTCCGCTCGCCCTCATCCGTTCGGTCATGATGTTTGCAGAGGGCCTGCCTCCCGGCACCATCAATGTCGTCACTGGGCTTCCGGCCGAGATCGGAGATGCTCTCACCACGCATCCGGATGTGGACAAGATCGGCTTCACGGGCAGCATCCCCTCCGCACGCCACATCATGGCGAACGCGGCCCAGACGATCAAAGGCGTGACACTCGAACTCGGTGGGAACGATCCGGCCATCGTTCTCGACGACGCCGTCTTCGATCCATTGACCATGAAGTCGATGCTGGATGCGACATTTCAAATGACCGGACAGATTTGCATGGCGATCAAGCGCATCTATGTCCCGGCGAAGCGTCGAGACGAATTCCTGCAGTCGTTCTGCAAGGCCGCCGAATCCATGGTGGTCGGAGATGGCCTGGAGCCCGCAGTCAACATCGGCCCGCTGCATACGCGAAAAGCTCAATTGAGAGCACAGGGGCTGCTCGATGACGCCGTTCGTCGCGGTGCCGACGTGGTGAATTTGGGCAGGATCGACAACGAAGCGACGTTCTCCGGCGGGTACTTCATGCGCCCGGTCGCGGTGACGGGCATCCCTGACGACGCGCCGCTGATGGCCGAAGAGCAATTTTGCCCCGCGATACCGGTCGCCACTTATGAAGATGTCGATGAGGTCGTGACGCGCGCCAACCAGTCCATCTATGGACTGAGCGGCTCGGTCTGGAGCCGCGACGTGAACCGGGCGGTAGACATCGCGAGCAGGATCGAAGCCGGCCAGGTATGGATCAACTCGCACGGCGTGCACGCCATCAATCATTTGGCGCCCTATGGCGGCGTCAAGCAAAGCGGAATCGGACGCAAGTCCGGCATCGAGGGCATTCGGGAATATGTGCAGAGCCAGACGGTGACCACGCACGAGCTGTGAGACGGGCGACGCCCGCCTCCGTCGGGCCTGCCTGCGTCGGGCTCCCCCGCGTATCGGACGTGTCGCTATTGCGGCTTTGCCTCGTAGCGTTTGAAGCCGTAGCGCTCGAACACCTTGAAGGCGGCATCGGAGCGAATGAAATCGAGCCATGCACGCGCCGCCTCGGGGTGCGGGGCGTCCGGCACCATGGCGGCGCTGTAGGTCGCGAGCGTATTGTGCGCGACGGGAATGTCGACGTGACCGATGGGATTTCCGATCTCCTCCTGGAAGATCGCCTCCGACCTCCAGGTGACGCCGGTCTCCGCGAGATGCTGCATCAGGAACAGCGGCGTCTGGCGGTGATGGATGTGGGTGAGGATGGTCTCGCCGCTTCTCACCTTGGCGCCGTACACCAATTCCGCAAGCGCCTCGCCTCCGGCCTTGACGAGCGAAGCGCGAATCTGCATCGCGACGCCTTCGAATTGCGGGTTGGGCATGGCGAGCGCGAGGCCGGCGCGGCCGAGATCGGCCAGCCCGGTCACATGCGCGGGATTGCCCGCCGGAACCATGATCGTGAGATCGTTGGTCACGAAGGCGACGACCGGCGCGGCCAGCTTGCCTCGCCGCACCAACTCGTTGCTGGCGGTGAGCTCGGCCATGAAGACGTCGGGTTTCGCCGTCCAGGTCATGTTGCCGGAAGTCACGGTTCCGCCGGCGTCCATCTGCTTGAGCAGGAGGCCCGGCGGCAGCGTCTCGTAATAGACATGGCCGCGATAGCGGGGGTATGCGTCGCCGAAGGCGTCGACCACGCCGCGCACGGCGAAGAAATAATTGCCGGACACGTAGAGCACGAGATCGGGGTGATCGATGCTGCCGTGGAAATCGGCCAGCACGTCGACCGGCGGCACCGTGAATTCGAAGCCGCGGTCGGCGGCACCGTTGTTCTCCCCGCGCTGCCACGGCGGATAGAGCGCCTCCATCGCCTGGAGGCGG
Organism: uncultured Alphaproteobacteria bacterium; assembly: GCA_963746235.1. Taxonomy (GTDB): domain Bacteria; phylum Pseudomonadota; class Alphaproteobacteria; order Rhizobiales; family Xanthobacteraceae; genus JAJPKK01. The sequence continues at coordinate 6,340 of CAVVCE010000180.1, forward strand.
CCGCTCGGCGTCGCAGGACTTAGCGGCGCGAGGACTTGGCGTCGAAGCGCCCGGCGCCGGCTGGGACGACGCGGGGCTTGCGAGCGCGGCGGCCAGCAGGGCGAAGGTCAGTGCAAGCCAGTTGGGCATGATCGGTCCTCAGCGGGAATAGGCGAAGCCGGCGCGCTGCAGCTCCACCAGCGTGGCGACGACGCCGGGTGTGAGCACAGCACCGGGAATAAGATGATTAGTCAACTCGGCGGTGAGCGCTTCGGTGCCGAGATGGTCGGGATTCTGGCCCGCCGCCGCCAGCCGCGCCGCCAGCTCCCAGATCGCATTGTGGCAGGCCAGAAACACCGCGCCTCGGCGCTGCAGCACGGCGATGCTGTTGTCGGCTGCGGAGAATGCGCCGTCGGCGGCCTGGAAATCGGCGGCATCATGGGCGGAAGCGGGCGGCAGCGTGATGAAGGTATTGCTGCCGACATTGCCGCCGGCGATCTTGGCGAGCTGGTACTTGTCCCACATGGCCTGGTCGTACAGCGCCAGATGGGCGGCCCCGTGGGTGGCGGAGACGCACAGGAAGTCGGGGTGGCGGAACGACCAGACTTGCGCGTTCATCGAATTGCGCATCCCGTTGAGCCAGGGGCCGCCGAGGTCGGTATTGTCCCAGCTCTGCTTGGGCCCGCCCTTGTAGGTAAGCACCGCCACCAGCGCATCGGCGTCCCACTGATCTGCATTGTCGAGGATCATCGGCACGGTCTTGAAGTCGCGGCGCCGCGGCGAGGCCGCAAGCACGACGGTAAATTCCCGCAGGTTACGGGCGGACGCAAGCGCGAGCGCCGGATCGCCTTCCGCTTGCGCGGAGCGGCCCGCGATCAATCCCGCCGCCATCAGTCCGGCCCCCAATCCCTTGAGCGCGCCACGGCGACCCATATTGCGTTGCATGATGGCGTTTCCTTCCCGTTTTTGATCTGGAAATCAAGGCGAGGTTACCGCAGCCGGATCCCCGTGCTGCGCCTCGCTGTATACTCCAGAACATAGCGAATGATAAGAGCGGCTAATTCGTGCGCGCGGGGGCCACTGCGGGAACCACTGCCGACTCCCGCTTCAAATCCGAGGCGAGGGACCGCCACAAATCGACGGATGCGCCGAACGACACTTCGAACCCGTCCACCGTCTTGAGCGTGACGATGACAGTGCAGCCGTCGGCGACGCCTTCCAGGAGCCATTCGCCGAGCGGAAAGACGTAGCGCAAACTCTCGTTGCCGCAGCGCGCCTTGAGCGCCTTGGAGAGCAGGCCGGGCAGCGTCATCGCCAGCGCGCCCGCCTGGTCGAACGGCAATCGCAACGACACGGGATTTCCGGCGACATCGACGAGATCGAGCGTGACGAAGTCTCCGTCAGGCGCCACATCGCAGGTGGTGAGCTTGGAGGATTCTATTTCCATCGAATCGACCGCCGTCCGGGCCGCCTGCTTTCCAAGTACGTTATATTCATTTATATATAACGAGGTGCGGAGCCGGTGAAAAGGTAGATTGCCGCCACCCGGCGCGTCGGCATACCTGCTCTGACAGAAGGAAATCGACTCGACGGCGGACCTGTTCCGGCTTATCGGCAGGATCGACCTCAGGATCGACCTCAGGATCGACCTCAGGATCGACTTGGCCGCCGGGTTGCAGCGACCTGCCGGATCGAGCATCAGCACGGAAAGATGCGAACCATGAACGTCATTCAACCCCTCGACCGCAAGCGCCATCCGTTCCTCGATGGCAAGACGAAGCTGTTGCTGATCGACGGCAAGTGGGTCGAGGCGGCGTCCGGCAGGACATTCGAGAGCATCAATCCCGCGACCGGCGAAGTCCTGGCGACGGTGGCCGAGGGCGATGCGCAAGACATCGACCGTGCGGTCATCGCGGCGAGGCGGGCGTTCGAAGGCCCGTGGGGCAAAGTAAAGCCGTTCGAACGCCAGCAACTCCTCCTCAAATTCGCCGATCTGGTCGAGCGGCATTTCGACGAATTGAGCATGCTCGATACCCTCGATATGGGCGCGCCGATCAGTCGCACGGCAGGCACCCGGCGCCGCGTCCTCGGCATGCTCCGCTACTATGCTGGGGCGGCGACGATGCTGCATGGGGAGACCATCGAGAACTCGCTTCCGGGCGAGATCTTCTCCTACGCCCTCAAGGAGCCGGTGGGCGTGGTGGGCGCGATCATTCCCTGGAATGGCCCCCTCGGCGCCTCGGTCTGGAAGATCGGTCCGGCGCTGGCTACCGGCTGCACCGTCATCCTCAAGCCCGCCGAGGAAGCGCCGTTGACGGCGTTGCGGCTCGGCGAATTGATCCTGGAGGCCGGCGTGCCGCCCGGCGTGGTCAATATCGTCGCAGGATACGGCGAGACGGCGGGAGCAGCGCTGGCCGCGCATTCGGGCGTCGACAAGATCGCCTTCACGGGCTCGCACCTGACCGGCCAGAAGATCATCGCGGCATCGGCGGGAAACCTCAAGCGCGTGTCGCTCGAGCTCGGCGGCAAGTCGCCCGACATCGTGTTTGCCGACGCGGACCTCGAAAGCGCCGTGCCCGGCGCCGGGATGGCGGTGTTCGCGAACTCCGGCCAGATCTGCAGTGCCGGCACGCGTCTCTTTGTAGAGCGCCGCATCTATGACGCGTTCGTCGGCCGCGTCGCTGAATTCGGCGACGGCCTGCGGGTCGGAAACGGCTTGGATCCCGCAACGCAGATCGGGCCGCTGGTATCGGCAGCAGCAGCTCGAGCGGGTCACGAGCTATCTCAGCATCGGCAAGCAGGAGGGCGCCCGCGCGCTGTCGGGCGGCGACCGGCTGACCGAGGGATCGTTCGCCAAGGGCTACTTCGTGCCGCCGACCGTTTTCGCGGACGTGCGCGACGACATGCGCATCGCGCAAGACGAGATCTTCGGACCGGTCCTGTCGGCAATTCCGTTCGACGACATCGACGAAGTGATCGGCCGTGCCAATGCGACGTCATTCGGTCTCGGCAGCGGCGTCTGGACGCGCGACGTGAGCAAGGCCCACCGCTTGGCGAAGGCGATCCGCGCCGGTTCCGTCTGGGTCAATTGCTACCAGGCCATGGATCCGGCGGTGCCGTTCGGCGGTTACAAGATGAGCGGTTATGGACGCGAGTCCGGGCTGCAGCATCTCGACGAATACCTGAACGTCAAAGCGGTCTGGATCAAGACCGCGTGACGCGTCATAGCGTGCGCCGACCGCGGCGGCCGGTTTTGCCGGCTCATGCCACGCGATATGTCCGGTCGGATATATCGCCACTGCGAGGAATTGAAACGCGATGTTTGGACCCCAAGGCGATCAGGCAGCGATCGATCGCGATACCGAGGTGACGAGCAATCCTGCATTCGTCATCGACGTTTTCGGCGAGGTCGCGCCCAACGGCAAGGCGATCGGGCTGCGCATCCAGCGCAGCGAACAGGGCCCGGTGGACCTCTGCCTGCGCAGCGAAGATGTGCAATACTTCATCAGCCTCATTCTGGCATTGAGTCACGAGGCGAAGCGTTTGCGGCTGGCGCCTGAATTCGACGTACCGCCGAGCGCAGCCATTCCGCTGCCGATCACCGCGATCAATGTCGGCCAAACCAACGATGACGAGAGCTTCCTGATGCTCGACGTCGGAATAGCCTCGCTGACGTTCGGTCTGTCGCCGGCGGCGCTGCAAGAGGTCGGACAAACCCTGCTGGCCCTGAGCGCACGCACCTCCGCCGGGCCGTCTTAGTAACTTCGTTTCTGAAATTCGAATCATATCGATATCACCGTTCGACCTCGTCCTGAGGAGCGCGCACCGAAGTCGGGCCTGCCCGACTTCGGCATCCATTGGTGTCGAAATCGGCGACTGCCGATTTCGATGCGCGCGTCTCGAAGGGCGGCCACACGCGAGATCGTGCTGACGGCCATCCTTCGAGACGCCGTGCTGCGCACGGCTCCTCAGGATGAGGTTTGTGGATCAACCGACCCGCCTCAGTGCCTCCCGGCCATCGAAGCGACGGTCACCGGTTGTTCGCGGTAAATGTCGGGAAACAGCCGCATTAAATTCTCGACCTTGGGCAGGTCGACATACTCGATGTACGGACTGTCCGGATGCGTGAGTGCGTAGTCCTGATGATAGGCCTCCGCGGGATAGAACTTCGTCAGCGGGTCGATCCTTGTCACCATCGGGCGGCCGAACGCTGACGCGCGGCCGAGTTGCGAGATGTAGGACTGGGCGACGCGCTTTGCGGATTCGTCCGAATAGAAGATCGCGGAACGGTATTGTGTTCCGACATCGGGGCCCTGGCGATTGAGCTGGGTCGGATCATGCGCGACGGAGAAGAATATCTGCAGGATCTTTCCAAGCGAAATCTTGCGCGGGTCGAACGTCACTTCGACCAATTCGGCGTAACCGGTTCGTCCGCTGCTGACTTGCTCGTAGCCGGGATTGGGGGCCACGCCGCCGGCATAGCCGGACACCGCTTGATGGACCCCCTCGACATGCTGGTAGACCGCCTGGATGCCCCAGAAGCACCCGCCGGCGAGCACGACGCTGCGCAGAGCGCTGCCGGATGCCACGTCATCGGCGGCGGGTGGCGGGATAACGGTTGCCTGCTCGGCCGCCAGCGCGCGATCCAGCCCGGGGAGCGCAAGCAGGCCGAGCATCGACAGCATCATCGCGACATGGCGGCCGGTCATTCCGGCGCGGCTGCGGGAACAGCCGGATATTCCATGAGTTGCCATTGTGAGTTCCTCCAGTTGTGGGCCGGAAATTCTCGGCGGGCAGTCGTCAAAGAGGGCGGAATCGAAAGAAATTGCGACGTTTGGCCCTTATTGAAAACGCTACATCATCAGATGCGACACGTTTTTCGCGACCGTATAGCACGCGAGGCCCTCGGTGCCGCCTTCGCGGCCGTAGCCGCTTTCCTTGACGCCGCCGAACGGGGTCTCGGCAATCGAGGCGACAAAGTGATTGATCGAGAGATTGCCGGCTTCGATATCGTCGGCCAGCCGATTGGCATTGCGTGCGGAACGGGTGAACGCATAGGCCGCGAGACCATAAGGCAACGCGTTTGCCTTCTCGATTGCCTCGTCCAGGGACGAAACCGGGTTGATCAGCGCGAGAGGACCGAACGGCTCTTCGCGCATGGCGCGGGCGTCATCGGGCACCTCGGCCAGCACCGTCAGCGGATAGAAATATCCGCGGTTGCCGATCCGGCTGCCTCCCGCGAGCACGTGGGCTCCCTTCGCAGCCGCATCGGCCACCAACGCCTCCATCGTCTCGATCCGCCGGTGATTGGCGAGCGGTCCCATCTGGTTCGACGGATCGAGGCCGTCGCCGACCTTCACGGCACGCGCCATTTCGGTGAACGCCGCGGTGAATTCGCGATAGATCGCCTCCTGCACGAAAAAGCGCGTGGGCGAAACGCAAACCTGACCCGCATTGCGCGTCTTGCCGGTCACCGACGCGGCCGCGCTGGCGACGGGGTCGGCGTCGTCGCACACGATGACGGGCGCATGCCCGCCGAGTTCCATGATCGCCGGCTTCATATGGCGCCCTGCCATCTCCGCCAGCTTCTTGCCGACCGGGATCGAGCCGGTGAAGGTGACGAGGCGCACTGCCGGTTGGGGAATCAGATACTCGGAAATCTCCGACGGCGTTCCGAATACGAGATTGAGGACGCCCGGGGGCAGCCCTGCATCATGGAAGGCGCGGGCGAGTTGCACGGCGCCTGCCGGCGTCTCTTCCGAGGCCTTGAGGATGATTGCGCAGCCGGCCGAGAGGGCGCCCGCCACTTTGCGGGCCGGCGAACTCATCGGAAAATTCCACGGCGAAAACGCCGCAACCACGCCGATCGGCTGGCGCAGGACGGTATGCCGCATGCCGGGCTCGCTCGGAATGATGCGGCCATAAGTCCGGCGCCCCTCGGTCGCATCCCATTCGATGATGTCGCAGCCGCGCAGGATTTCGAGCCGCGATTGCGCGATCGGCTTTCCCTGTTCGAGGGTCATGGCGATCGCCATCTCCTCGACGCGGTCGCGAATGAGCCGCGCCGCCTTCAAGATGATCTCGGCGCGCTTTGCTGGAGACGTAGCGCGCCACAGGCGAAAACCGCTTTCGGCAGCCGCCAGGGCAGCGTCGAGATCCGCCCGGGTCGCGCGCGGCACGATGCCGACGACGCTTTCATCCCCGGGGTTCAACACCGGCAGCCCCTCGCCGCTCTTCCACTCGCCACCGATAAGAAGCTGAAGATCAGGATAGGCTGTCATGCTGCGTGTCCCGGAGAGCTCGATTGATCGCGTCGGTATCATACGCACGATTGGGATCGATGGGCGCGTCTCGTCGTCTTGCGTAAGAGCGGCGTCAAGCGTGGCAGTCGTCAGATCCTCTGCGCGCAGACCCATCCTTTTGGCCTGCGCATGCTCGATCGCGGCAGGCGTTCGGCACATTGATACGAGAGCGCTATATACAAATTACTAGATCGTGAAGTCCAGTCCCGCGGGGATAGATTTGACTTCGCGTTGCACGCGTTGCCGGCGGCGGCGACCGCGTCAATGCGCGTAGCGGTCGGAGTTGCGGTCGCCCCGATTGCCGGATTGGAGATCGCGACGATTTGAATTGCGCGGCCACGCTATATCTTCGTATATATAGCGCTCGCTCCGCGTATCACGGAAGGGACGGTACCGGCCGTCACCTCAGAGCCATAGGGGAGGACTCGTCTTGCTGACACGGCGACAAAGTCTTTTCGCAGGTCTCGGTGGTTTCGCAGGTCTCGGTGGAATTGCAGGTCTCGGTGGAATTGCTTTCACCGGCATGGCGCAGCTCTGGCCGGCGTCCGGTGCGAAGGCAGCCGCGGACTTCGAGGTCACCCATTCCGACTTGGAATGGAAAAAGCTCCTGCACTCCGAACCAGTTTGCCGTGCTGCGGCAAGCGGCGACCGAGCGTCCGTTCACCAGCCCGCTCGATCACGAAAAAAGGGCGGGAACCTTCGCTTGCGCCGGATGCGACTTGCCGGTGTTCTCCTCGACGACGAAGTTCGACAGCGGCACCGGCTGGCCGAGCTTCTGGGCGCCTCTCGAGAATGCCGTCGGCACCACTGACGACAGGACGTTCGGCATGATCCGTACGGCTGTTCATTGCCATCGCTGCGGGGGGCATCTCGGACACGTATTCAAGGACGGGCCGCGGCCGACCGGGCCTACGCTACTGCATGAACGGCGTGGCGATGACCTTCAAGGCAGGTACCGCCTGACACCAGGTACCCCTGACACAAGGCCAAAGGCGACCAGATGGCCCTATTCATCCTAGCCTATCTCGGCGGCGTGCTGACCATCGTGAGCCCGTGCATCTTGCCGGTGCTTCCCTTTGTGTTTGCACGGGCCGACCAGCCCTTCGTCAAGAGCGGGCTCCCGCTGCTGGTGGGAATGGCCGTCACATTCGCAGGCGTGGCGACTCTCGCGGTCGTCAGCGGCGAGTGGGCGGTCCAGGCCAACCAGTACGGGCGAATCGCAGCCATTGCGCTTCTGGCCGTGTTCGGCGTCACGCTTCTGTTCCCGGAGATCGCCGACCGGCTGACGCGGCCGCTGGTCGCCGCCGGCGCGTGGCTGTCGCAACGGGCACACGCGGAAAGCCGCGCAAGCTCGCCGGTCTTGCCGTCCTTCCTGCTCGGCGTCGCGACCGGCTTTCTTTGGGCTCCCTGCGCCGGGCCGATCCTCGGGCTCGTGCTTACGGGCGCGGTCCTGCAGGGCGCCAATGCACAGACATCGCTGCTGCTCCTCGCCTACGCGGCCGGCGCCGCAACGTCGCTCGCCGTCGCCCTCCTCATCGGCGGCCGCGTTTTCGAGGCGATGAAGCGGTCCCTGGGGACCGGCCAGTGGATTCGGCGCGGATTGGGATTGGCGGTCCTCGGCGGTGTCGCCGCGATTGCGCTCGGGCTCGACACCGGTCTCCTGACGAGAATGTCGATTGCCTCCACATCGAACTACGAACAGTCGCTGCTCGATCTCGCGCAGCCGGCGATAGACCAGGCGCAGCCGTCCGTCGTCATGCAGGGTGGTCCCGGCATGATGATGAGCGGGTCGAATGCCATGATGGCGGCTGGTCCCGGCATGATGATGTCGAACAAGTCTGCCGGCCAGGGAACCGACACCCTGCCGATCGAAGGACAGCTTCCGTCCTTGTCCGGAGCGACAACGTGGCTCAATTCGCCGCCGCTGACTGCCGAGGGTCTGCGCGGCAAGGTCGTGCTGATCGATTTCTGGACCTATTCCTGCATCAACTGCCTGCGCGCGATCCCTTACGTCCGCGCCTGGGCGGAAAAGTACAAGGATCAGGGCCTGGTGGTCATCGGCGTCCACGCGCCCGAATTCGCCTTCGAGAAGAATATCGACAATGTTCGCCGCGCCACGCGCGACCTGAAGGTCGACTACCCCGTCGCGATCGACAATGAGTATGCCATCTGGCGCGCTTTCAACAACCAGTACTGGCCGGCGCACTACTTCATCGATGCGGAGGGACGCATCCGCTACCACCATTTCGGGGAAGGCGAATACGACCACTCCGAACAGGTGATTCAACAGTTGCTGGCGGAAACCGGGAAAGGCGACGTGGCCGGCGGGCTGGTGACGGTGTCCGCCAGCGGCGTCCAGGCGCCCACTGATCTCGGTATCGTCACGTCGCCCGAAACCTATGTCGGCTATGAGCGCAGCGAGAACTTCGCCTCTCCGGGCGGTGCCGTTCACGACGCCAGTCATGCCTATTCCACGCCGTCATCGCTGCAGAGAAATCAATGGGCGTTGGGGGGCGACTGGAAGGTGGAAGGCGAACGGGCGGTGCTCGACGGCCCGAGCGGACGAATCGTCTATCGCTTTCACGCGCGCGATCTGCATCTCGTGCTCGGCCCGGGCCAAGACGGCAAGCCGGTGCGGTTCCGCGTCTCGATCGATGGCGCGCCGCCGGGCGCCGATCATGGCTCCGACACCGACGGCGAAGGTCACGGGATCGTCAGTGAGGAGCGGCTCTATCAGCTCATCCGCCAGGGCGAAAGCGGCAGGGACCGGACGTTCGAGATCGAGTTTCTGGATCCCGGCGCCGAGGCCTTCGCGTTTCACCTTCGGCTGACGAATCGATCGCATGCGGCTGGACACCGCTCCCCCGCAAACGCTTGTGGCGCGGCCGTCGCCCCCTCCCCGACCCTCCCCCGCAAGCGGGGGAGGGAGTTCAGGGTTCGCGCTTGTGACACAGTAGTGAAGAGCGCGCCCCGGAATGACGGTCCTCCCGGTCAGGCGGCGGCGCCGATGTCGGGCCGTGGGCGCATCTGCAGCCAAACCGTCTTCTGTTCGGTGTAATTCTCCAGAGCCGTCCGCCCGAGGTCTCGCCCGATGCCGGACTGACCGCCCATGCCTCCCCACGGCAGACGCGCATCCGTCGGGCCGTAGGTGTTGATCCACACCGTACCGGCATTGAGCTGGCGCGAAACGTAATGGCCGCGGTTGATGTCGTTCGTCCAGACGGAGGCCGCCAGGCTGTAATCGGTTCCATTCGCCAGAGCGAGCGCTTGGTGTTCGCCGGAGAAGCGCATGATCGACACCACCGGCCCGAAAATCTCCTCGCGCGCGATGCGCATGCCGCCGGTCACGCCGGTAAATACCGTCGGCTCGACGAAGTAGCCGCGTTTTCCGGCGCGCGTGCCTCCGCAAGCGACGTGTGCGCCTTCATCGCGCCCGACGCCGACATATGCGAGCACCCGCTCCATCTGATTTTGCGAGATCAGCGGCCCCAGTGTCGTCCCGCTCTCCAGCGGGCTGCCGATACGCAGGCTCAGCACGCGCTTGGTGAACATCTCGACGAAGGCATCGTGCACGCTGTCCTCGACGATAATCCGCGTCGCCGCCGAGCAGACCTGCCCGGCATTGAAGAAGGCGCCGGAGGCCGTCTGGCGGACGGCCGCATCGATGTCGGCATCTGCAAACACGACGCTCGCCGCCTTGCCGCCGAGCTCGAGGCCGATCCGGGTGATATTCTCGGCGGCGGCGCGCATGAGCAATACGTGG
>CAVVCE010000181.1:0-15471 GCA_963746235.1 uncultured Alphaproteobacteria bacterium
ATCCAATGCAAACGCGGTTGCGGCTTTCGCCGGTGCGAGCTCGACCTCGATCATATTGTTGTCGTGGATGACGGCTCGCTCGACCAAGCGAAATGCGGGCCCGTAATGCAGGCCGCCGGCGTCGGCCATCCGGTAGATCGCGTCCTTGCCCAGGCTGGGCGCTTGGCCCGATGGCGGCACCTCGGGCATGACCGCTCTCGCTTCGCCGTGCAGCATCTTGGCGCGCGAATGGAGCAGCCAGCCGGCCGGCGACAGGCGAGGGCGGCTGAAGATCTCGATGGTGTTGGAGCCCGGCGACACCCGTGACATGACCTCGCGGGTCTCGTCCTTGCTCAGATTGAGCGGCTTGAGGATTTGGAAATCAGCGAGCAGGACGTGCCCGGTGCGCAGCCACTCGCTCGCGACGGCGAAGGCGATTTCAAGAAACCCGGTGCCGGGGAAGATCACCTCTTCGCCGACCCTGTGATCTGCCAGTTCCGAAAACAGGGCGGTGTCGATATGCGCATACCATTCGAGGGAATCGCTGCCGGTTCGCCTCCCGCTGAACGGGTGTCGCCCGCTCTCGACGAGACTGCCGGCCTCCGTGGTCGGCGTGAAGCGGAATTGGGTCTGCTGCCAGGGATAGGAGGGCAGCGATACCGCCGCGCCCGGGTTGGGGCCGAACACCGCGGCAGTATCGAGCCGCGCGCCGCTGATGAGGGCCTGGGAAACGATCTTGTCGACGGGGTCCCGCTTCTGGTCGTGGTGTTCGAGAGCCGAAAGCACGACGGCGTCGTCGGCCTCGCCGACCAGGCTGTCGGAGATGTGCCTGAGCAGGGTGCTGCGCGGGCCGATCTCGACGAAAAACCGCGCTCCGAGCTTTGCGGCCTCCCGTATGGCGGCGGCGAATTGGACGGGCTCACGGATGTTGCGCCACCAGTAGCGCGCCTTGAGACGCGCGTGCGGCAGGCACGTCCCCGTCACCGTCGAAACGAGCGGAATGCGCCCCTCGAGCGGCACGATATTCTTGAGGTCGGCGAGCAGGTGGCTTTCGATTCCGGCCATCAAAGCCGTGTGGAACGGGTAGTCGAGATCGAGATCGAGCGCGACGATCCCTTTTTCATTCGCCGATCGCTTCAGTTCCGCGAGGCTGTCGCCGGGTCCGGCCACCGTGACGGCACGCGGACTGTTGAAAGCGGCGATCTCGACATTCGCCACGCCGAAGAGCAGATCTTTCACCGTGTCCGGCGGCGCCAGCACGGCCATCATCCGACCGGATCCGCGTGTCATCTCCTGGCGGCTGCTGCGGGCGTAGATGACCTCGACGGCCGTGCGCAAATCGAGGATGCCGGCAGCCTCCGCCGCGGCCACCTCCCCGACACTGTGACCGAGCACGACGGAAGGCCGCACGCCGCGGGCGGCCATCGCCACCGTGGCGGCGCTCTGCACGGCAAAGATCAGAGGCTGTGCGATCCGCGTCAGCGGCAGCCGCTCGCCCAGGCATTCGCTCAACAGCGCCTCGCGCAACGACCATCCCGCGATCTGCTTGAAATGCGCGTCGATGGCGTCGAACTGGGCGCGAAATGCCGCGTTGTGCCGATAGGCCGTGACGCCCATGCCGGCCCACTGGCTGCCATTGCCCGAATAGACGAACGCGATCGGCAGCTCGTGCCCGATGGCGGTGCCGCTGCTGAGCTGCGGCAGTTCGGTCCCGGCCATGAATGCGTTGAGCGCATGGGTCACGTCCGCTCGTCGCGTGGCCGCGATGACGAGGCGGTGCGCCAGGCGATCTCGCCGATGTGCCGCCGCGTTCGCCACCGGGCCGGAATCCTGATCGGAAAGATGCGCGATGCGCTCCGCATATTTGCCCGCCAACGCCACGAGCGCCGGCTCTGGTCTCGGCGGAGAGCAGGAAAAAGCCTCGCTGATCCGAGGGATTTCGATCGGGCGGCTCTGCCGTCCTGCCGGGTGCGACGACGACGTGGGCGTTGGTGCCGCCGAATCCGAACGAGTTTATGCCTGCGCAGCGTAGCGCGGAGTGCGCGAGCAACAGCGACTTGTTGCACACCATGAGGTTCAGGCGGCCAAAATCGATGTTCGGGTTGGGCTTGGCGAAGTGCAGCGACCGCGGCAGGATGCCGTGGTTCAGCGCCAGCACGGCCTTGACGAGCCCGGCCAGCCCGGATGCCGGCTCGAGGTGGCCGATGTTCGTCTTGATGGATCCGATCGGCAACGGCGTCGAACGCCGAACGCCGAGGCTGCGGCCGAGCGCATTCGCTTCGATGGGATCGCCCACGGGAGTGCCGGTCCCGTGCGCCTCGACGAAGAGCAGACGATCGAGGTCGATTTCGGCACGCGAATAGACCCGGTCCAACAGCGCTTCCTGCGCAGTGCTCGATGGCACCGAGATGCCGTTGGTGCGCCCATCTGAATTCACGTCGGAGGCAATAACGAGCCCGTGCACCGGGTTCAGCTTCGCCTGCGCCAGTGCTGCTTTGCGCAGAACGAGCACGACGCCGCCCTCCGCGCGGACGTAACCGTCGGCATCCGCCGAAAAGGCACGGGAGAGCCCCGTCGGCGAGAGCATTGCGGCCTGCGCAAACGATATGAACGGCACCGGACTGGCGATGATGTTGATGCCGGCGACGATTGCGGTGTCGATTTGCCCGCTGCGCAAGGCCTGGGTCGCTTGATGCAGCGCGACCAGCGAGGAGGAGCAGGCGGTATCCAATGTGACGCTCGGGCCGCGCAGATCGAATATGTAGGAAATGCGGTTGCCGAGGATGCCGAGCGAGTTGCCGGTCGCAAAATGCGAATCCGCGACCGCTGGATCACCGATCACCGAATGGGCGTAGTCGGTCTGCGAGGCGCCGACAAAGACCCCGGTCTCGGTGCCGGCGATCGAACTCGGCGGGATGCCTGCATCTTCCAGCGCTTCCCAGGTCAGTTGCAGCAGAATCCGCTGCTGCGGATCCATCTGCTCCGCCTCGCGAGGAGAGATACCGAATACACTCGGGTCGAAGCCCCAAATGTCTTCCAAAATCCCCGCTGCCCAGGTGTAACTCTTGCCGCGCTCCTGGCGACGCGGGTGCCCGAATCTTTGCAGCGAAAACCGGTCGTCCGGAACCCGGCTGACCGCGCACTGGCCTTCGAGCAGCAACGACCAGAGATCGGAAATCGAGCCGGCGCCCGGAAATCGGCCGGACCAACCGACGATGGCAATGTCGTCATGAAGGTAGTAAACGGCGCCCACCCGTCACCCCGCAATGCTGTGAGGTAGCAAATCCGTGAATCCAACGTTTGCTTTTGACACGGAAGGGGCTGCGCACACAACTGAAGAGTGACGCAACGCTCCTATTCATATCCGCCCCAAGAGCAACCTAAGTAACTGGATTTACTACAGAATGCTTATTTTAAGCCGGATTTACGCACACCGCCTTGGTTCCTGTCAGACGCCGGGATTGTCACCGATATGCAACGGCCATCACCGGCAGGAATCGGCCCCCTCGGAAGGCTGGTTTTCTTGACAATTCCAGGTTGATTACGGCAAAGTCTTCATAGAGTTGGGGGACGGCGGCATGCGCACGGCTTCTCGCGTCCGTTGGAGCGAAGGTTTGTTCCGGCCATTAGAGCGGCCCGCTTTGGCTTGGCTCGCGGCTCGCATGCCGCAATGGGTCATGCCGGACCATTTGACCGGCGTCGGCCTCATTGGTGCACTGATTGCCTTTGGCGGGTACGCGGCAGCTTCGGCGAGGCCCACGTTTCTGTGGGTCGCAACCCTGGGCCTTGCGGTGAACTGGTTCGGCAATTCGCTGGACGGAACGCTGGCGCGGTTGCGCAAGATCGAGCGGCCCCGATACGGCTACTACCTCGACAATTCGATCGATTGCATCGCGCAGTTGCTGCTGGCGGTGGGGATCGGGTTGTCCGGCTATGTTCGTTTCGATCTCTGTTTCCTTGCGCTCTCGGCCTACCTGATGGTCTCGGTCTTGAGCTTCATGCGGGACAATGTTTCAGGCGTTTTTCAGGTCAGCTATGCCGCCGTCGGTCCGACCGAGGTCCGCGTCGGCTTCGTGGTGCTCAACGCCCTCCTGATTATTGTCCCGCCGGAATCGCTGGATTGGGGCCTCCCTTTGACTTACCCGAATCTGTGGTCATTGGCGTGGTCGTCGACAATTCTCGTCACTTTCGTGGTGAGCATGATCAAGCAGGTGCGCCAGCTTGCGATCGAGGAGCCGCCACCCGAACGTGCAGCCCCTCTCCCTCAACCGTTGGATTGGGAGGCAAGCGGTCTCAAGGCCATCACGATGCGGAACTCCCGCCGCGGGTAGTGCTTCCCGGGGTAGTGCTGAAGCAACGAGCCCAGCGAACTCCTGCCAAGACACTCGTCGCTCAGCGCAAAAAGGCTGACTCCCTTAGTTATGGAGTCATGGCAACGCCACGTCGTGGGAGAACAGCGACAGGGCGGGATGAAAATAGGGGTCATCTCGGATTTGTTCCGCCCACCGCTGCACGAAATAGCTGCGCTCCTGCCGATAGAGCACGAATGGATCGGGATCGATGCCGCGGCTCGCCGACTGGTGATGGATGAGGACCGCTTCGGGCGTCCAAATGTTGGTCCAACCGTGTTGCGATATCCGCAGGCAGAGATCGATGTCGTTGAGGTCGACGGGGAGGTTCCGTGCGTCGAAGCCGCCGACCGCTTCGAACTTGTCGCGTGCGACGGCAATGCAGGCAGCCGTTACGGTGCTGATTTCATGGGGCGTCGTGAGCCTGTTGCAATAACCGGGATGGTCCGCCGGCAGCCGGCGGTAGAGATGTCCGGCAATCCCGCCGAAGCCGAGCACCACGCCGGCATGCTGGATTCGCCGGTCGGGAAACAGGAGCTTTGCACCGACGACCCCGGTCTGCGGCATGACGGCGAAGCGCACCAGGGGTTTGAGCCAGCCGCTTTCCGGCATCGCGATATCGTTGTTGAGAAACACCAGCACGGGAGCCCGGGTTGCATCGGCGCCGTCGTTGCAGAGCGCCGAGAAGTTGAAGGGCCCCGGCCGCTCCAGAACTTTGATGCGGGGATCGTTTCTCAACTCACGCAACAAAGCGAGCGCATCCGCCGCGGTGCTGCCATTGTCGACAATGACGATTTCGTAGCGCGGATAATCTGTCCTGTCGGTCAAGCCGCGCACGCATTCGGCGACCAGATCGGCGCGATCACGGGTGGGAATGACGACACCGACCATCGGCCATTCCGTCGGAGCCGCCGGTAACGGGCGCCCGCGTGCCGGCAGGGCAGCCAGGATTTCGCGCCGTTCGGCGCGCGCCCGGCGATGATAAAGAACCCGCCTCAGGTGCACGACTGCGGAGGGAGAAACCGATTCGAGGACACGATCGAGCACCGTCCCGTCGTCCAGTCCGAGCAGCTCGGGCCCGGCAGTTCGGGAGGGCACAAGATAGGGCATGAGGTCATGTGCCCGGATCATGGCGAGCCGCCCGACGTAACGGGTTCGCTGTTGGAGAATGGGGCTCCAGCCTGGCTTGAAAATCGGATCCCGGAAGGTGCCGCCGGCCCCGATCGAATCCTCGTCTGAATAGATGACGGCGAGGTCGGGAACCCCCGCAATTTCTTCTGCGATCACCGCGAGCGCATAGTCGGGCAAGGTATCTCCCGCGCTGAGCACCCCGATTCGGTCATCGCGCGCGAATGTTTCGGCGCGTGCGGCCCACTCCTGCCGCAGAGCAATCACCCCAAGGCGCGGCTCGCGGCCCGCGAGGTCGCGACAGGCTCGCTATGGTGTCGTCGGCCGTCCCCTCCGGCAACACGACATCGAGCGACCACCGCGGATAGAGTTGTGCCTGCAGCGAGGCAGGCGTCGCCCTCAAATCTTCGGGTCCCGCATCGTCGGCGAAAGGCGAAGCAGGAAGCGCAATACCGGCGTGCGGCTCCAGTCGGCGCATGGCCGGTCAAGGCCGTCGAGCTCGAGCGGGCCGCGCAAAGCGGGCGCGCCATGCGCCATAGTCTTTGAGCGGGGTCGGTGGCGCAGCGAATTTCAGCGCCTGCCATGCCTCCTGCCGCGAATTGGCGAGCCGCGACCGCACCGCCCAATAGACCCATCATCGGATCGTGGAACAGGCCGCGGCCGAGCAGGGCCGGCCGCGACACCGGCGCGACTCCGTCGATACGGAAACCCGGAGTCCCCTGCCGCCGGGCCTGGCGAGATCGTCGACGGCCACGGTATCGTCGGGGACGCGGCCCAGCCACTCGGCCGATCCGAGCACCGGCCCATTCATCGCTTGCATGAAGACTTCCCCGGCGCGGGTCTGAACCGGATCAGCGGCCGCACCGGATCCTCGAAGAAGCTGGCCGAATAGCGCAAGCGGATCCAACGTGCCGGGCGATGGCCAGCCGGCTCGACCCGAAACCAGACGGTCGCGCCGGCTTCAGACCCTGCAGCCGAGATCAGGACGAACGCCACGCCGCTGCGCCGCCGCTCCTCTCATCGCCGCTCCTCGATCTGCGCAGCATTCGGAGGCCCCGTAGGCAAGGACGCGCCGCCTCGCGCCGCGGCCGAAATGCTCGGAACCGTCAGACGATGACCGCGCGCCGCGTATGCGCAGCATCAGGCTCAATCCGCGGCGCCGCGGCCAAGGCAGCGGATGCCCCATTGCGGCCGGACGTGCCCGTAGCGCAGGCGTCTGCCACCACCCCGCGCTGCAGACGCTTCTCGTATGCCCGATCGGGCGCGGCATACGCAACGCGATCGCCGTGATGCCGGTATTGGCGAAAGAAGCCGTCAGCCACGGCCGGATCGAACTGCGCCAGCGTCACGCTGCGAGGGCCAACGGGATAGCCAACAAGATCGCGGAGAGCCGCTTCACTTGAATGCTCCATACGTGGCGGCGCCGGAAATCACGGGTGACGTGATCTGCCCGACCAACCCTAAGAATTTCTGCACCTGATCGGACGCCGAGTTGGCGATATAGAGGATGTCCTTGTCCTTGACCGGGAAGGAGCGGGCCAGGAAGAACGAATGCGCATCGCGCAAGTTGAGGCGGTAGATGACCGGGACCAGGTTGCCGCCGGGCGGCAGGACGTAGCCGGGAACGAACTGCGGCGACCAGCGCGGTCGGTTCGAACCGCAGCAGGAAGATGCCTCCGGGGTCGGCGCGGCTGTCGTTGAGGCCGCCAGCCTTTGCAATCGCTTCCTCCAGCGTGATGCCGGCGGTGTCGAAGGCCACCTTTTCGCTGCGGCCGGTGGCACCGAACGCCGTGAATGTCTGGGGATCGCGGACCACCGTGATCACGTCGGCGGGAAGGACATAGATGTTTTCTTCCGGATGGTTCAGCAGCGCATTGTAGGCGACCGAAACGGTGTGTCTGCGCCGGGTCAGCCGGATGAAGGCCTCGTGGGCGGAAACACGGATGCCGCCGGCGCCGGCGATGACATCGAGAAGGCGGTCCCCCTTGCTCGACAGCGCCACCCGGGCGCCATTGACGACCTCGCCGCCCACGGTGACCGTGTTGCTGAGGTTCTTCGAGATGGTCACGACCGCCTGCGGCTCGATGGCCTTGCCCTGCAGCGCCCTGACGACCAGCTGCTCGACCTCTCCGGGCCGAAGCCCGGCGACCCGCAGACGCCCGGCATATGGCACCTGGATGGTGCCGTCGCGCGCCACGATCTGTTCGGGAATGGTGGCCGTCCGCGACCCCGATGAAATCGAGCGATCGGCCGCCGATGCCGAGAACAGGCCGCCTGCCCCGGCCTCCCATATCGTCACCACGACCGAATCGGAGACCCCGATCCGCAGGTCGGGCGCCGGCCCGACATCGCTGAACACGCGCCTGAAGGATTCACGGGGCTGCGACGCGCTGATGCTGGCGATGCGCTCATCGATGTCCAGCAGCACGTAACCACCCAGGGCGGGATCCGCTTGCGACTGAACGACAACGTCGCTGGCGGTCGGCCCGGAAGCGGGCAGCATGGCGCACGCAGTCGATAGGCCAAGCAGCCCTAGCAACGAGACAGCCCGGACCACCCGTGCGGCCATCGACCCACAGCCCCCCGCCCGATACGCTGGGCACCAAACAGAAGTCGCATAATAAGATTAAAAAGGTCCTGCCTGCAAGCGTTTGGGAGCCTTTCTATTCAGTATTTGCCATTGAAATATCAGCGCTTTTTCTTCTTCTCGCCTTCAAGGCGCGCCTTTCACGCGCCTTTCAATCCGCCGCTGTCGTTTTTGAGCAACACGCGACCGGGCGGAGGCCGGGGCTGATCGCCACTGATGAACCCCGACGTGGTAGATATCCCTTGGGGCGACAGTTGCCCGGACGGTCGCGCTGGCGAGAGCGCTGAGGCAAAGGGTGATCTTGATTCCGAGGCTGGAAATCATGCAGTGGAGCCTCGGGCTGGCGCTAAACGTGGCCCGGCGATTGGGGAGCGCCCCGATGCCCATCGCGGTTGGCGCGAAATGGCTGCGCCGGGCAGCCAAACATCTGGCGGAACGCAGCAGCCGGCCCGATCTGACGGCGCTTCTGCAAGCTGACGATACCAAGCAAATCGCCGCTTTCTGGGACAAAAACGTCGCGCGTCATCGCGAGCCCTTTGCGCATTGGGAAAGCCCGCAACCGATTGCCGAAGCGCTCAACATGCTTGTCAGCGGCAAGTCCTGGATGGGAC
Source organism: uncultured Alphaproteobacteria bacterium (assembly GCA_963746235.1). Taxonomy (GTDB): domain Bacteria; phylum Pseudomonadota; class Alphaproteobacteria; order Rhizobiales; family Xanthobacteraceae; genus JAJPKK01. The sequence goes on from CAVVCE010000181.1 coordinate 8,655, forward strand.
CGCCGCATTGGTTCATGGTGAATTACGGTCCGTTCGGCCAGGTCGCCGACCTCGGTTGCGGTGACGGCGTGCTGGCCTATGTCCTCCTTCAACTCGATCCGGACCTCAAAGTCGATGCCTACGACTTGTCCCAAGCTTCCCTGGAACGCGCCCGCGCGCTGATCGCGACGCTCGATGGCGCCGCGGCGCGATCCCGGCTGTTGCGAATCGACCTGAACACGGAGGTTCTTCCGCAGAATTTCTACGACGCGGTGCTGACCACCGGGGCCATGCACCATGTCGAGAACTTGGATTTCTGTTTCCGCAACATCCGGCGGGCGCTCAAACCCGGCGGGCTGTTGTGGCTCAACGACCATGTGGGGCCGAACCAATTCCAGTGGTCGGACGTCCAGATGCGTCTGGCCGACGAGCTGCTCGCCCTGGTCCCGAGGACATGGCGGTTGCGCGATCGGGTCGATCGGGCCGATGCCCGAAAGTTATATGACACCGACCCTTCCGAGGCGGCGAGATCGCAGCAAATCCCATCCACGCTCTCGGCTCATTTCGAGATCGTGAAGGCTTGGGCGCGGGGAGGTACGTTGCTCGCTCCGATCTTCGGCAGCGGTTGCCTCGATAGCGCCATGGCGGCGAGCGAAGAGGGCGTGAAAGTCCTGGCGGCCATGTTCAAGGCCGAACAGGAGTTGATCCGCGCCGGTGCGTTGCCCTCCGACAATTACGTATACATCGCGCGCCCGCGCCCGCAAGCCGACCGCCTCGTGCAGACCGCCTTCGAGCCGCATGCATCGCCGTTCTTGCGCACGGGGCGGCTCGGGATCAAAGGCGACCTCGATGCCTGGATCCGGCTGAACGAGATCGACGCATTCCAATCCGTCGTGGCAGGCGACGGTGTTGCGCCGTTTCCGCCGCCCGCATTGATGCACCGGACATCGGGCCTCGACAACAACCCGGATTTCGCGGCGCACGGCGCGACGATCCTGCGGGCGCTCGCGGCGCACAGCGCGCAGCCGCTCGGCGACTATCGGAGCGTGCTCGATTTCGGCGTCGGCGTCGGTCGGCTGGCGCGCTTGTTCAAAGGGTTCGACGGGCGCTATGCGGGCGTCGACATCGACGGGCTCACGGTCGATTGGGTGAAGAAGAGCCTGCCTTGGGTCGATGCGCATAAGACCGAACCGCGGCAACCGCTGCCGTTTCCCAATTCGACGTTCGACGCGGTGTTCAGCATATCCGTGTTCGCCCATATGAACGAACCCGATCACCTCTTCTACCTGGATCAGCTCAGGCGCGTGGCTGTTCCAGGCGCGCGGCTGTTCATCACCGTATGCGGCGAGCGGGCACTGCAACGGGCGCAAGACGAAACGGCCGTGCTGCAGATGCTGGCGATGCCGCCCGGCGGGCTCGCTGCAGCGCGTGCGGCGTGGCGCGCAGACGCCGGCTTCGTTTTCGTGCGGCAGGAGGGTCACCTCACATCGAGCGCCTATGAATACGGTATTACCTTCATCTCGATGGTCTATATCGAGCAACGTTGGTCGGCATATTTCGATGTGGAGGCGATTGCAGTCGGCGCAATCCACGATTTCCAGGACATTGTCGTGCTGCGGCGTCGTGCCGGGTGACATCGGTCCGACGGCTGCCCGGTGCGGCAGCCCCGGCGAATAGGAGGCCCCGCGGTCGATAAGCGCCCGCCCGCAACTTTTCCTCGGCCGCCCGGGAATAAACCCAGACGCCCGCCAGTTTCTTCCCCGTTGGTCCCAAATGGCCGAAGGAGAGACATATGGCGCAGGATGACAAGGACGGCATCGACCGGCGCGGCGCGCTGGAATGCATGATCTGGGCGGGTACGGGCGTGCTGTGGACGGTGGCGGGCGGAATCCCGCGGTCCTCCGCGCTGCTCGGGATTTCCGAGGTGAACGCCCAGGCCGCAAACGGATTCAGCTTCCTCCAGATATCGGACAGCCACATCGGCTTCAAGCAGCCGGCCAATCCGAATCCGCTGGGGACGCTCGACGAGGCGATCGCCAAGGTCGGCGCGCTGCCGCGCAAGCCGGCCTTCATGATCCACACCGGGGACATCACCCACCTCTCCAAGCCCGAGGAATTCGACAACGCCGACCAGGCGATCGGCAAGGCGCGGCTCGACACCTATTACGTCCCCGGCGAGCACGACATCGTCGACGAGGCGCGCGGCGCGGCCTATCTCGAGCGCTACGGCAAACGGGTCCAGGCCAAGGGCACCGGCTGGTATTCGTTCGACCAGAACGGCGTGCATTTCGTCGGCCTGGTCAACGTGGCGGACCTCAAGTCCGGCGGCATGGGTGCGCTCGGCGAGGAGCAACTCGCCTGGCTCGCCGACGACCTGAAGGGCAAGACGGCGTCCACCCCCGTGGTGCTGTTCGCCCACATCCCGCTGTGGACCGTGAATGCCGGGTGGGGCTGGGGCACCGACGATGCCGGCCGCGCGCTGGACCTCGTCAAGCGCTTCGGCTCGGTGACGGTGCTCAACGGCCACATCCACCAGATCATGCAAAAGGTGGAAGGCACCGTGACCTTCCACACCGCGCGATCCACCGCCTTCCCGCAGCCCGCGCCCGGCACCGCGCCGTCGCCCGGCCCGATGCGCGTCCCCGAGGACAAGCTGCGCAGCGTGCTCGGCATCACCGAAGTCATGGTGAAGCAAGGCACCCAGCCGCTCGCCATTACCGACAGCGAACTCGCCAAGGCCTAAGACGCCTTTGCGCAAGGCGTGGTCCGAAACGTCTGTGAGCTTTTCGGATCATGCTTTGTCCGCCAAGGGCTTTTGCGACCTCCTCGCGCGGCTGCGCGAGGAGGCGCCCCGGCGGTCGCCGCCGGCGCGGGCCGCTCACTGCCAAACCAACAAGGTCGTTCCCATGTCCCTGCTCAAGCAAAGCCTCCGCGCATTCGCGGCGGGCGCGGCAGTGTGCTGCGCCGTCTACGCGTTCGCCGCGCCGCCGGCCGAAAGCCGCGTCACCATCGACAACTTCACCTTCAAGCCCGATGTCATCACGGTCCCGGTCGGAACCCGGATCGTGTGGGAAAACGACGACGACATCCCGCACTCGATCGTCGAGACGCAGGGCAAGTTCCACTCCCCCGCTCTCGACACCGAAGACAAATACGGCTTCACCTTCGACCACCGCGGGCAGCTTCGAATATTTCTGCGGCCTGCATCCCCACATGAAGGGCAAAGTGGTCGTCACACCGTGACCGGCGTCGCGGCGACTTGGCGCGGCGGCATCCGGCGTGGTTAGGTCGGCGACGGCCGGGGATCGCATCCCGTTGGTAACGATCCCCGACGCATGCATCGTTCGCCTGCGCTTTGATGACGAGATTTTTGCCGATGCGGCCCGGCAGTGTTTCTCGGCCTTCTGCCCTTCCCGCCGGCGTGGTTGCCGCGGCGGCTGCCGACGCCTGCCCGCAGCCGGGCAGCGAGATCGTCACCGATCGGCCTGATGTCACCAATTCCAGCCTGGTGGTGCCGAAGGGCAGCTTTCAGCAGGAGAACGGCGTCAACGTGAGCGCACCGCCGGGCGGCGGTGTCGCCCTCGACGGCACCAACACCCGGCTGCGCCTCGGCATCGCGCCATGCCTCGAGGTGCTGGCCGACGTTCCCACCTATTTCGACGCCCTGTCGGGCCGGGCCGATTCCGGGTTCACCAACGTCACTCCCGCGATCAAATGGCAGATCAGCCCGGTCCCCGGGAAAATCGATCTCTCCGCGACGTTCGGCGCCGGATTGCCGACCGGCACCAAGGCGATCGCGGGTCCGGGCGTGCAGCCCTACGTGCAATTTCCGTGGTCATGGGAATTGGGCGGCGGCTGGGGGCTGAGCGGCATGCTGACGAATTTCGTCGTGCCCGCCGACCCCGTCAACAAGCTTTCGACGCAGACCACCTTCGTGGTCGAGCGCGAGATCGGCAAGAACGCCTTCCTGTTCGTCGAATATGTCGGCGACTACCACGTCCATGGCGGCCCGAGCTACCTCTTCAACTCCGGCGGCGGCTACCGCATCACCAACACCCAGCAGATCGATTTCCACATCGGCATCGGCCTCAACGACAACGCGCCCGCCTACGTCTTCGGCGTCGGCTATTCGTTCCGTTTCGATCGGCTGTTCTGACCGGTGTAGGGTGGGCAAAGGCGCGCTCTTCGCGCCGTGCCCACGCGAAACGTCGACGTGGGCACGCTTCGCTTTGCCCACCCTACGCCGCTGGATAAAACCTTTCCGCGGTCATTCGGGTTCGCGCGAAGGCGCGCGCCCCGGAAGACGAAGTCGAGACCCATGCCGAAGCCGATGGATCGCGGCCGGGCGCCCCTGCTATAAAGCCCGCCAAGCGCGGCGGCTCGAGACCGTGCCGACAGGGGAAATGCCATGGAGACGACACGACGCAATCTGCTCGGCGGCGCGGCCGCCGTCGCCGCCACGCTGGCGCATAGCCATGCTTTCGGCGGCTGGGAGCCGAGCGAGCGCTATCCCGATCCGGCCATCACCGCGCTCGATCCGAGCTTCCTCAAATATCGCCAATTCAATGCGGGCATCGAGCGGCTCGCCACCGGCATGCGCTGGAGCGAAGGCCCGGTGTGGTTCGGCGACGCGCGCTGCGTGCTGTGGAGCGACATCCCCAACAACCGCATCATGCGCTGGGACGAGGCGACCGGCCGCATCAGCGTGTTCCGCAACCCGTCGAACTACGCCAACGGCAACACCCGCGACCGCCAGGGCCGCCTCGTCACCTGCGAGCACGATGCGCGCCGCGTGACCCGCACCGAATATGACGGCACCATCACCGTCCTGATCGACAAGTTCGACGGCAAGCCGCTCAACTCGCCGAACGATGTCGTCGTCAAGTCCGACGGCGCGATCTGGTTCACCGATCCGATCCCGGGCATCTCCGGCAATTACGAGGGCCATCTCGCGCCCCAGGAATTGCCGACCAACGTGTACCGGCTCGATCCCCGCAACGGGCGCGCGACCGTCGTGGTCGGCGATGTCGCGCCGAACGGGCTGTGCTTTTCGCCCGACGAGCGGAAAATGTACCTCGTCGACACCAGCGCGACGCCACGCCTGATCCGCGTCTATGACGTGGTCGACGACGGCACCAGGCTCGCCAACAGCCGCGCCTTCGTGACCTGCGAAGCCGGCGAGACGCCGGACGGCTTCCGCTGCGATGTCGACGGCAACCTGTGGTGCGGCTGGGGCACCGCGCCGGCGCTCGACGGCGTCGTGGTGTTCAATCCGGACGGCAAGCGGATCGGCAAGATCGCGCTGCCCGAGCGCAGCGCCAACCTCTGCTTCGGCGGCATCAAGCGCAACCGCCTGTTCATGGCGGCGAGCCACTCGCTCTATTCGCTGTACGTGAACACCCAGGGCGCGATCGGCGGATGACGGCGAGCAATGTAGCCTGGAGCGTGAGCGCAGCCGAAATCCGAAGACGGGCCTCGCATCGTCCGCTTCGCTTCCGATTGGCGAGCTAGATCGCTGCGATCGCCCGATTCCGGCTTCGCCGCCCGCGCGGATGCATGCGGGAATTCTACTTTGCATGAGGTCGTTTTTGCGGGGGAATAAATTCCCCCACCCCGAGAGGAAACATTCATGAACGCATGGCGATTTGCGCTGGCGGCTGCTTGGCTGGTCGCGGCGGCATCGGCCGCGATGGCGCAGGAGCGCACGCAAGGACGCTCCATGGTGATCTCGCAATACGGGATCGTGGCGGCGGAGCATCCGATCGCGGCGCGGGCGGGCACCGCCATGCTGGAGAGCGGCGGCAATGCGATCGACGCCGCCGTCGCCGCCAATGCCGCCATGGGCCTTGTCGCCCCGATGATGGACGGCATCGGCGGTGACCTGTTCGCGATCGTCTACGACGCCAAGTCGAAGAAGGTATACGGCCTGGACGCCTCGGGCTGGGCGCCCAAGGCGCTGACCCCCGAATTCCTCGCCGCCAAGGACATCGGGCACATGCCCTATAGCGGGATCCATTCCGCGACCGTGCCGGGCGCCGTCGCCGGCTGGGATGCGTTGCTGAAACGGTTCGGCAAGAAATCGTTCGCCGACGTGCTCGCTCCGACGATCGTCTATGCCAGGGCCGGCTTCCCCGTCAGCGAGATCTTCGCGGACGATTGGGACGGCAGCGGCGACTATCTCCTGAGCAATCCGGAAGCTGCGAGGGTTTTTCTGCCCGGCGGCCGCGTTCCCGAGGTCGGGGAGTTGTTCCGCAATCCGGATCTCGCCGGTTCGCTCGAAGCGATCGCGCAGGGCGGCAGCGACGCCTTCTACAAGGGCGCGATCGCCAAGCGGATTCTCGACACCTCGACCAAGCTCGCCGCGCGGCGCGGTAGGCGAACACGACGCTGGAGCCGATCGGGTTGCCGCCGCCGGGATAGGTCGTCCCGCTGACCGCGGCCATCGAATTGCCGGCGGCGTAAAGGCCTTCGATCACATTCCCCCCACAGTCCAGCACGCGCGCATCCGTGTCGGTCTTCAGCCCGCCCTTGGTGCCGAGGTCTGAAACCGCGAAGCGGCGCAGCATAGAAGCGCGGGCTTTCGATCGGGATCAGGCAGGGGTTGGCGCGAACCCGGTGCAGCGTGTCGCCGAAATCGGGCGTCTCCAGCGAGACCAACTTCTGGTCCGGCGCCTGGTAGCGAAGAGCACATCGAGGAGTTCCCAAAGCCGCGACCGTGAGCGAGAGGGAACCCTGCTAACCATCCCACTGAACCAAAGGTGGATTCCCGATCCTGCTTACGATGGGTGGTTGCCGATCCTACCAGAAACATGTAATGGCGGTCCTTCGAGGTGGTCCG
>CAVVCE010000182.1:0-31551 GCA_963746235.1 uncultured Alphaproteobacteria bacterium
ACCATCTCAGGCGTTTCCGCTTTGGCGGCACCGGCCTCCGGCTCGACCGTGAATTGCAGTCCGAACTGCACCTGACGGGGTCCAGGAACGCCTTCACCGCCTTGAGCGGCATGTGCAGCCGCTCGGGAATGCCGTTGAAGGCGAGGCCGACCTCGAAATCCTCCTCGGCGATCGTCAGGTCCCAGAACTGGTGCTGGAGGACGATCGTCATCTCCTCCGGGTAGTTCGCCTGAGCCGCGTCGACATCCCACGCCTTCGGCGCGGGTGTCGAACGTGATGAAAAAATGATGGTCGCCCGGCAGCCCCTTGGCGGCGGCGGTGGTGCGCACCGTGCGAATCACGCCGCGCAACGCGTCCTGGGTCAGGAGGTCATAACGGATGGTGTCGACCGGCATGGCTTCGTCTCGTCACGGATGATGCGCGAAGATGGTTACACGATTGGCCGGGACCCGCCCACTCGCTTATTGAAGTGGTGGTACGACTTATCCAAACCGATCGGAACTGTTTGGGTCGCACCACTCGAAACTAAGTGGGGGCTTCTGTTGCCAGGTGCCCCCGAACCCCGCCTGACGCTGCTAAGACGCAGGGCTTCGATCGGTATTTCAAACCGCTTACGCGGCCTGAGCAACCGGAGCATAGTTGTCGTTTGCAACTATTGCAGTGGCCCGATAACGGCGGAACCATGCCGAGCAAAAACACGCCCTTTACGCCCTCGTCGATCCTGTTTCGCCCCCGTATCAGGGATCGACGCAGCGATCAGTAATCAGAAAGAAGGCAGGCGCCTTGATCACTGACTACTGACCTCTGATCCCTGTTAATGGTGGAGGCGCCGGGTACTGCCCCCGGGTCCGAAAGGTTTATTACGACGGCCATTTATCGCCATAGCCGGCAAGCCGGCGCGCTCAATATAGGCCGGATTGCTTGACAGCAAAAGAGCCTGCAGCGAACAAGGCGCTTCCTCCGATTCTGCTGTGCACCTGTCGGCGGCGGGGCCGGCGTCTGACCCGGCCCTAACCTATTGAAGTGGTGGGCGAAGTGAACCCGGCGTGCTGGCCGCCCCGTTCGTGCAATTTGCGGTGTTGTCGCCGTTCGCGATCGGCGTGCCAGCGCCGTGGTGCCGGAAGTGCAGCGTCCGATGGTCGAGACGGGGTTTGCTCACCGAGTTGGCTCACCGACCGCCAGTTCAGCGAGCGGCAATTCAGCGAGTTGAGCGCGATCGCGCAGGCGGCGCCGGGGCTGCGCCGGGGCCAAACGTGATGTTTATCGCGCTGCTGGGACATTTTATCGCGGGCACGGGGCGATCGTGACGACAGCGGCCATGTGCGGGCCGACCTGCTCCTCGCCTATGGCGTGTCGCGGGCGTTCGAGCGCCTCCGCGCCGCACGCTGATCGATCCAGGCCGGGCTGGTGCCGGTCACCATCGGATTAATCGCGTCCAGCGCACTGATTATCGCACGCGCCTCCGATCACGACTGGAGCGCCTTCGCGGTCACCGCGGCACCTTTTGCGTTCGCCACCTGGACGCGGCTCTCGCCGTTGATCGCGCTCGCCGCCGCCGCCGCTCTCGGCCTTGCAGGCTTTGTGCATTGATGCGATTTGGGACCGCGATTTGGGCGAGGGCGCTCCAACCGGCGCTTTTGGCCGCGCTGCGCCTTGTGCTAGGAATAGCCTCAGGGCATAAGCGTGCTCAGTCACGTGGGACGACAACCGCTGCAGGGAGGGTGTGTAGATGTCGGAGAGTGCCGGCGGCGCGTCGGAGCGTGCATCGTTCATCCGCAGCCCGCGCGATTTCTGGGGCGGTCTTGCGCTGATCGGGCTGGCGGTTTTCGCGCTGTGGGCGTCGCGCGACTTGCCCGGCATGCGCGGTTTCGCGTTCGGTCCCGGCACCGCACCGCGCATGTTCGCGATTGCGCTCGGCGTGCTCGGTCTCGCGGTGTCCATCACCGGATTGACGGTCAAAGGGCCCGGGATCGAGCGTTTCTATCTCCGCGGCCCATTCTTCATCACGCTCTCGGTGACGCTGTTCGCCTGGATGGTGCGGCCGCTCGGCCTCGTCATTGCGAGCTTCCTGAGCATCTTGGCGGCTGCCGGGGCAACCCCCGACGCGCGCCTTCTCGAGACCCTCATCTGGGGCGCGTTGCTGACGGCGTTCTGTTGCCTGTTGTTTCCGGTCGCCCTCAACCTGCCCTTGCAGTTGTGGCCGAACAGTTGGGAGCCGGCCGCCATTTTCAAGTCGCTTTTCGATTTCCGATGAAACCGATGAAACGCTTGCGGGCTGCGGTCCGCATCAACCGCGCGTGTAAATCGTCATGATAGATCTTCTGCACAATCTCGCCCTCGGTTTCAGCGTTTCGTTGTCGCCGACGAACCTGTTTCTGTGCCTCATCGGGGCGCTGGTCGGGACCCTGATCGGCGTGTTGCCGGGCGTCGGTCCGCTCGCCACCATCGCCATGTTGCTGCCGATCACCTTCGGCCTGCCGCCGGTCGGTGCGCTGATCATGCTGGCCGGCATTTATTACGGCGCGCAATATGGCGGCTCCACCACCTCGATCCTGATCAACATCCCCGGTGAATCATCCTCGGTGGTGACGACGCTGGACGGCCACCAGATGGCGCGCCAGGGCCGCGCCGGCCCGGCGCTGTCCATCGCCGCGATCGGATCGTTCTTCGCCGGCTGCGTCTCGACCGTGCTGGTGGCGGCGCTCGGCGCCCCGCTCACTTCGATCGCGTTGTTGTTCGGCCCGGCGGAATATTTCTCGCTGATGGTGCTCGGGCTGTGCTTCGCCGTGGTGCTCGCCCGGGGCTCGATCCTCAAGGCGCTCGCCATGGTGTTGGCGGGGCTGTTGATGTCCATGGTCGGCTCCGACATCGAAACCGGCCAATCGCGCATGGCGTTCGACATTCCCGAACTGTCCGACGGCATCGGCTTCGTCGTGGTCGCCATGGGCGTGTTCGGCTTTGCCGAAATCATGCGCAACCTGGAGCAGGACGAATCCCGCGACGTCATCAAGGCCAAGCTCACGGGCTTGATGCCGACCTGGCCCGACCTCAAGGCGGCCGCCGGCGCGATCGGCCGCGGCACCGTGCTCGGCGCCATCCTCGGCATCCTGCCGGGCGGCGGCGCCGTCATCGCGGCGTTCGCGGCCTACACCTTCGAAAAGAAAATGGCGAGGGACCCCTCGCGCTTCGGCCGCGGCGCGATCGAAGGCGTGGCGGCGCCGGAAAGCGCCAACAATGCCGCCGCGCAGACCTCGTTCATCCCGCTGCTCACGCTCGGCATTCCGCCCAATGCGGTGATGGCGCTGATGGTCGGCGCCATGACCATCCATGGCATCGTGCCGGGTCCCCAGGTCATGACCAAGCAGCCCGACCTGTTCTGGGGCATGATCACGTCGATGTGGCTCGGCAACCTGATGCTGGTCATCATCAACCTGCCGCTGGTCGGCGTGTGGGTGAAGCTGCTGCAGGTGCCGTACCGCCTGCTGTTCCCGGCGATCCTGATTTTCTGCTCGATCGGCGTCTACTCCATCAACAATGCGCCGTTCGACGTGGTGCTGACCGCGGTGTTCGGCATCATCGGCTACTGGCTGGTCAAGCACGATTTCGAGCCGGCGCCGATGCTGCTCGGCTTCGTGCTCGGACCGCTGATGGAGGAGAATCTCCGCCGCGCCATGCTGATCGCGCGCGGCGATCCCTCGACCTTCATCACCCGGCCGATTTCGGGCGGCCTCATCGGGGTCGCGGTGTTGCTGCTGGTCGTCGCGTTGCTGCCGATGATCCGCGCCAAGCGCGACGAGGTGTTCGTCGAAGAGTAACGCGGCCGGTTGTTCGGCGCTCGATCCGGCGGGCTTGGCCCGCCGGTTCTTGTTTCGCGGATGCGCAACGGTGCGGCCGGGCTGCCGTCACGCCAGGTTGCCGTCATGCCAGGTTGCCGTCTCTTGGCGATGCCCGGCCGACTGCTTACAGTAGCGTTACAGACCTGATTCTCGTTCGCCCGGGGCCGGTATGACGGCCCGGGATTGCCGGCTTTGCCATGCGCCAATATCTCGACCTGATGGAACGCGTCCTCGCGGACGGCGTGGAAAAGCGCGACCGCACCGGCACCGGCACGCTGTCGGTGTTCGGCCATCAGATGCGGTTCGATCTCGGGCAGGGCTTTCCGCTCGTCACCACCAAGAAGCTGCACCTCAAATCGATCATCCACGAATTGCTGTGGTTCCTGGCCGGCGACACCAACGTCAAATACCTCAGGGATCGCGGCGTCACGATCTGGGACGACTGGGCGGACGAGCGCGGCGACCTCGGCCCCGTCTACGGCCGGCAATGGCGTTCCTGGCCGGCGCGGGACGGCGGCGCCATCGACCAGATCGCCAACGTGGTCGAGGCGATCCGCCGCAACCCGGATTCGCGCCGCCTCATCGTGACCGCATGGAACCCGGCCGACGTGGACCGGATGGCGCTGCCGCCGTGCCACTGCCTGTTCCAGTTCTACGTCGCCAAGGGCAAGCTCTCCTGCCAGCTCTACCAGCGCTCCGCCGATGTCTTCCTCGGCGTGCCCTTCAACATCGCCTCCTACGCCATGCTGACCATGATGGTCGCCCAGGTCACCGGGCTCGCGGCCGGCGAATTCATCCACAGCTTCGGCGACGCCCATCTCTATCTCGATCATCTCGACCAGGCGCGCCTGCAGCTTTCGCGGCTGCCCCGCAAGCTGGCGGTGCTGCGCCTCAATCCGGCGGTGACCGACCTGTTCGCCTTCCGCTACGAGGATTTTTCCGTCGAGGGCTACGACCCCCATCCGCACATCCGGGCGAAGGTCGCGGTGTGACCGGCCGCAGCCGGGAACTCGGCCTCGTTCTCGTCGCCGCGATTGCCGAAAACGGCGTGATCGGGCGGGACGGCAAGCTGCCTTGGCGCCTGCGGTCCGATCTCGCGCATTTCCGCGGCCTTACCCTCGGCCATCCCGTGGTCATGGGACGCAAGACCCATGACGCGATCGGCAAGCCGCTTTCCGGCCGCACCAACATCGTGGTCACCCGCGATCGCGCATTTGCTGCGCCTGGCGTGGTGGTGGCACCCAGCCTCGATGCGGCGCTCGCGGTGGCGCGCGGCGATGCGTGGCGGCGCGGCGTTGCCGAAATCATGGTCGTCGGCGGCGCCGATATTTATGGCCAGACCATCGAACGCGCTGCGCGGCTCGAAGTCACGCGCGTCCATGCCCGTCCCGAGGGTGACAGCCTCTTTCCGCAGATCGATCCGGCGCACTGGCGCGAGATCCGGCGACGCGAGCATCCCGCAGGCCCGGGCGACGACGTGGCGTTCACCACGCTGACTTATGAGCGCCTGTCGGGGTAAGACTAGGGCAGGCCCTGGTGCACTTTCCCAATCGATGATTAAGTGAGTGCGGTGAAGGTTGCGGCCGGCGAACTCGTGTCGGCGAAACGCGGCATCAGTACGCGTTGAAAGGGGCTGATTGGTCCCCTATAACCCGTGGCCCATGACTTCCTATCGAGGACGGCGTATCGAGGCGCGCCATATCGGGAGAGCGCTCTCAAAGGCACCGTCATAAAGCCATCGTTACCGAGTAAGCGATGGAAAGATATGAAATTTCCAGGCTGGCCCGCAGGGCCGGCCAACGCGGAGTGCAGTGATGCCGTGGAGTAATCAAGGCGGCGGCGGCCCCTGGGGTGCGGGTCCGAAGGGGCCGTGGGGCTCCGGTTCCCCACCGTCGGGCTCCAGCCCGCCGGATCTCGAAGAGTTGCTGCGACGTGGCCAGGACAAGCTGCGCACGGTGTTGCCCGGCGGCAAGCTCGGCGGCAGCGGCATCGCGTTGATCGCAGTTGCCGCGGTGGCGCTGTGGGGCTTTTCCGGTTTCTTCCGGGTCGAGCCCGATGAACTGGGCCTGGTGATGCAGTTCGGCAAATACGACCGCGATGCCAAGCCCGGCCTGAACTATCACCTCCCGTACCCGGTCGAGTCGGTGGAACTGGTGAAGGTCACGCGGGTCAACCGCATCGACATCGGCATGCGGCTGGTCGAGGACGTCCGCCGCGGCACCCAGATGCGCGACGTGCCCGAAGAAAGCCTGATGCTGACCGGCGACGAGAATATCGTCGACGTGGATTTTGCGGTGTTCTGGGTCGTCAAGGCGCAAGGCGGCGCCGGCGACTATCGCTTCAACATCCAGAATCCGGAGGGGACCGTGAAGGCGGTCGCCGAGAGCGCCATGCGCGAAGTGGTGGGACGCTCGGAAATCCAGCCGATCCTCACCGGTGCGCGGCAGAACATCGAGACCGCGGTGACCGAGCTCATGCAGAAGACGCTGGACAGCTATAATTCCGGCATCCAGGTCACCCAGGTGCAGATGCAGAAGGTCGATCCGCCGGCCCAGGTCATCGATTCCTTCCGCGACGTGCAGGCGGCCCGCGCCGATCTCGAACGGGCGCAGAACGAAGCCCAGACCTACGCCAACCGGGTGGTTCCCGAGGCCCGCGGCAAGGCCGCGCAGGTCATCCAGTCGGCCGAGGCCTATCGCGAGCAGACCGTCGCCGAGGCCAAGGGCCAGACCGGCCGTTTCAACAAGATCTATGAGGAATACAAGAAGGCGCCCGACGTGACGCGCCAGCGGCTCTATCTCGAGACCATGGAGCGGGTGTTCGGCGGCACCGACAAGATCATCGTGGAATCTGGGCAAGGCTGCCCAGGGCGTCGTGCCCTACCTGCCGCTCCCCGAATTGCGCAACCGGCCGGCCACCGCGCCGGCGCCGGGCGCGCAGCCGGGAGGCGCCCGATGAGAACCAATATCACCGGCGGCGTTCTCGCCGTCCTTGCCGTCGTCGTGCTGTTCCTCGCCTATCTCTCGCTGTTCACGGTCTATCAGACCCGGCAGGCGCTGGTGGTTCGTCTCGGCGATCCCGTCAGGACCGTCACCGCAGCCCGGCCTTCACGCCAAATTGCCGCTGATCGACACCGTGATCTATGTCGACAACCGCATTCTCGACCTCGAAAACTCGTCCCAGGAGGTCATCTGCTCCGACCAGAAGCGGCTGGTCGTCGATGCATTCGCGCGCTATCGCATTCGCGATCCGCTGCTGTTCTACCAGACCGTGAGCACCATCGAAGGCGCCAATTCGCGCCTGTCGACCCTGCTCAATGCGGCGCTGCGCCGCGTGCTCGGCGAGGCGACCCTCACCCATGTGGTGCGTGACGATCGTTCCGCCCTGATGCTGCGGGTGAAGGAACAGCTCAATCGCGAGGCCCAGGCATTCGGCATCGAGGTCGTCGATGTGCGGATTCGCCGCGCCGACCTGCCCGAGCAGAACAGCCAGGCGGTCTATCAGCGCATGCAGACCGAACGGCAGCGCGAGGCCGCGGAATTCCGCGCCCAGGGCAGCCAGAAGAGCCAGGAGATTCGCGCCCGCGCCGACCGCGACGTGACCGTGCTGGTCGCCGAAGCGACCTCGCGCGCCGAGCAGACGCGCGGCGACGGCGACGCCGAGCGCAACCGCATCTTCGCCGACGCCTATGGCAAGGATCCCGATTTCTTCGCCTTCTACCGCTCGATGCAGGCCTACGAGACCGGCCTGCGTCCCAACGATACCCGCCTGGTGCTGCGGCCGGATTCCGATTTCTTCAAATATTTCGGCGATCCGACCGGCAAGGGGGCCTCGACGGCATCGCAATCCTCGGGCACGCCCCCAGGGGCGGAAAAGGCCGGAGACAAGGCGGCCGAAAAAGCGGCAGAAAAATAGGCCGGCTGCTCCCGGGGCACGCCGATGTCCGATTTTCTGGCCGCGCTGGGGCTCGTCTTCGTCATCGAGGGGCTGCTGTTCGCGGCATTCCCCGATGCGGCGCGGCGGGCGGTGGCGACCATCCTCAATACGCCGGATCAGACGGTGCGAACGATCGGGATCGTCAGCGCGTTCCTGGGCCTCGCCGTGGTGTGGCTGGTACGCGGGTAGCGCCGCAGCCGCCATTCCGCCTGAATCCAACCCTATTTGGATCGGTTGTTGGCGCGGCTCTTGCGTCGCGCCCGGGACCGGCGCAGTCTGCAAGACCTTTCCCAGGAGAATTATCGCCCATGGTCGGCTTTTCGCTCTTTGCTCGCCAGTCCTGCCGTTCGACCGCGCTTGCGCTTGCCGCGGCGGTGGTGGCGATCCCGCTTGTCGCCGCGCCTGCGGCCGCGCGCGGTCCGGACAGCATCGCCGACGTTGCCGAAAAAGTCATCAATGCGGTGGTCAACATCTCGACCTCGCAGACCGTCGACAACAAGCGCAACAACGCGATGCCGCAGCTGCCGCCCGGTTCTCCTTTCGAGGAGTTCTTCGACGAGTTCTTCAAGAACCGCCGCAACAATCAGCAGGGCGACAACCAGAACCGGCCGAATACGCCGCGCCGGGTGAATTCGCTGGGCTCGGGCTTCATCATCGATCCCTCCGGCATCGTGGTGACCAACAACCACGTCATCGCCGACGCCGACGAGATCACCGTCATCCTCAACGACGGCACGCGCCTCAAGGCCGAGATCCTCGGGCCGCGACACCAAGGTCGATCTCGCGCTGCTGCAGGTGAAGCCGGAGAAGCCGCTGACCTCGGTCTCGTTCGGCGATTCCGACCGGCTGCGGCTCGGCGAATGGGTGGTGGCGATCGGCAATCCGTTCGGCCTCGGCGGCACCGTCACCGCCGGCATCGTGTCGGCGCGCAGCCGCGACATCAAGTCCGGTCCGTACGACGACTACATCCAGACCGACGCCGCCATCAACCGCGGCAACTCCGGCGGCCCGCTGTTCAACCTCGAGGGCGAGGTCATCGGCATCAACACCGCGATCATCTCGCCGTCGGGCGGCTCGATCGGCATCGGCTTCGCGGTGCCGTCCAAGACCGCGATCGCCGTCATCGATCAGCTTCGCCAGTTCGGCGAAACCCGCCGCGGCTGGCTCGGCGTGCGCATCCAGCAGGTGACCGACGACATCGCCGAAAGCCTCAACATCAAGCCGCCGCATGGCGCGCTGGTCGCCGGCGTCGACGAGAAGGGCCCGGCCAAGCCCGCCGGCATCGAAGCCGGCGACGTCATCATCAAGTTCGACGGCAAGGACATCCACGAGATGCGCGACCTGCCGCGCGTCGTCGCCGATACCCCGGTCGGCAAGGACGTCGACGTCGTCATCGTCCGCAAGGGCAAGGAAGAGAAACGCATCGTCAGCCTCGGCCGTCTCGAGGACGGCGAGAAGCAGGCGGCGCTCACGCCCAAGAAGGATGCGGTGCCGGAAGAGAAGTCGGTGGTGCAGAAGACCCTCGGCCTCAACCTCTCCAACATGACCGATGACCTGCGCAGCCGCTACAAGATCAAGGACACCGTCAAGGGCGTGGTCATCACCGGCGTCGACGCCCAATCTCCCGCCGCCGACAAGCGCCTCAATGCCGGCGACGTGATCGTCGAGGTTTCCCAGGAGCAAGTCGCCAACACCGGCGACCTGCAGAAGCGGGTCGACCAGCTCAAGAAGGAAGGCCGCAAATCGGCGCTGCTTCTGGTGGCCAACGCCGAAGGCGAACTCCGCTTCGTGGCGCTCACGTTGCAGTAGGGTCAGTAATCAGGGATCAGTGATCGGGGATCAGAATGGAAAGTCCTTCCATCTGATCAGACTGATCCCTGATACCCTGACGCTGCTGAGCTACTGATCACCGATAACTGATCTCTGATCCCTGATATCCCTGGGCGTAGAGCAGCGCGGTGAGATCGCCATGATCGATCCGTGCCGCCGCCGCTTGCGCCACCATCGGCTTGGCCCGGTAGGCGACGCCGAGGCCGGCATTTTCGATCATCAGGAGGTCGTTGGCGCCGTCGCCCGCCGACCAGGGTCTCCTCCGGGGCGAGACCGAGCCGCGTCCGCAATTCGACGAGCGTGGCGAGCTTGGCGTCGCGGTCCGAGGATCGGCGGCGACGACGCGGCCGGTGAAGCGGCCGCCGCGATCGATCTCCAGCCGGTTGCCGCGGTTCTCCGCAAATCCGATCGGCGCCGCGATCGGCCCCGTGAACAGGGTGAAGCCGCCGGAGACGAGGCAGGTGTGCGCGCCATGGGCGCGCATGGTGTGAACCAGCGCGCGGGCGCCCGATGTCAAGGTGATGCGCTTGGCGATGACCTCGTCGACGACGGCGGCCGAAAGCCCGGCGAGCAACGCCACCCGCTCCTCCAGCGCCGGCTCGAACGCGATCTCGCCGCGCATGGCGCGCTCGGTGATGGCGGCGACGCGGGCCTTCTGGCCGACGAAATCGGCGAGCTCGTCGAGGCATTCCTGCCCGATCATGGTGGAATCCATGTCGGCGAGGAGCAGGCGCTTGCGCCGCCCGGCGGCCGGCTGCACCACGGCGTCGACCGGCGCATCGCCGATCGCTTCGCGCACGCGGCCGGCGGTGAGGCGGTTGTCGTTTTCGCCGGCGGGAGTAAAGGGGATGTCGATCGCAATTCCCGGCGCCAGCCAACGCGTCTCGCCGCCGGCGCCGAGCGCTTCGGCGGCGCGCCGCGCCAGCGCCTCGAGGCCCGGCAGGACCCGGTTTGCGATCAGGGTGGCGACGTGGGACATGGCGCAGTGGAAGTTGGCGACACGGACCTTGGTAACACCGGACTCTTGGTAACACGGATCTGGGCATGGACGGCGCGGACGATCGGGTGCGGGCGGTGCTTATCGCAGGACCGACCGCGAGCGGCAAGTCGGCGCTCGCGGTCGCCGTCGCCGAACGTCTCGGCGGCATCGTCATCAACACCAATTCGATGCAGGTCTATCGCGATCTCGCGATCATCACCGCGCGTCCCGGCGCCGCCGACGCGGCGCGCGCCGCCCATCTGCTCTACGGCCATGTGGACGCCGCGGAAAACTATTCGGTCGGGCGATTCGTCGCGGACGCCCGCGTGGCGCTGATCGCGGCGCGCGCGCAGGGGCAAATCGCGGTCTTCACCGGCGGGAGCGGGCTCTATTTCAAGGCGCTGACCCGCGGGCTCGCGGCGATCCCGCCGGTCGCCGCGGAGATCCGGGCGGCGGTCCGCGCCAAGACTCGAATCCGCCGGCGCCGCAGCGCTTCATGCCGAGCTTGCGGGCCGCGATCCCGCCACCGCCGCACGGCTGAACCCCGCCGACCGCACCCGCATCGCCCGCGCGCTCGAAGTGTTCGAGGCGACCGGCCGTCCGATCTCGGACTGGCACCGCAGCGGCCTGCCGCCGGTGCTTGACGCCGCCGATGTCGTCAAGGTGTTTCTGGCGCCGGAGCGTGGGCAGCTCTACGGCCGGATCGATGCGCGTTTCGATGCCATGCTCGCCGCCGGCGCGCTCGAAGAGGTGCGGGCGCTGCACGCAAGGCGCCTCGATCCGCTGCTGCCGGCCATGAAGGCCCATGGCGTGCCGTGGCTGATCCGCCACCTCGAGGGGGAGATGTCGCTCGACGCGGCCGCGGAACGGGGCAAGCGCGACACCCGCCACTATGCCAAGCGCCAGTTCACCTGGTTCCGCCACCAACTCGGCGACTGGCCCCGGCTCGATCCTCACGCCGCATTCGACGGCGTCATGCGCGCCGCGGGCCGCTGACGGACGAGCCGGAAGCGCCGCGCGGCCGCTGCGGCCGCGAGCCCCGCCATCAGCACCCACCAGGCCGGCCGCAGCCGGCCGACATCCAGATGGGCGACATCCAGATTGGCGGCAAGGATGCGCAGGGGATCGACGCCGGTCGCGGCGGCATGCCAGGCGACCTCGGCGACCGCCGTCAGGATGCCGCTCGCCGCGGCGAGGCCGACCAGCGCCCGCGGCGTCACGTCGCCGGTCCGCTTGTGGAGGAGGCGGTATCCCATCAGCCACGCCAGGAGGCCGAACATCAGCATCGGCTCGAACGCGTCGGTCTTGGACCGCAGCAGGAAATGCACGGCCGCCAGCACCGCGAGAATGTAGATCGCGCGGTGCAGCAGGTTCCACCGCGCGCTGCCGAGCCGGGCGACCGCGCGGTCGCTCGATGTCGCCGCCAGCACCGCGAGGCCGATCAACGCGATCGCGCCGATGGCGAGATAGATCCGCAGCACGGTTTCGCGCGCGACATGGACCCAGTCGAATTGCTGGTCGAGCGCATAGAGGCCGAAATGCAGGGCGCTCAGGCCGAACACCCCGACGCCGAGGATGCGGCGGGAGCGGATCAGCCGCGGCGCGCCGAGGATGCGGCGGGCCGGCCCGATGAGGAGGGCGAGCCACAACAGCCGCAGCGCCCAGTCGCCGCTGAACCGGATCGCCTCGGTGACCGGGCGGACCCCGAGGTCGCCGTCATAGGCGAGCCAGGCGAGCCAGGCCGCCGGCGCCATCGCCAGCGCCGCTGCCGCCGCCCGTTCCGGCCGCCACGGGGTGGATGCGCGATGCGATGCCATCCGTTTTGCCCGGCGCTGCTATTTCGCGATCCGGAAGAACAGGTCGTAGAACGCGATCAGGACCTCGACGACGATCAGCACCACGATGGTCGCTTCCAGCCGGCTCGACCGCTCGGTGTCGATGATGTCGATCAGCGCACGCGAGGTCCCCTCGATGACCTGGAGCTTGTGCTGCAGGGCGTTCGCCCGCTCCTTGAGCTCGTATTCGTCTTCCAGCCGCGCATAGAGCCGTTCGAGATCGCTGCGATCCCACAGCACGTCCGGCTTTTCCGCGACCGCGATGCGGCCGGAGATGCGGTGCTGGACCAGCAGCGCCTGGCCGATCAGCCGCAGCATCTGGCGCCGGTTGTAGGGGCCGCGGCCGGTGGTGGCGAGACGGCTGGCGAACGGCTCGATCAGCTCGAGCACCTTGTTGACCTCGCGCTCGTCGCGCACCAGCGCGACGTTTTTCGCCAGCACGTCGGCGATCACCAGCACACGCGGCGGCGACAGGTCCTTGAGCGAGATCGAGCCGCCGGTCACGACCTGGTCGTCGCGTTCGGACGCGACCTCGATGGTGGCCGTCTCGTCCTCGATCTTTCGGTAGGCGCCGGTGATGCGGGCGCCGATGCCGCGCACCACCTCATCCTCCTCGATCGGCGACAGGCCGATCAGGACGACCACCCCGTAGCGGAACAGCACCGCGTAGCCGGAGCCGCCGACGCGGAACGCCAGCGGCGTCGTCGAGATCAGGTCGCTCCGCTCGAGCCCTGCCGTATCGATGCGCTCGCCAAGCAGCAGGGCACGGGCGGTCAGTCGCACGGCGACCAGGGGAATCGGCAGGGGATCGGCCATGGGGTGAAGGTAACGCGTGGGCGCCTGCCGGAGAAGGCAAGAGAACGCAGGAAAACGCAAGAGAACGCAGGAAAACGCAGGCAGGAGAACGCTGCCGCGGCTTTTCGGCGGCGCGGAAAGGAGGAGGCATTTCCGGAGGGCCGGTCCGGGCGGGTTATGGGGACAGGAAGCGCGAAGAAACGTGAATTCGGCGGGACAGCAATGCGAGAGTTGGCGAACGGCAGCCCCTTCTCAGTCACAGCAAAGTGATATATATAGACGCGAAGCTGCCAATGAAGCGGGATGTGCCGAGAGTCCCGCCGGCAAAAAAACGGCAGGATTGCCTTCGGCAGGCATGAACTTTATTCCGCCGCCGCTTTTTTTGGCGCGGACGCAGCCTCCTGGGCCTGCGACGCCGACGTGAGGGCGCCGAGACCTGGGGTGATTTCAATCAAGGAAGATGGTTCAACACGGGGGAAATGCATGAAAACCCTACTCGCAGCGTTACTCGTCGGTGGTTCTGTGATCGCGACCAGCGGTGTCGTGCTGGCGCATCATTCCTTTGCCATGTTCGATCAGGAGCACCCGATCCAACTGGCCGGCACGGTGAAGGAATTTCGCTATACCAGCCCGCATACCTTCATCATCCTGGACGTCAAGGAAAAGGACGGCACCAGCCAGCTTTGGAATCTTGAAGGCGGCGCGCCGAGCGGATTGATCCGCGACGGCTGGTCGAGCAAGACCCTGAAGCCGGGCGATGAGCTTCAGCTGAGCGTCGACCCGCTGCGCAGCGGTGCGCCCGGCGGTTCGTGGAACGTCAACAAGATCAAGTACAAGAGCGGCGACCCGATCGTCGCCACTCATTAAGGCCGTTGACGGTGATCCCGGGGGCGGCGCGGTGAGGCGCGCCCGCTGGGATTGACCGGGTGTTTGGAGCGCGTTCGCGCAGGCTTGGGCTTCCCCCGGGCGCGACGCGCTCCAAAATTACGTCTATGGCCCGGGACGCACGTCTCACCGGCACGCTGCGGCGCCGGAATTTTTACGTCCGTCCTTCGCAAAAGGAGGCGGGCGGCTGTGCATGGCGAAGCGCGATCGCAGTCTCGCTCCGCCTGATGAAGCGCGACGCGAATCCGGGGCAAGCCTCGGTCGGGACGCCCGAAAAATTTCCGCGGAAGAATTCCCGCGACTGCGAAAAAAATTCTGCGACTGCGATGGGAGGATGAGCATGCTTTACCGAAGCTCGATCGGTGCGATCACGCTGGCGGGTGTGCTGGGATTGGCCACCGCCGCCCTCGCCTTCGATGAATCCAAATACCCCGACTTCAGTGGGCAATGGCGGCGACCGCCCGGCGTCGGCGTCCAATGGGATCCGTCCAGGCGCCTGGGCCACGACCAGCAGCCGCCCCTCACGCCGGAATATCAGGCGGTGTGGGAGGCGAGCATGGCCGATCAGGCGGCAGGCGGGCAGGGCAACGACGCCCCGTCACGCTGCGTCCCCTATGGCATGCCGCGGATCATGACCACCGTCTTCCCGATGGAGATCGTCGTCACGCAGAACGCCACCCACCTCCTGTCCGATTACACGATGCCGCGCCGCATCTACACCGACGGCCGCGCATTTCCCAAGGAGATCGAGCCGGGTTTCAACGGCTATTCGATCGGCAAATGGGTCGACGAGAACGGCGACGGCCGCTTCGACGTGCTCGAAATCGAAACCCGCGGCCTGAAGGGCCCGCGCTCTTATGACGCGAGCGGCATTCCTTTCCATCAGGACAACGAGACCGTGGTGAAGGAGCGGATGTTCATCGACAAGACCAACCCGGACATCCTGCGCGACGAAATCACGACCTTCGATCATTCCCTGACCCGACCGTGGACGATCACCAAGAGCTTCGTCCGCGACCGCGATCCGATCTGGTTCCAGAACCATTGCTCGGAAGACAACCGCCACGTCACCATCGGCGCCGAGGATTATGTCCTGAGCTTCGACGGCTATCTGATGCCGGCCAAGAAGGACCAGAAGCCGCCGGACCTGAAATATTTCAAGCAGACGAAGAACTGACGCCGGCGCTTGAACACCCTCGTTCCGGGCGCGTTCTCGCGGGAGAGGGAGCAGTCGCCTTGGCAGCTGCCACGGCAGCCGGATTCCGGGTTCGGCGCTTCGCAACGCCCCGGAATGACCGCGCGGATGACGCGTGGGCGTCGAGCGTCAAATATCCTTCGCCAAATCACCGGGAGTGCGCTCGCTCAGGCGACGTTGTCGAGCCGGCGGGTGCCGTCGAATCGCTTGAAATCGAGTTCGGCTGCCGGGCACGGCGCACCGAACAGATAGCCCTGGACGTATTTGACGCCCGAGGCGCGCAAGATCTCGAATTGCTGCTTGGTCTCGACGCCCTCGGCGACCGTCGCCACGTCGAGACCGGATCCGAGCGCGAGCACCGAGGAGACCACCGCAGCGCAATCGGCGCGGTGGGTGATGCTCTGGGTGAACGACTTGTCGATCTTGATCTTGTCGATCGGAAAGGTGGTCAGATAACGCAGCGAGGAATATCCGGTACCGAAATCATCGAGGCTGATGCTGATGCCGAGACCTTTCAACTGCCGCAGGGTCGCGAGCGCGCCGGCCTCGTTTTCCAGCAACGCGGTCTCGGTGATCTCCAGTTCCAGCCGTTGCGCCGGCAGGCCGGTTGCCTCGAGCGTTCGCGTCACCACCTCGAGCAGGTCGGATTTGGCGAATTGCACCGCCGAGATGTTCACCGCGACCTTTGTCCCGGAGGGCCACAGAGTCGCCGCCGCGCAGGCCTTGCGCAACACCAATCCGCCGAGCGGAACGATCAGTCCGGTCTCCTCGGCGAGCGGAATGAATTCTATGGGTGGAATATACCCCTTGACCGGGTGCCGCCAGCGGGCGAGCGCTTCGAAGCCGAACAGCTTGCGCGTCTTGACGTGGAGAATCGGCTGGTAGTGGACGTCGATCTCATCGCGCGAAATCGCGTCGCGCAGATCGCATTCGAGTTGGCGGCGCGCATCGGCATCGACGATCATTTTCTCGTCGAAGAAGCAGCAGCCGTTGCGGCCGTCCGATTTGCTCCGGTACAGGGCGAGGTCTGCCTGCTTCATCAGCGTGTCCGGCTCGATGCTGTCCGCCGACGCCATCGCGATGCCGATGCTGGTGCCGATGCTCACCGTGTTGCCGTTGATCTCGTAAGGCGCGTTGATGAGGGCGATGATCCGTTTCGCGAGTTCGACTGCGGCACCGCGCTGGTCCGGCTCGCCGGCCTGAATGACCGCGAATTCGTCGCCGCCGAGCCGCGCCACGACGTCGGTTTCGCGCAGCGACGCCTTCAGGCGATCGGCGGTCTGCTTGAGCAGCGCGTCGCCGGCGGGATGGCCGAGCAAATCGTTGACGTTCTTGAACCGGTCGAGGTCCAGCATGAGGACGGTGAAGGTCTCCTCCCGCCGGCGCAGCCGCGCGCCGGCCTCCTCGAGCTTCTCCATGAAGTTGGTGCGGTTGGCGAGGCCGGTCAGCAGGTCGTGACGCGCCATGAACGCGACCTTTTCCTCGTCGCGCCGGCTATCGGTGATGTCTTGGTGGATGGCGACCCACCCGCCGCCGTCGATCGGCTGGTGGGTGACCTGGATCACCCTCCCGTCGCGCAATTCGTTCACGGCACAATACGGCTCGTTGCGGGTGACCTCGGCGATGCGGGTCTCGATATATTCCTGCGCGGCTTGCGGGGAACTGCCGGCGACCACCCGCGCCTCGAGTATCGCCCGCAGCGTCGTTCCCGGCTGCATATCGTTTGGGCCGAGCCCGTAGATCTTGGTATAGCGCGCATTGCAGACGATGAGCCTCTGTTCGCCGTCGAACATGCACAGGCCATGGGCCATGTTCTCCAGCGTCACCTCCAAAATGCGGTTCTTTCTCGCGAGGCTGCCGGTCTGCCACATCAGCAGGCTGGTGCCGAGGAGTATGATCAGGACCACGAGCAGGGCAGCCGGGCCCGAACGTGGCGAGGTGCTGGTACCATGCGCGCAGGCGGTCGCCGCGATGGTAGCTGACCAACACGGTGACGGGCGGTATCGACACCGACTTGTATCCGACGATGCGGGGCGATCGATCGCGGGCGCTCTGGGTCTCGTAGGTGCCCTCGTCGGCGGTCAGAAGATGCGTGACGATCGGCCAGCGGCTGGCGGACGGATTGCTGCCGTCGTTCGTCGGCTCGCGCGCGAAGATGACGCCGTCGTGATCCAGCAACGTGACGGCGCCTCGTGGACCGACTTCGAGCGAGCGATAGATGCCGCGAAAATAGGACTGATCGAGCAGCGCCACCACGAACCCGGCAAAGCTGCCGTCGGGGTTGGCGAGGCGCCGCGAAACCGCGATGAACCATCGGTCCGACATCGCGGCGTGAAACGGCGCTGAGATACCGAGGTCGTCGTCCTGGCTGTCGCGGTGGGGCATGAAAGGCGGTCGGCCGGCGATATTCATCAGCGGCGGGCGGCTGTCACGAGAATAGGCTTCGATGTCCCCGGTCTCGTTGGCCCAGAAGATCGCCACCAGCATCAGCGAGGTTTTCCGCAGGCGCCTCAAGGCGTCGTTTGCGTCGCGCCGCAGCGACGCCTGGTCCGCCCCCGGCGCTGCGAGCGCCGCCTGGAGATCGGTGCGGATGAGCTGGGCCTGGCGGAGCGCACGATCGACCGCCTCGAAGGTCAGCGCGGTGTGCTCCGCCAGGATCTCGGCATGGTCGCGGGCGGAGTGCGCGGCGAGGTTGATCTCGGCGCGATAGCGAGCCCGCAGGTCGGCAAGGAAGACGACCAGGATCGCCACGGCAAAGAAGATGCCGAACGCGGCGATGCCGCCCTTCGGGCGGCTCGACATTTTGTCTGCGATCGTCCGCAGCAGCGTTTCCAGCCGGTCGGCGAAACGTGGCCGCGGGGGAGCCGATTGGTTGATTGCCATTGCCCGATTGACGGTCGAATGAAATGAGGCAGCGGCCCGTTCTGCCTGAGATTCAGAAATAGGCACTTAATTTAGATGATTAAGGTTTAGTTTATAACATGATCGCGTTAAAGTTGTGCGGTTGTAGATAAAACCGCTCCCTAAATCAGTGACTTTAGACCTATTTATTTCAATTCGAAAACGATAGCGCTTCAATCTACTTGATTCCGCGTGTAATCCTGCCGGGGAAGGTTACGACCTGCGCCCAATAATCTGTTTCAAAACATCGTATGTCTTTCGGCTAAGCCCCAGAGCGTCGTCGCCCCAAATCGATCGCACTTCAAGGGAGCGATGCGGCACCGCCGCGCCGTGCGGCGAGCACGTCCGGATTGACCACATTGATGGGCGTTCCCGCTGCGAAAGCCGTGATCTGCTCGAAAATCTCGACGAACTGGACCTCGTATTCGTCAAGGGAGACGTATCCGATGTGCGGCGTGCAGACGACGTTGTCCATGGTCAGCAAAGGATGGGCGGTATCGCGCACCGGCTCGTCCTCGTAGACGTCGACCGCCGCCATTCCCGGCCGTCCGGCCCGCAGCGCCTCGACGAGTGCGCCCGGCGCGATCAGCGGCGCCCGGCTGGTATTGACCAGCAGCGCGGTGGGTTTCATGCCGGCGAGGTCGGCAGCGGTGACGATGCCGCGCGTCGCCTCGACGAGGCGCATGTGCAGCGAGATCACGTCGCAATCGGCGAAAAACGCCGCCTTGCTGGGTGCGGCGACATGGCCCTCGGCGCGCGCCTGCGCGAGCGCGGCCTCGCGCGCCCACACCACCACCTGCATGCCGAAGGCGCGGCCGTAGCCGGCGACGACCCGGCCGATCCGGCCGTAACCGTAGATGCCCAGCGTCTTGTGGTGCAGGGAGTGGCCGACGCCGATCTGCCACTTGCCGGCCTTGAGCGCGGCCATCTGCTGCGGAATCTGTCGCATCGCCGCCAGCACCAGGCCCCAGGTCAACTCAGCGGCCGCCCAGGACGGCGTGCCGGGATGCTGGCTGGACGACACCACGATGCCGAGCCGCGTGCACGCGGCGATGTCGATGTGCGGATAGACGCTGCGCTGGCTGATCAGCTCGAGCTTAGGCAACCGCGCCAGCAGGGGCTCGCGTATCTTGGTGCGTTCCCGGATCAGCACCAGCGCTTGCGTGTCCCGCAGCCGCGAGGCGAGGACGTCGTCATCCTGGACATGGTCGGTCCACACCGTGATCTCGTGGCCGGCGAGCTGGCTGAAGCAGGCCAGCGTTCGTACGGTATCGTGATAGTCGTCGAGTATTGCGATCTTCATGCATTCGTACCCTGTCGCGGCCGTTGGCGCAGCACCTGTCAGCACAGGACCAAGAGTGTACATCGAATCGTGCTATGTTCGGTTCTTCCGCAGCAAGGCCAACCAGGGACGGACGCCATGGCGAAAGGTCAGATGAAGAGCAACAAGGAAAAGAAGAAGCCGAAAGCCGATTGGAACAAGAAGAAGAAGGGTGCCGCGGCGGCGGCGGGGCAGGCCCCGGCAAAGCCCGGCCATAACCCCTTCGGCAAGAAGGACTGACGCAGGACTGACGCGCCTTTCCTTGCACTTTACTTCGCTGTCATCATCACAGGGCTCGACGGGGTGATCCGGTCAACTCGGACGGGGCATTTTGGATTGCCCGGTCAGCCGGGCCAATAGGGCCGGCGTGATCATAGCGGATCGCACGTGCTGTGATCCGCGATGGGTTCGCTCTGCTCAACCCGTCCTACGTCCATCCTGGCGCCGGCCCATTCATTCTCCGACCGGCAGGTCCTGGAGCCTCGGAATCTGCCGCACGTTGACGCCGGCCTCCTTGAACATTTCCGCAGAGAGGGAGAATTCCGGGCCCCACTTGCGCTCGGAGAGATCGGGCGCATAGGCGACCACTTCGCTGATGCCGGATTGGATGATCGCCTTGGCGCAATCGACGCAGGGGTACCACGGCACATACATCACGCAGCCCTTCACCGAGACCCCGATCCGCGCCGCATTGTAGATGGCGTTGCGCTCCGCATGGGAGCTCCAGAGATACTTGGCGCCGGTCTCGCGCGAGTGTCGTTCGGGAATGTCGTCGCGGACGCCGCGCGGGAAGCCGTTGAAGCCGGTCGACCTGATTTCCTTGTCGGGACCGACGATCACGGCGCCGACGCGCCGCCCGCTTTCCTTGCTCCAATGGGCGATCTGGTGGGCCAGCATCATGAAGCGTTGGTCCCAGGTGCTTGAAAACATCGAGTGTCCTCGTTCAAAACGGCCTTGCCCGCCGCCGATCCGTCGGTCGGTCATGCTCCATACCCGGCGGCGCACCGGGCAACCGATTTCCGGATCGGGCTGACGATCACCGCAGGTTACAGATTGGTGACGCCGCCACCAACCGCCGAATCGGGCGGGGCGGGCGCACGTTGCCGCAATTTTGACCGCAATTTTGGCCGCAAGTTTGCGGCCCGGCCTCGGGCGCGCAATGGACAGGCCCTTTTCGCCTTGCAAGTGTGGCTGGCCGCCGCGCCGGCGGTCGCCGTTTTTCCTTGCAAGTTGCCGATTTCCTTTGCAAATGTCCGCGGGTTGGCCGACCATGGCCCGCGGGCCGCAATCTGAAAGGGATGCCATGAAGGCATTGATCCTCTACGTCTTGTTCGTGTGCATCGGCGCCGCGATCTCCGCCGCCATCGGCTATTATGTGGAGCTCGAATTCGGCTCCGCCATGAGCCTGCTGGTGTTCCTCGCGCTGTTCTTTGCGAACTTCGCCGTGTCCTGGCTGGCCGTCATCCTGGTCATGGACGGATCGCTTCGCGATGGACAGGGCCGCCAGTCGCAGCTCGACATCGAGCGCTCCGGGCGTGCCTCGATCGCTCAGCGTGCGCCGAAAGCGAGTAGCTGACGCGCCGGCAAGATCATGCTGAAACGGTAGCCCTCTAGAGCGCGAACACGAAGATCATCGTCGCGCTCTTCCCGAGATTTCGTTTCTCCGGCGTGGTGGCGAGCCGGCCCATGGAATTGCGGGTGAGCCCGGTCGCGATCGCAATGTACTGCCTGCCGTCGACCGCATAGGTCATCGGCGGCGCATTGATGCCGGTGCCGACGTTGAAGCTCCACAGCTCATCCAGCGTCTGGTCGTCCAGCGCGATCACCGTTCCATCGATCAACGCGGTTACGATGATGCCGCCTGCGGTCGCGAGCGCGCCGCTGGTGTTGGCATATGGCATCGCCTTGCGCTTGACGACCTCGCCGGTCGCGGGATCGACCACCACGATGCCGCTGCTCAGGCGCCCGTCATAGCCGAAGTCGCCGCCGTCGAACTTGCCGCGCACGTGGCGGGTCTGGTCGCGGGTGATGTTGGTGCAGCCTTCGAGTTCGGGAATGTAGATGAGCCCGGTCTTCTCGCTGTAGGCCGCGGACCAGAAATTGCTGCCGCCGGGCACGCCCGGGCAGACGCCGCTGCTTTTCGCCCCGGTGAGGATCTTCGCCACCGGATCGGCGTAGCTCTGCAGGTCCTTGGCGGGATCGTAGTCGAGCGGCTTGCCGGTCTTGGGATCGATGCCCTTGGTCCAGGTCACGGTGGGCACGTATTGGGTCGCCTTGAGAAACTGGCCGTTGAGCCGGTCGAACGAATAGAAGAAGCCGTTGCGGCCGGCATGGGAAAGGATCTTGCGGTCCTCGCCGTTGACCTTGGCGTCGAGCAGGATGTGGGAGCCGGTCTCGTCATAATCCATCGTGTCGTTCGGGGTGTATTGGTGGAACCACTTGATCTTTCCGTTCGCCGCATCGATCGCCAGCGCGCTGTTGGTGAAGAGGTTGTCGCCGGGACGGTAGGAGGAGTCGTATTTCGGCGTCGGGTTGCCGGCGCCCCAATAGGTGACGTTGGTCGCGGGATCGTAGGAGCCGGTGACGTAGAAGGCGCCGCCTCCCGTCTGCCAGGCGTTGTTCTTGTCCTTCCATGTCTCGCTGCCGGGCTCGCCGGGCGCCGGCACCGAATAGGTCTTCCATTGGACGTCGCCGGTCCTGGCGTCGAGGGAGACCACCCAGTCGCGCGTGCCGGCGTCGCCGCCGGAGGCGCCGACGATGATGCTGTCCGCGAGCGCGAGCGGCGCTGCGTTGAGGGTGAGGTTGGGCTGGTCGCGCAGATTGCGCTCCCACACCATCTTGCCGGTGTCGCGGTCGGTCGCGATGACGCGGCCGTCGGAGCTGGTCACGGAGATGACGAGATTGCCCCACAAGGCGACGCCGCGGTTGCGGTCGATCTTCTCCTGGCCGGGGTCCATCTTCCACACGATGTCGCCGCTTTTGCCGGAGCGCACGTCGATCTTGTAGACCGCGCCCCAGGCATCCGGCACGTACATGAAGCCGTCATCGACCAGCGGCGTCGCCGTGAGGTTCTCGTTGCCGGTGGTGCCCCCGAGCGCCACCGCGAAGACGAGGCGGAGGTTCCTGACATTCGCCGTGTTGATGGCGTCGAGCGCGGAGAACCGGCGGGCGCTGAAGTCGTGATGGTTCATGAGCCAGTTCTGCGGCTCCGGATTGACCAGGCGCTGATAGGTCACGTCGGCCGCCCGGCTGCCGCAGACGCCGATGGCGAGCGCCGCGCAGCCTGCGCCGGCCGCCAATGTGATGTTGGTCCGAGCCAGCATGCGAGATCCGGTGTTCATGGTCGCCTCCCTGATCGGCAC
Source organism: uncultured Alphaproteobacteria bacterium (assembly GCA_963746235.1). Classification (GTDB taxonomy): domain Bacteria; phylum Pseudomonadota; class Alphaproteobacteria; order Rhizobiales; family Xanthobacteraceae; genus JAJPKK01. The sequence goes on from CAVVCE010000182.1 coordinate 22,876, forward strand.
TGCAAAGCGATTACCCGCCGCGAACGGTGTTGACAATGGGCCGCGCCCGCGCCGAAGTCGGAGCGCGTTCGAGGTGCCGAGGCGGCGGAGTGTAACCCATTGTTCTAACGAGGTCGGGATCATCGAGATGGAGCATCATCCCTTCGCCGTGGTGTTTCGCCGCGCCGTCCGTTGGATCGGCATCCTCTGTCTCCTCGCGGCGCTGCCGATATTTCCGGGCCGGGCCGCCGGCCCCGGCGCCCCGGCGGCGACCGCCCCGGCCGCGGCGCCGGCCATGGCCGAGTACCGGCGCAAGCTCGAAGAATACACCAAGGCGCGCCAGAAGTTCGATGACGAGGCGGGCGCCTACTGGAAGTCGATCGCCGACAAGCGGCGCCAGCGCAACGCCAAGCGCCGCGCCAATCAAGCGATTGTGCTCGAAGACTACGTGCTGACCCAGCCGCCGGTCTATTCGGGGCCGCCGCCACCGGTCGATCCGTCGGCGCCGGGCCCGCCGCCGCGGCCGCCGCGCGAATACGTACCGGTGGTCGCCGATTTCCTGAAATTGGCGGCAGAGCATTTCAGTTTCACCCCACAACGCCCGAACGGCGAGATGGAGTACAAGCGCGCCTATGCGAAGGCCGCCTTGTCGGCCGGTCTCACCAAGCCGCAGATCGTGCGGATCTATGCTTTCGAGTCCGGCGGCAATGGCGGCTACGATGTGCAGGCGGGCCTCGAATACAATTCGCCGGGCGCGCGTGCGATCAACTCCGCGCTCGGCTATAACCAGCTCCTCAACACCAACAGCGTCGAGCTTCTGGCGGAGAAGGGCGACCACTTCGTCGATGTCCTGAAGGCCAGGGTGGCCGGATCGACCGGCGAAGCGAAGACGGCGCTCGAGCGCAAGATCGAGGCGGTACGGCGGATGATCGCGTTCAGCCGCACCGTGCCGGACGATTGGAACGAGCACGACAAGCTCGCCAACACGCCGCGCGGCTTCGCCGTCCATGCCCTCAATCTCGACATCGATGTCGGCCCGCTGCTGCAGACCCAGAAACTGGTGGACTCCGTCCACTTCGCCCGCAGCAAGGGCCACACCGCGCCCCTGACCGCGGCGGAGCTCGAGATGATGAACCTGACCGGCGACGGCAACGGCCTCGACATGGTCATGATGCCGGCGGCGCTGCGCGACAAGGTGCCGACCTCGAATTTCTTCCAGCAGGGCGGCTATGGCCGCAACCCGGTCGCCAGCCGCAACAACGTCGTCGCCAAGTTGATCGCAGCGACCGATACCAAGATGGACCACGAGGCGCAGCTCCAAGGCGCCCGCGACATGGCGTCGGCGTTTTAGAGCGATTTCAGCGCACGCTTATCCGCGCACGCGTAATCGAGATGGCCGGGCTTGTCCCCGGCCATCTCGATGCGGAGGGCACAGCGTTTCAACGAAACGCGCTTGGCGCAGCCCGCGCCCTGTTGATCGAGATCACCGGGACAAGCCCGGTGATGACGTCTGTGTCTGGGGGTGCGTCGCGCCCTAATTCGTCTTGTCCTGCGACACGTCCATGATCATCCGGGTGAGCAGGTACAGGCGCGGCTCGATCGAATCGATGTCGACATATTCCGCATCATTGGAATGCGCGCCGAAACCGCGCAGGCCGAAGCGCTCGATGACCGGCGCCTTGGTGTTGAGCGCCGCAAAGGCGGCGTCGGTGCCGCCGCCCTCGGCAACGTCGGCGACGACGAGGTCCCGGCCGAGTTCGGCGTAGATGCGCTGCGCATGCTTGGCGAGTGCCTGCGAGGCCGGCGTCATCTCGAGCGGCGGCCGCCGGCGCTCGAACGTCACCTCCACGGTGGTGTCGGCGATCAGCTTGTTCTGGATGCGCTCGTGCAGCTTGCGCTCGAGGCCGTCATAGTCGGCGACGCGCAGCACGCGCACGTCGGCGGTCGCCGAAGCGATCGCGGGGATGACGTTGCGGTTGGTGCCGGCGCTGGCGACCGTCCAGTTCATCTTCAGGCCGACCGTGGGGTCGGACAGGTCGCGCGTCTGCAGGAGTTGATGCGCCAGCTCATAAAGCGCGTTGCGTCCGCGCTCCGGCGCGTTGCCGGCGTGCGACGCCCTGCCTTTCACGTTCAGGACGACCGCCCCGATGCCGGAGGTCGTCAGCGCCAGCCGGTCGGACTCGACCCGCGAGCTCTCGCAGGAAAACACGACGTCATGCTCGCCGCCGAGCCGCGTGAGCGTCGCGCGGGCGCCCGGCGAACTCACTTCCTCGTCGGCATTGATGAGCACGGTGATGAGGCCGTAGTCGCGGAAGTTCATCGCCTTGAGGATCGCGAGGGTGTGGAGGATCACCGCGATACCGTGCTTGTCGTCGGCGATCGCCAATCCATAGGCGCGGTTGCCGTCGATGCGGAACGGCTGCTGCGCCAGCATGCCGCGCAGATAGACCGTGTCCATGTGGGCGATCAGCAGGACCTTCTTGGTGCCGGTGCCGGTAAAGCGAGCCTCCACCATCTTGCCGATCTGCTTGGGCGTATCGACCATGCGATAGATGTCGGCGGGATCGGGCTCGATCGTCTTGACCGCGCCGCCGAGCGAGCGAAGCCGGTCCGCGATGAGGTCGGCGATCTTGTCGAGCCCCTCGCGGTCGCCGCTGCCGGACTCGATCGAAACCAGACCTTTCAGGGTTTCGAGGAGCGGCGCCTTTTCCTTCGCGGCGAGGGACTGCACCGACTCCAATGGTGCCGCAGCGGCTGCACCGACCGCGAGGCTCAGGCAAACCGTGGCAGGGGCGATGTGGCCGAGCAATGCCGAGAGCTTCGATGCGGACTTCGATGCGGGCTTCGGTGCAGACATGGGTGCCTCCGTGTTGCGAGGGAAATCGAGCTCGGCCGATAGCGGCATTCTGATCGCATTGGTTTGTCGCATGATCCCGTCCGAGCCGTCGGAAACCTCGTGGGACCGCGGGCGCCGACGGCGAAACCGCGGTCACTTGAGCTGGTCGGCCACCTTGGCGACGCCCGCCTTGGCGCAGGCCTCGTCGCCGGTCTGGCTCGAGCCGCTGACGCCGACCGCGCCGATGGTGTCGTTGCCGACATTGATGGGCACGCCGCCGCCGAGCGGGATCACTTCGGCGAGCTGGCGCTGACCGGCGAGGCCGGCGCCGTCCTGGGTCTGCTGCGCCCATTCCAGCGACGGGCGGCGGAAGGTGCGGGCGGTATAGGCCTTGCGGCGCGCCAATTCGAAATTATGCGGGGACGGATTGTCCGATGCGATGAAGACGCGCACGCGGCCGGCGCGGTCGACCACTGCGACGGTGATGGCGACATTGGACTTCGCGCATTCCTCGATGGCGCCCTCGGCGATGGCCAGGCCCAGTTTCCAGGTGATGTCGCGCTGCATCTGCACCTGGGCGTTCGACGTGCCGGTCATGGCGCACAACGCGACCGCGCCGGCAGCCAAAGCGAATTTCTTCGACATCAGAGAATCCTCCCGTGGCATTTCGATATTGACGACCTCGATTGTGCGACCGCCGCCGGCGGCCACGGGGATCGTTGCATCCCTCGCCAGTGTCATTAAGGGGCTTTGCGCGCGGCCGCGCAAGGGTACCCCGAACCGGTGCGCCGAACCGGCGCCCAGAACCGGCGCACCGAAGATCCGAACCGATCGCAATCTCACGCCACCCGCTGATACGCGTCGATGATTTCGCTGCCGGTGGTAAACCAGACGCCCTGGTGCTCCTTCATGTGGGCGATGGCGCGCTGGAGATATTTGATGCGCAAGGGCTGGCCCGAAATCATCGGGTGCAGCGGAACGCCCATGACCCGGGGCTGCTTGCGGCTGTCGGCATAGAGGGCGTCGAACTGATCGATGACCGATCGCAGATACTGCTCGCCGGTGTAGCCCTTGCGGATGTACAGCGGGATATCGTTGATCTCGTTGCAATAGGGAATGCCGAACATCTTGCCGGACCGGACCTTCATCGGAATGGGCTGGTCGTCATTGTTCCAGTCGCCGCAATAGATCACGCCCTCTTCGGCGAGGATGTCGAGGGTGTCGTAGGTCTCGATCAGTCCGGAGCCGAGCCAGCCGCGCGGCCGTTTGCCGGTCGCCTGCTCGATCGTCTTCAGGATGGTCCGGATGGTGTCACGCTCGGCTTGCGGGTTGAGGCCGGCAAGGTTGTTGGAGTTGGTGGTGCCATGGCCCATGAACTCCCAGGCGCGCTTTTTCATCTCGTCGATGGCCTTGGGATAGACGTCGCACACCTGCGAATTCAACGCGACGGTCGCCTTCACGCCCGCCTCGTCGAATACGTCGGCGATGCGCCACAGGCCGACGCGCATGCCGTATTCGCGCCAGGCATAGTTGAAGACATCCGGCACGTGGTTGGTGGGATTGGGCGTGATGCCGGCCCCGGCCGCGGAGTCGTACTGCCAGACTTCCACGTTGGGTGCGAACCACACCGCGAGCGTGTTGTCGCCCGGCCACTTGAACGGCTTGCGTTCAGTGATGAAGCTGTCGTCGTAGCGCTCGGAACGGCGGATCGGCCGCGGTGCCGTCTGGGCGCCGGCCGCACCGGGCCGCAACCCGGAGGCGGCGAGACCCGCGGCTCCCGCGAGAAGAAGACTCTTTGCAAGAAAGTCCCTGCGGTGATGACTCATGGCGCCCTCCATTCGCAAACGATGGGTCCGGCGGGGCAGCCTATACCTCTATGAACAGTTGGGCGAGAACCCCGAGTGATGAGCCCGCGCCGCGATACGACATGCCGGCCGTGAAAGCTTGCCTCACCCCCGCCGCTCCGCCGCGACTGGCCGCCATGCCAGCAGCCGCTTCTCGACGACGCTGACCCCGGCATCGATCACGATGACGAAGACGGCGAGGATGAACATGCCGGCGAACACGCCGGCGACGTCGAAAATGCCCTCGGCCTGCTGGATCAGGTAGCCGAGGCCCGCGGCGGAGCCGAGATATTCGCCGACCACGGCGCCGACCACGGCGAAGCCGACCGCCGTGTGGAGCGAGGAGAACATCCACGACAGCGCCGAAGGCCAGTAGACGTGGCGCATCAGGGCGCGCTCGCCCATGCCCAGCATGCGCGCGTTGGCGAGCACGGTCGGGCTCACCTCCTTGACGCCCTGATAGACGTTGAAGAACACGATGAAGAACACGAGCGTCACGCCGAGCGCGACCTTGGACCAGATGCCGAGGCCGAACCACAGCGTGAAGATCGGCGCCAGCACCACGCGGGGCAGCGCATTGATCATCTTCACATAGGGGTCGAACACGGCGGCGAAGGCCGGCTTGCGCGCGAACCAGAAGCCGACCGCGACGCCCGCGATCGAGCCGATCGCGAAGGCGAGCATCGATTCCGAGAGCGTGACCCACAAATGCTTCCAGATGGTGCCGCCCGCGAACAGGCGCACGATCCGCTCCGCGACATCGACCGGCGTCGAGAAGAAGAACGGCGGCAACACCATGACCCCGAAGATCTCGTAGGTCGTCAGCACCTGCCACAGCCCGATCGCGACGGCGGCGACGAGGACTTGCAGCAGGAGGAGAGTGGTGCGGGGCATTGGTGAATTTCTCGAGTCTCGAACAATTCCGTTTCAAACGCCTTCGGCCTGCGCGTACCCCCTGAGCACCTCCTCCTTGAGGACGGCCCAGATCTCGCGGTGCAGGTCCTGGAACGCCTTTTCGAGCTTGACCTCGGCGATGTCGCGCGGCCGCGGCAGGGCTACCTTCCAGTTGCCGATGATGCGCGCCGCCGGCCCCGCCGACATGATCACCACGCGGTCGGACAGCGCGATCGCCTCTTCGAGGTCGTGGGTGACGAACAGCACCGCCTTGCGGTCGGCGCTCCAGAGGTCGAGCAGCAAATTGCCCATGATCTGCCGCGTCTGGGCGTCGAGCGGGCCGAACGGCTCGTCCATCAGGAGAATGCGCGGGTCGCGGATCAGCACCTGGGCGAGGCCGACGCGCTTGCGCTGCCCGCCGGAGAGCATGTGCGGATAGCGCGCGCCGAAGCCGCCGAGCCCCACCCGCCCCATCCATCGCTGTGCGCGTGCGCGTGCCTCCGCGACCGGGCTGCCCGCGATCTCGAGGCCGATGGCGACATTCTCGATCGCGGTCTTCCACGGAAACAGCGCGTCGGACTGGAACAGATAGCCGGCATCGCGGTTGAGGCCCGCGAGCGGCGCGCCGAAGATTTCGACCCGCCCCGCCGCCGGCGCCAGCAGCCCGGCCGCCACATTGAGCAGGGTGGATTTGCCGCAGCCGGTCGGACCCACGATGGCGACGAACTCGGTCTCGCCCACCGCGAGGCAAGCGCCCTCCACGGCGATATAGGTGGCCTCGCCGGCGAGGCGGAACGCGATGGTGACGCCGGCAAGGGATACCGCAAGCGGCACCGAAGGGACGCCGGCTGCCTCCGCGGCACCGACAACGCCGGTTGCGCCCGTCACGGCCCGGTCGAAATCTTTGCAACCATTGCGGTGTCGCAGAATTGGACGAACGAAACGACGCGGCCGTCTTTGACTTCGATGAAGTCGGCCAGTTCCATGTCCACGGTCGTGCCTGACTTCACGGCCGTGATATTCGCCTTGCCGCGGACGGCCGCGCGCGATCCCTCCACCACCAGCGTGGTGATGTCGTAGCTGTTGAACGTGTATGCCTGGACAAGCTGCGCCAACTGCGGACGCAGCTTGTCGGCCCCCGACACCTGCCCGGCCACCGGGCACGCGGTGGGGTCGCCGGCCAGCGCGAAATGCACGTCGGGAGCGGCCCAAGCCATCATCGCCTCGACATCGCCGGCGACGCGTGCTGCATAAAGCTTGCGGACGAGTTGTTCGATCTCTGCCCTGGTCATTGCGTTTCCCCGCATGTTTTCTGGTATCGATCTTGCCGTCCTATCTTGCCGGACTCGGGCGCAAACAAAAAGGGCGTAATGGGGCGCGGCTGATCAGCAGGGGACTCGTCCGCAGTCATGCAACGCCGTCTGCGAAGTGGGTGCGATACAATTCTTCGATCTGCGCCACCTCCCCAGCGGTCAGTTCGACGAACTCCTGTTCCCGCGCTCGCTTGGAAAGTCGACCATTGTTCTGCCGCAGAAAGGCGAGGAGGGTGCTGAGTGTTCGCTCGGGCATATCGAACATCGCCTCGACGCCTGCCCGGAACTGGTCATAATTCTTCAGGTAGCGTGTTTCGCTCGGAAGATCGTCCTCGATCGTCTTGCGGACGCAAGCGTACAGGAATTCCGAGTGCGGGGTCGCGTCGAAGAAGCGATAGAAATCACCGGTATCGTTCAGGACCGTGACGTTGCCTTTGTCAGTCGCTTTCCACTTAACCAGCGGAAGCAACCTGTGAGAATAGCTTTCCAGCACGCCCCTGTACTCGCCTATTTTGTCCAGGATCGCCGCCGACACGGGAAAATGAACGCCATGAGGGTTGAACCCACGCCGAGCGAGAACATGGTGCATCAGGTATCGGTGAATGCGTCCGTTCCCGTCCACAAATGGGTGAATGTAGACGAATCCGAAGGCAAGCACGGCACCAGCGATCACGGGATCGAGTGCACATTCTGCGGTATGATCGAAGGCGATCAGCCCCTTGATGAGTGAAGGAAGGTCCTCGGGACGCGCGCTGACATGATCCGGAATTGGACGCTGCGTATCGCGGTCGCGCTCACCGACGAAGCTGCCTTCGTCCCGAAAGCCCAGCTTTACGAAGCGCTCATCGCCAATGATGATGCGCTGCAGGCGCAGGAGTTCTTCTTCATCGAGAGGCGCGCGTCCGGCTTCGCCAATAGCTCGGCCCCAGCGTTGGATGCGGTCCTGTGGCGGCCGTTCGCCTTCGATGACGTAGCTCGATTTTGAATTTTTCAGGAGAAGAAATGCGGCCGTCCGTGCGAGCAAATCCTTCGGCACCTCGCTCACGACGACGCGCGCGCGCTCCTTCAGATCTTGCGCGATAAACTCGTTCAACGCTTCGGTCTTGAATACGAGCGGACAGAACTCCGGCGTACCCGGCAGGTTGTTGCGCACCCGGTGCCGCACCGAATTTTCGCCGTGTCCGGCAAATTGCAGGTCGGTATCGACTGCATCGACGTAAGAGACTTTGTCGGCCGAGGGCAGGTTAAGTCTATGGCCGAGCAGCCACTCGTACAGGAACCAGATGCGGCGCGTGTAAAGCCCGGTCGGCTTTGCCCGGACAAGATCGGCAACATCGCTTGCCTTTACAGCAAGAAACAGTCGCTTCAATACAGCCAGATCGAGCCCTTCATACTTGAGGGCGAAAGTGACATGTCCTTCGAGAGTGGCTTCGGGTGCATGTCGTGGCGTATAGATGCGCCAGCCGTTCTCCTCTGTGACACGGTGCCGTTTCCCGATGGCACATAAGACGCGCGGAACCGGTGCAGACAGGTCATAGGCGTGAATGAGCGCAGCATAGCCCGTAGGGGTTGCCGTCTCCGGCAGCCGCCTGTCGTGAAATACGTTCACCGGCCCTGAAAAATCCTCTGCCATGTGCCAATTCCCGAAAAGCCTCCCCGTAATTTCATTCACTTTGCGGCTCAAACGCCGAAAAACAATTATGTTCCATGAAAAATCTTCACACAAGAAAATTTTTGAGAAAAAGGTTCACCAATCTCCGAGGCCAGCTCTGCTACTGACCATGCCTGCCCGCCATCCCGGCAGCCAAGT
>CAVVCE010000183.1:0-6473 GCA_963746235.1 uncultured Alphaproteobacteria bacterium
GTTTTCAAGGTGATTTGGGGGAGATCAGTTCCACCGCACTGGCCAGCCCGCCGGCCCTGAAATTTTCCCCGTGTTAATGCCTTCTTTACCGGCCATGGTCCGTTTCCAATTCGTCTTAATTCACGGAACGTTCGAGTCAAAACCGGAGGTGCACATGCACTGGAGGTCGACCCAAAGCTTGGCACCAGCGCTGGTGATCGCGGCGTTCGTTTTATTCGCTTCGTGCTCTCTTGGGCCGCGAATCCCGCATTCGCGGCCGATGCCGCGTTCCAGCAATGGCTGGCCGCGACATGGCCGGAGGCGCAAGCGCTCGGGGTGAGCCGCGCGACGTTCGACGCCGCGACCCGCGGCCTCGAGCCGGACCTTTCGCTGCCCGATCTCGCCATTCCCGGCCGCACCCAGGCGCCGCAGCGCGGCCAGGCCGAGTTCGTGCAGACGCCTGCCGACTATCTCAAGGAGGCCAACATCGCGCGCCTCGCCGCCGAGGGCGCCAAGCTGCGCGCGCAATACGGTGCGACGCTGGAGGGGATCGAGAAGCGGTTCGGCGTGCCCGGCCCGGTGGTGCTCGCGATCTGGGGCCGCGAAACCGATTTCGGCCATTACAAGCTGCCTCACAATGCCATCCGCGTGCTCGCCACCCAGGCCTATGTGGGCAAGCGCAAGGACATGTTCCGCCAGGAGTTCCTGCTGGCGCTGAAAATGCTGCAGGAAGGCCAGGTGAAGCTCGCGGACATGCGCAGCTCGTGGGGCGGCGCCATGGGGCTCACCCAGTTCCTGCCGTCGGAATTCTACACGCATGGCGTCGATTTCGACGGCGACGGCCGCGCCGACATCTTCAACTCGGTGCCCGATGCGCTGGCTTCGGCGGCGAAGCAACTCGCCGACAAGGGCTGGCAGCCCGGCCGGCGCTGGGCCTATGAAGTCCACGCGCCGGCGCGCTTCGACTGCACGCTGGGCGAGCCCGATGTGGTCAAGCCGATCGGCGAATGGATCAAGGCCGGCTTCGTGCCGGCGTATGGCCGCAAGCTGCGCCCCGACGAACTCGCCGAGCCCGCCTCGGTGCTGCAGCCCGAGGGCATCTACGGGCCGGCGTTCCTGACGCCGAAGAATTACTTCGTGATCAAGGAGTATAATTTCTCCGACCTCTATGTCCTGTTCGTCGGCCATGTCAGCGACCGCATGTCCGATCCCCACCATTTCGAGACGCCGTGGAGCCAGGGCGCGCTGATGCGCACCACCGACGTCGAGACGATGCAGAACATTCTCACCGCACGCGGCCTCTATCAGGACAAGGTCGACGGCAAGGCCGGCATGAAGACGCGCGCCGCGCTCGGCGCCTATCAGAAGGCCAACGGGCTCAAGCTCGATTGCTGGCCGGGTGCCGCCGTGCTCGACCACATGCGCAGCCACCCGACCGCGGCGCAGGCGCGGTAGGTGCGCAGTGCTTTCATGCATTGGTGCCGGCGTCGGGCTTACCGGTGTCATTGCCCGGCTCGACCGGGCAATCCAGTACTCCCGGTCGGTGGTTACTGGATCGCCCGGTCAAGCCGGGCGATGACAGCGATGGAATATACCGAGGCAGGATCGACGCCGGGATGATTGTCGGGCAGGAGGTCGAGCGTCATCGCCGATATTTTTGCCAACAGCTCGTCGAGCGTCGGGGCGTCAGCGGCGGCGGGGATGTCGTCGCAGTGTCCGGTCCACACTGCCGCCTCGTCGTCCCATGCGGCGGAGATCGTGAAGATGAGCGGTTTCGCCATAATACCGGCAATTCTGAAAAATCGAGGCGCAGGCGCGGTAGCGCCAACGTGGCCGTCATTCCGGGTTCGCCCACCGGGTCCGGCCTTTGGCCGGCCCGATGGCAGGCTCCGGGAACCCGGAACCCGGAACCCGGAAGTCCGGGGCGCGGCCGTCTGGATTCCGGGTTCGCGCAAGCGCGCGCCCCGGAATGACTTTGTAGTTCAGCTCTGCTTTTGCGCGGTCTGCTGGCGGCCGATCAGGTTGAACTGCGCCTTCTGCTCGTCGTTGAGCGAATTGTAGAAGTCGTCGAGCGCGGCGCGCACGCCCTTGACCGACCCCAACATGGTGTCGAGGCGCATCGAGATTGCGCTCAGGCGCGCCGGCGGCGTCGCCGGCAGGCCGGAGGGACAGGCTTTGGCCAACTGATCGGCGGCATTCGCCATCGCCGTCTTGAGCGCGTCGAGCTTGGCCTGCTGCTGCGCATCGGGCTGCACCGCCTTTTCGATCCGCTCGCCCGGCCATTGCGTCGCGCTGCTGACGGCGCCGCAGTTTGCCGTCGAGCGGCTTTTGCCGGTCTGGTCGTTCGCCGCGTTGAGCCGCGCCTTCTGCTCGTCGGTCAGCGCATTGTAGAACTTGTCGAGCGGGGGCGCGACGATGCCGATCCCCTGCACCATTCCCTCGATCCGCTTTTGCATCGCGTCCAGCCGTCCGGTGGGCGCGAATGCGACGGTGGTCGGGCAGGCTTCCTTGATCGCCTGCGCGGCCCGGACCGAGGCGTTGGAGAAGTCGTCGAGCAGGAGCGCGTTGGTCGGCGGTCGGGGAAACCACCTGGTCGATCCGATCGATCGGCCAGCCGGCGACCTCCTTGCCGTCTTCGCCGCAACTCTGGTTGATCTGGCCGGTCACCTCGGCCTGGCGGCTCTCGGACCGCGTCCCCCGCGCATATGCGCCCCGCACCGCGGGAGATGCGCCGTTCGCGCCCGCATAGACGACGCCGACCGGACCCGGGCCGGGAGGGAGATAGCCGGCGAGATCGTCATAGCCATAGGGCCAGAACAGCCCGCCATAAATGTCGGGATAGCCGTAGTCCCAGAACGGGTAGCCATAGGCATAGCCCCAGAACAGATCGGCGAAGAGCACGTCATAGGCGAACGGCCAGAACACCGGCCCGTACCAGCCATAGCCGTACCAGCCGCGGAATCCGGGGTAGGGGTGCGGGAACGAACCGTGGAAGGGGTTGTGGCCCCAGTTGTTGTGGGCAAAGGCGTTGTGGGCAAAGGCGCGGTTGGCGAGATGGCCGGCGCCGAGCGCACCAGCCCCCACCGCCGCATGGCCCAGGTTTCGCGCCGCGGCCGAATGCCCGACGCTGCCGGCGAAATGCCGCGCGCCCAAGCCGCTATTTATGCCGCTATAGCTGCGGCCGCCGACATGGAAGCTGCGGGCGGTAAATCCGCCGGCTCCGGTGCGAAATGAGCCGACATGCGAGGGGCTGAAGTGCATGCCGCCACCGCCAAAGCCGCCCATGCGCATGGGCGCCACCGCCGAAACCGCCCATGCGCATCGCTCCGCCGCCGAAGCCGCCGCCGCCCATCCGCATCCCGCCGCCGCCGAAGCCTCCGCCGCCCATGCGCATTCCGCCGCCACCGCCTCCGCCGCCGCCTCCAAACCTCGCCTGTGCGTCGGTTGTGATGGCAAAGGCGAGCGCCGACGCGAGCAGGACCGCACCTAACCGCTTTTCACGAAGTGACATTTGGCAACCTCCAGGGCGTTCTTGCCGGCGTTGGGCGCGCGCTGCGAATTGCGCTCGTTAGTAGTTAGTCACACCACCCGCACAAAAAAGAGGCCGGCCGGTGAAAAGCCGGCCGGCGTTTCGCCCTCAGCCTGCTCCCGCCGGCCCGTGATCAGGGGCAGAAGAAGCGCGGCCGCGAATAGCCGACCACATTGCCGAACCGGTCGACCAGCGGGCGCCGCGCCCAATAGCCGCCGGGACAGCCGACCGGCACCGCTGCAGCATAAGCGGGATATGGTGCGTAGCCTGGCACCACCGCATAGCCCGGCGACGAATTTGCGATCGCCCCACCGATGATGGCGCCGGCGGCGATGCCGCCGATGATGCCGGCGGCGAGGCCGCAGCCGCGGCAGCCGGCATCGGCGCCGGTCGGCGCCATGACCGACGCCAAAGCGAGCATGCCTGCGGCGGCGAGGGCAGTCGTCGTGGTCTTCATGTTCCTACCTCGTCAGGAGTTGAGCGCCCCGCGATCGTCCGGCGTCGGTGATGCCGCTTGCGTGCACGCGCGAGGGTGCGATTCTGGCCATCCCCGCCAGAACCGCCGTAACCAGCCCACCTAATTTGTCGGAAATTTGTTGAAGGATTGGTGAATGCGGCGCCGGTCGCAGGTGCAATCGTGCCGGCGGCAAGGGCCCTTGGTTCGATCGGCGTGCAAGCCTTGCTCGCCGGCGAATCGATCCCGGGTGCCGCGCAGGAAAACGCGGGCGTTGCGGCAGGCGCAGCAGCGGCCAGGACATGGTGCCGGGACATGGTAAGTTGGGCCATGACCGCCTTGCGGAAGCAAATCATGTCCGTCGACGAGTTCCTCGCCTGGGCCGAACGGCAGCCGGACCGCTGGGAGCTGGTGGAAGGGATACCCACGGCGATGCCGCCGGAGCGGGTCGTGCATGGCGACGTTAAATACCGGGTGGCGAGAGCGCTCGATGTCGCGATCGCGAGGGCCCAGGTTAGAGCCCAGGTCCCCTGCCGCTTCGTCCTCGACAGCGCGGCGGTGCGGATCGACCCGCGCAGCCTGTACCAGCCGGATGCGCTGGTCTATTGCGGTGAGCCCGTGTCCGGTGACGCCCTGGAGATTCCCAATCCGGTCGTCGTCTTCGAGGTGCTGTCGCCCGGCAACGCCGTGACCGATCTGCGCGACAAGCTGCGGGGCTATTTCCGCGTGGCGTCGATTGCGCATTACCTCATCGTCGATCCCGACAAGCGCATCGTCATCCACCACGCCCGCGGCGCGGGCGACGCGGTCGCCACCCGCATCGTCAGCGAGGGCACGGTGCGGCTCGACCCGCCGGGGATCGAGATCACGGTGGGGGGAATTGTTCGGGTAGCGGACCATTGTTCGCACCGTCGCGACCGGCCACGAACGTCTGGTTCGTCGGGGCAAGCATTTGCGTGGCGCATCCCGGGGCGCCGCTCCAGCGGCGAACCCGGAATCCAGACGACCGCCTGGGCCTGGGGAACCCGGTTCCTGGTCCAGCTCGGCAACGCCCTGGCGACCTTGTACCTGCTGTACTTCCTACGCGACAAAGTCCATTACCAGCAACGGTTTCCAGGCCATGACGCCTCGGACGGGCTGTTGATCGTGATCCTGATATACACCGCGACCACCGTGCTGACCGTGGTGATCGGCGGAGTGCTGTCGGACCGCAGCGGCCGGCGCAAACCCGCGGTGATTCCGTCTCGCACGATTTGCGCCGGCCGCTGCGCGCCATGACCACCTATCTCGATTTTCTGCAGCAGGAGGTGGGAGACAAGCTCGGCCCGGATGCGGAGCTTTACTCAAGCGGGCGCAGGCGACCGGCGTCGAGATGCATGCCTTGGTCGACGGGCTGCTGCGCCTCGCCTTAAAATCACCCGGGAGAGTCTGGTTCGCACGACGGTCAGCCTGTCGGAACTGGTCCACGAAATTGCCACGATGCTGAAAGCGCAGCATCCCGCTCACCCCGTCGAACTCACGGTCGCGAGTGCCGTCGAAGCGCAGGCCGATCCTACTTTGGTCCGAGTCGTCCTGGAAAGCCTGCTCTCCAACTCCTGGAAATTCACGTCCAAAACCAAGCAGCCGCGGATCGAATTCGGCTGCACGGCGTCGCCGGAAGGCCTCGAATACTATGTGCGCGACAACGGAGTGGGCTTTGACCGCCCTCGCGCCAGCAAGCTCTTCGTCCCCTTCAACCGTTTCCACGGCGCCAATGAATTCCCCGGATCCGGCATCGGCCTGGCCACCGCCCACCGCGTGGTGGCGCGGCACGGCGGCCGCATGCGGGCGGAAAGCGCGCCGAACCAAGGCGCGGCCTTCTATTTCACCCTCCAATACGCCGTGCCGCACGAAACCGTCACCCTCCGCACTCGCGACGGCGAGTGCCCCACCCATGTCCTCACTCCTCCCGGTGCCGGTCCGTGGCCCGCGGCGATCTTCTATGTCGACGCGGGCGGGATCCGGCCCGCCATGGTCGAGATGGCCCAGCGACTCGCGGACGCGGGCTATGTCTGCTCGTGCTGCCGATCTGTTTTATCGCTTGGGCCCTATGGACCATTGGTGCCCAAGGAGGTCTTCGCCGGCGATTTCCGTGCCATCGTCGGCCCCATGATGGCGAGCGACCGACAATCATAAGACCGCGGCAGATACCGCGGCGTTCCTCGCCTATCTCGGCAGCCGCGGCGATGTCGCCGGCAAGGTCGGAACCGTCGGCTTCTGCATGGGCGGCGGCATGGCGCTGACGGCGGCAGGCACCTACCCGGATCGGGTCGCAGCAGCGGTGAGCTTCCACGGCGGCAGTCTCGCCACCGATGCGCCGACCAGCCCGCATCTGCTGGCCCCGAAGATCAAGGCCGAAATCTACGTGGCCGCCGCCGACAACGACCAGAGCTATCCGCCGGAGATGGCGGCGCAAGTTCGAAAAGGCGCTGACCGCCGCAGGCGTGCGCATCGTTCCGAAATCTACGCCGC
>CAVVCE010000184.1:0-11267 GCA_963746235.1 uncultured Alphaproteobacteria bacterium
TCGCTTTCGAGCGCAGCCCCGCTTGCGGAAGCTTTGGCGCGCGCCGGATGCACGCGAGCCCTGTCGTTGGACCGAGGGCTTCACGCGACAGGATTCATCGACAGATCGGGAACCAACAGCCCCCCGCGCGGCAGGTATCCAGAGTCTGTTCTCTATGCCGTAGGGACGCCGCTGCGTCCGCGCGCGTTTCGCTTCGATGCTGCGTTGGCCGCCGATCCGGCGGGCGACGCCGTCTTCGATCAGCATCGAATAGCGCTTCGAGCGCAGTCCGAGGCCGCCTGCGGAGCCGTCCATGGTGAGGTCCAGGGCCTTGGCGAAGTCGCCATTGCCGTCGGCGAGGAATTCGATCTTGCCTTCGGCGCCCGAGGCCTTCTTCCACTCGGTCATGACGAACACGTCATTGACGGCGGTGACCGCGATGGCGTCGACGCCCTTGGCCTTGATGGCGTCGGCATTGTTCAGGAAGCCCGGCAGATGATTTTTGTGGCAGGTCGGCGTGAACGCGCCGGGAACGGCGAACAGCACCACCTTCTTGCCCTTGAACACCTCGTCGGCCGTCTTCCAGCCCGGACCTTCGGCCGTCATCACCCGGAACTTGGCTTCCGGAATACGATCGCCCACCTTGATGGTCATGGTTTGATCCTCGTGTCGCTGGGGTGAAATTGCGGGGGTGAATAATTGCGGCGGGTGAAAATGATTACTCGAGAACCGTCGTCACCTCGATCGCCTTATCGCCCGAGACCAGGGTGAAACGCAACGTGGCGCCGGCCGCGGTGGCACCGGGCGGCAGGCCGTCGAGCTCGAACGAATAACGGCGGCGTCCGGGCGCGCTTCCCGCCACCGGCTCGGGCAGGGGCAGCGCCCACTCATCGGTCGGCCCTTCCACGAACAAGTCGAGCGGCGCCCCATCCGGTGCGGCGACCTCGACGACGACGCGGGAGTTCGGGCTTCCCGGCTCGCGCTTGACGCTGCGGATCGCGAGCGGGGCGCTGTCGCCCAGTGCCGCCGGCTTGGGCACCCGCGCCTGCGCGGCCGCGAGCGCTGCGTCGAACGAAGAGGCTGCGCCCAGCCCGAGCACGGCGGAACCCGCGGCGGGGATGCAGAGTTTCTCGCAGATCGCGTATTCGACGGCGACGCGCAGGGTCACCGGCTGGGCGGGATTTGCGGGCACGATCTCCAGCGGCAGCAGGACACCGCCTTTGTATCCGATCGAGGCGCCGCCGTCGTCGGTGAAGCGGTGCGGCGCCGGCCACCGCACCGTGACGGATTTCACATTGGTCGATTTGGCGAAATCAAACCGCGGCGGCACGCCGGAATCACCGGGATACCGCCAATAGGTCTTCCACCCCGTTCCGAGCCGGAGTTCGAGGCCGGCCCGCATCGCGCCGCGGCTGACCGGGCTGCCGGCGACGAGGCGCGCTGCAGAGCGCGCGTCGCCGTCCCATATCGAAGCATCCGCCGCGCGCGCCGTCGACGCACGCAGGAATTGCGGCGAGCGCGAGGAGCGCTGTCGCAGTGACCCATTGCCGCAATACCGTTGCAATCATGACGGATCGTGTAGTGATTGTGACGAGGCCTGACTATTAAATTCATCGTGACTGGCGCAGCCGCGTTGCCGTCGCTGCGAGATGAGGTTACCCTTTTCGTCATGAAGGCAGCAAAGCAAATCCTCAAGGGCACGGCGGCCAAGGGCGCCCCGCAACGAGGCTATCTCGACGGACAGATGCTGATCGCGATGCCGAGCATGCGTGACGAACGCTTTGCCCGCACGCTGATCTATATCTGCGCCCATTCGTCGGAAGGGGCGATGGGCATCGTCGTCAATCAGCCGGCCGCGAACATCAATTTTGCCGATCTGCTGGTACAGCTCGAAGTGATCCAGGACACCGATCTGATCCAGTTGCCGCGCCGCGCCGGCGCGGTGCAGGTGCTCAAGGGCGGTCCGGTCGAGCCCGGCCGCGGCTTCGTGCTGCATTCCAGCGATTTCTTCATCGAGAATTCGACTCTGCCCATCGACGACGGCATCTGCCTCACCGCCACCCTCGACGTGCTCAAGGCGATCGCCAAAGGCGACGGTCCCAACAGCGCGCTGCTGGCGCTCGGCTATGCCGGATGGGCGCCGGGACAGCTCGAAACCGAAATCCAGGAAAACGGCTGGCTGCATTGCAGCGCCGATCCCGACCTGCTGTTCGGCGGCGACCTCGTCCACAAATACGAGCGCGCGCTGAAGAAGCTCGGCATCCATGCCGGCATGCTCTCCAGCGAAGCCGGACACGCCTGACTGCAGTCGGGTTTCCAAGAAACACAGTCATTCCGGGGCGCGCTCTTGCGCGAACCCGGAATCCAGGCGGCGGTGCCGCGGACTCCTGGGTTCCGGGTTCGCCGCTGAGCGGCGCCCCGGAATGACGCGGTTGTGGGTGGTCCGTTTTGAAACGATCGCGTACTACCGCGCCGCCGCTTCGAGGCGATCGCCGACCAGGAGTTCGTGGGCCTGTTCGACCGTCATCGGATAGCCGAACGCGTAGCCCTGCGCGTATTCGCAGCCGAGCTGGTAGAGATCGACCGCGTCGGCTTCGCTTTCGGCGCCCTCTGCGACGACGTCCATGCCGAGATCATGGGCAAGCCCGACGATGGAGCGCAGGATCACCGGCCGGGTCCCCTTGGAATTCATGCGCACGAAGGACTGGTCGATCTTGATGGTGTCGAACGGGAACCGCTGCAGGTAGACCAGCGAGGAATGCCCGGTGCCGAAATCGTCGAGGGCGAGCCCGGCGCCGAGATCGCGCAGGCGCTGCAGGATCTGCGTGGCCTGCTCGGGATTTTCCATCACCACCGACTCGGTCAGCTCCAGCTTGAGGGTGCCGCGGATCAGGCCGGAGCGCGCGAGCACGGCGCGCAGGTCGTCGACGAGGTCGTTGCGCAGCAACTGGCGCGACGACACGTTGACGCTCGCAAACAGCGGCACGCGCATGCGCACCGAGCGCTGCCAGATGCCGAGCTGGCGCGCGGTGCGCTCCAGCGCGAACAGCCCGAGATCGGTGATGAGGCCGATCTCCTCCGCGATCGATATGAATTCGGACGGCGACAGGCGGCCCATCTTCGGATGGTCCCAGCGGGCCAGCGCTTCGAAGCCCGCGACCGAGCGGTCCTCCAGCCGCACGATCGGCTGGTAGACGATGGTGATCTCCTCGCGGTCGAGCGCCCGGCGCAGCTCGGATTCGAGCGTCAGGCGGTCGGTCTTGCGGGCGCGCATGGCGGGCTTGAACACTTCGAACCGGTCGCCGTGGGCACGTTTTGCCGAATACATCGCGAGCTCGGCATCCTTGACCAGCTCCTCGCCGCGATTGGGCTGCGCCTCCGGCAATGCGATGCCGACCGAAGCGGTCAGGAAGATCTCGCGGTCGTTGAAGGTGATCGGCGCACGGATCGCCTTGCAGGTCGTCTCGGCGAAGGCGACGATGCGGTTGGTGTCCTTCTCCGACATCAGGATGAGACCGAACTGGTCGCCGGACAGCCGCGCCAGCGTGTCATGCGGCTTGAGCAGGCGGCTGAGCCGGCGCGCCAGCGTCAACAGGATGGAATCTCCGACCGCCATGCCGACGGAGTCGTTGACCTGCTTGAAGCGGTCGAGATCGATCACCATCACGGTGGGCCGGATCTCCGTGCTGGTCTTGGCGAACGCGAGCACCGCTTCGAGGCGATCGAGAAACAATTCGCGGTTCGGCAGCCCGGTCAGATGGTCGTGGACGGCGTCATGGAGCAGGCGCTCCTCGGAGACCTTGGCCTCGGTGACATCGGTCAGGGTGCCGACCAGCCGCACCACCTCGCCGTCCGAGCCGATCACCGGGCGCGCCTTCATGGTGAACCACAGGTAATGCCCGTCGGGGCCCCGCAGCCGGAAATCCTGCACCAGCCGGCCGCGGCGCTGCTCGACCACGCTGTCGAGGGAGGCGCGGAAGCGGTCGCGGTCGAGCGGATGGAGCACCGCGAGCCACTGCGCCGCCGGCCCGTCCAAGGTGCCGCGCTTGAGGCCGAGGACGTGTTCGGTTTCCGGGCTGGTGAACACATTGTCGGCGGCGACGTCCCAGTCCCAGATCAGGTCGCCGGCGCCGGTCAGTGCGAGCGCGCGGCGCTCCACGTCGGAGACGATGCCGTGGGTGATGCCGCCGGCGAAGGCGTGCTGCATGACGGTGAAGCCGATCAGCATGACGATCAGCACGAGGCCGCCGAGGAGCGCCGGCGCCACGATGTCGTTGGTCACCCACCCGGCCACCGCGAGGCCGGCGGCGGCGACCCAGGAGACCAGCAGGAACCAGGTCGGGATCAGCAGAACCGCGCGATCGAAGCCCTGGGCGGCGAGATAGATGACGAGGCCGAACCCGGCGATGGCGACGAACAGCAGCGACAGTCGCGCAATGCCCGATGCGATCGACGGATCGACCAGCGCGACCGCCACCAGCGCCCCGAGGAAGGCGAGCCATGCCACCGCGATGTGGGCGTAGCGGACGTGCCAGCGGTTGAGATTGAGATAGGCGAACAGGAACACCAGCAGGGTGGCGGCGAGGATTGCCTCGCCGGAGGCCCGCCACACCCGTTCGGCGCCGGCGGACATGTCGAACACCTTGCCCCAGAACCCGAAGTCGACGCCGATATAGACGAGCACCGCCCACCCCAGCGCGGCGGCCGCGGGAAACATCACGCTGCCCTTGACGACGAACAGGATGGTCAGGAACAGCGCCAGCAGGCCGGCGACGCCGATGACGATGCCGTGATAGAGGGTGAAGCTGTTGATCTTGTCCTTATAGGCGTCGGGCTCCCACAGATAGATCTGCGGCAGCTTGTTGGTGCGCAGCTCGGCGATGTAGGTGATGACCGCACCGGGATCGAGGGTGATGCGGAAGATGTCGGCGGTGGCGCTGTCGTCGCGGTCCGGCCGGTCTCCCGAGCTCGGGGTGATGTTGACGATGCGCGACAGGCCGAGGTCGGGCCACAAAATCTTCGAGCCGACCATCTGATAGTGCGGCACGACGATCAGCCGGTCGATCTGCTCGTCGCTGGAATTCGCCAGCGCGAACACCGCCCAGTTGGATCCGGCCTCGCGGGCGCGCACCTCGACGCGGCGGACGATCCCGTCATTGCCGGGCGCGGTCGAGACCTGAATGCGGTCGCTGTCGGTCGTCAGCCGCTCCACCGCGTCGGTGAGATCGATGGCGGCAATATCGACGCGCACATTGATAGCTTCGACGGCGCGGGCGTGAGAGGCAAGCAACGCCACCGCGAAGGCTGCAGCCATGGCGACGTGCAGAACCCTCAAGCGGCGACCCTCCGTGCCTTGAAATGCCTGTGCCGCAAACGCCTGTGCTGCGCCATCTTGGGTTTTCGCCGAAAGCCCGGACGCCGCGCCTGTTGCACCCCCTTCCTGAGTACCGAACTGGGCGCATAAGTGCAAGAATGTCGCGCTGGGAGCGGGCCTGTGCACGCGCGCGGCATTGCGGCGGCGGGACGGCCAATTGACGCCGCTTGTGTGATGCCGGCGGCGGCTTGCCGGAGGCGCCGGGAGAGCGGATCAGGCCGCCCGCGGATCACACCGTCAGCACGATCTTTCCGATATGGGCGCTCGAATTCCATCCGCGCGTGGGCCTTTGCCGCTTCGGCGAGCGCAAACGCCTGGTCCATCACCGGGCCGATGCGGCCGGCGGCGATCAGCGGCCAGGCATTCGTGCTCGACGGCGCGGGCGATCGCGGCCTTGTCGGCCACCGTGCGCGACCGCAGCGTCGAGCCGGTGTGATGCAGGCGCTTGAGCAGGATGCGGCGGAAATCCACATTGGCGCGGGGCGAGCCCTGGAAACCGATCTGCACCACCCGGCCCTCGACCGCGGCCGCCTCGTAATTGCGCTCGATATAGTCGCCGCCGACCATGTCGAGGATCACGTCGGCGCCGGCCCCGCCGGTGCTGCTCTTGGTGACCGCGACGAAATCCTCGCTCTTATAGTTGACGGCTATGTCGGCGCCCAGGCGCCGGCAGGCCTCGCATTTCTCTGCGCTCCCCGCGGTGACGATGACGCGGGCGCCGCGCGCCTTGGCGAGTTGGATGGCGGTGGTCCCGATGCCCGAACTGCCGCCATGGACGAGCAGGGTGTCGCCGGCCTCGAGCCCGCCGCGCTCGAATACGTTGTGCCACACCGTGAAGAACGTTTCCGGAACCGCGGCCGCCTGCGCCATCGTCAGGCCGGCGGGAACCGGCAGCGCATGGCTTTCATGGGCGATGCAGAACTCGGCGTAGCCGCCGCCGATGACCAGGGCGGTGACGCGGTCGCCGGGCTTCCAGCGGCGCACGCCGGCGCCGCAGGCGACGACTTCGCCCGCCATTTCGAGGCCGGGAATATCGGTCGCGCCCTTGGGCGGCGGATAGAGCCCGAGGCGCTGCATCACGTCGGGGCGGTTCACGCCGGCGGCTGCGACCTTCACCAGGATTTCACCTTCGCCGGGCGCCGGCACCGGCCGCTGCTGCGGCGCCAGCACCTCCGGGCCTCCGGGAGCCGTGATCACGATGGCGGTCATGTGCGTGGGAATGGTGGTCATGGCTCTCCGTCGGCTGCGTGGCACTCAAAAGCGGAGTGACTGTTTAGCGCATGCTCCCGAAAAGTTGCAGACTTTTCGGACCAGAGCCTGCGCCACGCAAAACCCATGCTCCCGAAAAGTTGCAGACTTCTCGGACCAGAGCCTGCGCCACGCAAGACCTGCGCCGGATGTGACAACCGGGCCCGCCGCCGCTATGTTTCCGGGAAAAGGGAAGCAGAAAATGGCGGCGATCGAGGACGACGACAAGCCGAAGAAGAAGCTCGCCCACGAAATCGGGCAAGACCTCGCGCTGTTGTCGCTCAAGGAACTCGACGAGCGCATTGCGGTGCTGCAGGACGAGATCGCAAGGCTCGAGGTGGCGCGGGCAAAGAAACAGGCCTCGCGTTCCGCGGCCGACCAGTTCTTCAAGAGATAGGCGCGCCCGATCCGGGGGGAAACGGCCGGCGCGAGACTCGGCGCGGATGCCGTTTCGCCGCACCCTGTCCGTGAGCCCCTTAACGGGTTATTAAGCTTTCTCGATTATTACTATGGCTGTCCATTTCGTGGACACCGAGTGGCTCCTGTCCACTCTGTTTGACGCCTCCCTGTTACCACTTGAGCCGCCTGAATTGGCGGCTCTTTTTTATGACCTGTTTCAGAATGATCCAGGTTCGGGAAAGCTCCGGGCCCGAGCCCGGATCCAAGTCGGGATCCAAGTCGGGACCCAAGCTGGGATCCAAGTCCGCGCGGCGCAACCATAAATCATCAGCGCGAAGTTTTGTCCGCCGCCGCTGGACTCGCCGGTGGTCCGCGGGCATGGTTACGGACTTGTGAGGCGTACGATCATGTCCGATAAATCGGTTGACGAAGTGCGGCCGGTGCTGTTCGGGGCAAGGCTCGCGGCTTCGCAGAATTTCTCCCAATTGTTCCGCGACGGCATGAAGCTCGTCGAAGAGACCGCCGCCTATCTCGACGGTCCGGGACGGCAGGAATCCAAGCTGCTCAATCGCTCCGCGGCACTCGGCTACGCGACCGAAAGCATGCGGCTGACGACGCGGCTGATGCAGCTCGCGTCCTGGTTGCTGCTTCATCGCGCCGTCAACGAAGGCGAAATGTCGCTCGCCCAGGCCAACAAGGAACGCATGAAGGTCAAGCTCGCGCCCGATGCCCGGCCGGAGGATGCCGGCATCGTCCTGCCGGAGCGGCTGTCGAGCCTGATCGGCGCGCTCGAAAAAGCTGCAGGACGAGGTGCGCCGTCTCGACGCCACCATCCACGCGCCGTTGCCGGAAGCCCGCGGCGGCGGCAACCCGCTGGAGCACCAGATGGGAATACTGCGCGCCGCCTTTGAGCGCGGCGCTGGTTAGCGCCGGCGAGCGAGCCGCGGCCCGAGGCGGAACGCCGCAGCTCTATTTCTTCAGCCCGAGGCCGGAGAACTTCTTCTGGAAGCGCGACAGCCGGCCGCCGCGGTCGAGCAGTTGCTGGGTGCCGCCGGTCCAGGCCGGGTGCGACTTGGGATCGATGTCGAGATGCAGGACGTCGCCCCGCTTGCCCCAGGTGGAACGCGTCTCGAACTCGGTGCCATCGGTCATGATGACCTTGATGGTGTGATAGCCCGGATGAATTTCGCCCTTCATGGCCCATGCTCCAGCGCCCGCTGACGGCGCCCATTCAAGGTTGTCTCGCTTAGGTTTGGGGGTCTATACCCCAGCGATCGAGGCGATACAAGGCGCGTAACGGGTGCCTCGATGGACGGCGTCCGGCCCAGTTGTCAGAGCCGGTCCGGCAAGTCATTGTCGCGACCCCAGCCCGGCCGATGCGGTCTTGCGCCATCCAGTCATGAGCGGTCGTTATGAATATTGCTTCCAAAACCGAGTTGCAGCCGGTGGCTGTCGAGGCCGCCCCGACCGCGGCCGCCCCGGCTGCGCCCGCACCGGAAGCGCGGCCGCGCAGCGTCAAGCCGCTGCTCGGGCTCATCCCCTTCGTCATGCGCTACCGCGCCCGGGCCATCGCCGCGCTCATCGCCCTTACGGTCGCGGCGGTGGCGACGCTCGCGGTGCCGATCGCCGTGCGGCGCATGATCGACAACGGCTTCGACGCCCACCGCGCCGGCCTGATCGACGAATATTTCGGGGTCATGATCCTGGTGGTCGCGGTGCTCGCCGGGGCGAGCGCGATGCGCTACTACCTCGTCACCAGCATCGGCGAGCGCGTGGTGGCGGACCTGCGCGATGCGGTGTTCGACCGCATCACCATCCTGT
This sequence comes from uncultured Alphaproteobacteria bacterium, assembly GCA_963746235.1. GTDB lineage: Bacteria > Pseudomonadota > Alphaproteobacteria > Rhizobiales > Xanthobacteraceae > JAJPKK01. Next base: position 8,822 of record CAVVCE010000184.1, read on the forward strand.
CGGCGGCGTTCTTCGATACCGCGAAGTCCGGCGAGTTGGTGTCGCGGCTTACCGCCGATACCACCCAGATCAAGGCCACGGTCGGCGCATCGGTCTCGATCGCGCTGCGCAACCTCGTGCTGTTCTTCGGTTCCGCTCGCGATGATGGTGGTGACCAGCGCGCGGCTCTCCGCCTTCGTGCTGGGCGCGATCCCGGTGATCGTGCTGCCGCTCGTCGCATTCGGCCGCATGGTGCGCAAGCGCTCGCGCACGGCGCAGGACACCCTTGCCGATGCCTCCGCCTATGCCTCGGAGCTGATCGGCGCGGTGCGCACGCTCCAGGCCTTCACCAATGAAGGGCTGGCGCGGGCGCGGTTCCGCGATGCGGTCGAGCGCGCCTACGGCGCCGCGCTCTACTCGATCCGTGCCCGCGCGATGCTGACCGCGATCATCATCTTTCTCGCCGCGTCGAGCGTCGTGGTGGTGCTGTGGGTCGGCGCCCAGGACGTGCTGGCCGGCCGCACCACGGCGGGAACGCTCAGCCAGTTCGTGCTGTTCGCGGTGTTCGCGGCGAGCGCATTGGGCCAGCTCAGCGAGGTCTGGGGCGAGCTGTCGCAGGCATCCGGCTCCGCCGAGCGGCTGTCGGAGATCCTGCGCATCGAGCCCGAGATCAAGGCGCCCGCAAATCCGCTGCCGCTGCCGTCGCCGCCGCGCGGCGAGGTGAGCTTCGACGCGGTGCGCTTCGCCTATCCGACGCGTCCCCAGGCGTTCGTGCTGGACGGCGTGACCTTCAAGGTGCGTGCCGGCGAGAAGCTCGCGATCGTCGGGCCGTCGGGCGCGGGCAAGAGCACCATCTTCCATCTGCTGCTGCGGTTCTACGATCCCGCCGGCGGCGCCATCGCGTTCGACGGCGTGCGCATCGCCGACGTCGATCCGCGCGAATTGCGCCGGCGCATCGCCCTGGTGCCCCAGGACACCGCGATCTTCGGCGCGAGCATTGCCGACAATATCCGGTTCGGGCAGCCCGATGCGACCATGGAGGAGATCGCCCGCGCCGCCGAGCAGGCCGCCGCCGCCGAATTCATCACTCGCCTGCCCGCGGGCTACGAGACCATGCTGGGCGAACGGGGCGTGACATTGTCGGGCGGCCAGCGCCAGCGCATCGCCATCGCCCGTGCCATCCTGCGCGACGCGCCCCTGCTGCTGCTCGACGAAGCCACGTCCTCCCTCGATGCCGAGAGCGAAACCCTGGTGCAGAAGGCCTTGGCGCGGCTGATGCAGGAGCGCACCACGCTGGTCATCGCCCATCGCCTGGCCACGGTGCTGTCGTGCGACCGCATCCTGGTGATGGATCAGGGCCACATCGTCGAGGAAGGCACCCATGACAGCCTGGTCGCCAAGGGCGGCCTTTATGCGCGGCTGGCGCGGCTGCAGTTCCAGAACGTGTGACCGCGTGCGCGGCGCGGCGGCGGTCGGGCGGCCGGGGCCGAGGTGAGGGGCGTCACGCCCCGACCAGCGCGGGCAATTGCGCGAGCGTCGCGATCTCGCGGTCGGGCGCGCCGGGCAGCCGTTCGCGCGGCTGGCCGGTGCGGTTGCACCACACCACCTGCATGCCGAACGCCGATGCCGCGTGGGCGTCCCAGCCGTTCGACGACACGAACGCGATGGCGGCCGAGGCAATGCCGAGACGGTCGACGGCAAGCTGGTAGACCCGACGGTCCGGCTTGAAGGCGCCGACCTCTTCCACCGACAGCACGGCATCGAACACACCGGCGAGCCCCGCGGCGGTGACGGCGGCGGCGAGCATGGCCGGCGTGCCGTTGGACAAGATCGCGGTCTTCAATCCGGCCGCCCGCACCCTCGCCAGCATCTCCGGCACCTCGGGAAATGCCGCGAGCGTGAGATAGAGATCGAGCAGGCGGCCGCGCAGCCCGGGCCGCTCCAGCCCGAGCGTCTCCAGCGCGAAGTCGAGGGCATCCGCGGTCACCCGCAGGAAGTCGGCATGGCGCCCCTGGGCCGCCCGCAACCACGTGTATTGCACCTGCTTGTCGCGCCACAGCGCGGTCAGGCGCCCGGCCGCCTCGCCCGGCACGTCCGGGCAGGCACGCGCCGCCGACGCGAAGTCGAACAGCGTGCCATAGGCATCGAACACGCACGCCTTGATACCGCTGAGTGGCCGGTCCGGCATCCGCTCGTTCCCCTGTGGCCCGGCGGGATGAAAGCCGGGACGCGAAGGCCGCACGGCCCCGTGTGCAGCACCATAGCGGGCATCGCATCGCCGCGCAGCGCAGCGCCGGAAGCCGCCGAACCCCCGGGCCATCGCGAAGCTTCGGGGCGTTTCCGGCAAATCCGCCCGGCAATCGCTCTCAGATCGCTCTCCCGCGGGCGTTGCCCGGCCGCCCTCGATCGGGTATGGAGACGACGCAAGCGCCCGTAGCTCAGCTGGATAGAGCGTTGCCCTCCGAAG
>CAVVCE010000185.1:0-14933 GCA_963746235.1 uncultured Alphaproteobacteria bacterium
GTCTCCATGGGCGTAATACTGAATGGATGGTCCCGCTCCCGGCGGGTCCGCCTTCACGTCATTTTCGAGTGGAACCGAGAGATCGATGATCCGCGTGCTCATGACTGCCCTTCCGCCGCTATGTCCGGCCTGTCACGGCGCTTTCGCCGGACGCGGGCGGATCGGCACGTCGTAGGAAGGCCCCCGGTTCCCATAGCTGAAGTGCCACCATTCGCGGTGATAATTCGCAAAGCCGCGTTTCGCCATGGCCGCGACCAACTGATTGCGCCGGCGCCGTTGTTCGGCAGTGATGCCGGCGCTTGCGGTGGAGCTCACGGCATCGAAGCAGTCATAGCCCGTCCCCATGTCGATGCTGGTATCGGGGCTGCGCTGCGCCGCCGGTCCGGTGCACGGCCCGTAGGATGCCGCCGGATCGAATGCCGCGGCGGGTGGCGGCGGTGCCTCCACCAGCGTCAAGTCGATGGTGTTCCCGGTGGAATGAGCGGAGTGCGATGCGATATAGCCGAGACCGAACAGAACGTTTTTCTGCAGCCTGGGGTAAAAGCGCTTGGTGGCCCCGCCGGCGCGGCCGTCATTGGCCCATTGCGCCATCGTCCGCACCGCGCGCACGGGGCGGTAGCAGTCATAGACCTTGAGGGCGAGCCCCGAACCGGAGAGATCCCTCTGGACCCGCGCGAGCGCTGCCGCGACATCCCTTCTCAGGATGCATTCGCCGGCGCCGTAGCCGTCGAGCGGCCGTCCTACGAAATTGTTGGAGCCGGCATAACGCATGTCCTCGGCGATGGAGGGATCGACGTCACGAAGATAGACCAAGCCATCCGGCAGCGTACCCTCGGCACGGGCTTCGCCAACGGCTCCGCATCCAATTGCGTGAAATCGCGAAGGCCAGCACGGCTGCGGCGACGGCCCGGACCATCCGCCGGGGGGGCCGGCAATTCGATCCGACGGCGGCATTGCGGCGACCCATGGGCGGTTGACCAATTTCCGGCGACGGCAGCACGGCGGGAGCTGATGGCTGGTATCGACGCATACCGGGGGAGGGGCGACTGCGCAAGCGCATCCGACCGACAGCGCATCCGACTGGCAGAGCGCGCAGCGTAGCCCGCATGAAACGCGGCGAAATGCGGGACGGACGTCCCGGATATCGCAGCGCTGTGCGACGCGTATTAATGCCTGCCCAACAGGCCCAACAGATGGATGGTCGCCACCAGCGCCACCACGACACCCACCATCAGGAACGGGGTCGTCGGAATCATCCGCACGTCGAGGTTCGTTCGCGGCCGACGCTCCAGCCAAATCGTCACGCCGCAGATCGCCAAGCCTGCCGCCAGAAGAGCGATGGTGATTTCGAGATTCATCGGGGATCACGTCACGGCAAATGCGAGCTACGCCGCGGGGAGCTGAAACTTATGCGCGATCAGCGTCGGCTTGTCGCGCCGGATTTGCACCGTTTCAATGCGATTGCGGCCGGCCTCCTTGGCGCGATGAAGCGCCTGATCGACCGCGGCAAGAAGCACGCCGTACGTCTCCCCCGGCTCGGGAACGACCGCGGCGACGCCAATGCTCAAATTGGCCGCGGTGACGCCCTTGGCGCGGCAAAGCTCGCCGAGGCAATCGCGGACCCGCTCGGCAACTCGCGTCGCTCCCTCGATCGGCGTTCCCGGCAGCAGGATCGTGAATTCGTCGCCGCCGTAACGGGTGGCGAGATCGGTTGCGCGCTTTATGTTCGCGGCCATGGCCTGCCCGATCGTCTGCAGCAAGCGGTCGCCCGCCCGCTGACCGTGTTGGTCGTTGTATTCCTTGAACAGGTCGGCATCGAGCATCATCAGCGCAAGCGGCTGGCGTTCGCGTAGCGCGCGCCGCCATTCGCGGGTCAGGGTCTCGTTGAACTTGCGGCGATTGGCGAGCCCGGTCAACTCATCGGTGGCGGCGAGGACTGCGAGGCTGATCTCGGCTTCGCCGCGTTGCCTGATCTCGAGGATGAGGTAGATCACCATGATCCACAGCGCCGTCACCAACAAACCGATCGACACCGCATACTGACGCCAATCGGCAAAGATGTCGGTGGTCGAGCGCCCGACGCCGACCACCAGGGGGAGACCGCCGATCCGGCTGTACTCGACCAGGCGGTGGACGCCGTCGGTCAGAGAATTGGTTTCGAAGGAACCGGTGCGCTCTTGGGCGAGATGCTTGTAGAGATCTGCGCCCTTGTAATTGCGCCCGATGAACTCTTCCTTGTAGGGCCAGCGCATGAGCAATGTGCCGTCCGTGCTCGAAAGAGTTATGTTGTCATTGGGACCGAGCGAGATGTTCTTGAACAATTCCTGGAAGTAGCTCAGGCGCAGCCCACCGACCACCACGCCGGCGAACGAACCGTCGGGATGCGAGAGCCGCCGGCTGAGGGTGACGACGCGCTGGCCGGTCGTGCGCGCGACGATCGGGGGGCCGACATGCAACTCAGCGTCGCCGCCCTGCGCGTGAAACTGAAAATATTCTCGGTCGGCGCGACTGACCGGCTTCGGATCGAGCATCCTGGAATCGAAACGAACATGGCCGGTCTCGTCGATGACGAGGATGGCGTCCAGGTGCCGGGCGGTTGCCGAGCGGTCGAACAGGACGAGCTGGCGAAGATCCGGATCGATCCGGTCGATCCCTGGATGTTTCAGATTGTCGACGACCGCCTGCAACGACAAGTCGAAGCTCTCGATGTTGAGCAGGGTATCCAATTCGACGGCCGCCACCAGGCTCGCCGTTATTTCCCGGGCGCCTTGCCAGGCACTGCTGCGCGCGTCGATCAGGAACTTCGCGCAGATCGCGCAAAAGCAGAGGATGACGACGAGCAGAGCCGCGATCAAGCGATTGGCGGCGCGGCGCGGCGCAAGGGCATTGCGATGACCGTCGGCGAAATCGGATTGGAACATGGTCTTGACCCCTGCCTCGGGTCATCATGGATTTTGCGCGGTTTGACGAAGGTTAATGCGCCCGGCGGTTGTGTCGGTCGGGTTAGCGAAGCGTAAATCAACGCGATCGATTGCGACGGAATTTGCACGGCGAGGAACGCGCGGCGAGGAACCAGATGTCGGGGTCCGGCCCCCGGCGGCCGAAGCCGAGAACCGCGGCGGGCAATTTCGTCGGGGGCGCGAATCGGGCGGTGTCGTGCGCACGACATCCAACGAGCGTAGAGCAGGACGAAGTTATCCACACGGGAGCAACGGCGGACTTGCGGCGCCACTGCAACTCGTCACGTAATGGAGAGTCGTTGGTGGGCGTCTGGATTGAGAGTGTACGGGGTTGAGCGACTGGAATACCGAGCTCGAGCGGGCGAACGGCGAGATCGCCGAGTTGCACGTGCGGATTTCCTTTCAGCGGGAGATCGTGAAACAGCTTGCCGCGGCGGGAGCCGACACGACGCTGGCGCAGCGCGTTCTCGAAATCCGCAGGGAAAGGCTGGCACGGGCGCTGGACCACCAGAGATTTATCGCGTCCCAGATCGCGAACGGCGGCACGGGCGAGCTGCGGCCGCGGCCGGCGAACGATCCGTCCTCCGAGCCCCTGCGCTTTCGCTGGGACCGGACGTAGAGCGGTTTCGAGCCGGTCTGCTGACGATGCGGCGGAGATTTACGGGTGCCTGACTTTACGGGTGCCTGACGGGGTTCCCGGACGGCGCGGCCGCTGTGGGCTTGGCGGCGTGGGTGGGGTGCGCAGGCAGATCGCGACCGCGGGGCGCGCGTGACGCACAAAAACTCTCCACCGCATCGGCGACGGCGTCGGTGGTGAGCGATCGGCGCTCCGGCGTCCCCAACTCGATTTCCTCGTCCCGATTGATGATCGAACCGGCTTCGAGCAGGACGGCCGGCATCCGCGTCGCCCTGAGCACGACCAGTTGGTCGTATCGGTAAACGCCCGCTTCGGCATCCACCAGCACGCGCCGCCGGTGGCCCATGAACTTTTCGGTGTAATGGTGGGTGTATTTCAGGCCGCGGGCCTTGAGCTGCTCGCCGAGCAATTTGCCGAACGCGAGGCTGCGGGCACGCTGGGGATTGTCGAAAGAAATGAAAATCGAATGGCCGGGGAACCGGTCGCTGAATATGTGCTCCGCACCCTCGTACTGCCATTTCTCCAGGAAGGAATCCGGCACCGAGTCGTGGTGGATGGACAAAAACAGATCGGCGGACATGGCGTTTGCGCGCGCCGCCCGCTTGAACAGGCCAATTCTGGGCGCCTCGGCGGTAATCAGCAAGACGGTGCGTTCGAAACCCGCGTCGATCAGCTTCTGCTCGATCTGCTTGGCGAGGCGCAGGTTGAAGTCGTATTCGTCGGCCCCGCGCGCGCTCTTGGCGCCGGCCTTGCCGGCGGTGTGCCCGACATCCACGACGACCCGAAATCCGCGGTGATCGCAGGTTGGAGAGCCCGATGCGGCCGTGGCGGCGGCCGCGGGCTCGCCCCAGGCGGGACGCAGGGCGCCCGGGGGGAGGTGCATCGCCAGGGCGATGAGGGTAGCCGTTGCGGCGCCCACGCGCATAACTCGCGACCCCCGATCAGACCGTGATGTTCTCGTCGGCAAGGGTGCTGCGAACGCCGGGACGCTGCAGCATCCGGTCCTTGAACGCGGTGTAGTTCTTCAATTCCGCCATCGGCAGGCCGCGGCGCACCCCCCATGCGTAGAAGACGAGGGCGTAGGGATCGAGGACGCAATAGCGATCGGAAAACCATTCGCGTCCGGTCAGCATGCCGTCGATCTGCTTCAAGTGGCCGTGGAATGCCTTGAGCCCCATGTCCTTGATGGCGGGGAAGGCGGACGGATCGGCCGAGTAGCGCTCGGGCCGGCCGACATGGGCGTTGGCGGGGTGCACGCTCGCGGCAAAGAAGCCGATCAGCGAGAGCGCCTTGGCTTCCGCGATCGTATCCGTCGGCCACAGCCCGAAACGCTTGCCGAGATAGGGCAGGATTGCGGTGTTCTCGGCCAGAGGCTCGCCATTGTCCAGGCGCAGCACCGGCACGCGCCCTTGCGGGTTGATCTTGAGGTAGGTCTCCGTCCGCTGCTCGCCCTTGGCAAGGTCGACGCGAAGCGGCTCATATTTTTCCCCGCTCTCCTCCAAAACGATGTGCGCGGCCATCGAGCACGCGCCGGGAGCGTAATAAAGACCCAGCATATGGAAATCTCCTGACCGGTCCGGCGCGCTTCGACGGCGAAGCACACCGGCCCGTCGCGACGGATATTATGGCGTCGCGGCGGGGGCGACAATGTGCGTGAGCGACTTGTGCGTGGGGGATGATGCGTGGGCGCCACCGGAGGAGGCGGGCGCGGTTCGGCATTGTTCTCGTGGCATCGCGCCTCGCCCCGCAATCACCCCGCGCAAGTCGCGCCTTCGCGCTGCGCCCGCGCATAGGTCGGCGCCAGCCGGGAGTGGAGAAACTCCCCGGCGGAAACCGGGGCGTATTTCGCTGGGCGGCCGGGTTCGATGCAGGTCGGCAGGCAGGCGACGTTCGCTTCCGGATTGGGGTCGAGGAAGTAGGCGACGGAATAGCGATGGCGGCCCGGCGGGCTCTCGACCTTGTGCGGGGTCGAAACGTAGACGTCGTTGGTCCAGCGCATCAGGCAGTCGCCGATGTTGCAGACGAACGCATCGGGTACCACCGGCGCCTTGATCCATTGCCCGGAGCGATGCCGCACCATCAGCCCGCCGGCTTCGTCGGTGGCCAGCAAGGTGAGGTTGCCGTAATCGGTATGCTCGCCGGCGCCGAGTTGGCCGTCCATCAGGGTCGGCGGCGGCGGCGGATAGTGGAGCAGCCGCAAGGTCGCCATCGGCCGGTCGAACACCCCCTCGAAGAAATCCGGCGCGAGGCCGAGGTCGATGGCAAAGGCGCGGTGCAGCGTGCGCCCGAGGCTCCAGCAGGCGTCGAAATAGGCGAGCCCGGCGGTGCGGAAGCCGGCCAGGTCGGGCCAGCAATTGACGCCGCGAAACGGCTTGCCGGCCATGACTTCGGGATCGTCGGGCCCGAGATCGAGGCCGATGTTGAAGGCCTCCTTCAAATCGTGGGGCTTGCCGGGATCGAGCGCCTCGTTGCCGAGCTGGATCCAGCCGCGATTGCCCGACGGACCGGAAAACGCAGCCCGCTGCTTGGCCGCGAGCGGCTGACCGAAGAACTCCCGCGACATCTCGAACACGGTGTCCACCAGCTCGGGCGCGATGCCGTGACCGACGACGTAGAAGAACCCGGTCTCGCGGCAGGCGCTGCCGATCGCTGCCGCGACATCGGCCGCACCCGCGGAACGGTCGACGAGCGGGCCGATGTCGATAACGGGAATTTCGGCCATTCGATCTCCTGTCGGTGATCGCCCTCAGCACCGCCTCCGCTCCCCAAAGCGGCAAATGTCGTGCCATCGCGCCCATTTAGGGGAAGGCGCCGCATGGAACAAAATGGCATGCGCCTTGCAGCCGCTCCGCTGACGCAAAACCAATCGCGCCATTGATCTGCCAAGGAGCTACCTAATGAAGCATCTGACATTGTCGCGCCGCCGGTTTCTGAAGGGAACCGCGGCGGGAATAGTTGCGGCCGGGTCGGGCGCGCGGATGGCCCAGGCGGCCAACGTCACGATCGGCATCGTCTATGTGGGGCCGCGCGATGATTTCGGGTGGAATCAAGCACATGCGGTCGCCATCAAGGCCCTGAAGACGCTCCCTGGCGTGACCGCCGTGGAAGAGGAGAATGTCCCCGAGACCGATGCCTGCGCCAAGTCGATGGAGTCGATGGTCAACCTCGACAACGCCAACATCGTGCTTGGGACCTCGTTCGGATATTTTGACCCCTTCATGGTCGACTTGGCTAAAAAATATGCAAAAGTCGAATTTCGCCACGCGGCGCCGCTGTGGAATGCCTCGAAACATCCCAAGAATCTCGGCAGCTATTTCGGCTATCTGAACCAGGCCCATTATGTGGACGGCGTGGCCGCCGGCCTTTCGACCAGGTCCAACAAGCTCGGCTTCGTCGCCGCCAAGCCGATCGCCTCGGTGCTGAGCAACATCAACTCCTTCATGCTCGGCGCCAAGAAGACCAACCCGAATGCGATCGTGCAGGTCATCTTCACCGGCGACTGGTCGTTGCCGGTGCGCGAGGCCGAAGCGGTGAACGCGCTGATCGATGCCGGCTGCGACGTGATCACCTGCCATGTGGACGGACCGAAGGTCGTGATCGAGACCGCCGAGAAGCGCGGCGCCAAGACCTGCGGCCACAACTCCTCCCAGGCGCCGCTCGCTCCCAAGGGCTTCATCACCGGGGCCGAGTACAAGTGGGAGACGATCTACAAGGGCTATGCGACCAATCTGGCGGCCGGCAAGCCGCTGCCCAACATGGTGGCCGGCGGCTACGAGGGCGACATGGTGCAGAACTCGCCGTTCGGCGCCGGCGCGAGCGATGCCGCCCGCAAGGCCGCGACGGCCGCCATCGCCGATCTGCGCGCCAAGAAGCCGATCTATGTCGGTCCGCTCAAGGACAACAAGACCGGCAAGGTCGTGATCGATAAGACCTATGACAACCTCGATCCCTACCTCGACCAAATGAACTATCTGCTCGAGGGCGTCACCGGCTCCATCACCTGAGCCTTGCGAGGCGTCGCGCCGACCGGCGTGACGCCTCCCGGCCAAATTCCTCCCGGGCACATGGCAAATATATCCGAACCGCTCAGCGCGGGGCTCATCAGTCCCGCGAAGGCGCCAAGCGACCTTGCCGTACGGATAAGGCGGGGCGCGGAATACGTCGCCATTCCGCTGTTCGCACTGGTGGTGTCGGCGGCGCTGTTTTCGCTGTTTCTGCTGGCGCTCGGCAAGTCGCCGCTGGAATTCTTCGAACTGGTCAACCGCGGCGGCTTCGGCACCGCATTCTCGCTGCAGAACACGCTGCAGCGCTCGGCGCCGCTGATCCTCACGGCGCTCGCCGTCGCGGTGCCGGCGCGGATCGGGCTGATCATGATCGGCGGCGAGGGGGCGCTGGTGATGGGCGGCTTCGCCTCAGCGGTGGTCGCGATACCGTTGGTCCTCAACCACGCGCCGCCGATCGTCGCTTTGATCGTGATGGCGATCATGGGGATGATTGCCGGCGCCTGCTGGGTCGGCATTGCCGGCTATCTGCGCTATGCCCGCGGCGTCAACGAGACGATCTCGTCGCTGCTGCTCACCTATATCGGCATCGCGGTGATGAACTTCTTCGTCGAAGGATCGCTGCGCGACCTCACCAATCCCAACAAGCCCTCGACGATGCCGATCGGCGACGACTACATGGTCGGCAAGATTCCCGGCACCGACGTTCACTGGGGGCTCGCCGCGGGCATCGTGCTCGCCATCATCCTCCATATCCTGCTGTCGCGCACCACCTTCGGCTTCGCCGTGCGCGTCACCGGCGGCAACATGCGCGCGGCGCAGGCCCAGGGCTTGCCGGTCGGTACCCTCATCGTGTTGTGCGCCATGATCGCGGGCGCCTGCGCGGGCCTCGCCGGCTTCTTCGAGGTGGCGGCGATCCAGGGCCGCGCCAATGCGTCGCTGGTCGCCGGCTACGGCTTCACCGGGATTCTCGTCGCGTTCCTCGCGCGCCAAAATCCGCTCGCGATCATTCCGGTTGCGATCATGTTCGGCGGCATCGTCGCCTCCGGCGGCCTGGTGCAACGCCGCATGGACCTGCCCGACGCCACCGTGCTGGTGCTGCAAGGCCTGGTATTCCTGGTGCTGCTGGTTTCGGAAACGCTGTACGGCCGATTCAAGATTTTCCAGGTTTCGAGCGCGGCGGATCGCACATGAGCGACAATCCCTATCTCATCGTCGTGTTCGCCATCATCGGCGGGGCGTTGCGGGTGTCGACGCCGTTCATGTTCGTCGCGCTGGGCGAGTGCCTGACCGAGAAGTCGGGCCGGGTCAATCTCGGGCTCGAAGGCACGCTGGTGCTGGGGGCGATGTGCGCCTATGCGACCTCCTATCACACCGGCTCGCCGGTGCTCGGCGTGCTCGCGGCGGGCTGCTCCGGCGCGGTGCTCGGCGGGATTCACGGCTATGTCTGCAAGCTGCCGAAGGTCAACGACATCGCCATCGGCATCGCCATGATGCTGTTCGGCACCGGCATCGCGTTCTTCTTCGGCAAGGCCTACATCCAGCCCTCGGCGCCGCGGCTCGGCTCGTTCTCGCTCGGCGCATGGACCGGCAATCCGCAGATCGAGACGGCGCTGCAGATCAACCCGCTGTTGATCGTCGGCATCGTCGTCGCCATCGTCATGGCGTGGGCCTTCGCCAATACGCGCTGGGGCCTGATCGTGCGCATGACCGGGGACAGCGCGGCGTCGGCGCGGGCGATGGGCGTTTCGGTGGATCTCGTGCGCTTCCTCGCGACGTCGGTCGGCGGCTTTCTCGCCGGTGTCGGCGGGGCGTTCCTGTCGCTGTTCTATCCCGGCTCCTGGAACCAGGGCTTGTCGTCCGGCCAGGGACTGATGGCGGTGGCGCTCGTCATCTTCGCGCGCTGGAAGCCGCTGCAATGCGTGGTGGCCGCCCTGCTGTTCGGCGCCGCCGGCGCCATCGGGCCGGCCTTGCAGTCGGTCGGCATCACCCAGGGCTACTATTTCTTCAATGCCGCGCCCTACATCCTCACCCTCCTGATCATGATCGCCTCGGCCGGATCGAAAAACGCCGCGCGCGACGTGCCGGGCGAGCTGAGCATCACCAAGTGACCGCGCGGACGGCAGCCGCGCCGATTTTGAATGGGGCAGGGGCGGAGAAGCGAAATGCCGTTGGCCGGCGTATCAATGCTTCGATTGGGTGCGCTGACATGGCCGGACTCCGAATGAGCGGAACTTCTTCACTGAGTGGACTCGCATGAGCGAACGCTTCACATGAGTGGACTCTGACATGAACGGACTTGGCGGCCTGAACAAAACTCCCAACGGGGTCGTGCTGGGGCTGGTGCAGCTTCAATTGCCGGTGGTGGCGACGCCGGCCGATCTGTCGGCGCAGACCGCGCGCATCGTCGCCATGGTCGGCAAGGCGCGGCGCAACCTGCCCACCATGGATCTCGTGGTGTTTCCCGAATATGCCCTGCACGGCCTTTCCATGGACACCAATCCCGCGATCATGTGCGCGCTCGACGGGCCGGAGGTGGCGGCGTTCCGGCAGGCCTGCGTCGACAACCGCATCTGGGGCTGCTTCTCCATCATGGAGAGCAACCCCGGCGGCAACCCCTACAATTCCGGCATTCTGATCGACGATAAGCGGCGCGCTGCCGCTCTATTATCGCAAGATGCATCCGTGGGTGCCGGTGGAGCCGTGGGAGCCCGGCAATATCGGCATTCCCGTCGTCACCGGGCCGAACGGCGCCAAGATCGCGCTGATCATCTGTCACGACGGCATGTTCCCGGAGATGGCGCGGGAATGCGCCTACAAGGGCGCGGAGATCATGATCCGCACCGCGGGCTATACCGCGCCGATCCGCGACGCCTGGCGCTTCACCAACCAGTCCAACGCGTTCTGCAATCTGATGGTCACCGCCAATGTCTGCATGTGCGGCAGCGACGGCAGCTTCGATTCCATGGGCGAGGGCATGATCGTCAATTTCGACGGCACCGTGCTCGCCCACGGCACCAGCGGCCGCGCCGACGAGATCATCACCGCCGAGGTGCGTCCCGACCTGGTGCGCGAAGCGCGCGCGCACTGGTCGGTCGAAAACAACATCTACCAGCTCGGCCACCGCGGATTCACCGCGGTCGACGGCGGCGCGCAGGACTGCCCTTACACCTTCATGCAGGACCTCGTCGCCGGCCGCTACCGCCTGCCATGGGAAGACGAGGTGCGCCATGTCGACGGCACCTCCTGCGGATTTCCCAAGCCGCGGCGCCGCTACGGCGAGCGGCTCGATCGCGCTGCGGAGTGACACATGCCCACAATCCCTGTCCACGCCCTATGCCTGGCCGTTCGACGGCGACATCACGCCGCAGAACACCGCCCTCATCATCATCGACATGCAGACCGATTTCTGCGGCAAGGGCGGCTATGTCGACACGATGGGCTACGACCTGTCGCTGACGCGGGCGCCGATCGAGCCGATCCGCGGCGTGCTCGCGGCGCATGCGCGAGAAGGGCTATCACATCATCCACACCCGCGAAGGCCATCGCCCCGACCTGGGCGACCTGCCCGCCAACAAGCGCTGGCGCTCGCGGCAGATCGGCGCCGGCATCGGCGATCCCGGCCCGTGCGGCCGCATCCTGGTGCGCGGCGAACCGGGCTGGGAGATCATCCCGGAGCTCGCGCCCAAGGCCGGGCGAGCCGATCATCGACAAGCCCGGCAAGGGCTCGTTCTGCGCCACCGATCTCGAGCTGATGCTGCGCACCAAGCGGCATCCGCAACATCGTGCTGTCCGGCATCACCACCGACGTCTGCGTCCACACCACCATGCGCGAGGCCAACGATCGCGGCTTCGAATGCCTGCTGCTGGAGGATTGCTGCGCCGCGACCGATCCCGGCAATCACCTCGCCGCCGTCAAGATGGTCAAGATGCAGGGCGGCGTGTTCGGTGCGGTGTCCAATTCCAAGCACTTCGTGGAGCATCTGCCGTGAGCGTCGCCGAACTCCTGCCATGCCGCGTCGTCGCTCGCCCGATGCGCGCGCCGTCGCTCGAGACCGTCGGCATGACCAAGATCTTCGGGCCGCTGGTGGCGCTCGACGACGTCTCGATCAAGGTCGAGGCGGGCGAGGTGCATGCGCTGCTGGGCGAGAACGGCGCCGGCAAGTCGACGCTCGTCAAATGCATCATGGGCTTCTACTCGCCCGACGAGGCGCCAGTCCTGCTCGACGGCGCGGAGGTCGTGATCCGCAATCCGCGCGACGCCCGCGCGCTCGGCATCGGCATGGTGTATCAGCACTTCACGCTGGTGCCGTCGCTGACCGGGGCGGAGAACCTCGTCATCAGCCGCGCCGATGCGCCGGCGGTGATCGACTGGAAGAAGGAGAAGCGCGCGCTGGAAGCGTTTCTCGACCGCATGCCGTTCCGCGTGCCGCTCGACGTGCCGGTGTCCGACGCTGGCCGCCGGCGAGAAGCAGAAGCTCGAAATCCTCAAGCTGCTCTATCTCGACCAGCGCCTGCTCATCCTCGACGAGCCGACCTCGGTGCTGACGCCGGACGAAGCCGACGAAATGCTGGGCCTGCTGCGCGGCATGGCCGCAGCGCAAGGAAATCACGGTCATCATGATCACGCACAAGTTCCGCGAGGTCATGAGCTTCTGCGACAGCGTGACGGTGCTGCGCCGCGGCCGCAAGGTCGGCGGCGGCAAGGTCAGCCGAGCTCACCACCGACGACATGGCGCGCATGATGATCGGCGACACGCAGATCCGCGAGCGCGCGGTCCGCAACGCCAAGCCCGCCGGCGACGACCGTGCTCGAGCTTGCCGCGCTCTACGCCGACGATGACGAGGGCTGTCGCGCGCTCGATCAGGTCAATCTCAAGGTCCATGCCGGCGAGATCGTCGGCATCGCCGGCGTCTCCGGCAACGGCCAGTCGCGAGCTCGTCGAAGTGCTGGCCGGCCAGCGGCCGCTGACCGACGGCCGCATCATCATCAAGCAGCAGCCGTTCGAGCCGACTCGCGAGTAGTTTCTACCGGCTGAAGATTTTCGGGCTGCCCGAGGAGCCGCTGAAGAACGCCACCGTGCCGAAAATGACGGTCGCCGAGAACATGGCGTTCCGCACATTCGACCGGCCGCCGCATGCGAAGCTCGGCTGGTGGCTCTCGCCCGGCCCGATGCGCGAGAAGGCGCGCGAACTGATTGCGCGCTATCGCGTCAAGACGCCGTCGCCGGAAACGGCGATCTCCGATCTCTCCGGCGGCAATGTGCAGCGCGCCGTGCTGGCGCGCGAACTCTCCGGCGACGTCGACGTGCTGATCGTCGCCAATCCCTGCTTCGGCCTCGATTTCGCTTCGGTGGCCGAAATCCGCTCGCAGATCATGGAGCAGCGCAATCACGGCGCCGCCGTGCTGCTGGTCTCGGAGTCGCCGCGGGATTCCAGATCGGCGCGAAGTTTTCCGTAAACCTCTCCTGCGGTTTCGGGCAAGGGGAGAGCGGGCATGAGAAGAACTAATTCCCGAAGACGCTCCAGCGCGGCGCTCCGATGCGAACTTTTTTCTGCTCCATAGAGAAGCTCGCCGTAGGTAATGACCGATATTGCCGCTTCCCCTGGGCGCAGTTGCTCAAAACGGCGCAAAAGCTCCGTCGGCTTCTTTTGCCGAATATAAATGCAGATATTTGTATCCAGCAGGTAGCGCGTCTCCACTACAGGCCCTTGCGCTTTTGAGGCAGGTCTCTGTTCTTGTTTCTGTCCCGCAGAGTGATGTCGAAATCGTCCGGCAACCCAGCCAGCAGATCGAATGCCCGAGCAAGATTCCCGCTCTTCTCACGCAGCACCAGTTCATCCCCCCGGCGAAAAATCTCAACTTCTTTGCTTTTGAGCCGGAACTGCTTGGGCAATCGCACCGCCTGGCTGTTTCCGGAGCGAAAGACTTTGGCTGTGGACATAGGCGAACCCCTCAAATAGTATACACGTAGGGTATATACGCGAGAGCGGTAGGTCAATCAGGTCGAAGCCGGAGCTCCGCCATGGGGCACGGCAGAATAGAGAGTTGGCAACGGGTGCGTGGCGCAAGGGATAACCGAATAGGAACTACTAAACACTTTGAAGTCAACCACGACCCACGTAGAGCGGACACCCTAGTGTGTAATTCTGAGCTCGCCATCAATAAGAGCGAAGGCGCTCACTCTGCGTCCTTCGGACGAACCCAGTTTACTGCCACAGCGACTAGGAATACGTCCGCCGTGGCAAAGAGTATGTTGAAGCCGAATTTGAACTGATCCATCAGGGGGCGCGCAAGGATGACCAGCGGCACCTGAATCACGGACATCCCGAGCATAGTCATCCAGAACCAAACCTCGTGCCAGTATCGCTGGTACTTCAGCGTCGGTATCAAGATCACTGCAGCTGCGATTCCCGCAGGTAAGCCCCACCCCCCAAATGCGTGACTAAAAAAGCCGAGCAGGACCGCCATCACGCCAAGTACGACTTTCGCCGTCCACGGTAGAGGGTTTGTCCGCTTTTCACCGTCACCAATATTTTGGGGTCTCGGTTTCACTACCCCGCCATCCATACATTGTTCATACGTCTCCATAGGCATTGGCGTCTTTAACCCCCTAGAGATTCACAAATAAGGCGGTCAGTAGAATCACTGCTCCGTGAAGAACTGCGCCATCTTCCGGAACTTGTCATACCGCATCGCAACCAGCTCTTTCACTGGCAGGCTCTTCAGTTCGGAGAAGTGATTTTGCAGCGCGACGTTGAGAAGCTTCGCAGCGGCGTCGGGATCGGTATTCCTCGCAGAAAACGACATCTTACCGTTGTGACGGCCATCACGGCCGCGCCGTCAGCCTCCTGTCACGATACCTCAATGCCGCTCCGACGCGGCCCATCTGCACGATCGCTCACCTACAAGTACGTCGCAAGGAAGCACACGATGACCTCAGCCGCCGCCGCTCGACCCGCCTGAAACGCCGAAAGAGCTCACGAGCATCGAACGCGACTGGAGCGCTGGGTCAACCACCTCCGCCGCCGGCACATCTACCAACTCGCGAGACCCGCTGCTGCGCGAGCCGCTGAGCCCGAGCACATCAAGCGCAGGCCGCCGGGGACTGGGGCTCGCAACCCCGGGCAGTCGCTCATCTGGGGGGCAACCGAACCGGCTCGATCCGAAAGTAATGACCTGAAACGTGATGTACGTGGCGGGGCCCGGCCACGGAAGCTTCTCGGCGACGCTCGCCAACTGCCACCTCGAAGGGCTATTACTCGGAGATCTACCCGGACAAGAGCCAGGACGAGGCCGGCCTGCTGCGCTTCCTGCGACAGTTCTCGTTTCCC
>CAVVCE010000186.1:0-6962 GCA_963746235.1 uncultured Alphaproteobacteria bacterium
CGGCCGCATCAGCGCGCCGACCCAGAACGTCGCGAACGTCAGCATCAGTTCCGTCGCCTCGTTGCCGGTGGGGAAGAACGCCTTGGAGATCGGCCCGGCGTAGAATCCGAACAGGAAGAAATCGAACTGCTCGAGGAAATTGCCGCTGGTCGAACGGAGGATGGCGCCGATCCGCGATTTCACCTGTGGGGATTCCGACATCTCATGAACTCCTTAGGGCACCGTTTCCGAAGTTCAAATCATATCGATATCGTCAATCAACCTCGTCCTGAGGAGCGCGCTCTTGCGCGCGTCTCGAAGGACGGCCACAGGCGAGATCGTGCCGGTGTCCATCCTTCGAGACGCCGTGCTGCGCACGGCTCCTCAGGATGAGGTCTGTGGGATCAAATTCCATCCCTTCCGATATGATTGGTTTCACGGAATTAGGTCCACTAGTCCATCCGGTTCTTGCGTCGTCCGCCGCCGGCAGTCGGCAGATCATAGGCGAGACCGGCGGCAAAGCCGAATGACATCGATGCCGCGTGGCGTCGCCGGCGACCGCGTGCCGTCGAAGCCGTAGCCTCGCCTCCCGGACGGGAGATGCGATTCCATCGCCGTCATTTCCCCGCGAACACGATGGTGACGGGGCTGCCATTGGCGATCACCTGGCCGGTCGGATCGAGCTTGCCGGAGTTCGGGTCGACCCGGAAAGTCACGACATTGTCGCCGGCCTCGTTCGCGGCATTGAGAAAGCGCCCGGCCGGGTCGAGGCCGATGAAGCGCGGGCCGCCGCCCTTGGTCGATTGCCAGCCGACCGGGCTGAGCAGGCCCCCGGCCTCGGCGGCATAGATGGCGACGCTGTCATGGCCGCGGTTGGAGCAATAGACGAAGCGGCCGTCGGGAGAGACCGCGATCTCGGCGGCCGTGCTGTAGCCGGTGAAGTCGGTCGGCAGCGTGGTGATCACCTGGAGTGGCGTCAGCGTCCCCCGCGCGGCGTCCCAGCGATAGGTGGCGGCCGTGCTGTTGATCTCGTTGAGGACCCATACGATCGCAAGCGTCGGATGGAATGCGAGATGGCGGGGTCCGGCGCCCGGCCGCGACTGGATCGACCCCGGCTCGGCCGCGGACAACAGGCCGGTCGCACCGTCGAAGCGGAACACGAATACGCGGTCGAGCCCCTTGTCCGGCACCAGCACGAAGCGGCCCGACGGATCGAACACGATGTCGTGGGGATGCGAGCTCTGCTGCTCGACCTTGTGCGGGCCCGGCTCGCCCGGCAATGCAACGAGCTGATGCTGATCCTCGAGCGAACCGTCCGGCCGGATCGGCAGCACCGCGACGCTGCCGCTCGAATAATTGGCGACCACGAGGAACCTGCCGGAGGGGTCGACGGCCTCGCGAACGCCGTTCTTGCCGCCAGTGGCGGCGCGGTTGATGAGCTTGGCCTCGCCGGTCTTGGGGTCGAGCGCGAAGGCGGTGGCGAAGTCGGCGTCGCCGTGCACCGTATAGAGCACGCGCTGGTCGTGGCTGAGCGCGAGATAGGACGGATTGACGAGGTCGGCGACGTGCTGGACATGCGTCCAAGCGCCGGTCGCGGGATCGGCGCGATAGACATGGATGCCGTCGCCGCGCGCCTTGCGTAGCGCGGTCGTGAACGATCCGACATAAGCGAACATCGATTGGCCCGGGGAGGTTTGCGCGGCGGCCGGCGCGACCGGCACCGCGAGGAGGAGGGCCGCCACCATGGCAGCGGCGCCCGGCCCGAGCAATCCAGGATTCTTGCCTGATTCTTGCCTGGATTCTCGCCCCGATTCTTGCCCATCATTGGTGGCCTCCCTCGGTACTTTTCGGTCGTTGCGGCGCGCCGCACACCGGGCAATGTACCGATGCGGCGGGGTTTGAGCGAGAGCCTTTCGCGGCCGGCATCGTCGCGCTTTCATGGCGCCTTGACACCCGTCGATCCCTGCCGGGCGTTGTCATCCCACCGGTGGTATGGCATGGGGAAGAGCATTCGCGCGTGGGGGATTCGACGATGTCCTCTGCCACCACCATCGATACGGACCTTGCGGCAGCCCGGGCGGCTTCGGCGCACGATGATCGCGCCGATGACGATCGCGCCACTGCCGGGATCGTCTATGCCTATACGGCGTCCGCCGTGTTCTGGCTGTTGGTGGCGTCGGCCTATGGGACGCTTGCTGCCTGCAAGCTGGTGTGGCCGGACCTGCTGCCGTTCGAATGGCTGTCGTTTGGACGGATCCGGCCGATCCACACCGCGAGCGTGCTGCTCGGCTGGCTCTCGGTCGGCCTGACCGGCATCGCCTATCTCGTGGTGTACCGTACGGCGCGCCGGGCGCTGTTCTCCAACGGTCTTGCGCATGCCGGCCTGTGGCTCCTCAACCTCGCCCTTTTCGCCGGCCTCGTCACGCTCTCGCTCGGCATCACCCGCGGTCCAGTCGAATACCGCGAATGGCTCACGCCCATCGCCGCGGTGTTCGCGGCCGGCGCGCTGCTCAACGGCGGCAACATCTTCGCGACGCTGCTGCTGCGGCGCGCCGAAGAGCTCTACATCGCCGACTGGTTCATCCTCGGCGCCTTCACCTGGCTGCCGATCCTCTATGGGATCGGCTACCTGCCGGTGTTCGACCGCGGCATCGGCAATGTCGTGATCCAGGCCTATTACATGCATGTGGTGCTGGGCCTGTGGTTCACGCCCCTGGTGCTCGGCGTGACCTATTGGGCGCTGCCGCGCATGCTGCACAAGCCGATCTATTCCTATGCGCTGGGCGTGCTCGCGTTCTGGGCCAACCTCGTGTTCTACCCGCTGATCGGCGCCCATCATTTCGTGTTCGCGCCGTTGCCGTGGTGGCTGCAGACGACGGCGATCGCGACCGGCATCGGCATGATGATCCCGGTCGTCGCCTCCAGCGGCAATTTCCTCCTGACAATGAAAGGCTCGTGGCGCCTGATCCGCCACGAGCCCGCCGTCTGGTTCATCGCGGTCGGCGCGGCGTCGTACCTGGCCGCCTCGCTGCAGGGCAGCCTGCAGGCCTTCCGCAGCGCCAATGCGCTTTTGCATTTCACCAACCACACCGTCGGCCATGCCCATTTCGCCGCCTATGGCTTCGTCTCGTTCCTGCTGTTCGGCGCCGTCTACGGCCTGGTGCCGCGCATTACCGGCGCGCAGGACGCGCGATGCGCATGCGGCTTCATTTCTGGCTGGCGCTGGGCGGGATGGCGCTCTACGTCCTCTCGATGGTCGTGGCCGGCGTGCTGCAGGGCATGAGTTGGGCCGACGGCAGGCCGTTCATCGAATCCGTCGTCGCCATCAAGCCCTGGTATGCGATCCGCGCCGTGGGCGGCGGGCTGATGACGCTCGGCCATGTGGTGTTCGCCTGGAATCTCTGGCTGATGCGCCCGCAGCCGCGCGCCGCCGCCTGGGTCTCGCCCGCGATGGAGGCGGCGCGATGATCGATCTCAACGCGCTATTCCACCGCCGGCCCGCGGCCATCGTCGTCATCAGTGCCGCGGTGTTCGGCGCCCTGTCGTTCCTGATCGCGTTGCGCCCGGCCCTCGACCTCGACGCCGCGGCCGCCACGCGTTCCGCGGCGAGCGCCGATCCTGCTGTGGCGCGCGGCCGCGCGCTCTATCTCGCCGAGGGTTGCGGCTACTGCCATTCCCAGTTCGTGCGGCCGCTCTTCATCGACGCGGCCTATGGAAGGCCGTCCGAGGCCGGCGACTATGCCGGCGCGGCGCCGCCGCTGCTGGGCACCGAGCGCACCGGCCCCGATCTCAGCACGGTCGGCATTCGCCAGCCGAGCGTGATGTGGAACCTGCTGCATCTCTTCAACCCCCGCAGCATGGTGCCGGAGTCGGTCATGCCCGGCTTCCCCTGGTATTTCGACATCGTGGACCGGCCGCGCGCGCCCGACGGCACAAGCGACTATCCCTTGGTGCTTCCCGAGCCGTTCCTGCCGGCCGGCAAGGTCGCGCTGCCGCGCCGCGAAGCCCTCGATCTCGTCGCCTACCTCCAATCGCTGCGCCAGGAGTGAGCGATGCTGGACCGCCTCGCGTTCTACCTCGACCTCATCGTCAGCGGGTGCCTGCCCGCGGCGTCCGGCGCGCCGCCGGCGCTCGCCGACTATTTGTTCGCCGCGGTAGCGGCGGCGCTCGGCCTGATGGCGCTGTGGATGCTGCTGAAGGGCCTGCGCGGCCGCGACGATGCCCGCAGCCAGCGGATAAAGTCGGCAGTGCTGGAAGATTGAAAAGGATGCCGGGGTGCGAATGTTCGATTGCCATCCGGCGCTTCGCCGCTCTGGCCTTGACAAGCAGCTCTTGCTACATCTCCATTTACCAACCGGCCGCTTCGGTGCGACACCGGCGAAGCCGCTTCGACGTCCGGTTCGCCAAAGCGCTTGGGGGACTAAATTGGCCGATCCTGATCTCAATTTTCTTGCTCGCCAAAGTGAGCGGATCCTGACCGAGATCGCGGGCTTGCGTGATGACATGGCCGTCTTGACGGCCATGATGATGCGGCTGGATGGTTCGCACGCAGCCTTGTCGCAGGAAACGCTTGCAACGCATGCGCAGATCACCCGCATGAACGATCGCATTCGCAAGCTGGAAGCGGGGGGCGAGGTCACCTGATTGAGGGTCCACCCGCGGAACGCGAGAAAAAAGCTCACCCCCGTGGCGACGCACATGATCATCCAAATCTATGTCGACGGCGGCACGATGCCGGTCGCCGAACTCGCCGGAAGCTCCGGGCGCATCAAGCTCGACACCACTGCGATCCCCGACGGCGATCACCGGCTGCGCATCGAGACCATCGACGGCGACCGTATCACCGGGCAGCGCGAGATTGCCTTCACCGTGCGCAACGGGCCGGGGATCGCGGTCGCCGGCCTCTCCGACCGCGACGAGGTGCGCGGCAAGCTCGGCCTCGTGGTCGACGCGACCGCTGCGGGGATCGACGGCGAACTCGACGTGCGCTCGCTCGAACTGCATCGCGGCCTGCCGTTCTGGACCGGCGCGCTCGCCGTCCTCATCATCATTCTCGGCGCGCTCTATCTCGCCGTCGATCCCTTCGCTTTCCGCGCCTATCGCGCCGAGGAGCTTGCGATCCGCGGCGAGGCCGGCGCGCCGCTCGCACGCATGGCGACCGACCAGCCCGCAAAGGTCGATCCGATGCAGGTGAGCCTTGCCGAGGGCTCCTACCTGCCGATCCTCGCCTTCGACGCCGGCACGGCCGACACCGCGCGGGGCGCCGCGACCTATGGCGCGAAATGCGCGGGCTGCCACGGCGATGACGGCGGGGGACGCATCGCCCAGTCCGCGACACTCGGCGAGCAAGGCATCTTTCCGCGCCTCGCCGGCCAGCCCGCAGCCTATCTCTACCGCCAGCTCTGGAGCTTTGCCCATGGCTGGCGTTCGAGCGCCGCGATGCCGCCCATGGCGGACGGGCTGACGACGGCGGACTGGGCCGACATCGCCGTGCATCTGGAGCATCTCACCGCGACCGCCTATCCGCCGCCGGCCGCCATCGCTAACGACGTGGCGGAACTCGGCCGTTCCATCGCCACGCTCGGCCGGCCGGACCGCGGCGTCAGCCCGTGCAGCCGCTGCCATGGGCCGAGCGGCATCGGCGTCGCGCCGTACTTTCCCGCGCTCATGGGGCAGGACGCGCGCTACATCACCGCGCAGATCATCGCCTTTCGCGGCGGACAGCGCCGCAACGCGATGCTGCGGCTGATGGACCCGGTCGCCCATGGGCTCGAGGCGCAGGAAATCGAAGCCGTCGCCGGCTATTTTGCCAGGCAGCGACCGGGAGCAACACAATGAGCGGACACAACCGATCAGCCATGGCGGCGGCACTGCGGATGATCCCACTCGGCCTGCTCGCGGCCTTCCTGCTCGCGACGGCCACCCCTGTTGCCGCCCAATCGGCGCGCCAGCCGGACCTCGAGGCGATCGACCGCGCGTGGTCCGACTCCGACTCGGATTTGCACCCGGACCTGGACGTGCAGTTTCCCGGCGGGGCCATTGCGTTCGCGCCGCCGTCGGAAGCCGAGATTCCGAATGATGTGTTCGGCCAGACCATACGGCGCGGCATCGCGATCTTCACCGACACGCGCAACGCGGCCAAGCCCTATGCCGGCGACGGCCTCGATTGCGCGAGCTGCCATCTCGACCGCGGGCGGCGGGCCGGTGCGGCGCCGATGTGGGCGGCCTGGGTGCGCTATCCGCGCTTCCGCGCCAAGAACGACGCCGTCAACACCATGACGATGCGCATCCAGGGCTGCTTCCGCTTCAGCATGAACGGCACGCCGCCGCCCGACGACAGCGAGATCGTGACCGCGCTGCAGACCTACTTCTACTGGCTCGCGCGCGGCGCGCCGACCGGCGGCCGCCTCGCCGGCGCGGGATTTACCCGGCTGGCGGAGCCGGCCGAGGCGCCCGGCATCGCGCGGGGCGAAACGGTATTCGCGGCCAAATGCGCGGCGTGCCACGGCAGCGACGGCCGCGGACGGCGGGTGACCGGCGGGCTCGGCTATCAGTTCCCACCGCTGTGGGGAGCGGACGCCTACAACTGGGGCGCCGGCATGACCTCGGTCGCGACGGCGGCGGCCTTCATCAGGGCCAACATGCCCTATGGGCTGCGCGATGCGCTCACCGAGCAGGAGGCGTGGGACGTGGCGAGCTTCGTCGACAGCCACGAGCGGCCGCAGGACCCGCGTTTCAACGGCGACCTGGCCGCGACCCGCGCCCGCTACCACGACAGCAAATGGTCGATGTACGGCACCGAGCAACGCGGCATCCGCCTCGGCGACCCCGCGAACTATCCGCTGCCGGGCGGGCGGTAGCGACTGACGCCGACGGAGTTTCAGCGTCATGCCCCGCGCCGGCGGGGCATCCAGTAACCCCTGTGCCATCGGTGGAACCAATGCTGTGCCAAAATTCCGGTGCGGTGGTTACTGGATTGCCCG
>CAVVCE010000187.1:0-22596 GCA_963746235.1 uncultured Alphaproteobacteria bacterium
TGCGAAGCGCTAAAGAGTGATCTGAAAGGAATATCACCTAAAAATGGATTAAATCGCTGGAAGTGGTGTGGAAGTCTGCCTTCATCCAGTCGGCAGTACAGGACCATCAACTTCGCGGCAAGCCAATGAGCGCGCGGCGCGAGTCCGCATCCCTTCTTCTCGCCACATCTTCTTCTGCGTCATCTGCGGCGCAGCTGAAGGCAGCTTGCGGTGCGGCATCGAGATGAGGAAACGAGATCGCTGCGAAGGGATGAACGAAGGGATGAACGAAAGAAACCTACTTCAAAAAAGTGGAGAGTATAAGGTTAAGGTTGCGCTTCCTTTCTTTCCTCACTTCACATCGCAAGGCATCCAGGTGAGAGACTTCGGCGTTTGCCTGCCAGTAGTCAGTAGCCAGAAGACAGGGTGCAAGCGTCGACGACCACGAAGACTAGCTCGAAGTAGTGGAAGAAGAAGAAGCAGAAGCGGCAAGCTGAAGACGAGCTTGCTTGTATTAGTCCGCTGTCGCCGCGCCAATCGTCAGTGAGGTACGCGCGTCAGAAGCAGTAATCGACGTGCCTCGCGGAAGGCAATCGCGTGCGTCGACATTTAGTCAGGCGCAGCGCGCCCTCCCGCTCAATCCGGCTTGCGGAAAGCGAGCAGCTTGTCCTGGGGAAAATCGTAGAGCTTTCCGGTCTCGGTAAAGCCCGGCAGGCAGAGCGCGACGATCTTCTCGGCGACCTGTTCGGGCGGCGGCAGGGTCGACGGGTCTTCGCCGGGCATGACCTGGGCGCGCATGCGGGTGCGGGTCGGACCGGGATTGACGAGATTGACGCGCACCGCGTCGACTGGGTTTCCGCCGCATAGGTGCGCACCAGTGCTTCCAGCGCCGCCTTGGACACCGAATAGGGGCCGCGATAGGCGCGCATGTTGTGGGCGGCGCCGGAGGAGAGGAACACCGCCCGCCCGGCATCGGAGCGGCGCAGCAGCGCGTCCATGGCGCGGATGAGGTGCCAGTTCGCGGTGACGTTCACCGCCATCACCTGGTCCCAGTCCTTGGGCTGCACGTGGTCGAGCGGCGATGACGGCCCGACCAGGCCGGCATTGCCGATCAGGATATCGAGCCGCTGGTAACGCTCCATGAGCGCCGCGGCGAGCCGGATGATGCCGTCGGTATCGGTGAGGTCGAGGGGAACGAGGGTCGCGGTGCCGCCGGCGGCGCGGATGGCATCGTCGAGTTCCTCCAGCCCGCCGACGGTGCGCGCAACGGCGACCACATGGGCGCCCATGCGGGCGAGCGCCAGCGCAGTCGCCGCGCCGATGCCGCGCGAGGCGCCGGTGACGAGGGCGATGCGGTTGATGAGGGGGGAGGGCAAAAGTGAGGTTTACCTCTGTTGTTGATTTATTTCGTTTTACAATCTATGGTTGTGTATGTTGGTGCGACGGCGTGCCAGGCGCCACCGGACCGCGTTCGCGCCACGGTCGTTGAGACACGGCGCAGATGATTTTTCCATAGTCTCTGTCCAATGGGGAGAGCGGCCTTGTGGAACGAACGATTTCTTTTTGTCTTGTCGGCGCTGTTTACGATCGGGATGTGGATCGCGTTCGCGCTCAAACGCAATGCGCGAAGAAGCCGAAAAAGCCGAAAGTTCGCAAACTACCTCAGCTATGCGATCTCCGGTGGCGCGTTAATGCTAATAATCCTTCACGTGTGGTATTACGCACGGGAGCCTGGCTGGGAATTTACCTCGCAGTCCTTGCCGGATATTGGAAGTTTGCTTGCAATCATCCTAGGAAGCATCGTCGGAAGTTTCTCTGCTAAATTCGTCTGGAGCTTCTTCGGAGCGCGATTTGGAACAAAAGACCCGATCGTTGGCGCCTTTGTTCTGCTAGTGCTCATCATAATCTACAGCCTGCCCGTTTATCAGCGGCAGGTCGCCCTGTTGCTGGGACACGTCGGCCTTTCCTCGGTGAAGACCCCTTTTGTCGAGTTCACTTTTGTGGAAAGTCAGCAGTTTCGGGGGGCAACATTTTCGGCGAGCAATCCGTCTGCCGGAGATGAGCATCCCTCTGCGATCCCGCGACCGAATTACCCACGTCCAGGTTTGGAGGGCCTTCAGCAAGTTGTCTCTGATGACGAGTGGGACGATCTCGCGAAGGACGATCGCTACATCGCGTTTTTCGACGGGGGAAATCCGAGCCGAGCCGCCCCCTGAAGCGACAAAACTCTTATCGAGACCCGGAAATTTCTGAGGCCAGCAAAAGCACTGACAGCGTGTCTTCTGGGCTATGTGGATATTTTTCCCGATTCTCAGCTTCTGTTGGTCGATATAAAGCCAATCATCCAATGGTTCTTTCGCCTGCATGGGAATGCCGTAAAGGTTAAGTGACAAAAGCATCAATTCGGCCGACCCACAAGGTGATGCGGAAGACTTCAGGAGAAAAAGTTGACAAGGTCAGGATAACGATCCTCGAAGCCCTTGGTTTGCAGGCCATTCGACGACCGCTAAATGTCCTCCAGGCCAAATAATCTTGAGCAATCACTGGCAAAATGTTGGCGAGCGGCGACGAGGATAGAGAGAAAGAGATAGATGAGTTTATCAGGCTTTGCGGCCAACCAATCCCGAAGGCCAGCGACGACAACCGAGAAAGTAGAATCTCTCTGAACTTATCTGCAACCGTATATCACGATTGCGCTCGCTAATCTGCTCGTTGCTCACGGGTCGCCGGACGAAGCCATCGACGTCCTGACTCAATGGCTGGACCTGTGGCGATGCGCCCGGCGCCAAGGACCGCCGGATCATGTCCATGCCTCTCCCTGCAAGTTCGGCCCTGTCCAGGAGGCTTCCGAACTGCCCGAGTGGTTCGGCATTCGAGCCGAGTTTGAGCTTAATGTCCTTCTGTATCGCATGGCGGGACCGCAGAACATCACTTATAGGGATTTCCTAAAGGAGCACGCCGTTCATTTCTCCACCTTCGGCGAGACCGCTCTACGCCTCGCGCGAGAGGTCCATCGGGCCTTATACACCAATTAGCTGACCAATTTGACCGCTGCCGCAAAGACGACCATCGCTCACCGG
This sequence comes from uncultured Alphaproteobacteria bacterium, assembly GCA_963746235.1. Taxonomy (GTDB): domain Bacteria; phylum Pseudomonadota; class Alphaproteobacteria; order Rhizobiales; family Xanthobacteraceae; genus JAJPKK01. The sequence continues at coordinate 3,060 of CAVVCE010000187.1, forward strand.
GAAATGAATCGGAGCAGCCCGACTATCGAGCGGCGATACCGAGGTCGCTGTTGCAGAACGAAGAGACTTTACTTCGTTCCGAAATCAATTTCCTCGCGGGAACAACCGGAAATTGGGCGGATTTGGAGAGATTGCATCAGCGCGCAAAAACTACTCATGGGCTTTCGGGTGGAGTGTATTTATCCCGAAGGCAAGAGTTACAAGAGGCTGTGGCAGGCGCAGGTCGCAAGCTACAAGGTCACCTATGGTCTCGTTGCGCTCGCGATAGCGCAACGGTTACTGGTCGATCCTGGTTCTTCCGACGAGAGATATCGTGCTGACGAAATCCAGAAGGCGGCGCCAAGCAGTTACGTGACGGTTACCGTGATTTGAAGCCCTTTCGGGATGAGGATCGCAAAGATTTTCAGGCTTCGTTCTGGTCCGACGCGTTTTCAGCCTGTCGGCCTGGGAGGAAACCTGCACGCTGGCCGAAAGGGCGTTGGACAGTTGAACAAGGCGACGCAGTAGTGTATACTAATTAATACAACTTTGGGCGGTGCGCCATGTCGTCAAAATTTCTGATCGTTTTCAGTATGGCCGGGTTGCTTTTTTGTCCTCTTCGTTCTGTCCTACGCCCAGGCTGGCCCGAGTCCACCCTGACGGGGAAGTCGGCCTGCGAAATTTCTAGTCAGCCATGCTCGCAAATGGGTTGGTGCCGTTAGCTTTTCTAGCTTTGGACCACCCCCACAAAGGAGCTGTGCCTTCGACGCGAGTGGCCTGTTCGAGCTCCCGTCAACCAGCCCTCAACTCGCCTCCGCCAGCAGCGACAATTGCCGCGGCGAGGGCGCCTCGCCGGAGCGGTCGGTGAGCGGGGTCGGGTATTCGCCGGTGAAGCAGTGGTCGGTGAATTGCGGGCGCACGGGGTCGCGGCGCTCCTCGCCCATGGCGCGGTAGATGCCGTCGACCGAGAGGAAGGCAAGCGAGTCCGCGCCGATGATCTGGCGCATCTCCTCGACGCTGTGGGTCGCGGCCAGGAGCTTGTCGCGCTCGGGCGTGTCGATGCCGTAGAAATCGGGATGGGTGATCGGCGGCGAGGCGATGCGGAAATGCACCTCCTTGGCGCCGGCTTCCCGCATCATCTGCACGATCTTCACCGAGGTGGTGCCGCGCACCAGGCTGTCGTCGATCAGCACGATGCGCTTGCCCGCGACCACCGCGCGGTTGGCATTGTGCTTGAGGCGCACGCCGAGTTCGCGGATCGACTGGGTCGGCTGGATGAAGGTGCGGCCGACATAATGGTTGCGGATGATGCCGAGCTCATAGGGAATGGCCGGCGGCCTGGGCATAGCCGATCGCCGCCGGCACGCCGCTGTCGGGCACCGGCACCACCACGTCGGCCGTGGCCGGCGCCTCGCGGGCGAGCTCGCTGCCCATGTTGCGGCGGATCTGGTAGACGCTGCGGCCCCCGACCACCGAGTCCGGCCGGGAGAAGTAGATGTATTCGAAGATGCAGGGGCGCGGCGGCACCGGCGGGAACGGCTTGAGCGACTGCGCGCCCTGCTCGGAATAGATGACGATCTCGCCGTTCTCGATGTCGCGGACATAGCGCGCGCCGATGATGTCGAGCGCACAGGTCTCCGAGGCCAGGATCGGGCAGCCGTCGAGTTCGCCCAGCACCAGCGGCCGGATGCCGAGGGGATCGCGGGCGCCGACCAGCTTCTTGTTGGTCAGCGCCACCAGCGAATAGGCGCCTTCGATCTGGCGCAGCGCCTCGATGAAACGGTCGATGAAGCGGTTGCGGGGGGAGCGCGCCAAGAGATGCAGGATCACCTCGGTATCGGTGGTCGACTGCATGATCGCGCCTTCGCGCACGAGTTGACGGCGCAGCGTCAAGCCATTGGTGAGATTGCCGTTGTGGCCGACCGCGAAGCCGCCGGCATTGAGTTCGGAAAACAGCGGCTGGACATTGCGCAGCACCGTCTCGCCGGTGGTGGAGTAGCGCACATGGCCGATCGCCACCTTGCCGGGCAGGCGGTCGATGATCTCGCGCCGCGAGAAGGTGTCGCCGACCAGGCCGAGCCGCCGCTCGGAATGGAACCGGCGGCCGTCATAGCTGACGATGCCGGCCGCCTCCTGGCCGCGGTGCTGCAGGGCGTGCAGGCCGAGCGCGGTGATGGCGGCGGCGTCCGGGTGCCCATAGATGCCGAACACGCCGCATTCCTCGCGCAACCGGTCGCCATTCAGCGCGAGGTCCAGTTCCAGGCTCGCGCGCCCGATCGGTGTCGGAATTCGGTGCGGTCGGGACGGCTTTCGGCAGCGTCGGTCTGCATCATCTCTCCGTCGGCCATCTCTCCGTAGGCCTTGGCCCGGGCGAAAAGCCATCCGCCTGCGAATTCGCCACCCAACCCTAGCACAATGCGGGCCAAGCGCGCCCGGCCCGAAACCGGATTCACTTGTTTTCGTCGGGCGCGTCCTGGTCTTCGGCGGGACTTCTTCTTCAGCCTCTTCAAGATGGTGTTCTCGGGGTCTTCCGGCAACAGCCCCTTGAGCCATTCGCCGGTGTTCTGCAGCACGATGCGCGAACGCGCATTGCGCACCATGTCCGGTTGCGACTTTGCCGGCACCAGCCAGTCGAAGAAGATGAAGGCGACCACGACGATGATGAGGCCGCGCGCGAGCCCGAACAGGAAGCCGAGGGTGCGGTCGAGCGCGCCGATCCGGCTGTCGAGGATGGTGTCGGAGATCCTCACCGTGATGATGGACACGATGATCAGGGTGCCGAAAAAGGCGCCGGCGATGGTGACGCCGATCGCCACGTAGTCATTGCTGATGTACTGCTTGGTCATCGGCAGCAGCTTGGAATAGGCATAAAGTCCCGCGACCGCGGCCGCGCCCCAGCCGGCGATCGACAGGATCTCGCGGATCAGGCCGCGCACCATCGCGAGCAGCCCGGAAATCAGCATCACCGCGATCAGAAAAAGGTCGAGATACATCGGCGTCTTCGTTGGGCGGAGCGCGAGTGCTGCGACTGGCGCTGCAGGCGTGGTTCCAGGCCGGCGGGCGGCTCGTGTATAGCCGGCGCAACCGGCGCCGTCACCCAACTTGTGGGGATCGGCAGCGACCGTCGGGCAAGCTTTCGAATCGGTGGCAGCCCGGCAACAGATTGATGACTTCTCTCACGATGCCTGCCTCACGAAATGCTTGGTTACTTGTTCACTTGATCACTTGGGTCACTTGCGCTCGCGCGCGGCCGGTCGGCGGCCGCTCCCCTGGGGCGCGATCTGGGCGACCAGATCGAGGAGCGGCCCGACGGTGGTGAGCGAAAGGGCGAGATCGCCCGCCTCGCCGCGCGAGGTGTCCGGGACGAAGGCGCGCGCGAAGCCGAGCTTCTGGGCCTCCTTGAGCCGCGCCGCCGCCTGCGGCACCGGCCGCACCATGCCCGACAGCGAGACTTCGCCGAAATAGACGGCGTCGGCCGGCAGCGCCGCATTGGCCAGCGACGATACCAGCGCGGCGGCGGCGGCGAGGTCGGCGGCCGGCTCCTGGATGCGCAGCCCGCCGGCGACGTTGAGGTAGACGTCGTGGCCCGACAGGCGCACGCCGCAATGGGCCTCGAGCACGGCGAGCACCATGGCGAGGCGGTTCTGGTCCCAGCCGACCACGGCGCGCCGCGGCGTGCCCAGCGTGGTCGGCGCAACCAGCGCCTGCATCTCGACCAGCAGCGGCCGCGTGCCTTCGATGCCGGCGAACACGGCGGTGCCGGGCGCGCCGAGATCGCGCTCGGACAGGAACAGCGCCGACGGGTTCGCCACCTCCTGCAGGCCGCCGCCGGTCATCTCGAACACGCCGATCTCGTCGGTGGGGCCGAACCGGTTCTTCACGGCACGCAGGATGCGGAACAGATGCGCGCCTTCGCCCTCGAAGGAGAGCACGGCATCGACCATGTGCTCGACCACGCGGGGGCCGGCGATCTGGCCGTCCTTGGTGACGTGCCCGACCAGGATGACCGCGGCGCCGGAGCGCTTGGCGAAGCGGATCAGCACCTGGGCGGCGCCGCGCACCTGGCTCACCGTGCCCGGGGCGGATTCGACCGCATCGGTCCACATGGTCTGGATCGAATCGACCACCACGAGGCGCGGCGTCCTGCCCTCGGCGAGGGTGGCGACGATGTCCTCGACCGCGGTCTCCGCGGCAAGCTCGACGGCGGCGCCGCCGAGCCCGAGCCGGTCGGCCCGCAGCCGCACCTGCGCCACCGCCTCTTCGCCGGAGATGTAGACCGCGCGGTGGCCGGCCTTGGCGATCGCCGCCGCGGCCTGGATCAGCAGCGTCGACTTGCCGATGCCGGGGTCGCCGCCGACCAGCAGCACCGATCCCCGCACGAAGCCGCCGCCGGTGACGCGGTCGAGTTCGGCGATGCCCGACGCCGTGCGCGGGGCGTCATCGGTCTCGCCGGCCAGCGGATAGAGCGCGAACGGCCGGCCCTTGCGCGCGGGACGGCCGGGGCCTGCGGCCTGCGGGCTTTGCCCGGCGCCTTCCTCGGAGATCGTGTTCCATTCGCCGCAGGAATCGCACTTGCCCTGCCACCGGCCATAGACCGCGCCGCAGTTCTGGCACACGAAGGAGAGGGTGCGGCGTGCCATTGGTGTGACCGTGGAACGAAAAACGCTACCGCGTCCACACCCGGCGGTAGCGGCTGCCGAGGCTGGTGAGCACTTCGTAGCCGATGGTGCCGCTCCAGGCGGCGACTTCGTCCACGGTGATGCCGTCGCCGATCAAGGTCGCGAAATCGCCGCGCTTGGCCGCGCCCTCGGTCAGTGCGGTGATGTCGAGCGCCATCAGGTCCATGGAGATGCGTCCGATCACCGGGCAGCGCTTGCTGGCGACCATCGCCTGGGCGGCGGACGGTGCCGCGCCCTTGCTGCCGGTGGGGAAGCTGCCGGCGGCGCGGTGATAGCCGTCGCCATAGCCGACCGAGACGATGGCGACGCGCGACGCCCGCGGGGCGGTCCAGGCGGCGCCGTAGCCGACCGTGGCACCGCGCTCGACATGACGGATCTGGACGATGCGGGCCTTGAGCGTGATGACCGGCTCCAGAAGGTTTTGCGAGGCGGGCGTCGGATTGACGCCGTACAGTGCCGCGCCCGGCCGCACCATGTCGCAATGGGCGGCGGGGCCGAGGAAGATGCCGGAGGAATTGGCAAGCGAGGCGGCGACGCCGCGGAACAGATAGCGCAACTGGCGGAACGCCTCGGTCTGGGCGTTGTTGAGGTCGTGGCCCGGCGTCTCCGCGCAGGCGAGATGGGTCATGATGAGCGCGATCCCGTGATCGGGCATCTTCACCCTGGCGGCGAGCGCCGGCGCTTCGTTGATCGAGAGTCCGAGCCGGTTCATGCCGGTATCGAAATGCAGGGCAGCGCCGCCCAGCCAGCCGCTGGCGCGGCGGAACGCATCCCATTCGACGAATTCCGCCATGGTGCCGATCACCGGCAGCGCATCGATGGAGGCATAGGCGGGCGCGCTGCCGGGGGCTATCCCGTTGAGCACATAGATGACGGCTTGCGGCGCCGCAGCGCGCACCTGGCGGGCCTCGGCGAGATGGGCGACGAAAAAGGTCCGGCAGCCGCCTTTGGCGAGTTCGGCGCTGACCGGCTCGATGCCGCAGCCATAGGCGTCCGCTTTCACCACCGCCGCGCAATCGGCCGGCACCGCGCGCTGCATCAGCGACCGCCAGTTGAACACGATGGCGTTGAGATCGATGAACAGCACGCCGCCGGTCTCGAGCTCCGGCGGGCCTGAGATGATTGGTTGCGGCGCTGCGGCCGAGGTGTCGGTGGGCGTCTTGGTCAGCAAGATGAAAGTCCCCTCTGGCTCGGCCGTGACGCCTATATAATACGGATTGCGGCGGTTTGCGCGCAGATTGCGCGGGTGGAACGCTAAAGCGCGTAGGGCGCAATAAGCGAAAGCGCATTGCGCCGCTGTGCCTCGCCGTTCACCGATCGCCTCAATACGGCGCAATTAGGCGATTGCGCCCTACGTTCCTAAATTCGTGCCGGCATATGGTCGTCGCTGGCGAGATCGGCGAAGCGCGTCACGTCGGCCTTGAATTGCATTCCCACCGTGCCGGTCGGGCCGTGGCGCTGCTTGCCGAGGATCACCTCGGCGCGGCCATGGACCGCTTCCATCTCCGCCTGCCACTTGAAATGCTCTTCGCTGCCCGGGCGCGGCTCGCGGTTCTTGAGGTAGTATTCCTCGCGGAACACGAACATCACGATGTCGGCGTCTTGCTCGATCGATCCGGATTCGCGCAGGTCCGAGAGCTGGGGACGCTTGTCCTCGCGATTCTCGACCTGGCGCGAAAGCTGCGACAGCGCCAGGATCGGGATGTTGAGCTCCTTCGCCAGCGCCTTCAGGCTGGTGGTGATCTCCGTCACCTCTTGGACGCGGCCTTCCTGGGCGCGGCGGGACGAGCCCTGAAGGAGCTGGATGTAGTCGACTACGATGAGGTCGAGGCCGCGCTGGCGCTTGAGGCGGCGCGCCCGGGCCGCCATCTGGGCGATCGAAAGGCCGCCGGTCTCGTCGATATAGAGCGGAATTTGTTCCATTTCCCGCGCCGTCTCGGCAATGCGGTCGAAATCGCCGGGATCGATCTCGCCGCGCAGGATGCGGTGGGAGGGGATTTCGGTCTGCTCGGAAATGATGCGGGTGGCGAGTTGTTGCGCCGACATTTCCAGCGAGAAGAACCCGACGATGCCGCCATTGACCGACTCGATTCGGCCGTCCGGACGCACGTCCCCCTCCCATGCCTTGGCGATGTTATAGGCGATGTTGGTGGCGAGCGCCGTCTTGCCCATGCCCGGGCGTCCGGCCAGGATGACGAGGTCGGAGCGTTGCAGCCCGCCCATCATGCGGTCGAGGTCGCGCAGCCCGGTGGCGAGCCCGGACAGCTTGCCGTCGCGTTGATAGGCATGGGCCGCCATCTCGACGGCGGTGGTCAGCGCCTGGGCGAAGCGCTGGAAGCCGCCGTCGTAGCGGCCGGTCTCCGCCAATTCGTAGAGATTGCGTTCGGCCTCCTCGATCTGGTCCTGGGGCCGCGAATCCACCGGCGAATCATAGGCGGTGTTGACGAGGTCCTCGCCGATCCCGATCAATGCGCGGCGCAGCGCGAGGTCGTAGATGGTACGGCCGTAGTCGGCGGCATTGATGACGGTGGTCGCTTCGGCGGCGAGGCGCGCGAGGTATTGGCTGACCGTCAAGCCGGCGACGTCGATGTCGGGCGGCAGAAAGGTCTTGAGGGTGATCGGGGTCGCAGTCTTGCCGACGCGCACCAGCGACGCGGTGACCTCGTACACCTTCTGGTGGATCGGCTCGAAGAAATGCCGCGGCTCGAGAAAGTCGGAGACCCGGTAGAACGCCTCGTTGTTCACCAGGATGGCGCCGAGCAGCGCCTGCTCCAACTCGATATTGTGAGGTGCCGTGCGGTAAAGCGGCGTTGCTTCCGCAAGCTGCTTGCGTGCAGTGGATTCGAGCGCCATGACGTCCCGTTTCTAGTTTGATTTTGCTTTGCCACGCCACTCAACAATGCTTACGGCAACATCACTCTCCTCGACGATGCGGGCCTAGATACGGACCGCGACGACGCTCACCTCGAACGCATCTCCCATCCGCTGCAATAGACTTCAATGCGGCCCTTGGGAACGCTCAATTCCGATTTTCCTCCTTATCACCAGGGCAAGTTTTTATTTTTCTCGACCGCGCCGCGGCGGCCCTTGACTGTGACGGGGACGAGTGGTGCGGCGAGAGGCCGCGAGCCGCGAGCCGCGAGCCGCGAGCCGCGAGCCGCGAGCCGCGGTCGAAGGTCGAAATACGAGTCCAGACGGGGCCGCAATTCATGCGCGCCCGACATGCGCGGTCATGATTTAGGATTTGAAATCAAATTTCCGCCATGCCGCGGATCAATACCCGTTGGTCGGAAGCGGCATGACGTGTCCAGACCTTTGGCAACCAGATGCCCGGGTCGGACCGCCGGCCGCCGAATGAGGGCTCGCGCCGCCGGCCGAATGGGATAAAAAGGAGCCGCTAGAGCATGTTCCGATGAGATCGATGCACCCACCGACGTCATCACCGGGCTTGTCCCGGTGATCTCGATCAACAGGGCACGGGGCTACGCCAAGCGCGTTTTGGCGAAACGCTGTGCCCTCCGCATCGGGATGGCCGGGACAAGCCCGGCCATGACGATTCCACGTGAGCGGAAATCGCTCCAGGCCGCAATGTCAAAGAGGTCGCGCTGAGGTGAGTATTATAGATATCAAATGGTTGGCGGCTCTTCCTGCGGTCGTGCTGACGGCCGGTGCGGCGTTGGCGCAGGATTTTACCGCGGGCAAGACGCCGGCCCAGCTCTTCAGCTCGGATTGCTCGACCTGCCACCATCTGCCCAACGGCCTCGGCAAGAAGTACGATGCCGGCTCGCTGTCGGCTTTTCTGCGGGCCCATTACACGACCAAGCCGGACAACGCCGGCGCGCTCGCCAAATACGTGATGGGGTTTGCGACCCTTCGCGCCGCGCCGGTGACGGCGCCGTCGGCCGATGAAGGGGGCGCCGAGATCGGCCGAGGAGTCGCCGCGGGCGCGGCGCCGCGCCAGCAACCTCTCCGGCGACGGAGAAAAGCCCTCGCGGCCGCGGGCTGCAATCCAATCGGGCTGAAGTCAACAATCAAGAGCCGCCGCGGCCGCCGGCCGGGATCGACGCAGCCCGCACCGGCCCGCTGGAAGCGGCAGTCCAGCCGCCCTCGGCGCCGCGAAACGCGCAGCCGGTGCGCGGTCGCAGCACCGAGAGCGAATCGAGCCCGCCGGTCGCCAAGCTCAATGATTATGCACGGTCGGGCGCTTCGGTCGCGCCGCGCGAGGCCTACGATCCCATCGCCCGCATCCGCGCCTATGCGGCGTCGGGAGCCGGCCCCGTGGAGGCGGCTGCCGAAGCCCCGAAGCCGGCCTCGGGCCGCGTCCACCGCCGCAGCGACAATGGCGCGCAGCCGATATCTGCCGTGCCGACCGCTCCGGCTGAGCCGGCAGCGCCTGTCCCTGCAGCTCCCGCCGCGCCGGCGGATCCGAATGCGATGCCGCCGCCGGCGCCGCTAGCGCCGCTCCGCGCCCGCCGTCATGTCGGACCAGGCGCCGCCGCCTCGACAAGGGAGTAGGGTGCAGGCGCCGCCGCCTCGACAAGGCAGGGGCGCGCCAGCCGGCTTGCGGGGGCTATTTCTGTTCCGGCGCCGGCTCTTCCGCGGGCTCTTCCTTGGCCGCATCGGGATTCTCGAAGAACGCCTCCGCTTCGACGGCCGCGGCCTGTTCGGCGCGCTCCTCGTCGCGCCGCGAAATGACGTCCTCGCCGCGGGCGATGCGCTCGGCCTCGTCATTGCTGCGGGCGACGTTGATGGTGACGGTCACGTCGATCTCGGGGTGCAGCGCGATCGGCACCTTGTGAAGCCCGATCGTCTTGATCGGCGTGTTGAGCGCGACCTGGCCGCGCGACACGGCGAAGCCGCCGGTTTCGAGGATGGCGACGAGATCGCGCGGCGATACCGAGCCGTAGAGATGGCCGGTCTCGGAGGCTTGGCGGATCACCACGAAGCTCTGGCCGTTGAGCTTTTCGGCCACCTTCTCGGCCTCGCCCTTGAGCTCGAGATTGCGGGTCTCGAGATGGGTCTTCATCGACTCGAATTTGGCGCGGCTGTCCTTGGTCGCGCGCAGCGCCTTGCCCTTGGGCAGCAGGAAATTGCGGGCGAATCCGTCCTTGACGCGGACGACTTCGCCCATCTGGCCGAGCTTGGCGACCCGTTCGAGCAGAATGACTTCCATGACACGTTCTCCTTGTTGGTTCGGGTTGACGAAATGATCGATCGGGCTTTGCGCCTCAGCTTTGCGGTGCGACCGGCGGCCCGGGTTGCGGCATCCGGTCCCGCCAGTGGAAAATGGACTCCGCGAGCCCCACCAGCACCGCGGCCAGCGCCGGCCAGCCGAGCACGGCGACGAAGGCATAGGCTCCGCTCAGCATGGCGGTGCGGCCGCGAAGGCCTCGCGTCAGCGCGTGCAGCACGGCAAAGCCGAGCATCGTGAAGGCGACCAGCAATGTCGCGGCGAACAGGCTTGCGACCAGGCCGGCGAGGCCGGGCAGGAAGGAGACGATCGCCGCCGCCGCCAGCAGGGCAGGGGCGTAGCGGGGATAAGTCATGGCGGGGATATCGGGCCACGGCCGCTTGAGCCGGCCGGACAGCTTCACCACCCGTCCCGCGATCCACAGGTTGAGGGTCAGGGTGAGGACGCTGGCGGTCGCGGCGACCGGCGGCATGACGACGGCGAACAAGTCGAGCAGGCGTTCCGGCTCCGCGATCCCGGGAAGACTAAGCGGCTGGTCGGCCGCGGTGCCGGTCTGCAGGCGGAATATGCGCTCGAGCCCGGCCTTGAGCCCGTTGCGGATGCTCTCCTCGTCGGTGCCGACCTGGAACAGCGCAATGGTGACGACCACCGCGCCCAGCGCCGCCGCCCACAGCACCAGGCGGCCGGGCGGATACCATTCGACGTCGGCGCCGCTGCCGGCTGCGCCCGGGCGCGCCAGCAGCGCGAGGTAGCCGAGCCACCACGCCGGCGCGGCAATGCCCACCAGGAATGCCGCGAAGAACAACATGCCGAACGCGAGCCCGAGGCACGCCGACGCGGTGACGGCCGCGAGCAGGCCGCACCAATGGCTCCATCCCAGCGCCGCGATCAGGATCGGCAGCGGCGCGAGATAGAACAGCAATATGGAAACCAGCGCGCCGGAGGTCACCGACGCGAACAGCAATGCCGCTGCGGCGCCGGCGCCAAGGCCAACCAACACGATCTGCGTCATCACAAGCTGTCCCGCTCGTTGGTGGAGCGGTTAGAGGCGGACATCCGCCCCAACCATCGGACGCCGGGATCGCCCCCGGCGGCCTCGTTTCCCTCGATGAGGAGGGCCTATTTGATCACATAAGGCAGCAGGCCGAGGAAGCGCGAACGCTTGATCGCCCGCGCCAGCTCGCGCTGCTTGCGCGCCGACACCGCCGTGATGCGGCTCGGCACGATCTTGCCGCGCTCGGAAATATAGCGCTGCAGCAGCCGCACGTCCTTGTAGTCGATCTTGGGCGCATTGGCGCCGGAGAACGGGCAGGTCTTGCGCCGACGGAAGAACGGACGGCGTGCGCCGCCACCGCCACCACCGCCACCGCCGCTTTGTGCGAAACTCATGGCGCTCACTCCTCTGTCAGTTCGACTTCATCGCCGTCGCCGCGCGGCCCGCGGGGACCACGGTCGTCGCGGTCGCGGCGGCGTTCGCCGCGGCGCTCGTCGCGATCGCGGTCGCGGTCGACCTTGCGCATCATCGCCGACGGCCCTTCCTCGAGCTCCTCGACGCGCACGGTCATGGCGCGGAGCACGTCTTCGCTGATGTGCTGCTGGCGCTCGACCTCGGCGATGGCGCCGGGCGGCCCGTCGATATTGAGCAAAGTGAAATGGGCCTTGCGATTCTTGCGGATGCGGTAGGTGAGCGACTTCACCCCCCAGTATTCGGCCTTGGCGACCTTGCCGCCCAAGCTGCTCGATGACGCCCTTGTATTGGGCGGTCAGTTCGTCGACTTGCTGCTGCGACAGATCCTGCCGGGCAAGATAGACGTGCTCGTACAATGGCATGCTTATGCCCTCTCCTCACGTTGCGCCGATCCGGCGCCAAGCCCCTCGTGCCTTTCGGGAAAGGCTCGAAAGCTAGAAGGCGGGAACACGGGACGGCGGACCATGCGGCCCTGCCGGGGCCCAACCCCTTCGAGTGGGCGGGCCACGGCCGTCCGTTCAGCTCCCGGCCGGGATCGAGCGGAAGCCGGCGTTATAAGGCCTCTGCGCGGGAATGCAATGGGTTGTGCGGTCGGATTCGACGGGCTCAAACTTGACAGCGGCCCCGCCGCCGGTGTTTTTCCGCGCACATTCGCGGGAGGCGCGCAAGACATGGCGGCAGCGTTCGTGTTTCCGGGGCAGGGCAGCCAGTCGGTCGGCATGGGCCGCGCGCTGTCGCAGGCCTTCCCGGCGGCCCGGCTCGTGTTCGAGGAAGTCGACGACGCCCTGGGTGAACGCCTGTCGGCGGTGATCTGGGAGGGCCCGCCGGAGCGGCTGACGCTCACCGAGAACGCCCAGCCGGCGCTGATGGCCGTGTCGCTCGCCGCGATGCGGGTGCTCGAGGCCGAAGCCGGCATCGACCTCGTGCGCGACGCCGCCTATGTCGCCGGACATTCGCTCGGCGAATATTCGGCGCTCGCCGCGGCCGGCGCGCTGTCGATCGCCGACAGCGCGCGCCTGCTGCGCATTCGCGGCCGCGCCATGCAGAAGGCGGTTCCGGTCGGGGCCGGCGCGATGGCCGCCCTGCTCGGGCTCGATTTCGAGGTGGTGCAGGCGGTTGCCGCGCAGGGCGCCCAGGGCGGCGTTTGCCAGGCGGCGAACGACAACGGCGCCGGGCAAGTGGTGGTGTCCGGCGACAAGGCGGCCGTGGAGCGCGCGGTCGAACTCGCCAAGGCGGCGGGCGCCAAGCGCGCGATGCTGCTGCCGGTCTCCGCGCCCTTCCACTGCGCGCTGATGGCGCCGGCGGCCGAGGCGATGGCGCAGGCCCTCGCGGAGGTGACGATCCGCCCGCCCGCGGTGCCGCTGGTGGCCAATGTGCTCGCCAGCGCCATCGCCGATCCGGCCGAGATCGTGCGCTGTCTCGTCGCCCAGGTCACCGGCACCGTGCGCTGGCGCGAATGCGTCTCCTACATGGCGGCCCATGGGGTGACCGAATTCTATGAAGTGGGAGCCGGCAAGGTTCTCAGCGGTCTCATCAAACGCATCGCCGACGGCGCGACGGGAACCGCGATCGGCACGCCCGAAGACATCGGCGCGTTTACAGCAGCCCGCACGCGCTAGGGGGCAGGCTTTAAGAACACCCGGAATCCGTCACGCCGGCGTTTGGTGGAGCAAAAAGCTCCCGCCGGCGCGACGGATAATGGGCGTGTCCGAGAATTATCAGGTCGGCGCGGGGGCTCTCCGTTGCGTCCGGCGGGAATTGCTTGCCGCCTGTCGCCACGCTAGGTGCCGGAGCGGAAATCGAATGTGAAGCAGTTCACACTTCTCGAATATTACTCTGGCGCGGTGGCACGCCCGCATCGACGGCGCTTCATTCGGGCCGCTCCTTGCGGAACGTCAGTCAGGGAGCACTGTCATAAATCCAAGTAGAAAACCGAGAGTGGGATTGCCAACTTAACGGCCGTGAGGCCAACGCACTTGCATGGCCTCATCAACGTGGCCCGGATCGATTGGCCCCTTTCGGTCCGGGCCACTGCTGCGACTTTCTGTCATAATTCGAATCAAATTAGGACATGTTGTCACGCGTTAATGGCGCGGGGTGCGGCGTGGGGGACCGGGGTAGCTCGGGTCGGGTTCGACAACCGATCCGGGCTACTGCCCGGCATCTGTTGATTTGCTTGATGAATTGATTTCACTGCATGAAAGGCGGCCAGGCCCCTCTTGGGGGGCATGGGGGGATGGAGAGACCTGGCCGCAAAGGGACGCCATTGGGGGGCATCCATAGGGTTAGTCGCCCCTCACGTCCGTTTGGTTCATCCCGTGACCGGCCGTTTGGCTAACTGCGATCCGGGACGTCTTCCCTCTGGCGCTCTGCCCAACGCAACTCTTCCTCGGCCATGAACACGTACCGCACGGCGATCTTGCGATAGACCTCCGCGAGATAGCTCGGCTCGGCCTGTTTGGCCATTTCGCCGTACTTGTTTGCGGCTTTTCGATACCGCTCCGCCTTGCTCAACGCATCTTCACACATCGACCCACGCCCCAGCCCCAAAATTCCCCGTTCGGCAAACTCGCCGGCGAATTGGGTGATCCGAGGTGAGACGGAGGACAACCCCGGGGCGTCTTGGTGGCGGCCGTGTGGTGCGCGGAACCGGCCCCAACTCAAGGGAGGCAGGAGGCGGGGCCATATCGCCGAACGCGAAATCAACCCCCGGAAATCTGATGCTGTCTTGGTGCCTCGGATCAGACAAGCCGGAAAGAAATTCACGACGCTTTGCTGGTGCTCGGCAGGCAACACAGGCGGCATCCCTACTGCAAAGCTTCGCCGTGCTGAGTGACATCGAGGCCTTCGATCTCGCCCTGCTCGCTGACGCGCAGGGGAACGAAGATGGCAATGGCCTTGAGCAACAAGAACGTCACGATACCCGACCAGGCGAGCGTCGCTGCGATGCCGTAGAACTGGAACAGCAACTGCGAGGGATTGCCTTCCAGCAACCCCGGCGTGCCGCCGACCGCGGCGGCTGCGAAGACGCCCGCCAACAAGGTTCCGGTCGCGCCACCGACACCGTGAACGCCGAACACGTCCAGGGAATCGTCATATCCGAAGCGCTGCTTCACCGCAGTGCAGGCCCAGAAGCAGATTGCCCCGGCGATCACGCCGATGACGATGCCCTGCAACGGCAACACGTAGCCCGACGCCGGCGTGATTGTTCCAAGACCTGCCACCGCGCCGGAGATCATGCCGAGCACCGAGGGCTTGCCTCTCTTCCACCATTCCAGGGCCATCCAGGTCAGCGCTCCGGCCGAGGCGGCGAGATGGGTTGCGGTGATGGCGAACACTGCGCGCGAATTGGCACCCAGCGCCGAGCCGCCGTTGAATCCGAACCAGCCGACCCAGAGCAGTCCGGTGCCGATCACCGCCAGCGACAAATCATAGGGCGCGAAGTTTTCGCTGCCGTAGCCGCGACGCCTGCCTATTACATAGGCGCCGACGAGGCCGGCGACGCCTGCATTGAGATGGACGACGGTGCCGCCCGCGAAGTCGAGAACTCCCGGCCGGTCGGCGGTGGGCGTGAGAAAGCCGCCGCCCCACACCCAATGCGCGATCGGGGCATAGACGAAGAGCAGCCACAACGCCGCGAACCAGACGAAGGCGGAGAAACGCATGCGATCGGCAACCGAACCGGCGACGAGCGCCACCGTGATCACCGCGAACGTCATCTGATACAGCATGAACAGCATCTCGGGGATCCGCGTCTGCGGCGCGACCGTGTCCATGGCGATGCCACGCAGAAGCATCCGGTCGAGATTGCCGATCAGCGCGCCGTCGCCACTGAAGACGAGGGTGTAGCCGATGGCCACCCACAGCACGGAGCACAACATGGTGCACAACAAGCTCGGTGCCATGGTCGCGAGCACGTTCTTCTTGCGCACCATCCCGCAGTAAAACAGCGCGAGTCCGGGAATCGTCATCATCAGCACGAGGCCAGTCGCCACGATCATCCAGGCGGTGTCGGCTGCATCGATCGTACCCGGTTGGACCTGTGCGAATGCCGGTGTCGTTGCGCCCGCGGCTGCCAGCACGGCGCCGATTCCGGCGAAGGCACGGCCTTTCCCGGGCCTGAGAAGGCCAACGACGACGACGTTTGATTTCATTGCTTGACCCGCTGGATGGTGGCCCCGGTGGAGCCGTGAGATAGCGCGGGGATCGGCGCAACGCCGTGGGCTCCTCGCGCGACGATCCGGCGATGTTTAGACTAATATTTGGGCACACGCACGCGGCGGCGCGATTAATCTGTGGGCAAACCCGGGCGCTCGCCGCACCGGGACGAGCCCCGCGCCGTCCCAGCGGCCGCTCGAGCCTGTGCGGCACTTATCTGCCCAGCGCGGCCACTTTCGAATTGCCATCGGGAAGCCCCCTTATCGGAATCAAAGCCGTCCTCGCCGCAGCGATGCGGACTTTCGCAGCGCAACTTGATAAGATCGTGCGGGTTGGGGCGCCCGAAGAGGCTTCGATGCGCGTGCCCATGGTTTCGCTTCTCGTGCTCGCTGCGGCGCTGTTCGGCGAAATTCAGGCCGCATTGGCCCAGTCGCCGACCACCTATCCTTGGTGTTCTAAGAGCCCAAGGGGCGGTTCAATATCCTGCCGTTACATCAGCTATGAGCAGTGCAGGACGACCCAGTCCGGCCTTGGCGGGGTCTGCCTCCAGAGCCCGTATTACCAAGGGGCGCCGGCCAAGGCGGCCTCACAGCCGCGCAGCTATCGGCGCGGTTGACCGCGCGGTCCGATCCGGTCATTAGCGGTCCGGTCCGATCATCTCTGGTGGCCGGGCGACGCTGTGTCTACCGGCCCTCGCGCCATTCGCCCGGGTCGAAAATCAACGTCCGCCGGATGATGTTTCTCGAGCACTAAACGGCACTGCGCCGACTGGCGACCAATTGACGTTCACAGCCCGGCCGCCAACTGGTATAGTTTCTCACGATCGCGACGGACTGGTCCGCCGCAGGATGGGTTCAGGCCGGGGGCAGGTGGTCGATGCCGACGTACGAATATATGTGCAAGAAGTGCGGGCCGTTCACACAGATGCGAGCGATGGCGGAATGCGAACTGCCGTCGGCCTGTCCGCAATGCCGCGCGCGTGCCCCCCGTGTCCTCCTGACCGCACCAAGCTGCCTCACCACGTCGCCCGAAGCGCGTCAGGCCGGCGCAAAGTTCGAGCGCATCACCGACGGATTGCACGACCCGGGAAAATTGCACGGTCCCGGATGCAGTTGCTGCGTAGGCCGGGTTTCCAAGATGGCGAAACGTGCCAAGACGAGAGCGTCTCGGACGTGAACCACTCCAGCACGTTCGAGCCCGGTTCGCCGATCGGCACGTCCCAGACCCGGATATTTTGTCGCCGGCCTCTTCCAGGCCGAGCCGCAGGACCATCTGGTTGAAGCGCGCCTGGCTGTGGCCTTGGAGCAGTTCGACGGCGGCGATCAAAGTGGGACGTGAGAAGGGCTTCGCTCGCATCAGCGCGCCCCGCGGATGGGATTGACGATCTCGACGCCTGCGAAATCGCGCTCATTGTCCGTGATGACGACGCAGTCGTTGGCGGCGGCGATTGCGGCGATGATCGTGTCGAGACCGCTGCGCGGACGGCCGCTCGCCTTGCCTTCGGCCATGAGCGCGGCCCAGGCCAGTCCGGCCTTTTCGTCGAAGGAGAGGATACGGCCCGCGAAGAGCGCCTGTGGCCCTTGGGGGCCGCTGAACCACGCGTCGAGCTGATCCCGGCGTTTTCCGGCCGGTTTTTCCAGTACGCCCCGTCGGATCTCGGCCACGGTCAGCGACGCGATGAACAGATCCTCGTCGGACTGCTCGGCCATCCAGGCGATCAGTGAATCTGATGGGGTCGGCTTGGTAAAGTTGCTGATGATGTTGGTGTCGAGCAGGTAGCGCATCAAATGTCGACCTTCCGTCCTTCCTCACGCGGACGGGTCAGGTCGAGTTCGGAGCCGATCAGGGGCGAGGCCAGCAGCGCCTTCAGGATGCCGCCTCTCTTGGGCGGCTCGCCGCTGACGTTCTGCTTCACCGCGGCGCGGAGGCGATCGGAATCGGGGCCACCCTCGGCGAGGCGGCGCGCGACGGTCCGGACCAGATCGCGGTCGGCATCCCGACCGGTCACCTCGAACCGAACCAGCCCCTTTTCGGCCAGCCGATTGCGAAAATTGGCGATCGCGCGTTGCTGTGAAGACTTGCCCATTTCGATTCTCCGACGTATATCCAGAATATATCCAGAACACGCGGGAACTGCAAGGCCATCCGGGGTCGAGATAGCGGATTCCGTCTACGCCGGGGAACGCTGATGCACCAAGCCGTTCAAGAGGGCAACATCGAGCAGACACCGGATTTGGCGCCGTTTGCGGCCAATATTGTGGCGCTGAGATTATTCCATTTCCCGAGCAGCCGAACGGCGAAGACGACTACCTGGATTTCTACAGGGTGCCGCCGCCGCGCAAGAAGGCCGTTCGGCAACCCAAACCGAAGTGGCAGCCAAAGATCGTCGACGACTGGCCGGACGAGGTTCCGGGTTTCGTCGGGGAGCTGGAGCCATCTGGAGGAAAGCCTGGAGTGGAAACTGCGGGGCTTGGCGTTCGCAGTTTCGCACCGAAATGGCTCCCCGGGCCGGATTCGAACCAGCGACCAACCGGTTAACAGCCGGTTGCTCTACCACTGAGCTACCGGGGAATAGCGCCGAAGCAGCTTGGGCGGAGCCCTATAACAAACGGGCCGGGTTTTGGCCAGCGGCAATTCCCCTGCGTCGTAAGCACACGAGTTGTCCGGGTTAGGTAGCACATGAGTTGTCCGGTTTCGCCCCGAAGCACTCCGGCGCCCGATATGCCGCCATCCATTAACCATATGGTTACAAGTTGTAGGGGGCTACCGTCACCCGCCCGCGCGGCGGCCTATAACGGCTGCGGAGCGCTCGTCATGTCGACCAAACGCAGTACGGTGGCTGCCCTGCAACGGGAATTGCTGATCGCCGCCGTCAAGGACCACAACAGCCGGCTCAAGTTTGCCAGGGGCTCGGCCGAAACGCTTGCAACCACTTATGCGGCGTTGCTCAGCCTTCAAAGGAAGAAGCTGATCGAGCCCGAGAAGGCGGACGATCCCAGCGCTTCTGAGCTGGAAGGTCACCAAGGCGGGGAAGGCCGCCATCACGGAAAAGCCGGGCCGGCGCTGAGCGCGTGCAAAGTCCGGCCGGTCGGGCGATGAGATCGTGTCCGGCTTTCGTGGACCAGACCCAAGAGCGGACCAGCCAAGAGCGGACCAGCCAAGACACGCCGTCGACAGCACGCCAAGCTCGTTTTCGCTTCGAATTTCCAGCGGCGAGCCGAGCCCCCTTAAGCCATTGATTCTGCGAGTGGAGGCCACGCCCGGAATTGAACCGGGGTAAACGGTTTTGCAGACCGCTCCATAACCACTCTGGCACGTGGCCGTAAGGCGGCATTTCCATAAATTCTTTCAGCGCCTTAAGCAATGCCATTCTGTGCGGCCGTCGGGCCGCCTGATTCCCGCGGCTGGGAGCAGTGACGGCCGCCCACGCCAACATTGATTCTTTGTCATGGGGCGGAAAGGCGCATGTAATGTCGGATTTTGCAGTATTACTATATGCGTGAGTGCGGCGTGGAAAGCGTTGAGCGGCCTTAGAAAAACTGCCGCCTGTCGCTTCTGCTGCCGGGGTGGGCGACTAACCGGATTGCATGGCGGGACATGGACGATCGCACCAGAACGGATTTCCACAGGACGCTGCCGCTGGATCTGCCGGCACCGTCGTCCAAGGTCGTGCCAAAAAAGCGCCGCCGCTTCGGCCTCCTGCTTCTGCTCGTCGTCGCGGCGGGCGTCGGATGGTGGATGTACACGCGGCAAGCGCCTGTGCAGCAAGCACCCCGGCGCGCCGATTTCGCGGTCACGATGCCGGTGGTCGCGGCCGCTGCCGCGGTCGGCGATATCGACCTCACATTGAACGGGCTCGGTACGGTGACCTCGCTCGCCACCGTCACCATAAGATCGCAGATCAGCGGCTACCTTTTCAGGGTGGCCTATCAGGAAGGGCAAATCGTCAAGAAGGGCGATCTCCTGGCAGAGATCGACTCTCGCCCCTACGAACTCGCGCTCGCCCAGGCCCAGGGCTCGCTGGAGCGCGACAAGGCGCTGCTGGCAACGGCTCAACTCGAT
>CAVVCE010000188.1:0-13650 GCA_963746235.1 uncultured Alphaproteobacteria bacterium
GTGACCGCCAGCCGCAACAGCTCGAAGGCTTCATCCTGGTTGGCGCTCAGCGTGCGCAACGAGCCCGAGGCCTGGTCGCGATTGGCACTGAAACCGAGCTGGATCGCCTTGGCTTCAACCCGCTCGTGGAAGCTCTTCGAATCGAGCTCTCCCGCCCCCTCGTCGAGCAGCCCCATCGCCATGGTGGCCACGCCCGGCTTGTCCACGGGATCCTGGTTGGCGCCGCCGCGGAACGAGAAATCGAAGGCGATCAGCGGTACCGAAGGCTCCTGCACCAGCCATGCCTCGATGCCTCCGGGGCTCACGATGCGTTGGATCGTGGTCGCCTGGGCGGCAAGGGGAGCGAGCGGCGCCATCAGCGCCGCCGCAATCGACATGACGGCCGGGAGGAGGCTCAGGGCGCGCGGCCTAATTCCACTGCGAGGGCATGCATTCACGAGCGCTTCTCCGTGGAAGGAAGTTCCTTGATCAGATAACCGGTCACCGAGCGGCGCTTGTCAAGCCACGCACCCGCCGCCTCGCGGACCGCATCGGCGGTCACCATACTGAGGCGCTTGGGCCACGAGGCCACCTGCTCCATCGTCGTGCCGGTGGTCAGCGCGGCACCGTACCAACGCGCCATGGTCGCCTGATTGTCCTGGGCATAGACCGCGTCGGCGATCAGCCGCGTCTTGGCGCGCTCCAGCTCGTCGGCGGAGATCCCATGCTCGGCGACTTCGGCGATCACCGCATCGAGCGCGGCCTCCAGGGTGGCAAACGGGATCCCCGGCAGCGGACTGGCATAGACGCCGAACCGGGTCTCGTCCAAGGCCGTGCCCTGATAATACCCGCCTGCGTTGGTGGCGAGATGCTGCTCGATCACCAGCGCGCGGTAGAGCCGGCTCGTCTCGCCGCTGCCGAGCACATGGGCCAGCACTTCGAGAGCTTCAGCCTGCCCCGGCTTTGCGGTGGCGCCGGAGGGGACGAGATAGCTGCGCTGCAGGCTGGGCTGGGCCACCCGCGGGTCCGCCAAGGTCACTTGGCGCATGGCCACCGGCGGCGGCTCCTGCGGCCGCATGCGCGGACCGATCTCGGCGCGGCGGGCAACCTTGCCATAGGTCTTCTCGACCAGCGGTCTGACCTCGGCTTCGGTCACGTCGCCGGCGATCACCACCACCGCATTATTGGGCGTGTAGAACCGCCGGTAAAAGGCGAGCGCATCCTCGCGGTTGAGCTTCTCGAGCTCGGGGCGCCAGCCGATCACCGGCCGTCCATAGGGGTGATTGAGATAGAGCGCTGCGGTGACCTGCTCGCCCAGCCGGGCTTCCGGACTGTTGGCAACCCGCATGTTGTACTCTTCCAGCACCACGTCACGCTCGGGCAATACATTGGCGTCGGTGAGCACGAGGCCGGTCATGCGATCGGCCTCGAACTCCATCACCGTCGGCAGGTATTCGCGGGCGATGCGCTGGAAATAGCCGGTGTAATCGGCCGTGGTGAAAGCGTTTTCCTGGCCGCCGATGGTGGCGAGGGTCTGCGAGAACAGGCCCTGCGGCTTGTTTTCGGTGCCCTTGAACATGAGATGTTCGAGGAAATGGGCAAGGCCGGATTTGCCGGCCGTCTCGTCCGCGGAGCCGACCCGGTACCAGATCATATGGGTCACCACGGGGGTGCGGTGATCGGGGATCACCACGACCTCCAGCCCGTTGTCCAGGGTGAAGTGGGAAATCTGCGGACCCTCGGCCTTGGCCGGGCCGCACCCCATCACCCAAGTCGTGACCAAAGCCACGACCAAAGCCATGACCACCGGTGCGATCGCGACGGCACCGAAAATGCGAAATGCCGCCGGGCGGTAAGGCCGGGCGGCAACCTCGGGGCTGCGAAGGCTGAAACGGCGAAAACCGCGGGTTCGCTGGCCGGACGGGTGAGCCCAGGCGAGGCTCCAGCCGCGACGGCGCGGCGAACCGAAACGCATCATTCCAATCCACTCCTACACTGTTTGGCGTTCTTCCAAGATTCGTGCCATCGACCTTTCTGTACCGAATTGAGGTCGTAAGGCGACTTCAGCGATACCACAACCGGTCGAACCGCGACCGGTCGAACCGCAGTCATGCGATCCGAAAACGGCGAAGGCATCGAAAAGCGGTGGTTCGCCGGCCGGACGGACGAGCCCGCTTGGGGCTGCAGCCGCGACGGCGGGGCGAACCGAAACGCATCATTGCTGATCGTTTCCTTTGGTCTGGCGATCTTCCTGGGTCATCGGTTTCGACTTGTCATGGCGGTAGTTGAGGCCATATGGCTGGTCGGGCGACGGCGTGCGGTAGCCGCTCGGCGGTTCGGTCAGGCTGGCGCGCGACGGCTCGCGCAGGAAGCGCGCGCCTTCGGCCGGCTTTTCCTTGGCGAAAGTATTGCCCAGGCTGGTGAAATCCGACCACAATCCACCGTGATAGCCGAGTTCGTCGGGCCGCAATTGCGTCGATGTTTCGACCGTCTGCCCCGGCTTGACGGCGGTTTCATTGGGCGCCGCGTTGGTCCTGCCCTTCAGTTCGTTCGGCTTGACCCCGTCGCCCCAGGTGTCGGCATCGCCGAGCGACTTGCGTTCGGCCCTGGCCTTCTTGGCCGCCCTGCGCTTGGCGTCGTCCGGATCGGACGGCCAGGACGGGTCGCGCTGCGCGATGGAGCCGGTCGTCTCCGGCGGCGGCAGATCGCGGCTCGGCGGCACCACCAAAGGCGGTCGCTCCTTGTATTCGATCGCGCCTTCCCGGCCGTTCTGAAGGCCGAGCCCGCGCAGGAAGCTGCGCATCAACCTTTGGTCGTAGAAGCCTTCGCCATCGTCATCGGCGGCGAGAGCGGTGCCGGCACTGCCGGCGATGATCAGGAGCGTGCCCAGCATCGTCCCCAACACGGCGCTGGTCAGCTTGTGGTGCAAAACATCTCGAGGCATGGCTTTTCCCCAATAAAGCTCGCCGCTGAGCCGCTCTGCTATTGACAGTGGCTCAAGTTCATAGTGGCTCAAGTTAATAGTAGTCAAGGTGTTCACAGCGGCTCAAGTGGCGGTGGATGCACGTTTTTTAACCCCGCTCTCCCCCTAGAGGCGTATCAGGGCGCTTTTGCGGCATCCCCTGCGAACAGAGATTCATACAGCAGACCAACAACTCCCGCAACGATTGCTACGTCGGCGAGGTTGAAGACGTACCACTGAAAGCTCCAGGCGGCGGTGGTGATATGAAAAAGCACGAAATCCATTACTGCTCCGTGAACGAGACGGTCGGCCGCATTGCCGATCGCGCCCCCGATGATCAGGCCGAGCGCGATGCCCGAAAGGCGCGAGCCGGTGCGGGCGAGCCACAGCCCGAGCAGCACCACCGCAATCACTTTGAGGGCGAACAGGGCCCATTGGCCGAGCGGCCCCGCCTGCTGGAACAGGCCGTAGCTGATGCCGGTATTCCAGGCCAGCACGAGGTCGAGGAACGGTGCGAGCGCCACCCGGCCGCGGCCGGGCAGATCGAAGCCGTAGAGCAGCCAGAGCTTGACCGCCTGGTCGGTCACGGCGGCGACGAGCGCGACGATGACGCCGAGGCGAAAGGTCGCGCCGTGCCAGGAGGGCGCGTCCGCCATTTACCTGGCCGCGGCGCGTGCCGCGTCCCATTCGCGCAACGCCTTTGCATCGCGCGGGGTCACGTCGGGGTAATCGGCATCGCTCCCGACCGAGGGGAGGATTTTCCACGAGCGCGCACATTTGGTGCCCCGCGCCGGGCGGAATTCGACCGCCACCCCCGGCACGTCGTCGAGGCGGAATGCATCGGCCGGTCCCTCCCCCGCAGCGACGGTGAGTTCCGAGGTGATGGCGACTTCGGCCAGTCCGGTCTCGCCGCGCTCACCCGCAAGCTCGGCGGCGAGGAGACGCAGGAGCACGGGGTCTGCGATATGCACGACCGGCGCCGCTTCCAGGCTCGATCCGATCCGCTTGTTGGCCCGCTCGATCTCCAGCGCCCCGGTGACGACGCGGCGAACCCGTCTGATCTCGTTCCATACCTGCGCCAGCGCCTCGTTGCGCCAATCCTGCGGGATCTCCGGAAACGGCTCGAGATGGACCGAACCGGCGCCGGGAAAACGCGACTGCCAGGCTTCTTCCGCCGTGAAGCACAGCATCGGCGCGAGCCAGGTCACGACGGCGCGGAAGACATGGTCGAGCGCCGTCAGGCAGGCCTTGCGGGTGCGCCGAGGAGATCGGGTCGCAGTAAAGCGCATCCTTGCGGATGTCGAAATAGAACGCCGACAGGTCGACGGTCATGAACTGGTTGAGCGCCGCGAAGATGCGCTTGTAGTCGAACTCGGCGTAGCTCTTGCGCACGGAGGCGTCGACCTCGGCCAGCCGATGCAGGAGGTACTTTTCGAGCCCGGGCATTTCCTCATAGGGGACGGTGTCGCCTGCATGGAAATGGACGAGATTGCCGAGCAGCCAGCGGATGGTGTTGCGCAGCTTGCGATAGGTCTCGACCGTGGTCTTGAGGATTTCCGGCCCGATCCGCAGGTCGTCCGCATAGTCGGAGGCGCACACCCACATCCGCAATATGTCGGCGCCCGACGACTTGATCACGTCCTGCGGCGCCACCGTATTGCCGAGCGATTTCGACATCTTGCGGCCGTTCTCGTCGAGCACGAAGCCGTGGGTGAGCACGACGTCGAACGGCGCGGCGCGGCGGGTCCCGCTGCTCTCCACCAGCGAGGAATGAAACCAGCCGCGGTGCTGGTCGGAGCCTTCGAGATACATCACGGTATCGAGGCCGCCGTCCTTTTTGCGGCGGATGCCGGCCAGCGCCGGAAAGTTCTGGGGGTCTTCCAGCGTGAAGGCGTGGGTGGAGCCCGAATCGAACCAGACGTCGAGGATGTCGTCGACCTTCTGCCAGCCCTCATTGGCGCGTTCGCCGAGAAAGCGCTCGCGGGCCCCGACCGCATACCAGGCATCGGCGCCCTCGTTCGCGAAGGCTTCGACGATGCGCGCATCGACGAATTCGTCCTTGAGGATTTCGACCGAGCCGTCGCCCTTTTCCCGCACGAACACGGTGATCGGAACGCCCCAGGCGCGCTGGCGCGAGATCACCCAGTCGGGTTTGGTCTCGATCATGCCGGTGATGCGGTTCTCGCCCTGAGGCGGCACCCAGCGGGTGACCTTGATGGCGTCGAGCGCGCGGTGGCGCAGGGTGTCGTCCGGCTTCGGAGGGTGGCCGGCATCGGCGATCGGCTTGTCCATCGCGATGAACCACTGCGGCGTGTTGCGGAAGATCACCGGCTTCTTGGAGCGCCAGGAATGCGGATATTGATGCTTGAGCCGGCCGCGCGCGATCAGCATGCCGGCCTCGATCAGCGCCTTGATCACGGCGTCGTTGGCATCGCCCTTGTCGCCCTTGTCGGTGATGACGCGCTTGCCGGTGAAGCCGGGCGCCGCCTCGGTGAAACGGCCGTCGGCATCGACGGTGTAGGGGATGGCGGTGTTGATGCCGGCCGCATCGAGCTGCGGTTTGTTCGCCATCCAGATGTCGAAGTCTTCGCGGCCGTGGCCAGGCGCGGTGTGCACAAAACCGGTGCCGGTGTCGTCGGTGACGTGGTCGCCATCGAGAAGCGGAACCGGGAAATCATAGCCGCCGCGCGCCTTGAGCGGGAGGTCGCAGACGAGCGTTTCGAGGAGCGCCGCGGGAAGTTCGGCGACCTTCTCGTAACCGGTGACGCGCGCCTGCTTGAACACCTCGCCGGCGAGGTTCTCGGACAAGACGACGAGATCGCCGAATTTTGCCCAATTGTCCGGTGCGGCGTCGGTGACCTTGTAGAGCGCATATTTGATCTTCGCGGAGAAGCTGATGGCGCGGTTGCCCGGCAGCGTCCACGGCGTCGTGGTCCAGATCACGACGGACGCGCCGTGCAGGAGATGGATAAGGGCATCGCCCCCGTTGAAAACGCGGTCGCCCCAGCCTGAGCCCGCCACCGGAAACTTCACCCACACCGTGTCGCTGGTGAAATCCTCATACTCCACCTCGGCTTCGGCGAGCGCGGTCTTCTCGACCACCGACCACATCACCGGCTTGGAGCCGCGATACAGCAGGCCGTTGTCGCGGAATTTCAGCAGCTCGCGGGCGATCTGCGCCTCGGCGGCGAAGTCCATGGTGGTGTAGGGATGCTCCCAGTCGCCGACGACGCCGAGCCGCTTGAACTCGTCGCGCTGCACCTTGAGCCAGCGCTCCGCATAGGCCCGGCACTCCCGGCGGAACGCGATCATCGCCGCGGGATCGGCGAAATCGGGCTTCGCCTTGCCCTTGGCGCGGTAGCTCTCCTCTTCGATCTTCCACTCGATCGGCAGGCCGTGGCAGTCCCAGCCCGGCACGTAGGGCGAATCGAAGCCGAGCATCTGCTGGGAGCGCGTCACCACGTCCTTGAGGATCTTGTTGAGCGCGTGGCCGATATGGATGTTGCCGTTGGCATAGGGCGGCCCGTCATGGAGCACGAATTTCGGGCGCCCTTCGGCCATCGCGCGCAGGCGCCGGTAGAGGCCGGTCTTCTCCCACAACGCCAGGATCTCGGGCTCCTTCTGGGGCAGCCCGGCGCGCATGGGAAAATCGGTCTTGGGCAGAAACAGAGTCTCGCTGTAGTCGCGGCCGTTATCGGACATGGCGGATTGACCTGGCATGCGGCTTGATTTGGCATGGGCGTTGGCTTGGATGGCGGAAACGAGTTCGGCAATCCCGGTCTTCCGCCGACCAACCGGTCAAACGGAAGCCGGGCCGATAATTTGCCCAAAGGCCGACCCGAGCATCGAAGCGGGTAAGTCGCGCGCCATGGCCGGGTCGTATCACATCGACCCTGCGGCGGAAAGACCTGACGCAGGCAGGCCTGAAAGCGGGCCCAGCGGCGGGAACGCGTCGCCGGCGCGCCGCAGCGCCATGCGGGCGAGGCTGCAATCATCGCCCATGCGGCGTGTCAGGTCGGCGACGCTGTCGAACCTCATCTCCGGCCTGATCCAGCCGATAAAGGCGACATCGAGGGTGCGGCCGTAGAGATCGCCGGAGAAATCGAACAGGAACGCCTCCAGCAGCACGATCCCGGTGTCGAACATGGGACGGCGGCCGAAATTGGCGACCCCGTCATGCTGCTTGCCGTCGACCCCGACCCGCACCGCATAGACGCCGTGGCGCAGGCCGCAGCCGGGATCGAGCCGCAGGTTGGCGGTGGGATAGCCGAGTTCGCGCCCGCGCCGGTCGCCATGGACCACTTCGCCGGTCACGAACCAGGGATAGCCGAGGAGGTCCGCGGCCTCCGCCACATGCCCCGCCGCCAAGGCCTCGCGGACCGCCCCGGACGAGATGCGGCGGCCGTCGTCGGTCAATTCGGGCACCACGTCGACGGCAAAGCCGAGCCGCGCGCCCTCCTCCCTGCAGATACGCCGGCGTGCCCGCCCGCGCCTTGCCGAAATGGAAGTCGTAGCCGATCACCGCGCCGGAGATCGCGTAGCGCTCCATCAGCACGCGGGCGACGAACGCGGCGGGATCGAGCGCGGCGAGCGCGGCATCGAATTTCATCAGGATGGCGCCATCGAGCCCGGTGGTCGCCAGCAGGCGCAGCTTCGCGGTCGCATCGGTCAGGCGGAACAGCGGCTGGTCCGGATTGAAGAAGGCGCGCGGATGCGGCTCGAAGGTCAACGCCGCCGCCGGCCGGCCAAGGCCTTGCGCGCGGGCCACCGCGGCGCCGATCACCGCGCGATGGCCGCGATGCACCCCCTCGAAATTGCCCATGGCGACCACCGCGCCCATGAGCGCGCCGGGATGCACCGGCGCACCGAGCGCGTCGTTGACGATGACGAAGGGTGGCTTTGTGGACTTGAGGTGACATCGAAAACCGCGTTGGAGGAGACGGGCACTTAACAACTCGCCACCCGCAGTGCAACACGCGTGCCCGCCGTCATGTGGCACTACTCCCTCTCCCGCTTGCGGGGGAGGGCTGGGCAGGGGGTTCTTTGACTCGCCACATGCGTTGCGCCTGTGTCCCGCGCCCCCTCCCCGACCCCCCCGCAAGCGGGAGAGGGAGAAGAGCCTCACCACACCAGGCGTTCCATCACCGTCTTCGGGGTGATGCCGGCGGCTGCGAACATGGCGGCGAGCGCGCCGGTTCGTTCGGCCCGACCCAGTTCTTCGGCATGGATGCCGCCGATCACGAACATCGCGTCGATCCCCATCGCGGCGGCGCCGGTGATGTCGGTGCGCAGCGAATCGCCGATGGCGAGGGTGCGCGACGGCAGCGCCGCGGCGCCGCGCGCAGCCGCAGCGGCGGCGAGCGCGGCATCGTAGATCGGCCGGTGCGGCTTGCCGGCATAGAGCACGTCGCCGCCGGCGCTGCGATAGAGATCGGCGATCGATCCCGCGCAATAGAGCAAGGTGTCGCCGCGCTTGACGACGAGATCGGGATTGGCACACACCATGAAAAGCCCGCGCCGGCGCATGGTCTCGATCACCGCGCGATAATCGTCCGGCGTCTCCGTCGCATCGTCGAACAGGCCGGAGCAGACGACATAGTCGGCAACGTCGACCGCGACGAACCGCATGTCGAGGCCATCGAAGATAGTGAGGTCGCGTTCCGGCCCGATGTGGAACACGGCGCCGCCGCGGGCCGCGACCTCGGCACGCGTCACGTCCCCCGATGACGCGACGCCGTCATAGGCATCGGCGGGAACGTGGAGCCGGTCGAGCTGGCGCGCCACCCATTCCGACGGCCGCGGCGCATTGGTGACGAGGATCACGGTGCCGCCGTCGCGGCGAAACCGGGCGAGCGCATCGCAGGCCTCGTCGAATGCGGTGACGCCGTCATGCACCACGCCCCAGATGTCGCACAGCACGACATCGTAGCGCGGCGCCTGGGCACGGAAGCGTTCGACGATAGCGAATGGGGCGGCGATGAATGGAGCGGCGGTCACGGGTCTGCTCGCCCGCGCGACGGCGGGCCGGGAATGGATGACGGTTCGCGCCGAAGTGTTACAGCGATTGTATCGAGCCGGGCAAGGGCCGCGAACGCTTCCGGATCGCCGAGGCCGCGCGCTTGGCGCGTAGGATGCGGTAGGGCGCATGCGAAGCGCATCATCCGAGCGCGCCGAATCGCGATGGGTCTCGCTTTTGAGACGGCGCTTCGCGCATCCTAGGGCGCCGCTAGGCAGGGCGAGGAGCGCGGATGTGAAGCCGAGGATAGCCAGCGCCGAGAGCGCCAGCGACCAGTGGATGCCGATCACGCTGCCCAGCAGGCCGACGGTGACGCCGCTGAAGGCGCGCAGGCCCAGGCTCGCCATGTTGAACAGGCCGAGGACGCGGCCGCGCATCTCCGGCGGCGCATTGAGCTGCACCAGCGTCTGCGCCATGGCGTTGAACGACAGCTCGAAGAAGCCGGCCGTGAACAGCAGCGCCAGCGCCAGCGGATAGGCGGTGGCCAGCGAAAATCCCACCAGCGCCGAGCACCACAGCATCGCCAGGATGATCGCGGTGCGCGGGTTGGCCGGCAGCAGGCCGCGGCCTTCCAGCACCACGCCGGCCAGCAGGGCGCCGGCCGCGTCGGCCGCCAGCAGCATGCTGTAGGACACGCCGGGATCGCCGTGGCCGAGATCGTGGGCGAAGCCCGGCATCTGCGCGTTGTAGGCGTTGCCGACGAAGAACGAGGCGCAGCCGGCGAGCAGGATCATCGAAACGATGATGTGCTGCCCGGCAATGTCGCGCGCGGTCTGCACGATGTCGGCGAGGCCGCGCACCGCGCGCCGCGGCGGCGCCGCTCCCTTGCGGAAGCGCGGACCGTAGGGCGCGTTCACCAGCCACAGCACCAGCGGCAGGTAGAACAGCGGTGTTGAGCAGGATGCCGTGGGAGGGCCCGAGCGCCAGCATGATCACGCCGCCCACCGCCGGACCGACCAGCACGCCGAGATAGCGCGCGGTGGCGTTCAGCCGCACCGCGCTCGACAGATCGGCGGGGCCGACGATGTCGTACAGCAGCATCTGGTTGGGGGTCTGCCACAGCACGCCGGCGCAGCCGTGGATCACCAGCAGCACCATGGCATGCCACATCTGCAGGGTGTCGGTGATGAAGAAATAGCCCCAGCCGAGCGAGGCGGTGATGAACAGCCCCATGCCGCACTGGATCAGCCGGCGCGGATCGAAGCGGTCGGCCAGCGCGCCGGCGGCCACCGAGAACAGCAGGAACGGCAGCCAGTGCGACACCACGGCGAAGCCGGCCGAGCGCCGGCGAATGGAATTTCTGGAACACCATCCAGTAGCTGATGACGTGCTCGATGTTGTCGGCCATCATCGCCAGCGCGTAGGTGAGAAACTGGGCGCGGAAGCCGGGGTTGCGCAACGCCGCGAAGGCTTGCCGGGCAGGCGGCGGCGTTGGGGGCTGTCGTTCAAGGGAAGACTTTCAAGCAGTTGAACGTTACCTCGCCCCGCTTGCGGGGAGAGGTCGGCGCGCTCTTGCGCGCCGGGTGAGGGGGCTTCTCCGCAGAGTCTTGAGCGGTAGATATTTGCGCTCGGAGCTCGGGGAAAGGCCCCCTCACCCGACCCTCTCCCCGACCGAAGTCGGGTTTACCCGACTTCGGCACATAAAGAAGGATCGAAATCGGCAACAGCCGATTTCGATTGCGGGGAGAGGGAGAAGTGGCGGCGAGCCGCGTGACATGGTGGTCGACCGAGATGTCCGCATATGGCGTCGTGCGCTACTTCACCGCCTCGATGACGCGGCGCGATCTTGCCGAAGATCTCGGCGATGTCGTTCTCGCTCAGGATCAGCGGCGGCGTCAGCGCGATGGTGTCGCCGGTGATCCTGATCAGCACGCCCTCGTCCTGGAAGGCCTTCTCCAGCGCGGCATAGGCGCGCTTGCCGAAGCCGTCGGGCTTGGAGGCGAGGTCGATGCCGGCGACGAGGCCGACCGTGCGGATATCGAGCACGTTGGGCAGCCCGCGCAGGCTCATGGCGGCATCGGCGAATGTCGGCTCCAGCGCCAGCGCCCGCTCGAACAGCCGCTCGTCGCGGTAGACGTCGAGGGTCGCGAGCCCCGCCGCGCAGGCCAGCGGATGGGCGGAATAGGTGTAGCCGTGGAACAGCTCGATGGCGTGCTCCGGCCCCTTCATGAAGGCGTCGTGGATCGGCGCGCGCACGATCGTCCCGGCCATCGGCACGGTTCCCGAGGTGACGCCCTTGGCGAAGGTGATCATGTCGGGGATGACGCCGTAGCGCTCCGCCGCGAAGGCGTGGCCGAGCCGCCCGAAGGCGGTGATGACCTCATCGAAGATGAGGAGGATGCCGTACTTGTCGCAGATCGCCCGCAGCCGCGGCAGGTAGCCCTTGGGGGCCGGCAGCACCCCCGTCGAGCCCGCCATCGGCTCCACGATCACGGCGGCGATGGTCGAGGGGTCGTGCAGCGCGGCGATGCGCTCGAGGTCGTCGGCGAGGTGGGCGCCCCATTCCGGCTCGCCCTTGGTGAAGGCCTGGGTGTCGCGGTTGTAGGTGTGCGGCAGGTGGTCGACGCCGGTCAGCAGCGAGCCGAAGAACTTGCGGTTGTTGACGATGCCGCCGACCGAGATGCCGCCGAAGCCGACCCCGTGATAGCCGCGCTCGCGGCCGATCAGGCGGGTGCGGGCGCCGTCGCCGCGCACATTGTGGTAGGCGAGCGCGATCTTGAGCGCGGTATCGACCGCCTCGGAGCCGGAATTGCAGAAGAACACGTGGTCGAGATCGCCGGGCGCCAGCGCCGCGATGCGGCTCGCCAGCTCGAACGCGCCGGGATGGGCGAACTGGAACGCCGGGGCGTAGTCGAGCTCGCCCGGCCTGGCGCTGGATCGCCGCCACGATGGGGTCGCGGTTGTGGCCGGCATTGCAGCACCACATGCCGGCCGCGGCATCGAGCACCGCGCGGCCGTCGGCGGTGTAATAATGCATGTCCTTCGCCCGGGTGATCAGCCGCGGCGCCTTCTTGAAGGCGCGGTTGGGCGTGAACGGCATCCAGAACGCTTCGAGATCGTTGGGCCGCGCTTGCGCGGCGAGGCGGGGCTGAGACATCTGGGACCTCCGGTTGCGGAACCCATAGGGGGTTGGCCGAAGGCGTAACCCGCCGCGCGCCGCCTGCCAATGGCGGATTACGCCACGCTGATCCGCGCCAGATGCTCCGCTGTAGGATGGGTGGTCTGTAGGATGGGTAGAGCTCTTGCGAAACCCATCATCGGCTTTTCGGCATGGCGACGCCCATGATGGGTTTCGCTGCGCTCCACCCATCCTACACGCGCTGTTGTTCCGGCGAGATGATGTGCTACCACCCGCCGGAATAGAACCATGGAAGCTGGCGATGGCCGATCCTAAGAACGACTCCAAGAACGATCCGAAGCCCGACCCGAAGTCCAACCGGCCGAAGGCGCGGCTGCCGCGCGGGCTCGCCGATCGCGGGCCGGCGGAGATCGCGGCGACGCGCGCCATGATCGAGACCATCCGCAAGGTCTACGAACTCTACGGCTTCGAGCCGGTGGAAACGCCGGCGTTCGAATACACCGACGCGCTCGGCAAGTTCCTGCCCGACCAGGACCGCCCCAACGAGGGCGTGTTCTCGTTTCAGGACGACGACGAGCAATGGCTGTCGCTGCGCTACGACCTCACCGCACCGCTGGCGCGCTACGTGGCGGAGAATTTCGACCAGTTGCCGAAACCCTACCGCAGCTACCGCGCCGGCTACGTGTATCGCAACGAGAAGCCGGGGCCGGGACGGTTCCGCCAGTTCATGCAGTTCGATGCGGATACGGTGGGAAGCGCGTCGCCGGCGGCAGACGCGGAAATTTGCATGATGGCGGCGGATACGATGGAGGCGTTGGGGATTCCGCGCGGCAGTTATGTGGTGAAGGTGAATAACCGGAAGGTGCTTGATGGGGTGCTGGAGGCGATCGGGCTCGGCGGCGAGGAGAATGCCGGGAAGCGACTGACGGTGTTGAGGGCGATCGACAAGTTGGATCGATTAGGGGGCGACGGTGTCCGCCAATTGCTGGGGCAAGGTCGCTGGGAGGGAGGCGAAGAGGGAAAAGGTGACTTCACGAAGGGAGCGGGGCTGAACGAAGGAGATATTCAGAAAGTCTTTAATATCATTGGCGGAGCTGCGGAAGCGTGGATTTCGCTGAAGGCCGGTTCCTTCCCTCCGACGGACGACGAGGTCTATTTGACCGGCAAACAACTGTTCTCTCATAAACCAGGATCTCAGCATGCTTGGAACGATCGTTTTTTTCCAGACCAGGATGAACTAATTCGAATTATTCTGAGCAACATTGGGGGCTCAAAGGTCGGTGTTGAGGGTGCCACTGAGCTGCACAATCTGCTGACGCTTTTCCGATCTGCTGGATACGGTTCGAAAAGAATACAGATTTCGTCGTCCGTCGTCCGCGGCCTCGAATACTACACCGGCCCGGTCTACGAAGTTGAGCTCTTCCTCGACGCGAAGGACGAGAAAGGCCGTCCAATACGCTTCGGCTCAGTCGGGGGCGGCGGCCGTTACGACGGCCTCGTCGCGCGCTTCCGCGGCGAGCCGGTGCCAGCGACCGGTTTCTCCATCGGTGTGTCGCGGTTGCTCGCTGCGCTGACGAACATCGGCGAGGTCAAGACAAAGCCCGAGCCCGGGCC
>CAVVCE010000189.1:0-24652 GCA_963746235.1 uncultured Alphaproteobacteria bacterium
CCTTGCTGACAATCGGATCAATCGTAATCTGGGAGACGGTCATTGGTGCGAATTGGTTGATCGGCACTGGCATCGTCTCTGAAGATTGATCGGCTGCCCGTCTGGCAGAGGCAGTTCCTGCATGAAGCATTACCGCATGTGACCGGCGTGTCGTCTATAACTGTCCGCCAGGGCGGCCTTCGCGACTTCTAGCGTATCGGCGACGCCTTGGTTCGGGGTCGCGCGCAGGATGTGCAGGAACCAGAGCCATTTTTCGCCGCTGGGCAGCCGGTCCGCGTAGATGCGGCCGATCGGCGTGCCATCGATGACCACATAGTCCTTATCGTTCCCGGAGCCGGGCTGCCGGCCTGGGGCCTCGTTGGCGCGGTGGGGTCGCAGGAAAAGCTTCATGCCCCCATTGAGAACGAAATGGGAACGAAATTCAAGGGAACCTAAGGGAACCTGCGAGTTTTTTCTCGCGAGAGATCAACCAGCCTTCGATGCCGACGAAAATCTTGGCGAGGATACGAAGCGGTTTCGGCGAGGACACGAAGCGGTTCATCGACCGGGCAATCGGCGCCAGGCGAGACGCGGCCGCCCGCGCCGTCGGTTCAGCGGGCACCGGCGCGGACCACGGATAGCAAAGTCGGTGGTCAGAAGACTGGCCAGTGAGAATGGCCGCGCAGACGTGGGCTTGCGGAGGCCTCTCATGACATGATCCCCGACAAAGAGAGCCTTCCAGCACCCGCTTATCCGCAGAGCATCGGCGACGGGCAGACGCGGCGGTAGGGGCGATTGGGCCGCCGTTGGAGTCCCGCGGACGGATAAAGGCCCCAATCCAAAGGGCTTGGGACCAGGGCCGATATCTGCGGCACGCTCGCTCTTGGAATCCGGCCGTCGACCTCATGGACGGCAGCCGGGTCCGCCCACCGGTCGCCTACCGCATAGGCCGTGCCGGCATCGCCCGGTGGTGCGTCACCTTGTTTTGTTGACTCTCTTTCGTGCGCCGGCCGAACGATAGGAATTGTCGCGCGCGGGGATCAGCGGATGTCCGACGGCTCAATGCTGTCGGTCAAATTGCCCGGCAGAAAGAGCTTTCCGCGCGGCGCTGTCGGCTACGGCCCTGTCGATCGTCAATACGCCGAAGTCGACCACTTTGCGATCGTCGGGCCACGCCCTCGTCGGATCCTTGGTGGAATTGCCCGCCTCGGCCACTTGAGCCTTGATATGGAACGTCACCTGCCCTTCTTCAGTCGCGCCGACCGCTCTTCCAGCAGATAGTCCGGCGACTTCGCGGCGGCTTGCGCGTCGCTCAGGTGAACCACGTGTTGCGGCGCAATGATATAGAGAAACGCCTGCATGTGCCCGGCCTGATCGGTGAACACGATCGCGTTGATGCCGCGGCGCGTGACCAAGCGGACCGCCGGGCCATCGCGGCGCACGATCAGCCGATAACCCGTCATTCTTGATCTCGTGCCCAGCCGGCGCCCTTTCGATCGGGTAGGGTGTGTTGCGTGTCGCCGCAACCGTCGTATTGCCGCGGCGTAAGGAGTTGAGAATTGGGCAACGCTGAAGGGCGAGGCGAACTAGGCCAAAGCGTTCTGACACCGTCGCCAACCTATTGATCGGAAACGGCTCAAAAGTGACCATTTTGTCAGAAGGATCGTTGAAAAGACAACGGAAGCTGGTGGCTTTGCAGACCGCTCCATAACCACTCTGGCACGTGGCCGTACAGGCGGCATTTCCATAAATTCTTTCAGCGCCTTAAGCAATGCCATTCTGTGCGGCCGTCGGGCCGCGCTGATTCCCGCGGCCTGGGAGCGTGACGGCGCCCACGCCAACATGGATTCTTTGTCATGGGGCGGAAAGGCGCTGTAATGTCCGGATTTTGCAGTATTACTATATGCGTCGAGTGCGGCGTGGAAAGCGTTGGCGGCCTTAGAAAAACTGCCGCCTGTTGCTTCTGCTGCCGGGGTGGGCGGCTAACCGGATTGCATGGCGGGACATGGACGATCGCACCAGAACGGATTTCCACAGGACGCTGCCGCTGGATCTGCCGGCACCGTCGTCCAAGGTCGTGCCAAAAAAGCGCCGCCGCGTTCGGC
The DNA here is from genome assembly GCA_963746235.1 of uncultured Alphaproteobacteria bacterium. GTDB lineage: Bacteria > Pseudomonadota > Alphaproteobacteria > Rhizobiales > Xanthobacteraceae > JAJPKK01. The sequence goes on from CAVVCE010000189.1 coordinate 2,085, forward strand.
CTCCTGCTTCTGCTCGTCGTCGCGGCAGGCGTCGGATGGTGGATGTACACGCGGCAAGCGCCGGTGCAGCAAGCACCACCGGCGCGCCGATTTCGCGGTCACGATGCCGGTGGTCGCCGCCGCCGCCACGGTCGGCGATATCGACCTCACCTTGAACGGCGCTCGGTACGGTGACCTCGCTCGCCACCGTCACCATAAGATCGCAGATCAGCGGCTACCTTTTCAGGGTGGCCTATCAGGAAGGGCAGATCGTCAAGAAGGGCGATCTCCTGGCGGAGATCGACTCGCGCCCCTACGAACTTGCGCTCGCCCAAGCCCAGGGCTCGCTGGAGCGCGACAAGGCGCTGCTGGCAACGGCTCAGCTCGATCTCAAGCGCTACCAGGATCTCGCGAAAACCAACGCCATCCCGCGCCAGCAACTCGACACCCAGGCCTCCCTGGTGGTGCAGTACCAGGGCACGATCATATCCGATCAGGCCCAGATCGATACCGCCAAGCTCAACATCGCCTATTGCCACATCGTGGCGCCGGTCAACGGCCGGGTCGGGCTGCGGCTGGTGGACCAGGGCAATTACGTGACGCCGGGGGATGCGAGCGGCCTGGTCATCATCACGCAATTGCAGCCGATCAGCGTGATATTCACCACGGCCGAAGACAACCTGCCGCAGATCCAAAACCGGCTTCGCGCCGGCGCGACCCTCCAGGTGACCGCCTTCGACCGCACCGGCACCACCAAATTGAGCGTCGGCGAACTCAAGACGCTCGACAATCAGATCGACACCACCACCGGAACGGTGAAGCTGCGGGCACAATTCGCCAATGAGGACGACAGCCTCTTCCCCAACCAGTTCGTCAATATCCGGTTGCTGGTCGACATCCAGCACGACGCGACGATCATCCCGACCAGCGCCGTCCAGCGTGGCGCTCCCGGCACGTTCGTCTATCTCATCAATGCCGACAGCACGGTGACGGTGAAGCCGATCGATCTCGGTCCCGGCAGCGGAGAGCGGGTGGCCGTGCGTTCGGGCCTGTCGCCGGGCGATCGTGTGGTGATCGACGGCGCCGACAAGCTGCGCAACGGCGCCAAGGTCGTGGTTCGCGATTCGCTCCCGCCACAGCCTCGGCCCCGGCTCCGGCACCGGCCCCTCGCCTGCGGCCGCGGCCGCCCCGGAGCCGCCGTCCGCGGCCGCAGCGACATCTTCGCCCCATCTGCGCCCGCGGCTGCACCCGGTGGGGCGCAGCGTCAGGGCGGGTCGCGGCGCTCCCGGGACGCGCCATGACGCCATGAGCCCTTCACGCCCCTTCATTCTGCGGCCGGTGGCGACGACGCTGCTGATGATCGCGATCATGCTGTCGGGCATCGTCGCCTATCGCTTCCTGCCGCTCGCCGCACTGCCCGAGGTCGATTACCCCACCATCCAGGTGCAGACGTTCTATCCGGGTGCGAGCCCCGACGTGATGACCTCGTCGGTGACCGCGCCGCTGGAGGTCCAACTCGGCCAGATGCCGGCGCTCAACCAGATGAGCTCGGCGAGCTCGGCCGGGTCATCGGTGATCACGCTGCAGTTCAATCTCAAGCTCAGCCTCGATGTCGCCGAGCAGGAGGTGCAGGCGGCGATCAATGCGGCCGGCAATTTGCTGCCGTCGGACCTGCCGGCGCCGCCGATCTACGCCAAGGTCAATCCCGCCGACGCGCCGATCCTGACGCTGGCGCTGAAATCGGATTCGCTGCCGATGCCGCAGGTCGAGGACCTCGCCGACACCCGGCTGGCGATGAAGATCTCGCAGTTGCCGGGCGTCGGGCTCGTGACCATCAGCGGCGGCCAGCGGCCGGCGGTGCGGATCCAGGCCGATCTGCGCAAGCTCGCGGCCTACGGGCTCAACATCGACGATCTCCGCACCACCCTCGGCAATGCCAACGTCAATACGCCCAAGGGCAATTTCGACGGCCCGATGCGCGCATCGACCATCAATGCCAACGACCAGTTGATGACCGCCGCCGGCTATCGCAACCTCGTCATCGCCTACCGGAACGGTTCGCCGGTGCGCCTGAGCGACGTGGCTAACGCGGTCGACGGCGCCCAGAACGACAAGCTCGCGGCCTGGATGAACCTGTCGCCGGCGGTCATTCTCAACGTCCAGCGCCAGCCCGGCGCCAATGTCATCGAGGTGGTCGACACCATCAAGGCGCTGCTGCCGCAACTGCAGGCCGCGCTGCCGGCGGCGATCGACGTGTCGGTGCTGAGCGACCGCACCGTGACCATCCGGGCATCGGTCGAGGACGTGGAATTCGAGCTGATGCTCGCCGTCATCCTCGTGGTGCTGGTGATCTTCGTGTTCCTGCGCAGCGCCCGCGCCACCATCATTCCGAGCCTGTCGGTGCCGCTGTCGCTGGTCGGCACGTTCGGCGCCATGTACCTGTTCGGCTTCAGCCTGAACAACCTGTCGCTGATGGCGCTGACGATCTCGTCGGGGTTCGTGGTCGACGACGCCATCGTGGTGATCGAAAACATCTCGCGCTACATCGAAGAGGGCGAATCGCCGCTCGATGCGGCGCTGAAAGGTTCCGAGCAGATCGGCTTCACCATCATCTCGCTGACGATCTCGCTGATCGCCGTGCTCATTCCGCTGCTGTTCATGGGCGACGTGGTGGGCCGGCTGTTCCGTGAGTTCGCCATCACCCTCGCGGTCACCATCCTGATCTCGGCCGTGGTGTCGCTGACGCTGGTGCCGATGGCCTGCGCCAAGCTTCTGAAGCCGGTGACGGAGGTCCGCGAGAACGCATTCCAGCGCCTCACGCGGGAATGGTTCGACCGCCTGATCGACGGCTACGCGGTGCTGCTGCGCTACGTGCTCAACCATCAGACGGCGACGCTGATGGTGGCCCTGGGGACCCTGGGGTTGACGGTCTGGCTCTACATCGTCATCCCCAAGGGCTTCTTCCCGGTTCAGGATACCGGGCTGATCCAGGGCATTTCCGAGGCGCCGCAATCGATTTCCTTTGCCGCCATGGCCGAGCGCCAGCAGGCGCTCGCCGCGGTCATCCTCAAGGATCCCGACGTCGAGAGCCTGTCCTCCTTCATCGGCGTGGACGGGACCAACATCACCCTCAACAGCGGCCGTTTCCTCATAAATCTCAAGCCGCACGACGTCCGCACCGCCGAGGTGACTAAGGTGATCGAGCGGATTGCCCGCGCGACCGAAGCGGTGTCCGGCATCTCGCTCTATCTGTTGCCGGTGCAGGACCTGACCATCGACGACAAGGTGAGCCGGACGCAGTATCAATTCTCGCTCGAGGACGCCAATCCGGCGGAACTCGTCGTCTGGGCGCCGCGGCTGGTGGACAAGCTCAATTCGATGCCGCAATTCTCCCAGGTGTCGAGCGATATCTCGGCCTATGGCCTGACGACCTATATCGACATCGATCGCGACACCGCCGGCCGTTTCGGCATCACCCCGGCCACCATCGACAACGCGCTCTACGACTCCTTCGGCCAGCGCATCGTCTCCACGATCTTCACCAACTCCAACCAATACCGGGTGATCCTGGAAGCCGACCCGAAGCTCCAGGCGTCGTTGGATTCGCTGTCGTCGATCTACGTGCCGACTTCGACCAGCAACAGCTCGGTGCCCGGCCAGGTGCCGCTGTCCGTGGTGGCCCGGGTGCGCGAAGGCACGGCGCCGCTGCGAATCGATCATCTCGGCCAGTTTCCATCGACCGCGATCTCGTTCAATCTCGGGCCGGGCGGGTCGCTCGGCGAGGCGGTCGAGGCGATCAAGCAGGCGGGCCAGGAGATCGGCATGCCGATCAGCGCCAATGTCAGATTGCAGGGCGCAGCGCTGGCGTTCCAGAAATCGCTTTCCAACGAGCTGCTGCTGATCCTCGCGGCGATCGTGACCGTCTACATCGTGCTCGGCGTGCTGTACGAGAGCTTCGTGCATCCCATCACGATCCTCTCGACGCTGCCTTCGGCGGGAATCGGCGCGCTGCTGGCGCTGATCGCCGCCGGCGACGACCTCACGGTGATCGCGATCATCGGCGTCATCCTGCTGATCGGCATCGTCAAGAAGAATGCCATCATGATGATCGACTTCGCGCTCGACGCCCAGCGCACCGAGCACAAGTCGCCGCGCGAGGCGATCTATCAGGCGTGCCTGCTGCGGTTCCGGCCGATCCTGATGACCACCATGGCGGCGGTGCTCGGCGCCCTGCCGCTGATGATGGGTACCGGCGTCGGTTCGGAGTTGCGCCATCCGCTCGGCATTTCGATCGTCGGCGGCTTGCTGGTCAGCCAGGTGCTCACCCTGTTCACCACGCCGGTGATCTATCTGTGGTTCGACCGCCTGCAGCAGCGCTTCTTCAACATCGACGCCGCCGTTCGCGATGCCGAACAGGGGAGTCCGGCGGAATGAGCGTATCGACCCCCTTCATCCGGCGGCCGGTCGCGACGATCCTGCTCACATTCGGGGTCGCGGCGGCCGGCGCCGTCGCGTTTTTCCAGCTCCCGGTGTCGCCGCTGCCGCAAGTCGATTTTCCGACCATCTCGGTGCAGGCGCAGCTCCCGGGCGGCAGTCCCGAGGTCGTCGCCACCACCGTCGCCACGCCGCTGGAGCGTCATCTCGGCCAGATCGCCGACGTCACCGAAATGACGTCGACGAGCACCGTCGGCTCGGTGCGCATCAACCTGCAGTTCGGTCTCAATCGCGACATCAACGGCGCGGCGCGCGACGTGCAGGCGGCGATCAACGCCGCCCATGCCGACCTGCCCACCAGCCTGCGCAGCAACCCGACCTACAAGAAGGTCAATCCGGCGGACGCGCCGGTCCTCATCCTGGCGCTGACCTCCGACACCATGCGCCAAGGCGAGCTCTACGATGCGGCCTCGACGGTGCTGTCGCAAAAGCTGTCCCAGATCGACGGGGTCGGGGAAGTCACGGTCGGCGGCAGCTCGCTCCCGGCGGTGCGGGTCGAGCTCAACCCGACCGCGCTCTACAAATACGGCATCGGGCTCGAGGACGTGCGGGCGGCGCTCGCGTCCGCCAATGCCCACAGCCCGAAGGGCGCGCTCGAGGTCGGAGATCGCCATTACCAGATCTACAACAACGACCAGGCGACCGCGGCCGCCGAATATCGTTCGCTCATCATCGCCTATCGCAATGGTGCGCCGGTCAGGCTGACCGACGTGGGCGAGGTCGTCGACGGGGTCGAAAATCTCCGCAATGCCGGCCTCGCCAACGGCAAGCCGTCCGTGCTCGTCATCGTGTACCGCTCACCCGGCGCCAACATCATCTCGACCGTCGACCGGGTTTACGCGCTGCTGCCGGAACTGAGGGCCGCGATCTCGCCGGCGATCGACATTACGCCGGCGGTCGACCGTTCGACCACGATCCGGACGTCGCTCGTGGAGGTCGAGCGCACGCTGGTGATCTCGGTGATCCTGGTGGTGGCGGTGGTGTTCCTGTTCCTGCGCAGCGGGCGGGCGACGCTGGTGCCGAGCGTCGCGGTGCCGGTCTCGCTGATCGGCACGTTCGCGGCCATGTATTTGCTCGGCTACAGTCTCGACAACCTGTCGCTGATGGCGCTCACGGTCGCCACCGGGTTCGTGGTCGACGACGCCATCGTCGTGTTGGAGAACATTTCGCGCCACATCGAAGCGGGCGTGCCGCGGATGGAGGCCGCGATCCGCGGCTCCAGCGAGGTCGCATTCACCGTGATCTCGATGAGCATCTCGCTGATCGCGGTGTTCATTCCGATCCTCCTGATGGGCGGCATCGTGGGCCGCCTGTTCAGGGAATTCGCCATGACCCTGTCGGTGGCGATAATGATCTCGCTGGCGGTGTCGCTGGCGACCACTCCGATGATGTGCGCGCTGCTGCTCAAGCGGACGCCCCACGGCGATCAGGGCCGCTTTCATCGTATGACCGAGCGGGTATTCACCGGCATGCAGCGCGGTTACGACCGCACGCTGACCTGGGCGCTCGATCATCCGCGCTTTATCCTGACCATCCTGCTGGCGACAATCGTCACCAATTTCTATCTCTACACGATCGTTCCGAAAGGCTTCTTCCCGCAGCAGGATACCGGCCGCATCAACGGCGCCATCCAGGCCGACCAGAGCATCTCGTTCCAGCTCATGCGGCAGAAGCTGCAGCAGTTCATCTCGATCATCCAGAAGGATCCGGCGGTCGATTCCGTGGTCGGCTTCACCGGCGGCGGGCAGACCAATGGCGGCTTCGTCTTCCTGTCGCTCAAGCCCTTGAGCGAGCGCCAGATATCGGCTGACCAGGTGATCCGCCGTCTGCGCGGCCAGCTCGGCCAGGTTGCCGGGGCAACGCTGTTCCTGCAGGCGGTCCAGGACATCCGGGTCGGCGGCCGGGCCGCCAATGCGCAATATCAATACACCCTGCAGGCCGACACGGTCGACGAGCTCTACACCTGGGCGCCGAGGATCCTCGCCGAATTGCAGAAGGTTCCGCAGCTCACCGATGTCAACAGCGACCAGCAAAACCGCGGGCTCGAGACCGACATCACCATCGATCGCGAGACCGCGGCGCGGCTCGGGATCACGGTCGCGCAAATCGACAACACGCTCTACGACGCCTTCGGCCAGCGCCAAGTGTCGACCATCTACAATGCCCGCAACCAGTACCACGTGGTCATGGAGGTCGCGCCGAAATACTGGCAAAATGCGGACACCCTGAAGGATGTCTATGTCAGCACCTCCGGCGGAGCGGTGGGAGGCGTGCAGGCGACCAATGCGGTCGCCGGAACCGTCAGCGGGGCGAGCGCGGCCGCGAAGAATTCGGCCGCCGCGGTGGCCGCGGATGCGGCCCGCAATCTCGCGCTCAATTCGATCGGCAATACCGGGAAAGGGACCGCGTCGACCGGGGCGGCCGTGAGCACCAATGCGGAAAGCATGGTGCCGTTGAGCACGGTCACCCAATTCGGGCCGGGCAACATACCGCTCGCCGTCAATCACCAGGGCCTGTTCGTCGCCTCCACCATCTCGTTCAACCTCGCCCCCGGCTACTCGCTCAGCGACGCGGTCACGGTGGTAAACGAGGCCATGACCCGTCTCGGCGTGCCGGCCTCCATTCACGGCAACTTCCAGGGTACGGCGCGGGCCTACGAGGCGTCGCTGCGCAACCAGCCCTGGCTCATTCTCGCGGCGCTGGTCGCCATCTACATCGTGCTCGGCGTCCTCTACGAGAGCTACATCCATCCGATCACCATCCTGTCGACCCTGCCGTCGGCCGGCGTCGGCGCGGTGTCGGCGCTGCTGCTGTTCAATACCGAGTTCAGCATCATGGCGCTGATCGGCGTCATCCTGCTGATCGGCCTCGTCAAGAAAAACGCCATCATGATGATCGATTTCGCCCTCGATGCCGAGCGCACCAAGGGCCTCGGGTCCCGGCAGGCGATCTACGAAGCCTGTCTGCTGCGCTTCCGGCCGATCATGATGACGACGAGTGCGGCGCTGTTCGGCGCCCTTCCGCTGGCGATCGGGCTGAGCGACGGCGCCGAGTTGCGCCGGCCGCTCGGGATCGCCATCGTCGGCGGCCTGATCGTGAGCCAGATGCTGACGCTCTATACGACCCCCGTGATCTACCTCTACCTCGATGGCCTCAGCCTGTGGTTCCGGGAGTTCCGCGGCGGCCGGCCGTCCCGGCGTGTTCCCCATAGGGCACTGGTTCCCGGCGAATGATTTGCGGTGAGATTCCTGGTGTGACGCCGGTTCAATGATCGTCTATTGTCGGCGCGGTTATGAGAAAATGGGGGATTCGGACCAGCGGGGTGATGGGTCCGGGTTCTGTCGGTGGCGGGGGATAAGATGCGTCCATTCCGGCGAGATGCCGGCATGACTGCTTGGCTGTTGCGCTTCGTCCGCGCCGCCAGCGCTTTGGCGTCGGTCGTGAGCCTTTCCGGGTGCCTTCTCGACGCCGACAAGCCCGATATCGCCATCGACGTCCCCCAAAGCTACCGGTACGCGCACGGCGCCCCCGAGGCCGCCCCGCCGGCGCTCGACTGGTGGCACGGCTTCCGATCCGCGGAACTCACATCCCTGATGGAGGAAGCCCAGGCGGCGAACCTCGATATCGCGGTCGCGATCGCGCAAATCCTGCAGGCCGATGCGCAGGTACGGATCGCCGGGGCTGCGTTGCTGCCGCTGATCGATTTCAACGGCAGCGACACCGCCACCAAGACGTCGCAGCAACTCGGCACCGGCGCCGGCAGCGTCCGCGGCGGCGGCGGCGGGCGTGTCGCCGTTCTCCCGGCTCTATGCGACGTCGTTGAGCGCGAGCTACATCGTCGACTTCTGGGGCAAGAACCAGGCGGCGCTGAAGGCGGCCGTGGAAACGTCCACGTCGAGCCGGTACGCCCGCGAGGTCGTTGCGCTGACCGCCATCACGTCGGTGGCCAACACCTATTTCCAGGTCTTGGAGTTGCAGGACCGCCTGCGCATTGCGCGCCACAACCTCACCGACGCCACCCGCATCCTCGACCTGATCAAGCAGCAATTCGCCGCCGGAACGTCCTCCGACCTCAACGTCGCGCAGCAGGAGAGCCTGGTCGAACAGGTGCGCGCGTTGATCCCGCTATACGAGGAGACGCGCCTGCAGAGCATCGCCGCGCTCGCCGTGCTGGTCGGCCGCACGCCGGAACGCTTCACCGTGCGCGGCAGCTCGCTGACCAATATCACGGTGCCGCGGGTGACGCCCGGCTTGCCGTCGACGGTGCTCATGCAGCGTCCGGACGTGCGGCAGGCGGAATTCCTGCTGAGGTCATCGAGCTACAGCGTCGAGTCCGCCCGCGCCGCCTTCTTTCCGACCATCCAGCTCACCGGCCAATTGGGTTTTCAAAGCGCGGCGTTGAAGTTGTTGTTCGGTCCGGGGGCCTGGGCCTACACCGCCGCGGCGAGCGTGACGCAGCCCTTGTTCGATGGCGGCGTCCTGCTCGGGCAACTCGAATTGCAGAAGGGCCTGCAGGATCAATATCTGCAGGCCTATCGGAAATCGGTCCTGTCCGCCTTCTCCAATGTCGAGCAGGCGCTGATCGCCGTTCAGCAGACCACCGAGGCGGAGCGGATTCAAGGCAATGTGGTGCGCAGCTCGCGCCGCGCCTTCGATCTGTCGGAGCAACAGTTGAAGGCAGGCACGCTCAATCTCGTGACCCTGCTCCAAACCGAGCAGACGCTGTTCACGGCGGAGGATGCGCTGGCCATCGACCGGTTCAACCGCATGCTCGCGATCGTGAGCCTGTTCCAGGCGCTGGGCGGCGGCTGGCCGCCCGCCGGCCCGGACGAGCCGCGGCCGAGGGATCCGTTTGCGACTTTCTGGGCACCGCAGCAGTGATCTTTGCAGGCCGCATCGGCGAATAGGCGTTCCGGGATCAAGCGCCGAGCGGGTCCGCGGCGGTCGATCGCGCCGGATTGGTAGGCTCCTCGGTCAGCTCTTCAGCCGGTTCTTGGGATATTTCTTGGGCTATTTCTTGGACTGGTTCCTGGGCCGGTTTGATCTGCGGCGCGGATTGCGTGTGCGGGGCGGCGATGTCGGCGGGTAGCACCGGCGCGACCGGGAGCCGCACCGTGAAGCGAGACCCCTTGCCCTCGGTGCTTTCCACCAGGATGTCGCCGCCATGGAGGTCGACGACCATCTTCACGAGATTGAGCCCGACGCCCGTTCCAACGATGCCGGAAACGTTGCTGCCGCGGAAATAGCGCTCGAACAGCCGGTCGACGTCCCCGGGGGGAATGCCGAGCCCCTGGTCCTCGACCACGATGATGGCGCACTGCCGATTCGATGCGGGCGCCGATCTTGATGAGGCTGTCGCCCGGCGAATATTTGATGGCGTTGGACAGGAGATTGTTGAACACCTGTGACAGCAGCTTCGGATCTCCGACCATCGGCAGTCTCGATCCATCATAGGTCTCCACCAGCTGATAGCCCGGCGCGATCTCATGATGGAGCTGGCAGATTTCGTGCAACAGCTCCCGCAGGTCGAACTCGTGCGGATGGAAGTAGAGCGCGGCGCCGCCCTCGATCAGCCGGGACGAATTGAGCAGATTATCGATCAGGTGGGTCATGCGCAGCACGGCGGCGCGCACCTTGCCCGCGCGCGCATTGATCTCGTCCGTCCGCAGCCGGTAGCCGACCTTGATGAGACGCTGGGCGTGGCCGTCGATGATGGTCAGCGGCGTGCGGAACTCGTGGGATGCCATCGAGACGAAATTGCGCTGCATCTGGGTGAGATGCCGCTCGGCCGTCAGCTTTTCCTCGAGCATGGAGGCCTGCTGGGCGAGCCCGCGCTGGCCGATCATGAGCTCGATCGCGTTGTTGCGGAACACCACCGCGGCACGCGCCATCTCGCCGATCTCGTCGCGGCGCTCGGTGCCCTTGATGACGATGTCGGTATCGTTGGCGGCGAGCCGGTGCATGCAACCGGCGAGATGCAGGAGCGGGTTCGAGATCGAACGACCGATGTAGAGGAGCGCGGCCACCACCAGCACGCCGGCGATCCCCATGGCGACGTTGATCAGCAGGGAGGCCTGCTTATAGGCGACCGCCACGCGCGCGCTGGCATCGTGCGCCTTGCCGACCGACTGCTTGGTCAATCGGCCCAGCGCGTCGCTCGCTGCGTTGTAGGCCCAACGCGAATTCGTCATATAGAGGTTGATCGCCTCGGTCTTGTGGTCCTTGCGCGACAGCTCCAGCACGCGGTTGACGATGTCGCGATAATCGTGCCAGCTCTCCCTGAACTGGGCGTAGAGCCCGGCCTCGTCGGAATCGTGGTGGAGTTGTTCGTAGCCGTATTGCGCCTGCGAGATCGAGCGGTCGAGTTCGACCATCTCGATCTCGATCGCGGCGATCTCGCTGGCGTTCGTCGACAGGAGGTCGCTGCCCTCGGCGGCGCGAAAGTCGGACGTGAAGTTGTTGAGGTCGCCCAGCACACCCGTGGTCGGCAGCCACTGGTCGGCGATATCGGCGGACACGTTGTTGAAGTCGCGCAGCCGCGCGGAGCTGAACATCCCGAGAACAAAAATCAGCAGGAAAAAGAAGATGAAGACCGCAGAGAGGTGGAAGCGAATGGACCGAGGTTGTGTCATCGGTGTTGACCATTGATCGAGAAATGGGTGCCCCTGCAGCATGATCCGCCGGTGAATCGGAAGCTTACCATTTTTGCGTTCATTTCGAATATATAGTTAGTCTAGCATTCGGGCCACCACACCGTTCCCCGGCATCGGCGCATGTCAGAAGCAGCAAAAAAAATCCTGGTCATCGAAGACGATCGCGAGACCGCCGGCCTGATCGCCGAGGAGCTCACCGAGCGAGGCTATGAGGTGCGGGTCGCTTATGACGGCCGCGAAGGCTTTGCGGCGATCCTCAAGACGATGCCCGATCTCGTGCTTTCCGATATCAGCATGCCGGTCATGACCGGCTTCGAGGTGCTGGAACGCTTGACCGCCCTGGCGCCCCGGTTCGGCAACATGCCGTTCGTGTTCCTGACCGCCCTGACCGACCGCGACAACGAGCTCAAAGGGCGCCAGCTCGGTGCCGACGACTATGTCACCAAGCCGATCGATTTCGACGTGCTGGACGCCATCCTCCATGCGCGTCTCTCCCGCGTGGCCCGTCTCGACCTGTGGCCGAGGCTGGTCGAGCTCAACGACCGGGAAGTGGAAACGCTGACCTGGGCCGCGCGCGGCAAAACCTCGGCTGAAATCGCGCAAATCCTCAATTTGGCGAAGCGTACGGTCGATTTTCACATCGACAATGCGCGGATCAAGCTGGGCGCCGCCACCCGGGTCGAGGCCGCGATCAAGGCGGCGACGGTTCGACTGATCGAGCCGTGAGACCGCGAGCCGTGAGACCGCGAGCCGTGAGACCGCGAGCCGTGAGACCGCAAGCCGTGAGACCGCAAGCCATGAGACCGATTGCCGCGGGCGCCGGGCCAAGCGCCCCGATCGGTATTGGGGTAGCGCGGCGCCGTTAGAACCTGGGACGCAGGGCGGAGCCGTTGATGGCCGATCGGTCCTTCGCAGGCCCGCCGATACCGCCGGCGCCGGCATGGCCCATGGTGGTTCCGTTTATGCCGGTGACCGGAGCCATCATGCCCGTCGCCGCCAGGTGAGTCTCCGGACGGTGAATTTCCGGACGGTATATTTCTCCCAGGCTCATGCCCACGCTGTTCTTCGCGAGGCCCGTGTTGGCCGGGACGCCGGGCATGGTGCGGATCGAATCCGGTTTCCCGACCCCGGTGCTGACGGGGAAAGCGATGCCGGCGGAATTTCTCAGGGGTTCGGCCGGAACGCGGGCCGGCGACAGTTGGTGAGGCGTGACGGCAACGGGCGGGACAGCCTGAAGCTTCTTTTTTTGGCCGGCAGCGACGAGCGAGGATCGCGTCGCGCGGCGGCGCAGGTTGGCGTAGCCGTCGTCGGGCGCGAATGAGATCGATGCCGCGTGCCGCCGACTTGCCGCCAAATTCGATGCCGGTTTCGCTCGTTCCGCCCTTGGCGGAGCGGCCATTGGCCGTGTTTCCGGAAGGGCCGCGGCGAGTTCCGTCCCGCGGCGGCGGCTCCGGTCTTGTTCGCACCGGTGCCGGGGTCCGGGAGCTGCCCGGCCGGCAAGCTCTCCTGGTGCGAGACGGCTTCGCCCGATTTCGGGGCGGACTTGCCTGCGTCCGCAGCGATGCTCGCGTCGGCCGCCAGCACGGCGCATGCGGCTGCGGCAACAATCCACCGTTTGGTCTTTATTTGGCTATTCATCGCTCAGGTCTCCAACAGGGCACGGGGTGCCGAACCTCTCGGCCCATCGATCCGCTCGGCCGGTATCGCGCGCGTCAGACCTCGGCGAGATCCGGTTCATCCTCTTGCAGGGTCGGTTGTTCCTCATCCCCGCGCGCCAGGAACAGGGTCTGGAGCGCGGGCACGACCACGAGCATGATCACGGGACCGACCAGCATGCCGCCGACGACCACGGTCGCGAGCGGCCGCTGCACCTGGCTGCCGATCCCGGTTGAAATCGCCGCCGGCAGCAGGCCGATGCAGGCCGACAGCGCCGTCATCAGCATCGGCCGCATCCGCTGTTCGGCGGCGTGATACATCGCGTCGATGGTGTTCATGCCGCCGGCCCGAACCTGGTTGAAATAGGTGATGATCAGGATGCCGTTCATGACCGACACCCCGAACAGCGACACGAACCCGATCGCGCCGGAGATGCTGAAATCCAATCCGGTGACCAGGAGCGCGAGGATGCCGCCGGCGATCGAGAACGGTATGCCGGCGAGCGCCAGCAGGGCGTCGCGCAACGAGTTGAACAGGCCGTAGAGCAGCACCAGAATGAGAAGAAGGCTGATCGGGACCACGATCATCGAGGCGTGCCTTGGCCTGCTGCAGCTCTTCGAACTCTCCCGCCCATTCGATGCGATAGCCGGTCGGCAATGTGATGCTCTTGGCGATGCGCTGCTGCGCTTCGGCGACCGTGCTGCCGAGGTCGCGGCCGCGCACGCTGAACTTGATCGGAATGAAACGCGCATTGCGTTCGTGGAAGATATACGAAGCGCCGGTGTCGAGGGAGATGGTGGCGAGCTCGCGCAGCGGGATATAGGCGTTGGTGCCGCTCGGCGTGGTGAAGCCGACTTTGATGTTGCCGACGGAATCGAAGTCGCCGCGGTATTCGGGCGCGAGCCGCACCGTCACGTTGAACTGGCGGTCGGCTTCGAGCTGGGTGGTCGCGACGGTGCCGCCCAGCGCGGCCTGGACCACGCTGTTCACGTCGCCGGAATTGAGGCCGTAGCGCGCCGCCTTTTCACGGTCGACGGTGATGTTCAGGTTGGGCTGGCCGAGCACCCGGAAAATCCCGAGATCGGCGATGCCTTTCACCTGGTCCATCTCGGGCAGGACGAGGTTGGCGATCTCCTCGAGCTTGGCGAGATCGGGGCCGATGATCTTGACGGAATTCGCGCCTTTGACGCCGGACAGGCCCTCCTCGATATTGTCCTGGATGTATTGGGAAAAATTGAAGGTGATGCCGGTGAATTCCTTGGCGAATTCCGCCTGCATATCCTCGACCAGCCTATCCTTGGTCATCCCGGCCGGCCAGTCGTCGAACGGCTTGAGCGGCACGAAGAACTCGGCGTTGAAAAACCCCGAGGCGTCGCTGCCATTGTCCGGGCGGCCGTGCTGGGAGACCACGGTGATGACTTCGGGGTGGCCGAGCAAGATCTCGCGCATCCGCTTCACCGACGGCATCGCGGATTCGAGCGAAATGGTCGGCGGCATCGAAGCGCGGATCCACAGATTGCCCTCCTCGAGCGCGGGCAGGAATTCGGTTCCGAGACGCGGCGCAAGCAGCGCGGTGAAGATCAGGAATGCCGACCCCGATGCCGACCATCGTCTTGCGGTGGGTGAGCGACCAATGCAAGGCCGGCGAGTAGGCGGCCCGCAAGGCGCGCACCACGATCGTCTCGGTTTCCTCGATATGCTCGGGAAGCAGCAGCGAGGCCAGGACCGGGGTAATCGTGAAAGTCGCAATCAGCGCGCCGGCGAGCGCGAAGCCGTAGGTGCGCGCCATCGGATTGAAGATCTGGCCCTCGACACCCTGCATCGTGAACAGGGGAACGAAGGCCGCGACCGTGATGGCCGCGGAAAAGAACACGGCGGTGTCGACTTCCATCGCACTGATCAGGATCATGCGCAGGCGATCGGTCCATGGACTCGCATGCGCGCCGCCGCCGTGGCCGGACTTGGTCGGGTCCGTGCCCCACCGTTCCTCGGCGAGATTCTGCAGCAGCGCCTGACGTTGCTCCGGCCTCCCTTGAAAATTGCGAAATACGTTCTCGACCAGGATCACCGCGGAATCGACGATGATTCCGAAGTCGACGGCGCCGACCGAAAGCAGGTTCGCGTCTTCGCCCATCAGCACGAGAATGATGATGCTGAAGAACAGCGCGAACGGAATGTTGACGCCGACGATGATGGCGCTGCGGAGATCGCCGAGGAAGACCCACTGGATGACGAACACCAGCAGGCAGCCGAAAATGAGATTGTGCAAGACGGTGTGCGTGGTGACGCCGACCAGGGTGGTGCGATCGTAGAACGGAATGATTTTCACGCCCGGAGGCAATGTGCCGTCGCTGTTTATCTTTTCCACCTCGCGCTGGATTCGCGGCACCACGTCGTTGGTGTGCAGGGTCCGGTTCATCACCAGGATGGCGGCGACCACGTCGTCTTCATTGTCGCGTCCGGCCTTGCCGAGCCTGGGCACATTGCCGATAAAGACTTTCGCCACGTCCTTGACTTGAATGGGGACGCCGTTGAATTGCGCCAGCGAAACATTCTCGATGTCCTTGACCTTGTAGCCTTGGGTCAAATCGGCGGTTCCGCCGCTGTCGATCAGGCCGACGCCGCGGATGTTGACCGATTGCTGGCCGAAATTGATGGTGCGACCGCCGACATTGACGTTCGAATTTCCGATCGCCGCGATCACCTGGGGCAGGGTGATGTTGTAGGCGTCGAGCTTGTGCAGGTCGACTTCGACCTCGTATTCCTTGGTGGTTCCGCCCCAGGTGTTGACCTGGACGATGCCCTGCACCGTCAGGAAACGGCGCTGCAACACCCAGTCCTGGATGGTGCGCAGATTGGTCAGCCCGAAATTCGGCGGGCCGACCAACTGGTAGCGATAGATTTCTCCGACCAGGCTCGATCCCTGGATCTGAGCCGAGATGTTGTTCGGAAGGCTGACGTTCTGCTGCAGGGCCAGCGCCGCTTGGGTGACGGCAAAGTAATAGTCGATGCCGTACCTGAAGGTGACGCGGACGAAAGACAGTCCGTAGAAGGAGGTCGAGCGAATGATATCGACACCCGGCGTGGGGGAAAGTCCGACTTCCATGGGAATCGTGTAGTAGCGTTCCATCTCCTCGGCGGACTGGCCCGCGGCCTGCGCGGTGATCTCGAGGATCACCGGCGCCGGGTTCGGATAGGCCTCGATGTTGAGCTTGGCGAAGGCGACGAGCCCGGCGCCGACGAAAACCAGCATGCAGAGAAGAATGATCGGACGACGCGTCAATCCGAACACGATCAGGCCCTTCAGCACGACACACCTCGTATCATCATGCGCTGCGCCGACCGATGCGCGCCATCAGCGTGCTGCGATCGCGAGGGCGTTGCTCAGGAACAGGGCGCCTTCGGTGGCGACCAGGTCGCCGGGCGCAATGCCGGCGAGAATCTGGACGTAGCCGTCACGCAGGAGGCCGAATTTGACGGTGCGCTTGGTGAAGCGGCGGCGGTCGGCGGTGACCCAGGCCGTCATGGTGCCGTCGCCCTCGCGCACCACGCCATCCAGCGGTATCGCGGGCGAGCGCACCGGCTCTCCGGTGCGGATCACGAAGGTGGCGAACATGCCGGAGCGCAGCTCATGCTTGGGATCGGCTCACGTCCGAGCGCACCAGCAGCCGGCGGGTGGCGGGATCGACCGACGAGGAGACGGTGGAGATGTGGCCTTCGAACGTCCGGTTCGGAAACGCCATGACGCTGACCTTGACCTCCTGGCCGACGCCGAAGGCCGGGCTGTCGCTCTCGGCGACGTTGGCGAGCATCCACATGGTGGAAACATCAGCGACCGTGTAGGGCGCCGGCGGGTTGCCCGGCTGCACCAGCAGGCCCGGGGCGGCGTTGCGCGCGGTGATCCGGCCCGATATGGGGCTTGCAACGACGAGGGTCGGGTCGACGCGGCGATCGGCGATCATGCGGTCCATTTCGGCATCGGTCTTGCCGAAGATGCGCACCGCATCGCGGGCGGCGCGTAGCGCGCCCTCCGCGGTCTGCTGGTCGGAGACCGCCTGCTCCAGATCCTTCTGGGAGATCGCCCGGGTCTCGTACAACATCTTCAGGCGCGTCAGGTTGCGGCTGGTGAGTTGCAGCACGCCGGCCGCCGAGATCAGGGTCGAGCACGCCTGCAGCAGGTCCGGGCTGTCGATGGTGAACAGGGTCTGGCCCTTCTGCACCTCGTCGCCGACCTTGGCGAACAGCCCGATGATCCGTCCTTGGTAGGGGGTGAAGACCTGGGTCAGCAGTTCCTCGTTGAAGTCGATGCTGCCGACGGATCCCTTCTCGACCGGAAAGTCGCGCTCCTCGACCGTCGCGACCTTGACCGATTTGATCTGGGTTTCCGAAAGCTCCACGCTGTCAGCCGCAGGCGCGGTGTCCGAACGCCCCTTGGCCGGCGCATCGGCGGTTTCGACCGCGTTGGCGACGCCGCCCTCGAGCTTAGGTGCGCTGCCGGAGTTGACGGCAAAATACACGCCGGCGGCGAAGCTCAGCACCGCCACCGCGGCAGCCGCGCCCATCGTAATGCTGCGCCTTGCGATTCTCATGAACGAATATGCCGCGGTCAGAGGGCGGTTTTTTGCCCTGCAGCAGGATCATGGCCGCTATCTCGGATTTCATCTACTGAGAGGGATCACGGCACTTGGTGTGATTGATCACACTTCGCCGGCTGGCGCGCTCAGTTGACGGGCACCGAGCCCAGTAGACCGTTTCTGAAGTTCGAATCATATCGATGCCATCGGACTTGTAGGGTGGGCAAAAGCCAACGGGTCCGGCCTTCGGCCGGCCCGATGACAGGCTCCGCGTGCCCACCGTCTTCGTATCCGCGTGGGCACGGCGCGAAGAGCGCGCCTTTGCCCACCCTACTGATTGGTTTCATGGAATCGATCCACTACGGCTCGATCAGCCGGCCGACGGCCGCCTTTATCGCGGCCTGGGTGCGCGTTGCGGCGCCAACTTCTCCCGGGCGTTGTCGAGGTGGAAATCGATCGTCCGCTTGGACAGGTCGAGAATCTTTGCGATTTGCAACGACGTCTTGCCCCGCGCCACCCAGGTCAGCGTCTCGATCTCGCGATCGTTCAGCAGAATCAGCTTCGGCCATGTCTCATTGCGCGCAACGCCCGCCAGGCGGGCGTTGATGATGGTATAGAGCATCTCGAAATCGATCGGCTTGGTGACGTAGTCGTCCGCACCGAGACGCCGCCCGCGCAACTCGTTGTCGCGATCGGTCATCGCGGTCAGGAACACGAACGGAATGCGCCCCAGCCGCGGCGCGATATCGATCAGACGTTCCAGCACCTCGAAGCCCGACATGATCGGCATATTGACGTCGCACAGCACCAGATCCGGCATTCTCTTGAGAACCGCGACAAAGCCTTCATGCCCATCATGAGCGGCAATCGCTTCGAAGCCTCGATCATCGAGTTCCTCGACAACCAGCGCGGCCGTCTCCCGGTCGTCTTCGATGCATAGGATCTTCTTGCGTGCTTCCGCCATCGAACTTCGCTGCGAAAACGGAAAGTCCATCACAATCAATGTGGGAACTCCCTGCGACTCGGCGCTTCATCTATGGAAAAGCGCGGGGGAACCGTAAACTGTGAAAATCAGCAGCGAATTCCGGGATTAGTCACAGTGGCCGATTTTTCACCACGCGCACAAGTGCGATCATATTCGCTCGAATTGTCCGGTTCCCCATCGGCCGTCTCGACGCCGTATCGGCCTCGCCGCCGCGGCCTAATATCTCGGGCGGACGCTCGCTCCGCCGATGCCGGAGACGTTGTGGGCGGGCCCGCCGAGCGCCGCCGCGTTGACGGTGGGATGGCCCATCGCGGTGCCGCTCAAGCCGGTCGCATGGATTGCGCCGGACATGGGAACGGGGGTTGGAACGGGGGATTTGGGAACGGGGGATTTGGGAACGGGAGGCGGGTTCTCATGACGGACTTCGCCGGTATTGCCGCCTATGCTGGTTTTCGCCACGTACCCGTTGGCGGCGTTCCCGTTGACCATGACGCCGGTAGAGGGGTGCGCGACCGCCAGGTTTTGAACGCCGGTGCCCGGCACGGTCACGCCGATCGCATTCTTCGCGGCCACGGCCGGCAACGAGATCGGTGTATGTACGACGATGTTTCCAGGCGGGACGATGGCCGGGACTTTTTTCGGAGCGTTGGCGATCAGCGATGATCGCGTTGCCCGCCGGCGCAGGCCCGCATAGCCCCCATCCGGTCTCACCAGGTCGATGCCGCGAACCGCTGCGCCCGTCGCTGCACCCGTCTTGCCGACGGTGGCGGGCACCTTGGGCCCGGCGTCGCGGCCGACCTCACCGCCGCCCTTCTTGTTTGCAACGCCGCTGACCGTTGCCGGCAACGAGGAGCGGCCGCCGCCCGTTTCAACTTCGCTCGCGGGAGCCGGCGCGATTTTTCCGGGACTGGCTGCGCCCCCGGAGGCTGGTGCGGAGCCCTGGTGATGCGCGGCGCCGTGGCCGGGCGCCGCCAGGCTCGCATTTCCGGCCAATGCGGCGACGGCGGCGGCGGCCAAAATCGTCCGATAGGTGTTCACGCGGCTCTCCATGACGAAGCATGCACCGGCTGGCTCCCCTTCGTCGCTGCGGTCTGCGGTGTTTCCATCTTGAGCTAGACCTCGGCGAGATTTGCTCGCCCGCGCTCGCCGCGGGCTGCCTCGGGGTCGTCCAATCCAGGATCAGGGTCTGCAGCGCCGGCACGATGACGAGCAGCAGGATCGGTCCGATCAGCATGCCGCCGACCACCACGGTCGCGAGCGGCCGCTGGACCTGGCTGCCGATGCCGGTGGAGATCGCGGCGGGAAAAAGCCCGATGCACGCCGACAGCGCCATCATCATGATCGGCCGCATCTGCTGCTCGACCGCCTCGAACATCGCGTCGCGCGTGCCGGTGCCGTTCGCGATGATCGAGTTGTAGCAGGAGATGATCAGGATGCCGCTCATCACCGATACGCCGAACAGCGAAATGAAACCGATGGCGGCGGAGATGCTGAAATTCAGATCGGAGACGTAGAGCGCGAGGATGCCGCCGGCGACGGAGAACGGAATCCCGAGCAGTGCCATGAGGCTGTCGCGCAGCGAGTTGAACAGGCTGTAGAGCAGCACCAGAATGAGAACCAGGGCGACCGGAACGATCAACGCGAGGCGTTTCTGCGCCTGCTGCATGCCCTCGAACTCTCCGGCCCAGTCGATCCGATAGCCGACCGGGAGCTTCACGTTCTGGGCGATCCGCTCCTGCGCTTCCGCCACCGCGCCGGCGAGGTCGCGGCCGCGCACGCTGAACTTATCGGCACGAACCGCTGATTGCGCTCGTGATAGATGTACGACGAGCCGGTGTCCAAGGTGATGGCGGCGAGCTCGCTCAGCGGAATATACGCGTTGCCGTTCGGCGTCTGATAGCCGACTTTGAGGTTGCGAATGGCGTCGATGCTGTTGCGAAACTCGGGCGCGGCCCGAACCGTCACGTTGAACTGCCGATCCGCCTCCAGCAAAGTCGTGGCGACAGCAATACGATCCTTACCAGTTGCGCCACAACAACCTTCGTATTGCTCCCCAAAACCCCAAAACCCCATGGACTAGCATAAACTTAAAAAGAAATAAATATATAATTAAAGAAGAAGCCTTAAATAAATTAAATATATTTTCGAAATGAAATTAAATAGCCGCGTCCCCAACAATAATGATCTTAAAGATTCTCTAGACAGTAAGAAAAATTAAATGTTTATCATATATAGGCTAAACTAGCAAAAATATGTCTCCAAAGTGAAAGCATGTCACCCTCAGCATTTGCAAAAGCTGATAAGTAATAATCCATTGACTCATCAAATATGTCATAAAACGATAAGCAAAAGCATAGTAGCTAAAACAGCAAGTCAATCTTCTAGGGATCCTTAAGACCAATTGTCATGAAAAATAACTCTAAAATCTTTATTAATCAGACAAGCATTATTAACCCTTAAACAACTATATCCACTTTCTAACAGTCCTCATTAGCAGTTAATAATTATTAATAACAACAGCCACAATCCTTATAATCGCCCGCAAGATAGGAATTATAATCTATTAAGAAAAAAAGTATTAAATATAAAATCAAGAGATGAGAGGGAAGAATAAGAAAAGAAAATATAAGCAAAAATAGTCCTACAAAATGAATTTCTCAATAGCAAAGCATATAGGAAATTACCAAATAAGTCACCAATCATTCTAGAGGTATTCTCTTAGAGTTAATCTAGTGGTTTGGGCAGCGCTGGATATTAATTCAACAGTCCCATCAATAGTTAACTATAACCATCTCATAGGTAGGGTAATCAAAATAAAGGTAAATAGTAATAATAGCAAAAGTAATAAAAGGAAAAAGAAAAAGAAAAGTAAAAAGAAAAATCTCCTCCGAAACATCTTATTCACTTAAGAGTGTTGATATGTGGCATGCTAAATGAAACTAAAGAATAAGCATTATCAAACTTTTAAGAACGTTATGGTTTTAAACCTGTTGCATTGAAAACTTAAACTCCAGCAATTAACATCCAAAATCAATAGAATTATTTCTAAGGACTATAGTCTGATTTTCTAAAATCTAATGATAATGCTCTGCCTAATGAAGAAGGGGATGATTCAAAATCATCTACTGTTTAAGTCCATACTGAATTTTAAATAAACAATAATGTGCTTTAAACCAATAGAAACTTGGTTTCCGAAGAGACTTCTTTGATGAACTCTTCTTATGCAGATTTTCATGAAGTCTATAAAGAAATTAAGAAGAGATAAAACAAATATGCAAAATAGTCTTAACTTTTCTTAAATAAAAATAACGTCCACAATAAGTCAACTGATCTCGCTAATTAATCAATTTTACCTCATAGCCTAAAATCTAGTCCTAGATCATTATTTCTAAAAAATGGGGCATAAACACCGTAAAAAAATGTGTTAATAAATCGGTTGGCTTATAAATTAATGAGTTAGTAAAAATAAAGGCCATTATCATAAATAGATTAGTATTCCTATAATAACAGCATGATATTTCATAATAGTCACAACAGAGATTAGTAGTCTGTTATAAAGCAAAGGCACGACTAAGACTTATCATAAATAGTAAGTTAGTGTGTTTAAAATGTCTAAAGCTCAAGATTCTTAAACAATAAAAGGGCAACTATTAATTAACATAAAAAGCTATCAGACATGACAGATCGACTAATGATTGGTAATACTTTGCAAAATTCGTTAAGTTAAAATAGTTCTTTTGATCATAATTAAAAAAAGAAAAGCCATTAGAATAAGGATTACTTAGGCTAACTAATGAAAAAACTAAAGCATTAATAAAATAGGACACAAGATTTAGAAATATCTTCAGTGGTCAGCCATATGATCCAAATGCCAAGTAGAAATAGAGGAAGAAAATGGAAGTCTAAAATAAAGACCAAGAAGATATAGTTTAGATTTAATCTGGCACTGGGGTTCTACCAGCAATGCAAATCCAATTTAATACAAATAAAGGACCTCTACTCATATAGTGATGACTCTATGAAAAAGATTAGCATATAATGATTCACTAAGATATTAGGATTATGATGAACTTATTAAAGAGTTCAAGAATATTAGTAGTAGATCAGTGTTTTTACTGAATAGTAAATACAAATACAGACAATTTATTGAATATTGAATTAATTTCATTAATCATAAATATCTTTTATCTTATCATCTTTATACTTAGGGGTTTTGGGGTTTTGGGG
>CAVVCE010000190.1:0-10932 GCA_963746235.1 uncultured Alphaproteobacteria bacterium
CTACGACTGGATTGACATAGGCGTACGTGCCTACCATGGTTGGCGATTGGTGATGCAGCAGCCACACATAGGCGGTAAAGCCGACGATCGATCCGGGAACGATGAGATAGATCAAGGCAAACCAGGCAGCGCCGGAAACTGCGCTCGGGTGAAAATTGCGAAAATCACACTGCAACCGCAGCGGCGACGGTCAGCATCAGACCTCCGGCAAGCATCTGCGCGCCAGAGCTCATCACCTTCGATTCCGGCAGCGGAAGCTTGCGTGTGAGCGCCGAGGCGATCGACCAGGTGATCGAGGCGACGATGAGAGCGACTGCGCCTGTAGTCTCGACGGGCGGTCCGCCGAAGTTGAGCGCGTGGCTCATCAACACAGCCACGCCCGCTATGCCGATGAGCAGTGCGGCTGCCAGGCGTAGGGTCAGTTTCTGCGTTCTCAGAATGGCGATCTCTGAAAGCGCCATCCATGCCGGAATCGTAGCCAGCATGACGGCGGCTATGCCCGAAGGAACACGTTGCTCCGCCCAGAAGAGCAGGCCGTAATCGCAGACGAAGATAAGCAGAGCGAGTGTGCA
The DNA here is from genome assembly GCA_963746235.1 of uncultured Alphaproteobacteria bacterium. Classification (GTDB taxonomy): domain Bacteria; phylum Pseudomonadota; class Alphaproteobacteria; order Rhizobiales; family Xanthobacteraceae; genus JAJPKK01. The sequence continues at coordinate 573 of CAVVCE010000190.1, forward strand.
GGCCGACAGCCATTGGCGAGCCGTGGGCTGGCGTTCGCCGCGCACGCTCATCCACCCGCCAGTGCGCAAACGGAATATCCGGCGCGAAATATTCGGCTGCTGTTCGGATTTGCGCCCGGCGTCGATGTCGTCGTGCGGCTTTTGGCCGACCGGCTCGGTGATGCGCTCGGCAAGCCGGTCATCGTCGAGAACGTGACCGGTGCAGCCGGCAATATCGCCGCCGACCGCGTCGCGAAGGCGGCTCCCGACGGCTACACGATCGGCGTGCTGGTCGGCGGCAACATCGTCGTCAATGGCAGCCTCTACAAGAAGCTGTCCTACGATCCGATGAAGGACTTGGCTCCGGTCACGCAGGTGTACGGCTATCCCAACGTGCTGGTGGTCAACAATGACGTGCCGGCGAAAAACGTCGCGGAACTCGTGGCGTTGGCGCGTGCATCGCCCGGCCGGCTGACGTTTGGACATTCAGGCCTCGGCACCTCGCTGCATCTCGCCGGCGAGTTCTTCAATTTCATGGCGCATGTCGATGTGCAGCAGGTGCCGTTCCGCGGCTCGTCGCTCGTCGTCACCGACCTGATGGGCGGTCGGATCACCATGAGCTTCATTCCGCCGACGACCACTCTCGCGCTGATACGGGAGGGAAAAGTCCGCGCCCTTGCGGTGACATCGGCACAGCGCGCGCCGTTCCTCCCCGACCTTCCGACCATGGAGGAGTCCGGTTTTCCCGGCTTCGACATGACGGCATGGTTCGGCATGGTCGCGCCCGCCGGAACCCCCGCGGCCATCATCGACAAGCTCAACCGGCAGACGGTCGCGATCATGGCGTCGGCGGATGTGCACGACAAGCTCGACGCGATGGGCATCGTGCCGCTCGGCAACACACCCGCGCAGTTCGCGCAGATCATCAAGACCGAGACGCCTTATTGGGCACGGGTCATCAAGGACACCGGGATCAGGCCGATCGAATGAACGGGGACGCCCGTCCCGCATTCCGCTGCGCTTCATACGGGCTACGCACTTGGCCGCGTCGAGGTCGCCGGTGGATTTTCACCCGGCCGGGGGCCTGATGTCGAAGCCTTGATTGATCGCGGCGAACATCTGGTAAAACCCGGACACCACGACGATCTCGACCAGCCCTTCCGCGCCCCATTGCGCTGCGGCGCGCGCCTGCAGATCGTCGGGGACCGGCTGCCACGCCATCGTCTTCGCCAGGATCGCGCTCAGAAGTGCATAAGGGGCGGGCAGCATGGCCGTCCGGCCGGAGCCGATGGCGTCGACCAGATCCTGCGAAAGCCCCGCGGCGAGCGCGTGCTCGACGTGGTCGTGCCATTCGAAAGCCGCCCCGGTCGCATGCGCCACCGTGAGCACGATGAACTGATAAGCCGGCCGCGGCAGCACGCCCTCGAATTTGAGAAAAAATCCCAGCTCTTCGATCCGCCGCGCGAGTTCGGGGTGGTTGAGGAGCGCGATATAGGGGCCGCCGAAGCCTTCGCCGCGCGCGCTACGTTTCGCCGCCATCGCGGCAAACAGCGCGCGTCCCGCCGCCGGCAGCTTCGAGGCGTCCATCTGCAGCACGGTCATGACCAGCCTCTATTCGTGAAACGACCACGCCCGTGCGCCGGCCTTGAAATCATAGACCGGCGTCGGACAATTCTTGTCGGTTTTGACGTCGATGAGCACCGTGCCCTTGGCCGCGAGCGCCTGGCGAAAGGTTTCCTCGAGCTGGGCCGGATCGGTGACCGTGAAACCCTGGGCGCCGAGCACGCGCGCAAATCCGGCCCAGTCGTGATCCGGAATGCTCGTCAGCTCGGCCGGAAGCGGCCCGTATTCATGGGCGCGCAGCCACACGTTTCCGAGCGCGCAGTTGTTCAACACGACGTAGATGATGGGAAGCCCATAGCGTGCCGCGGTCTGGACTTCCATTCCGTGCATGTGCATGCAGCCGTCGCCGGTGATGACCGCGACGCGGCGGTCGGGCCGGGCGCATTGCACGCCGATTGCCGCCGGGATGGCCCAGCCCATCGGCCCGAGATTGGTGGCCGAGATGTAGGTGCGTGGCTCGTATGACGTCCAGTAGTGACCGGCAAAAGCGCGGTGCGCACCGGAATCGATCAACACCACGCCGTCGCGCGGATAGACCTTGCGCAAGGCCGCAATCGCGGCGGCCGGATGAATCGGCTTGGTCGGCCTGCCGCAATTCTCGATGTCGTAGAGCCGCGGCCCCTGCTTGATCCCGGTCAGCCAATCCCTGCGTTGTGCCTGCCCCGCCGTGAACGAAGCCGCGATCGCCTCCGCGCGCTCTTCCATCAGTTCGAGGAACGCGCGGCAGCTTCCGGGGACGACATGGGCGGGAACGCCGTGCTTGGTCAACTCGTCCATATCGGTGTTGACCTGAAGGATGATGGTCTTGCTCGCCCGGCCGCGCAGGGTCCAATGCATGGTGTCGCGCTCGTTGAAGCCGGAGCCGAGCACGATCAGCACGTCGGCCGGATCGTCGAGGGCGGCGGCCGTCGCGTGGCGGGTGCCCGCATAGCCGAACACGCCGAGCGACAATGGGTGATCTTCCGGGAAGACGCCCTTGGCGCGCAGCGTCGTCGCGACCGGAATCGACCAGCGCTCCGCGACCGTCATCAACGCGGCGGCCGCGTTGTCGTGCTCGACGCCGGCGCCGGCCAGAAACGCGATCTTCGTGCCGCCCACCAGGTCCAGCGCCGCAATGGCCGCGGGCCTGCTCAGGGGCGCAACCGCTTCGAAATAGCCGGAAACCCCCGCGTAGTTCGCCGTGCATTCGCCGGTCATGGCATCGTGGGTCACCGACAGGTGCACCGGGCCGCGCGGTTGCGCCCACATCGCGGTCAGCGCATGCCGGAGCCAGTGATTGAGAGACCGGGGGCTCGCGACCATTCCCGACAGCCGCGTCAGCGGCTTCATGACGGCGGTATCGTCGAGGGTCGCCTGGCTCGCGTCCTGGAATTCGCCGAGCCCCTCCATGTCGACCGGAATTTCGCCGCTCAACACCAGAACCGGCGAGCCATCGGTCTTTGCCGCGGCGATCGCGGTCGCCATGTTGCACAGGCCGGGGCCGCCGATCCCCAGCACCGCGCCGAAACGGCCGCTGGCACGCGCATAGCCGTCCGCCATGTAGGCGGCGCCGCCCTCATGCGCGGCCACGATGGGCCACAGTTCGGGATGCCGCGCCAGTGCCGGCAAGAACGGATCGACCAGCCCGCCGGGGACCATGAAAAGATGGGTGAGCCCTTCCTGAACGAGAGCATTCAAAATGAAGTCGGTCCCCAAGGGCATCGCATATCTCTCTGTCTAATAACCGGTGGCCAGCGCCGCGAGCCGTACCGGATCGGGCGGCAGCGCGTTGCCGCGCCACACGATATGCAGGTCTGGGCGCACCAGGATAAGGTCGTGGCCGTAGACATCGCGCGCGCGGGTGTCGGGCAGATCGAGCACCGCATAGGGCGCGCCGCGGGCGGCGAACGCTATGCCGAGGGCCCCCAGATCGGCGGAGCCGCCGAACCGCAGCAGGGTGTAGCCGCGGCCATAGCCGACCCGGTCGTGCACCGCGGTGCCGTCGCCGAGCCAGACGTGGGGCAGGCGGACGCCCGGCCAGGTGCTCGGAACGTAATTCATGAAATCGTGCTCGGGCGCCTCACCCGGCTCCGAAGCGATCAGCGGCGAGTCGGCATAGCGATAGCCGAGTTCGGCGCCCGGCATCTCGTTGGTCTTGCGCTGCTCGACATCGGCGACGCGCGCAAGGTTGGCGCGGGTCGCGGCGCCCTGCGGGGTATTGTCGCGGATGTCGGGGCGCCACATGGAGCGCCACTTGCGCCGGCCCTGGGAAGCAAACCGCGATGCCGCCACGTTGCGCTCGCCGATCTGGCGGCGCTCGATCCCGTAGGAGCGCAGGAGGTTCGGCCCGCCCCAGCCCGCGAGCGTCGCCGCGAGCTTCCACGAGAGGTCGATGGCATCGCCGCAGCCGGTGTTCATGCCGAGGCCGCCGGTCGGGATGACGAGATGGACCGCATCGCCGGCGAGGAACACCCGGTCGGTCCCGTAGCTGTCGGCGACCAGCAGGTTCTGGCGCCAGCGGCCGATATTGATGGTCTCGAACGGCAGCGGCATCGCGATGGTCTCCTCGAACAGCGCGACCATGTCGGAGTCCTGCTCGACCACGCCATGCAGGGTGAAGTGCTTGGTCGAATCCTGGACGATCAGGAAGGTGTGCCTGGCATCGGCGACGTGATAGTGGCGGCCCTTGCCGATGGGGATGCGCTCGTAAAGCCCGTCGCAGCGATAGAGCGCCTGGCGCAGCTCCAGCAGGTTGCCCTCGCCGGTGAGGCCGATGCCGAGCTGCTTGCGCATCGGGCTGCCGCCGCCGTCGCAGCCGGCGAGATAGCGCGCGGTGATGGCGGAAACGCCGGCGGCGCCGCGGACTTTCACCGCCACCGAATCCGGGTTCTCGGTGAATGCCAGGAACTCGGTGCCGTAGCGTACCGTCACCGACGGCAGCGTCTCGGCCACCGCCTTGAGCAGCGGCTCCAGCGTGTATTGCGAAATGAGCTGATAGGGCTCGAGCGGCAGTCCGGCCCCGGTCGACGCCGCGATCTCCCGCTTCGCCGCGGCGACCGAGGGGTAGGGCAGGTGCAGGAGCGGCGGCTCCAGGATCGAGGTGACGATGAACACGTCCATCGGGCATTCGGCCGGCAGGCCGGCGGCGCGGATGCGGTCGGCGAGCCCCATGCGGCGATAGATTTCCATGGTGCGGGCGTTGCACCGCTCCATCTTGGGCAGGAACTGCGGGGCCTCCTTCTGCTCGATCAGCGTGCAGCGCACGCCCCGCATGCCGAGATCGACGGCGAGCGTCAGGCCCACCGGACCGGCGCCGACGATCAGAACGTCCGTATCCACCATCGCCTACCCCTGAAATGACCGGCGCCTGCTTGCGGCGGGGCGCGCAACTGGATTACCCGATCAGGCCAGGGCTGCGGAAGGGAGAAATCATGAAGGCGAAGCGGTGGCGACGGCAGGTGTCTCTGCCCCCTCGCCCTCGCACGGCGATATGTGAGTTCTTGCTTCCGCCAACGCCGTGCTTGTGGTCGCCCCACCCCGGCCCTCCCCGAAATCGGGGAGGGAGAAGAACAGAAAGGCGCCGTGCATGAAAATCGTAATTCCGGACGACTACCAGGACATGGTGCACAAGCTCGCCTGCTACTCACTCATCGCCGAGCACGACGTGACGCGCTACCGCGAGCCGGCGCGCGACCTCGACCAACTCGTCGAGCGGCTGCGCGACGCCGATGTCGTGGTCGCCATCCGCGAGCGGGTGAATTTCTCGCGCGCGCTGCTGGAGCGCCTGCCCCGGCTCAAGCTGCTCGCCCTGGTCGGGCGCAACGCCGGCACCATCGATTTTGCCGCCTGCACCGCGCTCGGCATTCCCGTCTCCACCGGCAAAAGCAATTCGCCGGACGCGCCGGCCGAACTGACCATTGCGCTGATGCTGGCGTCGCGGCGCAACGTGGCGCTGGAGGCCGAGCGCATGCGGCGCGGCGACTGGCCGTGCACGCTGTCGCATCGCCTGCGCGGCTCTACGCTCGGCATTTTCGGGCTCGGCGCGATCGGCCGCTTGGTGGCGGCGGCCGGCCACGGCCTCGGCATGAAGGTCCTGGTGTGGGGCCAGCAGGGCTCGGCGGAGCGCGCCAAGGCGGCTGGCTATGAGGTCGCCGCCAGCAAGGAAGACTTCTTCGCGCGCTCGGACGTGCTGTCGCTCCATGTGCGCCTCAAGGCCGACACAAGCGGCATCGTCGGTGCGGCCGATCTCGCCCGCATGAAGCCGACCGCGCTGATCGTGAACACCTCGCGCGCCGAACTCATCGCGCCCGGCGCTCTCGTCGCCGCGCTCGCGGCCGGGCGTCCCGGATATGCCGCGGTCGACGTCTACGAGGAGGAGCCCGTCACCGGCGGCAATCATCCTCTGCTCGAGATGCCCAACGCGTTGTGCGTACCCCATCTCGGTTGGGCCGAATGGGATAATTTCGAGCTCTATTTCGGCGAAGCCTTCGAGCAGATCGTCGCCTTCGAGAGCGGCACGCCGATGCGGCTCGCCAATCCGGAGGTGAAGCGGCGCGGGTAGAAACCCTCCCCGACTTCGGGGAGGGCAGGGTGGGGCTCTCGCTTCCCGCCTGGTCGCGTCACTGCAACCCGGCTTGCGCGGTTCGCTCAGTTGGTCGGCGGCCACGCCGTCGGCGGGTGCGGTACGTGCAATGTCATCAGGACGATCGGCGCGCCGCCGGTCGGGATGACCTGGTGCGGCGTGTTTGCCGGCACGATGAGCATGTCGCCCTTGACGACCGCCTGGGATTTGCCGCCGGCAATCGACGAGCCGCCGAGATTGTTCGCATTGTTGCGCTTCTCATCGACGAGCTTGCCGCCGGTCACGATGTTGCCGGTGCCTTCGAGCACCACCATCAACTCGGCGTCCTTCTCATGGACGGCCGCCGGCGATGTACCGGGTCGGAATTCGAGCTGCGCCCGATAGGGCGTGAGCGACAGGATCGGCTCGGCCACCAGCGGGGCGTCGCCCTTGCGGTCGGCCTTCGCCTTGTCGATCAGGCCCATGATCTCCTTGTTATTCATGAAGGTATTCGTCGCCGGAGCGGGCTGTTGGGCCAAAGCTCCCGAAGCCACCGCGGTGGCGAGAAACGTGAAAGCCAGCAATTGCGCGCGCATGAGGTTTCCTCCTGACAATGCGGCTTGTATGCCGCCGTTTACGGGTAAACAGCCCGTGCGACCGTTGCAAGAGGCCAAGGCGCAGGTCCGGTGGCGCCTCTGCGGCTACCCGAGCTTCCCGACCTGCGCTTCGAGCAGGCCCCAGCACTTGGTGCCGAGCTTGTCCTTCCAGCTTGCATAGACGCCTGACAGCCTGGCGCGGAACGGCGCCTGGTCGATCTCGTTGAAGGCGAGGCCGCGGGCGAGGAAGGTTTCGCGCAGGCTGGCGTTGAGCTTGCCCTGCTCGTCGCGCTGCTGGCGCACGAATTTCGCGACGTTGCGGGTGATCGCCGCCTTGATGTCGTCGGGCAGGCCGTTCCAGGTGGCGAGATGCGCCATCTGGTTGAAGCCGGACCAGCTATGATTGGTCATGCTGACGTACTTCACCACCTCGTAGATCTTGAAGCCTTCGAGGATGACGAGCGGATTTTCCTGCGCCCCGACCTTGCCGGTCTTGATGGCTTCGTAGATCAGGTTGGCGGGCGTGGTCACGGGCTCGGCGCCGAACGCCTGGAAGGTGTCGAAGATCATCTGCCCCGGCGGCACGCGGATTTTCACCCCGGCGAGATCGTCCGGCTTGACGACCGGGCGCGCCACCGTGGTGACTTGGCGCATGCCGTTGTCGAAGCCGGCGACCGGGAACAGGTACATGCCCTTCGCCGCCATTTCCCCGCCCACATAGGCTCCGAGCGCGCCGTCGATCGCCTTGTGCGCCTCCGGCGCGGACTTGAATGCGAACGGCACCTGCTGCGCCTCGGCGACCGGCACCACGGTGCCGATGATGCCGCCCATCAGGGTGAAGAACTGGATTTCGCCCGAGAGCAGCAGCTTGAGGGCCGCGGGATCGCCGGCAACGAGCTTGTTGTTCTCGGGGAACACCGTGGCCTCGACGCGGCCATTGGTCTCGGCGCGGATCGCGTCCCACATGGCGACGAGATTGCGGTGCAGCGGCACGTCGGTCCCCTGGTTGTGATACTGGGAGAACTTGTAGTCGGCGGCCTGCGCGCGCTTGACGATGATGGTGGCGCCGGCGGCTCCCGCGAGCACCGCGCGTCGCGTCAATGCCGTTTTCATGCTGATGTTCTCCGGGGTTCGAGTGTGGCGGCCAGGGTATTCCCTGGCCGCCGCGATTCAAGTGGGGAGCGGCCGCGTCACGGCTCCTGTGACGCCAGGTAGGCCGCGATCGCGATCATGTCGTCGTCCGTGAGCTGGGCGACCACGCGCTTCATCAGCGGGGTCCACAGGCCGGTGCGGGCGCCGATCTTGATGTCGTTGAGCTGGCGATAGATGTACATCGGCGAGCGGCCGGTGATCGGCGGAACCTCGCTGACGCCCTTGAGGTCGATGCCGTGGCAGGCCGCGCAGGCGATGGTCTTGCCGCCCGCGCCGGTCGCGACGATCATCTCGCCCTTCTTGAGGCTGCCGGGCGGCACATGCGCGATGAAGCCGGTGCGGGGATCGCGGCTCTCGGCGCTGAGATCGTTCTGCGGCAGCTCGATGATGCGGTTGCCGATCGGCTCGCTGCCGCCGTGCTCGTCGGGGAAGCGCATGGCGCCGTTGCCGAGATGGGACTTGGGCACGGTGTCGGTCTCGACCACCTGGTACCAGACCCGAGGCTGGAGCGATGCGAAATACGCGGCGGCGACCTTGTAGTCCGCCTCGGTGCAGGCCCTTGGCGATCGGGATCATCGAGGTGGCGCGTGAGCCGTTGCGGGCGCCGCTGGTGAACTCGGCGAGCTGTCGCATGAAATAGCTGGCGGGAAGTCCGGCGATCGCCGGCGGACTCCGGGTGGCCGGCGCCGCTGGTCAGGTGACACAGAATGCATGCCCGGGCGTTGGTCTCCTTGCGGCCATGGGCGACCACATCGGGCATCGCCGCGTGGTCCTGCGGATACCAGTCTGGCGGATTGAAGCCGTCGTCGATCTGCGCCTGGGTGTATTGCTTGGTGCTGCCCGGCAATTGAATGGGCTTGGCGGCGTCCGGCGGCGTCGGCGCCGGATTGACCGGATAAGCCCATTCCGGAAGGTCCGCGGCCTGCGCCGGCGGCGCCGGCAGCGCCAACAGTCCAAGCAAGGCAACAGAAGCCAACGCCCGCATCACCATCCTCCGTCCTGATCCTTGTCGTCGTGGGCGCGAACCGCCATAGGTTCGGGCCAGCCTCCCGAGCGCCGCGGCATTGTAGCGGAGGTCGCGGGCGATCCGCCAGCCCGCACGCCCGCCTGCCGCATGCTCGCCGGCACGGCGCGGCCGATATCATATGTCCGATACGCATATGGCCGGGACAAAGCCCGGCCATATTTCGCAAGCAATCGCGGCGCGCGGCCGTCAGGACGGCGGCTTGGTCGCGAGGTAGGCGGAGATCGCGATCATGTCGTCTTCGCCGAGCTTGTCGACGACCTGCTTCATCAGCGGCACCATGGAGCCGCTGCGGGTGCCGATCTTGATGTCGTTGAGCTGGCGGTAGATGTACATCGGCGAGCGGCCGGTGATCGGCGGAATTTCGCCGAGGCCCTTGAGCTCGGGGCCGTGGCAGATCGCGCAGGCGATGGTCTTGCCGCCGCCAGTCGTCACCAGCTCCTCGCCCTTCTTGACGCTTCCGGTCGGGACATGGGCCACGAAGCCGACCCGCGGGTCGCGGCTCTCGGCGCTGAGATCGTTCTGCGGCAGCTCGATGATGCGGCTGCCGATCGGCTCGGTGCCGCCGTTTTCCACCGGGAAGCGCATGGCGCCGTTGCCGAGATAGGACTTCGGCGCGGTGTCGGATTCGACCACCTTGTACCACACCGGATGCTTCATCGATCCGAAGTATGCGGCGGCCGCCTTGGTGTCGTCGTCGGAAATCGCCTTGGCGATCTGAATCATGATGCCGCCGCGCATGCCCTTGCGGGTGCCGGATTTGAATTCGGCCATCTGGCGCATGAAATACTCCACCGGGAGCCCGGAAATGCCGGCGGATTCCGGATGGCCGCCGCCGCTGGTCAGGTGGCACAGGGCGCACGCCAACCCGTTCGGCGGCCGGCCATGGGCCACGACGTCCGGCAGCGCCGCGTGATCTTCCGGATACCAGTCGGGCGGAGCAAACCGGTCGTCAATCTGGGCCTGGGTGTATTGCTTGGCGCTGCCCGGCAACTAAATCGGCTTGGCGGCGTCCGGCGGCTTCGGCGGCGGCGCCACCGGATAAGCCCATTGCGGCAGATTCGGTGCCGGCGCCTGTGCCTGTGCCTGCACAACCGGCAGTGCCAGCAGGCCGAGCGCTGCGATCGAAACCAAAGCCCTCATAGCGTACCCCCTTGTGAATGTGTTTTGACCGAACGCCAGCCGCGCCGGCACGCGACCAACGTCGCGCATCGGAACGAATGCGGAGGCAAGTAGTCTAGCCGAAATCGAAGCCATTGACGATGGGGTTGCGGCAGTTCGGGGGTTGCGGCAGTTCGGGGGTTGCGGCAGTTGGGGGTTGCGGCAGTTCGACGGCACCCGTCAGCAAGCGGTTCGCACTCGCGGGGGCGCTTCGACGTTGCGCGACGATCACCGTCCCGTCCGCATCATCGACCATTCGAGCGCCAGTTGCTGGCCGAGATCGAG
>CAVVCE010000191.1:0-37408 GCA_963746235.1 uncultured Alphaproteobacteria bacterium
TTGAGGAATGCTGCTGGGGCCGTTGCAGGTCGATGACGCTGCCGGGCTAACGAGGCTTAATTCAAACGTCGCCTTTCTGGTCCGGGGGCGCGCCGATCGCCTGGAGCCGATTTTGGGCCCGCCCGAGTTCCGCCTGGGCCTGCGCGTAGTCGCTCTGCGCCTGCTCGCGGTCCTTGACCGAAATGGCGCGGGTCTTCTCCAGGACCAGCAGCCGGTCGAGCGTCTGCTTGGTGAGGGTGAGCGCGGAGCGTGCCTTTTCGAGGTCGGAGACGGCCAGCGCGAGATCGCCGGATTCGATCACCGCGAGACGTCACCGGCCGCGACCCTGGCCCCGAGCTGCACCTTGAGGTCGATCACGCGGCCCGCCACGGATGGCAGAACCTTCGCAGTGCGCGCAGGGTCGGCTTCCACCACCGCCGGCAGTGTCAGGCTGCGCTGCACCTTCTTGTCCGCGACCTCGGCGATTCCGAGCTTGACGCGCAACGGCGAAGTCGGCGGCACCGTGATCCGCGCGCCATCGATGGTGAAGAACGCGGCGGTGTCGTGGAGCGACGGCTCCTGGGCGCGCAGGCCGCCACTTCGGGAAGCGACGTAATAGATGCCGATGCCGGCCGCGACGACGAGCGCAACGAGGCCTGCCGCGGTTCCTGCACGCATTCCCGCACGCAAAAGCGAACGCGCTGCCCCGCCGCCGCGGTCGCCTGGATTGTCGGATTGCGTCATCTTGGGCCCGCCGATTGGCCGTTGGGTGTGCGGGGCGGATTTTGTTCGGGAAATGTCCGCGACCGCGTGCGCGATTGGGCGCATTGAGGGCATCGTGCCGGCGCGGGCGTGCCGCCGCCGGTCGACGCAGGTCGTCAGGCGAGGGGCGGGGCGCGGGCCTTGAAGATCCCGTGCGGCGTGGCCGCCAGGACAATGGAAAGATCGGTCCAGGCCGGTCCCGGACCGGCCGCGGCCGCTATGGACGACGCCGGCGCCGCGGATGGAAGGACGTTTCCGGCCAGATGGATGACCGCGCAAAGCAAGCAGTATTCGGCGGCCGCCGGATTTGGCTGGGCCGGGGAATCGGCCGAACCGTGCCCGACCGTGCCGATGGCGGGCGGCGAAGCCGGCCAGCACAGTGCCTGTGCGCAATGGACGTGATTGAAGAGAACGACCAATTGCACGGCGAGCGCGAACAGCGCGCACCACGACCCAAATCTAAGGTTCGAGCGAACCCAGCTCATCAGGGCGCCAATCCAAGTGCAATTTTCGCGCAAAACCGGCCGCGGCTGGGCAGATACGAAGCCATCGGACGGTGTCTAAGCTGACGGTGTCTAAGCTGCCGCAAGCCTGTGGTAATATCGCTACCCGCGGCAAAATTTGTCAATGCGGCAATCCAACCCGATCGCGGCAAGCGTTAATCCCAGGCTTCCGGGAGGGCTGAAAACCGTCGGTCCCGGCAGAAATGCGGCGGCAACGCCCGTCCGCCCGGGAACGATCGACGGCTGGCCAGTCGACGGCCGGCCTTGCGTTCCGGCGCCGGCCCGGTGATATGGCGGTTGCCTGCAGGGACCGGCAGGCGCGATCAAGCTCATGCCATACAAGGGGAAACGCCATGCAGATCACGCGACGCCACATGCTCGCTACGGGCGCCGGCGCGGCCACACTCGCGGCGACGCCGCGCGCCTTTGCTGCCTGGGAGCCCAGTCTGCGGTATCCCGATCCGGCCGTCCAGGTCCTCGACCCGAGCTTTGCGGGCTATCGCGTGGCGCAGGCGACCGTCGAGCAGCTCTTCACCGGCGGACGGTTCGGCGAAGGTCCGGTGTGGTTCGGCGATGCGCGCTGCGTGCTGTGGAGCGACATCCCGAACAATCGCATCATGCGCTGGGACGAGGCGAGCGGCCTGACGACCGTCTTCCGGCAGCCCTCGAACTACGCCAACGGGCTCGCCCGCGACCGCCAGGGCCGGCTCATCGCCTGCGAACCGAATATGCGCCGGGTGACGCGCACCGAGTACGACGGAACGATCACCGTGCTGATCGACAGGTTCGACGGCAAGCCGCTCAATTCGCCCAACGACGTCATCGTCAAGTCCGACGACACCATCTGGTTTTCCGATCCCGCCGCCCCCGGCTTCGACCCCCGGAGTCGCGTCGAGCCGCCGGCGCGCCACCAATGTCACCGTCACGTCCCAAGACCGGCCGCGCAACGGTGGTGGCCGAGACTGCGCCGAACGGTCTGCTTCTCGCCGACGAGCGCATCTTGTACCTCGCCCACAACGGGCCCCACCCCCGAAGGGCATACGCGCCGATCTACGTGGTGGACGACTCCCCGTGCTCGCCAATGGCCGCGTGGTCGTCACCTGCGACCCCGGCGTCGTCGCCGACGGCTTCCGTCGCGCATCGACGGCAACCTCTGGCGCGGGTGGGGGCCCTTGTGAGGTTCTCGATGGCGCGATGGCGTTCGACTCCCAGCGCAAGCGGATCGGACGAATTGCGCTGCCGCAGCGCCCCGCCAATCTCTGCTTCGGCGGCCTCGCCCGCAATCGCCTGTTCATGGTGGCGGGCGATTCGCTTTATTCGCTCTTCGTCAGAACGCAAGGCGTGGCGGGGCGCTGACACGCGGCGCGTAGACACGCCGGCCTGTTGCTCAGGCCGGCGGTGCGCGGCGAGCGACGACAGAGGAAAGCAGCATGCCCGCAACGACGCGCCGACCCTCAAGCGCTGGCTTTCCGACGCTCGTGGAAAATCGCGCTGCTCGCATGTCCGGGAGCATGGGCAAGCAGGGCGCCGGCCATCCGTTCTTTTCCGTCCCGCTCCATACAGCCGCTTCGAGATCGGCTGCCCAAACGCGCACCCAACGCCGCGGTGCGGGTGGTGTTGTGCGACGGCGGCGACGGCGTGGCCGGGCGCGCCGCCGCCCGCGCCGCAGCGCTCGGATATCGCAACGCGTTATTCTCGCCGGCGGCACGAAAGCATGGGGCGAGACGGGATACGCGCTCTATGCGGGCGTCAACGTGCCCAGCAAGGTGTTCGGCGAACTCGTCGAGCAACGACGCTACACGCCGCGGGTTTCGGCGCAAGACATCGTCTCCATGCGCGCCGCCAAAGAGGATTTCGTCATCGTCGACGGCCGTCCGTTCGGCGAATACCGCAAGATGAACATCCCCGGCAGCATCTGCTGTCCGAACGGCGAACTGGTCCTGCGCATCGCGGAATCGCGCCCGATCCGAACACCAAGATCGTGGTCAATTGCGCGGGCCGCACGTGCTCGATCATCGGCGCCCAGACCCTGATCGATTTCGGCGTCCCCAACCCGGTATTCGTGCTGGCAGAACGGGACGCAAGGCTGGTTCCTGGCGGGGCTCGAACTCCAACGCGGCGCTGGCCGCCGCTACGCCGACGCGGTCGGCAACGCCGATCTCGCCGCGTTGCGGTCGCGCGCACGCGGGTTCGCCGCGGCTTGCGGCGCGCCATTCGTGGCGCCGGCTGCGGCTCATGCCTTGGTCCGCCGACCAAGCGCGCACGACCTATCTCTTCTATGTCCGCACGGCGGAAGAGTTCAAAGCGAACCGCCCGCCTGGCTTCCTCCTTGCTCTCGGCGGCCAGCTCGTCCAAGCGACCGACCAATGGGTCGGCGTCAAAGGGGCGCGGATCGTGCTGTCCGACCGCGAGCAGGTACGCGCGCCGGTGATCGCGGGCTGGCTGCGCCAGCTCGGCCACGAGGCTTGCGTGCTCGATGACGCCGCCGCCGCGGCGGCGCTCGACTGGCGGCGGGCCGCAGGCGCTTTCGAACCGCGGGCCGTGCCGCCGATATCCGTGCACGAGGCAGCCCGCCGGATCGCGCTCGTCGGGGACGCTCGATGTGATCGACCTCGGGGCCGGTATGGCACCTATGCCCAGGGCCACATGGTAGGCGCCGTGTGGGCGACGCGGCCGGGGATCGCGGCCGCGCCGGCGCGTGCGAGGACGGTCGCCATCGTGGCCGACGAGCCGCATCGGCGGCGCTCGCGGCCATCGATCTCGCCGAGGCCGGAGCGCACGACGTTTGCTTGATCGCGGGTGGATACCAAGCGTGGTGCGACGCCGGCGAAGCCTCGATCGGCAGGCCGGCGTCGCACCACGCTTGGTATCCACCCGCGATCAAGCGGACGTCGTGCGATCCGGCCTCGGCGAGATCGATGGCAGCGAGCGCCGCCGACGCAGGCTCTTCGGCCACGAGGGCGACCGTCCTCGCACGAGCCGGCGCGGCCGCGATCCCCGGCCGCGTCGCCCATGTGGCCCCCATTATGTGGCCCTGGCGATAGGTCATGCCGGCGCGCAGGTCGATCACATCGAGCGCACCGGCGCGCAATCCGGCGGCTGCCTCGTGCACCGATATCGGCGGCACGGCCCGCGGTTCGAAAGCACCCGCGGCCCGCCGCCAGTCGAGCGTCGCCGCAGCAGCGGCGTCATCGAGCACGCAGGCCTCGTGGCCGAGCTGGCGCAGCCAGCCCGCGATCACCGGCGCGCGTACCTGTTCGCGGTCGAACAGCACGATCCTCGCCCCTTTGACGCCGACCCACTGGTCCGTCGCTTGGACGAGTTGGCCGCCGGGAGCAGGGAGGAAGCCCGGCAGGCCGCTCACTTCGAACTCTTCCGCCGTGCAGACATCGAAGAGATAGGTCGTGCGCGCTTCATCGCGGAGCCAGGCATGGGCCGCAGCCGGCGCCACGAGTGGCGCGCCGCAAGCCGCGGCGAACCCACGTGCGCGCGACCGCAACGCGGCGAGATCGGCGTTGCCGACCGTGTCGGAATAGCGGCGGCCGGCGCCGCGTTCCAGTTCGAGCCCCGCCAGGAACCAGCCTTGCGTTCCGTTCTCGAGCGCGAACACCGGGTTGGGGACGCCGAAATCGATCAGGGTCTGCGCGCCGATGATCGAGCGGGTGCGGCCCGCGCAGTTGACCACGATCTTGGTGTTCGGATCGGGCGCGATGTCCGCGATGCGCAGGACCAGTTCGCCGTTCGGACAGCAGATGCCGCCGGGGATGTTCATCTTGCGGTATTCGCCAAACGGACGGCCGTCGACGATGACGAAATCCTCCTTGGCGGCGCGCATGGAGACGATGTCTTGCGCCGAAACCCGCGGCGTGTGGCGTTGTTGCTCGACGAGTTCGCCGAACACCTTGCTGGGCACGTTGACGCCCGCATAGAGCGTGTATCCCGCTTCGCCCCATGCCTTCGTGCCGCCGGCGAGAATGAACACGTTGCGATATCCGAGCGCCGCAGCGCGGGCGGCGGCGCGGGCGGCCACGCCGTCGCCGCCGTCGCACAACACGACCCGCACCGCGGCGTTGGGTGCGAGTTTGGGCAGTTCGATCTCGAAGCGGCTGTATGGCAGCGGGACGGAAAAGAACAGATGGCCGGCTCCGTACTGTCCATGTTCGCGGACATCGAACAGCGCGATTTCACGGCCGTCGGAAAGCCAGCGCTTCAGGGTCGGCGCGTCGATGTCGGCGGGCATGGTTCTTTCCTCTGTCGTCGATCGCCGCGCCGCCGGCCATTCCAAGAGGCCGGCGTGTCTGTGCGCCGCGCGTCAGCGCCCCGCCACGCCTTGCGTTCTGACGAAGAGCGAATAGAGCGAATGGCCGGCCGCCATGAACAGGCGATTGCGGGCGAGGCCGCCGAAGCAGAGATTGGCGGGGCGCTCCGGCAGCGCAATTCGTCCGATCCGCTTGCCTTGGGAGTTGAACACCATCACGCCATCGAGATTCTCGCCGGGCCCCCACCCGCACCAGAGGTTGCCGTCGATGTCGCAACGGAAGCCGTCGGCAACGACGCCGGGGTCGCAGGTGACGACCACGCGGCCATTGGCGAGCCTGGTCCCGTCGTCCACCACGTCATAGGCGCGTATGCCCTTCGGGGTGGGACCGTTGTCGGCGAGGTACAAGATGCGCTCGTCGGGCGAGAAGCAGAGCCCGTTCGGCCGCAGGTCTCCGGCCACCACCGTCGCGCGGCCGGTCTTGGGATCGAGCCGGTAGACATTGGTCGGCAGCACCGGCGGCTCGAGGCGACCTTCCCAGGGGTCGAAGCCGGGGGCGGCGGGATCGGAGAACCAGATGGTGTCGTCGGACTTGACGATGACGTCGTTGGGCGAATTGAGCGGCTTGCCGTCGAACCTGTCGATCAGCACGGTGATCGTTCCGTCGTACTCGGTGCGCGTCACCCGGCGCATATTCGGTTCGCAGGCGATGAGCCGGCCCTGGCGGTCGCGGGCGAGCCCGTTGGCGTAGTTCGAGGGCTGCCGGAAGACGGTCGTCAGGCCGCTCGCCTCGTCCCAGCGCATGATGCGATTGTTCGGGATGTCGCTCCACAGCACGCAGCGCGCATCGCCGAACCACACCGGACCTTCGCCGAACCGTCCGCCGGTGAAGAGCTGCTCGACGGTCGCCTGCGCCACGCGATAGCCCGCAAAGCTCGGGTCGAGGACCTGGACGGCCGGATCGGGATACCGCAGACTGGGCTCCCAGGCAGCAAAGACGCGCGGCGTCGCCGCGAGCGTGGCTGCGCCGGCGCCCGTAGCGAGCATGTGGCGTCGCGTGATCTGCATGGCGTTTCCCCTTGTATGGCATGAGCTTGATCGCGCCTGCCGGTCCCTGCAGGCAACCGCCATATCACCGGGCCGGCGCCGGAACGCAAGGCCGGCCGTCGACTGGCCAGCCGTCGATCGTTCCCGGGCGGACAGGCGTTGCCGCCGCATTTCTGCCGGGACCGACGGTTTTCAGCCCCTCCCGGAAGCCTGGGATTAACGCTTGCCGCGATCGGGTTGGATTGCCGCATTGACAAATTTTGCCGCGGGTAGCGATATTACCGCAGGCTTGCGGCAGCTTAGACACGTCGCTAGACACCGTCCGATGGCTTCGTGTCTGCCCAGCCGCGGCCGGTTTTGCGCGAAAATTGCACTTGGATTGGCGCCCTGATGAGCTGGGTTCGCTCGAACCTTAGATTTGGGTCGTGGTGCGCGCTTTTCGCGCTCGCCGTGCAATTGATCGTTCTCTTCAATCACGTCCATTGCGCACAGGCACTTGCTGGCCAGCTTCGCAGCCCGCCATCGGCACGGTCGGACACGGTTCGGCCGATGCCCCGGCCCAGCCAAATGCGGCCCGGCGGCCGCCGAATACTGCTTGCTTTGCGCGGTCATCCATCTGGCCGGAAACGTCCTTCCGTCCGCGGCGCCGGCATCGTCCATAGCCGCCGCGGCCGGTCCGGGACCGGCCTGGACCGATCTTTCCATTGTCCTGGCGGCCACGCCGCATGGGATTTTCAAGGCCCGCGCGCCACCCCTCGCCTGACGACCTGCGTCGACCGGCGGCGGCACGCCCGCGCCGGCACGGCGCCCTCAATGCGCCCAATCGCGCACGCGGTCGCGGACATTTCCCGAACAAAATCCGCCCCGCACACCCAACGGCCAATCGGCGGGCCCAAGATGACGCAATCCGACAATCCAGGCGACCGCGGCGGCGGGGCAGCGCGTTCGCTTTTGCGTGCGGGAATGCGTGCAGGAACCGCAGCGGGCCTCGTTGCGCTCGTCGTCGCGGCCGGCATCGGCATCTATTACGTCGCTTCCCGAAGTGGCGGCTTGCGCGCCCAGGAGCCGTCGCTCCACGACACTGCCGCGTTCTTCACCATCGATGGCGCGCGGATCACGGTGCCGCCGACTTCGCCGTTGCGCGTCAAGCTCGGAATCGCCGAGGTCGCGGACAAGAAGGTGCAGCGCAGCCTGACATTGCCGGCGGTGGTGGAAGCCGACCCCGCGCGCACCGCGAAGGTTCTGCCGTCCGTGGCGGGCCGCGTGATCGACCTCAAGGTGCAACTCGGGGCCAGGGTCGCGGCCGGTGACGTGCTCGCGGTAATCGAATCCGGCGATCTCGCGCTGGCCGTCTCCGACCTCGAAAAGGCGCGCTCCGCGCTCACGCTCACCAAGCAGACGCTCGACCGGCTGCTGGTCCTGGAAAAGACCCGCGCCATTTCGGTCAAAGACCGCGAGCAGGCGCAGAGCGACTACGCGCAGGCCCAGGCGGAATTCGGGCGCGCCCAAAATCGGCTCCAGGCGATCGGCGCGCCCTCGGATCAGAAAGGCGACGACCGACTTCTATCGATGAAGGCACCGGTAGCCGGCAGCGTCATCGACCTGCAAATGGCCCCGGGCGCATTCCTCAACGATCCCACTGCTGCCGTCATGACGATCGCCGACCTGAGCACGGTCTGGGTCACCGCCAACGTTCCCGAGAAAGACACCTCCCTGATCGTCAAGGGCCAGTCCGTGGACGTCGTGTTCACGGCCTATCCGAACGAGGTCTTCAAGGGCAAAGTCCTGTTCGTCAGCGATGTCCTCGATCCCGACACGCGGCGGATGAAGGTGCGCATCGCGTTCGAAAATCCGGAGATTCGCCTCAAGCCGAACATGTTCGCCAATGCCACTTTCCTGGCGCCCGAGCAGGCGATGCCGGCGGTGCCCACCACGGCCCTGATGCTGCGCAACGAAACCGACCAGGTGTTCGTCGAGGTGGCGCCCTGGGTGTTCGAAGCCCATCCCGTCGAGATCGCTTTCCAGCAGGGCAATGACGCGATCGTGGCGCGCGGCCTCAAGGCCGGGGAGCGCGTCGTCGTCAAGGGCGGGGTGCTGCTCAATGATTGACGCCCTCGTCACCCTGGCTTTGCGAAGGCGCATGGTGGTGGCGATGATCTGCGTCTTCGTCGCCATCTACGGGTACTACTCCTGGACCCAACTGGCGATCGAAGCCTACCCGGACATCGCCGACACCAGTTCGCAGGTGGTCACGCAGGCGCCGGGCCTCGCCGCCGAAGAGGTGGAGCAGCGCATCACGATCCCGCTCGAGCGCGAGCTAAACGGCACCCCCGGCCTTCTGTTCATGCGCTCGAAGAGCACGTTCGGACTGTCGCTGATCACCCTGGTGTTCCGCGACGGCATCGAAGACTATTGGTCGCGCCAGCGCATCAACGAGCGCATCCAGAACGTCACCCTGCCGGCCGGAGTGACGCCCGGCCTCGACCCGCTCACGTCGCCGACCGGTCAGATCTATTATTACACGCTGGAATCCGACTCCAAGGGACTGCGCGATCTTTCCGAGATTCAGCGCTGGATCATCATCCCCGCGCTCAAGCAGATACCGGGGGTAGCCGACATCCAGACCTTCGGCGGCATCACCACGCAATTCCAGCTCGAGCTCGATCCCCAGCAGCTCGTCCGCTTCAACCTGTCATTGGCTAATATCGAAGCCGCCATCAACGCCAACAATACGAGTGCCGGCGGCAGCGTCGTGGCGCGCGGCGACCTCGGCTTCGTCATCCGTGGCATCGGCCTCGTGCAGACGCTCGACGATCTCGGCGCCATCGTCGTCACGCAGCGCAACGGGACCCCGATCCTGCTTCGCGACCTCGGCAAGCTGAAACTCGCCAACCAGGAGCGCCACGGCGTTCTCGGCAAGGACCGCAAAAACGATGCCGTGGAGGGGACGGTCCTGCTGCTGCGCGGCGACAATCCCTCGCGTGTCATCAGCGGCGTCCACGCCAAGGTCGCCGAGCTGAACGCCCGCCTGAAGAGCGACGATGTGCAGATCGTGCCCTATCTCGACCGCGCCGACCTCGTCGATGCGACCGTCGACAAGATCTCCCACACCATCTTCGAGGGGATCGGCCTCGTCGTCATCGTCCTCATCGTGTTTCTCGGCAGCGCGCGCAGCGCCGTGATCATCGGCATCACCATCCCGTTCGCCATGCTCATGGCGTTCATCTTGATGAATCTCTTGCGGATACCGGCCAACCTGCTGTCGCTCGGCGCGATCGACTTCGGCATCATCGTCGACGGCGCCATCGTGATGACCGAGGCGATGCTGCGGCGGCGCGGAGTCCGAGCCCGGCAGGCGGCTCACCGAAGCAGATGCCGCTGCGGCCGCCCATCAGGTGGCGCGGCCGATCTTCTTCGCCACACTGATAATCATCACGACCTATTTCCCGCTGTTCGCGTTCCAGCGCATCGAGGCCAAGTTGTTCTACCCGATGGTCTATGCCGTCGGCTTTGCCCAGTTCGGCGCACTGCTGCTGGCGTTGACGCTGGTGCCGGGCTTGTCGTATCTCGCCTATCGCAAGCCGCGGCGTCCTTTCCACAACCACGTTCTGATTTGGCTGGAAGGCGCCTACCGAAGAACGCTGCACCGCTCGCTGCAGCGCCCCTCCATCGTCTACGCCCTGACCGCCGTCGCCGCCGTCGCCGTGGTCGCGCTCGGCGCGACCGTCTCGCGCGAATTCCTGCCCGAGCTCGATGAAGGCTCGATCTTTCTCCACTCCGAAATGACGGGTGGAATTTCCCTCGCCAAGGCGATGGAGATGGATGCCGAACTGCGCAAGGTCGTCATGGAATTTCCGGAGGTCGCCAACGTGGTGACCCATGTCGGCCGCAACGACGACGGCACCGATCCGTGGACGCCGTCCCACGTCGAGGCCGCCGTCACGCTTCGTCCGTACGACACCTGGCCGTCGCACGGCACCAAGCAGGATCTGGTCCGCCGGCTCTCCGCGCGCCTCGCCGAACTGCCGGGCTACGAGATTGCCATCAGCCAGCCGATCATGGACAGCGTCAAGGACAAGATCTTCGAGCCGCACAGTCAGCTCGCCGTGAAAGTGTTCGGCGAGGACCTCGGTGAACTCGGCCGTATCGCCAAGGACGTCGCCGCGGTTCTCGAGAAAGTGCCCGGGACCGCCGACGTGCTGGTGGACTGGCGTCCGCCATTGGGGCAAATCGCGATCACGCCCGACCGCGAAGCGGCAGCGCGCTACGGCATCAACGTCGCCGACATCGCCGACCTCATCCAGACCGGCATCGGCGGCGTCGGCGTGAGCCAAGTCTTCATCGGCCCGCGCCACTACGATGTCACCGTGCGTTTTCCGGAGGCGGCGCGCAACAACCCCGAGGTTCTCGGAAACCTGGTGCTCACCTCGAGCTCGGGTGCGCTCGTGCCGCTGTCCCAGGTGGCGCGCATCCAGTTGCAGAGCGGCGAGAGCACCATCAATCGCGACATGAACCAGCGCTATCTCATGGTGAAGCTCAATTCCGACGGCCGCAGCCTTCCGGCGCTGCTGGAGGCCGCGCAGCGGGCGGTCGGCGAGAAAGTCAAATTCGATCCGGCCCGCTACCGCATCGAGTGGAGCGGTGACTTCGAGGGCGAGCAGCGCGCGGAGGCGCGCCTCGGCCTGATCCTCGGCCTGATCCTCGGGCTGATGATCGTGCTGCTGTTTGCCGAGTTCGGCACGCTGCGCCAGGTGGCGCTGATCCTGCTGGTGGTGCCGCTGGCGGCGCTGGGCGGGTTGATCGCCCTGCATGTCACCGGGGTTACCCTCAATGTCTCCTCCGCGGTCGGCTTCATCGCGCTGTTCGGGGTGGCGGTGATGAACGGCGTCATCATGGTGGCGAATCTCAACCGGGTGCGGGATTCCGGACTCCCGCTGATCGAGGCGGTCATCGCCGGCGCCGGCGAACGCCTGCGGCCGGTGCTGATGACCGCGACCGTCGCGACGGTCGGCATGCTGCCGGCCGCGCTCGCGACGGGGGTCGGCAGCGACGTGCAGCGCAGCCTCGCGACCGTCGTGGCCGGCGGCCTGTTCTTGGCGACGCTTTTTACCCTGTTCCTGATACCGACATACTATTTCGTCATCGAACGGGTGGTCTCCACGCGCGAGGAGGCCGACGACGTTCACGGCGCCGAGACGACGGCGTGACCGCCGCGGCAGCCCACGCTTCGCAATTCTCAGGGCACATACGCCGCCCTCACCTGACCGCGCGCCGCCGAGCAAGAGCGGCTTCGATCCTCGGCTTCACGCGGCGGACCGGTGTGGTATATCTGTGCCGTCTGTCTCAGGGCCGCGACCCATGAGGTGGTTTCGATCGAACGGCGGTGGCGTTGCGTGGCTGGCGATTTTTGCGCTCGCCTGCCAGTTCGTACTCACGTTCGGCCACATTCATACCGGCAGCGTCGGCGCCGTTTCCGCTGCATTGGCTATTTCGGCCGACCCGTCCGATGGTTCGGCCAGTGTCCCATCTTCGCCTGCGCATAAGCCCCCGACCGGTCTTGCCCAGGATTTCTGCGCGGTTTGCAATCATATCGGGCTGGCAAGCGCGCTGGTTTTACCGGTCTCACCCGCGGCTATCCCGCCGATTTCATTCATTCAGGACTTGCATTGGCTGTCCGTGGCGATCGCATTCGCCTCGCGTGACCATTTTTATTTCAACGCCCGCGCCCCTCCCCACGTCTGACCCACCGGCCTGAACGGCTGCATAGGCGATTTCATCGCTTCGATGCGCCGTTCTCATCGTCGGCAAGCCACGGTGCTGGCCCCGCCAGCACCCGCGCCACCGATTTCGCGCGCGTGCACGAAATCGACGATTGCGATGACGCTGCTGGTCCCGTTTCGGCATTGGGGTTTCCGATGAAGGGAATGATTTTTTTCGTCGCAGGTCTCGCCATGATTTTCCTGGCGAGCGCCGTTCAGACCTTCGGCATCAACTGGCTGGGCCAAGTATGTCCCTATCCGGGGCCGTGCTTTCGCCCGGAATGGCTCGGCTTCGGTATTGCCCTGGCGGCCGCCGCCTACATTGCCTGGAAAACAGCCCGGGGCCGTCACTGAGAAGAAATTGCGCCTGGAGGTCTATGCGCCAAGGAGAAATCGAAGCGGAAAGTGTCGCTCCGCCGCAACATGCAGCAAGGATTCATTAACTCTTGCGGCGAGGGGTTCTATAATGCTGCGGGGTTTGCTAAACTATATTCCGGAAGGAACAAGGCCCGTTTGCAGATGCGTTGGTTCCGCTCGCACAGGCTCAAAGTAGCGTCGCTGGCGCTGTTCGCGCTGACGTGCCAGTTCGTCCTCTCCTTCGGCCATGTCCATCTCGACCGTTTTGCCGGCAACGCAGGCAATTGGGCGGTGGCGGCAGCGGCGGGGAAAGCTGTTGCGGCGGCGCCCGGAAAAGTCACGCTCGCCGACCTTCCCATTTCGCCTCGGCAAAAGAACCCGAGCGGCCTTGGCGACGATTTCTGCGCCATTTGCGCCAATATCAGCTTGGCGGGCGCGCTGGTCGCACCGACTGCGCCGACGCTCCTGCCCGCAATTGCAGTCTTCAAGGCATTGCACTGGTCGTTCGCAGCCACGCGGGCTCGGCCGATCGACCACATTTATTTCAACGCCCGCGGCCCCCCTGTTGCCTGACGCAATCGCCTGAGTCGGCCGCACCGCCCCTGCGTTCGGGTGGTGCCGGAAACTCATGGCATCGGGCGAAATTCGCCCCCATGCGGCGCGATTTCATTTCGCGCGGATCAGGCAGCAATCTCATGACAGATATCGGGGTCAAACATGAAAGTTTCCGTTCGTGCCGGTCTGCTTCTTAGCGGATCGGCCATAGCCTTCATCGCGGCATGCAACACGTCGATCGCTCAAGAGCAGGCCACGCCACCACCGCGCACACCCGAGACGGCCGCGCCGCCGCCGACTGCGCCGGAGGCGACTCCGCCGCAGACCTCCGGGCCGCAGACGAACATGCCGCAGATCACGGTGACGGCTCCCAAGGAAACTCCGAGGGCGGCCCCCCCGAGGCGCACGGCGACGACCGCGCCGACGCGGGTAACCGGGGCGCCCGCGGCGCCTGCACGGACCGTCCCTGCGTTGACTCCCGCCCAGACCGCCGCCGCGCAGCAGGCGGCGGCCACGCGCGCATTCACCCAGCAGGTCGAAAGGTCTAATCAAACGCGCGAAAACATCTTGCCGAAGACGGGAACTGCCGTAACGCAGGTCACTAGCCAGGAAATCAGCAACGCGCCCGGGGGGGCCAATCAGTCGGTCGGCGACCTTCTGGTGACCCAGTTTCCCGGGGTCTCCCAGGATTCGACGTCTTCCGGCGATTATCACGTGCGCAACGAGCACGCGAACGTGCAGTACCGAATCAACGGCATTATCCTGCCGGATGGCATCTCCGGGTTCGCCCAGTTCCTGGAGACGGGCTTCATCGGAAAGATGGCACTCGTTACCGGCGCGCTGCCGGCCCAGTACGGGCTTCATAACACCGCTATCCTCGACATCACCACGAAGGATTTCACCACCAATCCGAACCAGGGCTCGATCAGCGTCTATGGGGGAAGCCAGGGCACGATCACGCCGTATGTCGAATATGGCGGCAAGTCCGGCAACACCGAATTTTTCTTCGCCGGCCGAGAATTCCAGAACTTCCTCGGCCTCGAGAATCCGACCGCGAACGCCACCGCGCTTCACGATTTCAACACCCGCGGCGGGTTCTTCGGCTACACCTCGACCTATCTCGATGATTGGACGCGGATCAGCACGATCACCGGCGCCTCGACCATCAAGTACCAGATCCCGACCAACCCCGGGCAGCCGGTATTTCCCGGATTGTTTCCGATCTACGGCGCCAATGCGACTGGCGGGGACTCCGCCAAGATCAACGAGACGCAATACGAAAAGAATGTCTATGGCGTGCTCGCCTGGCAACACACCACCGGCGACCTCGATATGCAGCTCGCCTATTTCTCGCGCTACAACAGCCTGCTGTTCGTCCCCGATGTCTACGGCGATATTCTCTTCAATGGTATCGCATCCAACGTTTATCGAAGTTCTTTCATGAACGGCGTCCAGGGCGACAACGCCTATAAGATCAACGACGTTCACACCGTTCGCTTCGGATTCAATACGAGCGTGGAGCAGGGCATCGTCCGGACGGTGGCGACTGTGGAGCCCACCGATGCCGCCGGGAACGCGACCGGCGGCCCCTTCTCGTTCGTCGACCCCAGCATCAAGACCGGCTACCTGGCCGGCGTCTACCTGGAGGACGAGTGGCGTCTCACGCCGCAACTGACCCTCAACTGGGGCGCGCGCTTCGACGACATGTGGCAATATGTCGACAAGTATCAGCTCAGCCCACGCGCGAATTTCGTCTACAAGCCGTTCTGGGGCACGACGATTCACGCCGGCTACGCCCGCTATTTCACGCCGCCGCTCCTGACGCTCGAGGCCCAAGCGAACACGGAGCTTTACAGAAACACGACCGGCGCACCGCCGACGTTTGCGCAGGGCCCGATCCTTCCCGAGCGCTCCAACGTGGTCGATGCGGGCATCAGCCAGCAACTGTTGCCGCCGTGCCCGACGGCAACAAGCGTGCTCTATGGCAAGGCGCCGATCGCCGCCGTGCCGGCACTCAATTGCCCGAGCCTCGAGGTCGGGATGGACGGCTACTACAAGCGGGCCCGGGACCTCCTCGACGACGGGCAGTTTGGTGCCGCTTACATCCTGACTGCCTTCAATTACGACAAGGCGGAGGTTTGGGGCGTAGAATGGAAGGCGAAATTCACCACGGAGAATTTCAGCGCCTATGGCAACTTTTCCTGGGGTCGGGAAACGGCAAACACAGTCGTGTCCAACCAGAGCCTGTTTGCGCCCGATGAGCTCAACTATCTCGCTCACCAGTGGATCAATACCGACCACTCGCAGCTCTTAAGCGCCAACGCTGGCCTTTCCTATCTCTTCTCCGACAAAACCCGGGCCAGCGTGAATATGATTTACGGCAGCGGTCTGCGGGCCGGCGATTTCAATACCGACCATGTTCCGGCTTATGTGACGTTCAACTTCGGCCTGCAGCGTCCGATCTGGGAGCACGGTCTGTTCGACAAGCCGGTTACAGGGCGGTTCGACATCGTCAACGTGTTCGACAGGATCTACCAAATCCGTAGCGGCAGCGGCATCGGCGTGTTCGCGCCGCAATACGGCCCGCGCCGCGGCTACTTCGTCGGTCTGTCGCAGCAACTGTAGAAATGGCCGCCCAAAGAAGAGGTGATCCAATGACAAGAAATCTTCTTGCTGGTGTGGCCTTCGGTCCACAGCAACACGATTTCCTACGCCTACGCGGGCAGCGTGAGCACGCTGAGAGTTCGGTCCGCGAACGCGACAACATCGTGCGCCTGGGCGTCAACTACATGTTCGCCTACTGAGGAGGATGGAATGTCTGACATCGGGAACATGAAATGGGCGGCCGTGACGGCACTCGCCGTCATCTTGAGCGCGTCCGCGAACGCTGCCGATCTGCAGCGGGCTCCGCCACTGCCCTACGTGCCGCCGCCCGTCTGGACGGGCTTGCATGTCGGCGCGCATGTCGGTTTCGCATTTGCCGGCGAGGATGCAACCGATCCATTGTTCGGAACGCCGGTAACATTCTCCACCAATCCGAGCGGCGTCATGGCCGGCCTCGAGGCCGGCTATGATTATCAATTCTCGCCCAATTGGCTGGTCGGCGCCGAGGCCGACTCTGTCGTGGTCGGCCGCGAGCGGCAACTTCAATTTCATCACCACGACCCCGACCGGCACCGTCGCCAGCGGCATCTTCGACAGCAATCAAAACTGGTACGGCACCTTGACCGGCCGGGTCGGATACGTGATCAGCGATTGGGTGCTGTACGCAAAGGGCGGCGCTGCCTGGCTCAATGCCGATTACAATCTGGCGGTGAGCGGGCCCATCGGCGGCGGCTCGATAAGCGACACCCGCGGCGGATATGCTCTCGGCCTCGGCGCTGAGTGGATGTTCGGGCCGGGTTGGTCGACCAAGCTCGAATACGATTATCTCGGCTTCGGCACCAGTTCCTATGCGTTAGGCGGCGCCGGAACGACGGTGAATACGCACGTCCAGCAGATCAAGGTCGGCGTGAATTATCATCTTCTGCCGGGAGCATTTTTCGGCTGGTTCTGAGCCTCGGTTGCGGATACGCCGCGCGAGCGCTCGATGCCCATGGGGGTGCAGGCAAACAAGAGCAAGTTCTTCATATACGGGGGGCGTCAAATGAGTGCAGATGGTCATGAACGAAATATGTTGCCGATTTGGGTGGTCCCGTTGGAAGGGCCGCGTTGTTGACTTGCGTAGGTTCAGGCTGACTTGCCTGAATTGCCTTCCACGGGCGCTCGGCGCCGGGCTGGTGTGCTGCGTTTTGCTTGGCGGAATCCTCGGCGGAATCGTCCACGCCCAGGCGCCGCAGCAAAGCTCCTCCGCGCCGGCCGCGCTCAGCGCCGCCTTCCGCGGCACCGGACGCCCCGGCGCCGGCCGCGGCCCCGCTGCAGGCGACGCCGCCCAGCCGCAAGGGCAGGCGGCAGCCCCGCCGATGGATGTCGCTCCCGGCCTGCTGCCGCGCGACCTCACGCCGTGGGGCATGTTCATGGCGGCCGATCTCATCGTCAAGGCGGTGATGATCGGCCTCGCTGTTCGCGTCGGTGCTGACCTGGACCATCTGGCTCGCCAAGACGCTGGAACTCGTCGGCGCGCGCCGCAGCCTCGCGCGTGCCCATCGAGGTGCTGGCCGCGGCGCGCTCGCTCGCCGAGGCGGCCCAGCCTGCCAGTGCCGCGAGCCCGCAAGTCGGCGCGGCTGATCCAGGCGATCGAGGGCGAACTGCGCCGCTCCCCCGACCGGCGCGACATCGACGGCCTCAAGGAGCGCATCGCGGCGCGGTTCGAGCGCATCGAGGCCGGGGTCGGGCGGCAGATGCTGCGCGGCACCGGCATCCTCGCCACCATCGGCGCCACCGCGCCGTTCGTCGGCCTGTTCGGCACGGTGTGGGGCATCATGAACAGCTTCATCGGGATATCGAAGCTGCACACCACCAATCTCGCGGTGGTCGCGCCGGGCATCGCCGAGGCGCTGCTCGCCACCGCCTTCGGGCTCGCCGCCGCGATCCCGGCGGTGGTCATCTACAACATGTTCTCGCGCTCGATCGCGCAGTATCGCGCGCTCTATGCCGACACCAGCGTCGAGGTCCTCACCCTCGTCAGCCGCGACCTGGTGCAGCGATACCCGGCGGCCGCTCCGGCAGCGGAGTGACACCGATGACGCCATCGAGCAACCGGCAGAACACGACGAGGAGTGCAGGGTTTGAGCACGGCCGACCAACTGTTCCGAACGGGATCGCGCCGACACCGTGCGCTGGATCGCGTGCTTTGTCGTGGTTGTGGCCGCCCACGGCATGGCGGCGTTGAGCCTGTTGGAGTCGCGTGAGGCTTCGGATTTCGATGCCGGCGCACCGGTCGTCATGCTCGAGCTTCCCGAGGCGCCTGCCGCCCCGTCGACGCCGCCCAGCGATCTCGCGCCGGGACCTCCGGAAATGGAGAGCGAGCCGACCCCGCCGCCCAAGGAAGAAACCAAGCCGATCGAGCAGGAGGCGGAAGTCGCGCTGCCGATCCCGGAGCCGCCCAAGCCCGAACCGCCCGTCGAACAGCGCGAGGCGACGGCGGCGCCGTCGGTCGAGATGCCTCCGTCGACCGCCGCGCCGCCCGACGCCGGGAGCCGCGGTCCAGACCCCAGCCACATTCATCCGGTGGCAAAGCGCGCTCGCCGCCCACCTCGAGCGCTTCAAGCGCTACCCGACGGCGGCGCGCGCGCACGGCGAGCAGGGTATTGCGAAAGTCGCCTTCACCATCGACCACGAAGGGCATCTGCTGCGCAGCCAGATCGTGCAGAGCTCGGGGTCGCCGCTGCTCGATCAGGAAACCCTCGACATGCTCGCGCGCGCCCAGCCGATGCCACGAGCCGCCCGGCAACGCACCCGACAGCGCCTTGTCGTTCGTCGTCCCCGTGCGCTTCAACATCAGGTAGTGGATTGCATGAAAGCCGATCGTTGCTTACTAGACCACGCCGCGGGCGCCACAGAATCGTGGCACGTGCGGGCAGCGATTCGGAGGATGAAAGACGATGGCCGGACTGATCAGGGATTGCTTGCCGCCGGATCGTAATCCCCGCAAGCCCAAGATGGTCCTGCCCAAGGGAGCGGTCGACACCCACGTTCACATCTTCGAGCCCGGCTACGAGCTATCACCCGACCGCGGCTACGATCCGCCGGACTCCACGCTCGCCGATCTCGAGCACCTGCACGCGACCCTCGGCGTCGATCGCGTGGTGTTCACCCAGCCTTCGGTCTACGGGGTAGACAACGCCGCCATCCTGAACGGCATGGCGGCTCTCAATGCCGAGACACCGAACCGGGCGCGGGCGGTGGTGGCAATCACCCTGGACATAAGCGACGACGAACTTGCCGCCCTCGATGCATCGGGGGTGCGCGGCGTCCGCCTCAACACCGATAACAAGGGCGGCATGCCGATCGAGATGGACGCTATACCCGATCTCGCCGCCCGCATCGCGCCGTTCGGCTGGCACATCGAGTTCCTGTTTCCGGGCAAGGACATCATCGCGCTGATGCCGACCTTCACCGCGGTCCAGGTGCCGATATCGATCGGCCACTTCGCCTATCAGCCGGCCACGGCCGGGGTGCAGGCGCCGGGATTCCAGGCGCTGATCGAGCTCATGCGCCGCGGCAACACCTGGATGAAGATCTCCGGCGCCAACCGGGTCAGCGCCACCGATCTGCCCCCCTATGACGACGTGAAGCCGATGGCCCACGCCCTGATAGCGGCAGCGCCGGAGCGGGTCATGTGGGGCACCGACTGGCCACATCCCAACAAGTACCTCGTCAACCCCAATGACGCAGATCTCGTGGATGCCTTCGGTGACTGGGTCACCGACGAAGGCATGCGTCGCAAGATCATGGTCGACAACCCCGCCGCCTTCTATCGGTTTTGACGGCGCTGGGTCGGCGCGCCGGTCGCGAGCGCCATCGGCTGATTCGACGCGCGTCCGGTCGGGGAGGGGTCCGCGGCCGAGGCCGGTCCGAGGCCGGGACCGGCTCGCCACCGCCAAATCGCGTCCGAAAAATGGCGCGATTACGGCGGCACTGGCGCCGAGCGATGCAGAACAGCAACACTTTCCAGCCGCCTCCAGGGTCAGCTTCGATATCGATACTAATCGATTGATATAATTAATAATTTATTGACATGCAATTTCCATAAAATCACACATTGGCGGCCTTTGTTGCGCACCTGCAACAGCCATGACCGCGATCACCTGATACGTATGAGTCCATGGAAGTTGGAATGATCAAGAGGGAAACATGATTGCGCGCATGACTGCCGATGGCCGGGTTCTTGGTTTCGATGCTGGTGACTGGCTGATGCTTATTGGCGGCTCCGCCCTGGCCGGCCTGCTGACTTTTCTGGTGGCCTAAGCTGACGCGCTTCGCCGACCGGCCCCGAGCCGGTCGCACAACTCAATCCATACAATTTGAGGTTTTCAGGCACGTTGGGGCCCGCGCTGACGTCACGCCGGCTCGACTGCGGTGACGCAGATTGCGAGGCTCGCCTGATCCTAACGCGATCAGACCGATGGCTGAAGAGCTGTCGATCCGGTCGAGTCCGCATGCTCCGCCAACTTGCCAGCAAGTTCGCCTCGACGCCTTTCCTTCACCTGACAAGAAACGGCTGGGGATGAAAGGCGCCGGCGCGCTATGCTCTCGTCATTCACGAAACGAGAGGCCCCCATGAAGACAGCTCTCTATGGCATCGCAGCCGCCCTCGCCGCGTTCCTGGCGCCCGGCGCCGGGGCGGCCGAGATCAAGGTGATCGCCTCGAATGCCGTCAGGGAGCCGTATCGCGAGCTCATCCCGATCTTTGAGAAGGAGAGCGGACACAAGGTCGCGATCGACTGGGGCGGTACCGTCGACATCGTCACGCGGGTCGGCGGCGGCGAACTGGCCGATATCGTCATCATTCCGACCGCCCGCATCGACGACTTCGTCAAGCAAGGCAAGCTCGTGGGCCGCATCGATCTCGCGAAATCCGGCGTCGGCGTTGCGGCGCGCGCCGGCGCACCCCGCCCCGACATCTCGTCCGCCGAAGCGCTCAAGAACACCCTGCTGGCGGCAAAATCGATCATACTTTCATCCGGTCCGAGCAGCATCTACCTCCCCGGCCTCTTTCAAAAGATGGGAATAGCCGAGCAGCTCCAGCCGAAGATCACGCAGATCGGTCCCGGCCTGGGGGTCGGCGCAGCGCTCGCGCGCGGCGAAGGCGAGATCGGCTTCACCCAGATGAGCGAATTGATGTCGGTCGAGGGCATCGAATATCTCGGCCCGCTGCCGGCCGAGGTCCAGATGGTCACCGTGTTTTCCGCGGGCGTCCGGACGGCCGCCCCGGCCGCGGACGCCGCCGGAGCCCTGCTGAAATTTCTGACCTCGCCGCGCGCCGCGCCGGTTTTGCGGCGTCATGGCATGGAGCCGGGCTGAGGCCGGCTCTCCCCCTATTTCAATCCATCTCGGTCGAGCGCTTGTCATGCGGCACGGCGCCTCTGCTCCCTCGCCCCGCGTGCGGGGAGAGGGTGGGGTGAGGGGGCCTTTCCGCGATTCGAGCTTAAAATTGCCGCTCAAACTCGCGGAGAGGCCCCCTCACCCGGCGCGCAAGAGCGCGCCGACCTCTCCCCGCACAGCGGGGAGAGGTACTCACCCATCCGAACCGTGGCAGGTGAACACGATGGCCTATTTCAGCCGGTCGCGGATCTTCTCCAGCCCGGCCCGCGCGCAATTGTCGTCCAGCATCGCGCCCGGCGCTCCGCTCGCCCCGATCGCGCCCACGATTTCGTCACCGAGCTTGATGACGACCCCGCCGCCGAAGAACAGCACGTGCGGCAGCTTCGCCAGCCCGGCGATCTCGTTTTTCGCCAGCTCCGCCAGGGCAATGGTGTCGCTCTTGAAAGATGCGCTGGTGTAAGCCTTGTCGTGCGCGCTATCGAGCGTATGGATGCCGGCACCGTCGCCGCGCAGCGTCGCGATGGTGGCGCCGTCCGCGTCGACCAGAACGGCTGTTTCCCGATAGCCGCGCATTGCACACGAGGACACCGCTTCGCCGACCGCCTCCATTGCCAGCGCTGCGGGAATGCGATGCGTCGGTAGCGTCTGGGCGGAACCCGTCCCGCCGAACAGCACCAAGCCCAGAAACACGATGGCCGATTTGCACGCGGGATTCATGACCGCCTCCGTTGCAAGCGAGATTGTCGAGCCCAATGCACCATCCGTCATAGCACGCGCTTCGGCCTTGCGCCGCAACGACAAAACAGTGTGGCCGTCGTATGGTCGATCGGAAACACCTTGCGGACGGACCATGACCTCACAAAAATCGACTCCCGAACATTCGATCGAATCCTTCGTCGACAAGCACTTCGCCCGCGAGACGGCGTTTCTCGCCGCGCTCGTCAAGGTCCCGACCGACAATCCGCCCGGCGATTGCGCCGGTCATGCCGCGCGCGCGAAGGAGTTGCTCACCGATCTCGGCTTCGAGGTCGAGGCGCATCCGGTGCCGGCCGCGCTGGTCGCTGCGGCGGGCATGAAGAGCGTGACCAACCTTCTCGTCCGGCACCGCTTCGGCGACGGTCCCGTGATCGCGCTCAATGCCCATGGCGACGTGGTGCCGCCGGGGCTCGGCTGGACCCACGATCCCTATGGCGCGGCGGTCGAGGACAGCAAGTTCGGGCCGGTCATGTACGGCCGCGGCGTCGCCGTTTCAAAATCGGACTTCGCCACCTATGCCTTTGCGCTGCTCGCGCTGCGCGACCTCGCAACGCGCGAGGCGCTGCCGGGCACCGTCGAGTTGCACCTCACCTATGACGAGGAGGTCAGCGGCCAGCTCGGGCCGAAATGGCTGCTCGACAACGACCTGAGCCGGCCCGACTACGCGCTCGCGGCGGGATTCTCCTATGCGGTCGTGAATGCGCATAACGGGTGCCTGCATCTCGAAACCGTGATCACCGGCAAGCAGGCCCATGCCGCCCAGCCGGACTCCGGGCGCGATGCGCTGGAAGCGGCGACCGCGGTCCTCGCCGCGCTCTACAAGCACCGCCCCCGCCTCGCGCGCCGCACATCGCGACAGCACCGGCATCAAGTCGCCGACCCTGAATGTCGGCACCATCGCCGGCGGCTTCGCCACCAATGTGGTGCCGGACCGCGTGACGCTGCGGATCGACCGGCGCGTCATTCCCGAAGAGACCCGCGCCGAGGTCGAGGCGGAGTTGCGCGCGCTGATCGCGAAGGCAGCCAAGCCGTTCCGCGGCATCAGGGTCGAAACCACCACGGTGCTGTACGCCGAGCCGCTGGCCCCGCAGCCCGGCTGGGAGCGCCTGGCCGACGCGCTGCGCCGCCATGCCACGCGGATTCTCGGCACCAAAATTCCAGTCAAGGGCGTGCCGCTCTACACCGACGCCAGGCACTACGCCGCGCGGAAAATCCCGATCGTGCTGTACGGCGCCGGCCCTCGCACCATCCTCGAAGCGAACGCCCACAACGCCAATGAGAACCTGCGGCTCAACGACCTCAAGGCGGCGACCAAGATCGTCGCCCTCGCCGTGCGCGACGTGTTGATGAAGGGATAGCGTCGTTCACGGACTCCCCCGCTTACGGCGCTTGCGGACTACAGGTTCTTGACCGAGGTGTTCGCCACCTGGCAGCGGAGCGGCCCAACGCGCCGTGTGTCATCGACGAATTTCCGGTAGACGTGCGCTGCCGTGACAAGCATCGGCCCCTGGCCGCGGTCCAGCATGAAAGCCGAAGCGTGATCGAGGATATCGGTCGGCTCGTCAAAGTCCTGAGCCCAAAATATCCAGGTGACATGCTGCCTGGCGCTCACATGAAAAGATCGGCCGAATTCGCTGTCGAGCGCGGCCTTGCGCTCTTCGAGAGTCATCGCGTTCAGTTCCTTGGGGGTGTAAATCTTCATCGCTTAGCGATAGGCCACATTGGTTGCTGCGGTACTGCGACCATGCCACGCGCGCGTAGGCCACATAAGCGCCATGCTGCTAAATTGAGGCCCCACAGCGGCACTGTACCGTCACACCAACTCCATTCGCAAATGGCGCCCGACGGCGTGAGCGGCGCGCGACAACGTTGCGAGTGTGACGAACTCGTTCTCCGGATCTTCACGCCGAAGCTGTGGCGCAATCCTTTCGGCATGGCCGCAGGCGGGGAGAGGGTCGGTGGAGAGGGGGCTTATTCACCCGCCCAAACTCGCGGACAGGCCCCCTCACCCGGATCGCGGAGCCTGTCATCGGGCCGGCCAAGGCCGGACCCGTTGGCGATCCGACCTCTCCCGCGCGCGGGGGGGGCGCGCGGGGAGAGGTACAGCCGGGCGCCGCACGGTTCCAAAAGCGCTGCGGCTATGGCGCGCGATCCCCTCCCCAGCCTCCGCCTTTTCAGAGGGAGGGAGAGATACTCACGTCGCCGGCACGATCACGGCCATCGTCTCGTCGGCGTGGCGCACGGCGGCGGGCTTCATGTGCTGGATCGCGTGGACCGAGCGACCCCAGCCGCGCGCAGCGGCGGCGAGCGTGCGGTCGCGCATGACGAAGCGCCCGCGCACCAGCGTATGGAGCGGCAGCCCCTTTACCCCGCGGCCGTGCCATGGCGAGATTTTCGCCCGCGACTGGATGTTGGCGTCGTCGATGGTCCAGGCGCGGCCGAGATCGACGATGGCGATGTCGGCGTCGGCGCCGGGGGCGATGACGCCCTTGCGCGGATAGAGCCCCCACACCTTGGCGGGATTGGCGGCGCTCCAGCGCACATAGTCGCAGATCGAGAAGCGTCCGTTCGCGACCTCGGTGAGCATCAGCGGCATCTGGGTCTCGACGCCGGGAAAGCCGCAATCGACCGACCAGATGTCGTTGCGGGTCTTCTCTTCCGGCGAATGGGGCGCATGGTCGGTGGCGATCATGTCGACGGTGCCGTCGGCGAGCGCGCGCCACAGCGGCGCCTGATGGTGCGCCTCGCGCACCGGAGGATTGACCCGGATGACGCCGGCCCAGCGGGCATAATCATCGCTGGAAAGCATGAGATAGTGCGGGCAGGTTTCGCCGGTGATGTCGACCCCGCGGGCCTTGGCTTCGGCGAGCGGGCGCAACTCGTCGGCGGAGGAAATGTGCAGGATGTGGATGCGGGCGCCGGTCCATTCGGCGAGGATGGCGGCGCGGCTCACCGCCTCGACGGCGACCACCGCCGGGCGCGCGGCGAGATGGGCGAGCGGATCGCGGCGGCCCGCCGCGGCCATGCGCGCCTCGCGCCGCGCCATGATCGAGGCGGTCTCGGCATGGAGCGAGATGCGCTTGCCGGTCGCGGCGACGACCTCGAAGGCTTCGAGCATCGCGCCGGTCGAGGGCGAGGGAATGTTGCCGAAGGTGTTGCCCATATAGAGCTTGAAGCCGATCACCCCGCCGGCGACGAGGTCCGGCACATGGGCGATGGTGTCCTCGCCGAGCAGGCCGTAGAGGCCGAAATCCACATGCGCCGCCGCCGCGGCGATGGCGTGCTTCTCGGCGAGGATCTTTCCGGTGCCGGTGGGCGGAACGGTGTTGGGCATATCGAACACCGTGGTGACGCCGCCGAACGCCGCGCCCGCCGTGCCGCTGGCGAAATCCTCCTTGTGGGGATAACCGGGATCGCGGAAATGGACGTGCACGTCGATGGCGCCGGGCAGCACATGAAGGCCGGTGGCGTCCAGCGTTTCCTTCGCCGCCGGCATCGCCTCGGCGGCGCCGACCGCCAGCACGACGCCGTCCTTGACGGCGATGCTCGCCGCGATCGCGGCATCAGGGGACACCACGGTGCCGTTGCGGATGACGAGATCGGCGGTCACGCTCATTTGAGCCTCATAACATCGCCCAGCCGCCATCGACGGGAAGATCGGCGCCGGTGATCTGGCGCGAGACGTCGCTCGCGAGGAACAGGCAGGCATTGGCGACATCGGCGTCGGTCGACACGCGCTTGAGCGCGTAGTCGGCGGCATGCCGCTCGGCTGCCTCCTCGACGCTGATGCCGAGACGCCGCGCCATGTCGGCGCAAACCTTGTCGCGGAACCGGGGGCCGTCGACCATGCCGGGCGCGACATAATTCACGTTGATGTTGTAGGGGCCGGCCTCCAGGGCGAAGCTCTTGGTGATGCCGCGCAGGCCCCATTTCGAGGCCGAATAGCCGAGCCGCCCGGCCCTGCCGCGCATGCCGAAAGTGCCGCCGACATTGACGATCTTGCCGTAGCGTTGCGCCATCATCGCCGGCAGCGCCGCCCGCATGGTGTTGAAGCATCCGGTCATGTTGAGATCGACGATATCGCGAAACTCGGCCGGCGTCGTCTCGACGCCGGTCTTGCCGACCGGGCCGGAACCGCCGGCGACATTGACGAGAATATCGAGCCGCCCATAAGCCGCTTTGGTCGCCGCCACCGCGGCCTCGCACTGGCCGGCATCGGTAACGTCGCAGGCCAGCACAATCGCCCGCCCGCGCACGCCGATCTCCTGCGCCACCGGTTCGATCGCGCCGGTGTCGCGGCCGATCAGCGCCAGCAGGCACCCCTCCGCCGCGAACGCCTTGGAAATCACCGCGCCCATTCCCTTGGCCGGCCCGGTGATCGCCGCAACGCGGCCGTGCAGATGAAGGTCCATCGGTCAGAACAACGTCTTCGGCAGTTCCGCCGCTGGGCGGCAGGAACGCGAGGGCGATGCGGCGGGTGGACGCGCAGGTGGAGACTTTGAGATGCGAATGGCGCAGCTTTCGTTTCACGAGTTGCCGATCCCGTCATGAACTTCGTTTGGCCGCGATCGCGGGAGAACAATCGATGCTCTACCGAATTTCGGTTGCCAACAGAATTTAGCATGTTCGCCACAGGCGGCGCAGGCCTGACCGAGGCCTGGACGCGAAGAAAAAACCGGCTGCTCACGAATGGAATAGCTCCGATCGTCGGTGGTGCGGCGGTCGCAGCGATGATACCGATCCATGCGGCGCAGAGCCGGTCTGCACAATATTTGTGCAAGCCCGATGGCGCAGGTGCGGTAACCCCTTTCCTGCTCCGGGCCCATGACTTGCATGGGCCCGCTCGACGGACTTTACCCACGGATTCAACGCCGCGACGCCGTTCTATCCAGGGCGGTACCGGCGACCCCAGGACATGCAATGTCGTTCCTCGTCGGCCTCCATCACGTTACCAGCCTACCGGTACGATCGGCTGGTCAGCCTCGGCCCGCAGATGATCCGGCTGCGGCCGGCGCCGCACAGCCGCACCGCAATCAAGAGCTATTCGCTCAAGGTGATGCCGGCCAATCATTTCGTGAACTGGCAGCAGGACCCCCACGGCAACTGGCTCGCCCGCTACGTATTTCCGGAGAAGACGAAGGAGTTCGCGATCGCGGTCGACTTCGTCGCCGACATGCAGGTGATCAATCCGTTCGACTTCTTCGTCGAACCCTATGCCGACATCTTTCCGTTCGAATATCCGGAAGCGCTGCGCACCGACCTCGCTGCTTTTCTCGAGCCGGAGCCGGCCGGTCCGTTGCTCGAGGCGTTTCTGGGAACGCTCTCGCGCGAGCCGATGAACACGGTCGAACTATCTCGTCGCGCTCAATCAGAAGCTCCAGACGATGGTCCGCTACGTCACGCGGATGGAGCCGGGCGTGCAGACGCCCGAAGAAACCTTGCAGGCCGGCTCGGGTTCCTGTCGCGACAGCGCCTGGCTGCTGGTGCAGATCCTGCGGCACCTGGGGATGCCCGCGCGCTTCGTGTCGGGCTATCTCATCCAGCTCAAGCCCGACCTCGAAGCCGCTGGATGGCCCCGCCGGCGCCACCGAGGACTTCACCGACCTGCACGCCTGGACCGAGGTCTACATTCCCGGCGCCGGCTGGATCGGCTTCGATCCGACCTCCGGCCTGCTGTGCGGCGAGGGCCATCTGCCGGTCGCAGCGACGCCGCATCACAACTCGGCGGCACCGATCACCGGCGCCGTCGACGCGGCGGAAGTCGACTTTTCCTTCGAGATGCGGGTCAGCCGCATCGCCGAGAAGCCGCGGGTCACGTTTCCGTTTTCCGACACGGCGTGGTCCGCGCTCGATGCGCTCGGCACCAAGGTCGATGCCGACCTCGAGGCCCAGGACGTCCGCCTCACCATGGGCGGCGAGCCGACCTTCGTCTCCATCGACGACTACCAGTCGGCGGAGTGGAACACCGACGCGCTCGGCCCCACCAAGCGGATCCGCTCCGACATCTTGATCCGGCGGCTGCGCGACCGTTACGCGCCCGGCGGCTTCCTGCATTACAGCCAGGGCAAATGGTATCCGGGCGAGCCGTTGCCGCGCTGGGCCTTCGCCCTGTTCTGGCGCAAGGACGGCTTCCCGATCTGGCGCGACGACAACCTGATCGCGCGCGAAGGCCAGGATTATGCGCCCGCCGCCGATCTCGCCAAGCGGTTCTCCGAAGGCGTGGCGGCGCGGCTCGGCATCGATCGCGACTATCTCATTCCCGCCTTCGAGGATCCGATCAAGCGGATGTTGAAGGAGGGCGAGTGGCCCGACAACATCGACCCCAGCAACCCCAAGATCGACGATCCCCACGAGCGCGCGCGGATCATGCGCGATTTCGAGCGGCGGGTGTCGGTGCCGACCGGCTACGTGCTGCCGATCCAGCCGGCGAATGCGCCGGCACGGGCGGGCTGGCTGAGCGAAATCTGGCCGCTGCGGCGCGGCCGGCTGTTCCTCATCCCCGGTGATTCTCCGGTCGGTTTCCGCCTGCCACTGGAATCGCTGCCTCATCTCCCTCCATCGGAGCGGCCGGTCACCGGCCCGGTCGATCCGTTCGCGCCGCGCAAGGACCTGCCCGATCCGGACATCCTGTTCCAGCGCGCCCAAAACCGGTTCGTCGACACCGCCGCCAGCATGAACGACAAGTCCGAGAGCGCGCAGGAAAAACGCCGCAAGGATCGCGCCGGCGGCACCCCGGTCCGCACCGCGCTCACCATCGAGGCCCGCGACGGCCATTTGTGCGTGTTCGCCCCGCCGGTCGAGCGGCTCGAGGATTATCTCGAGCTGGTTGCCGCCATCGAAGCGACCGCGGCCGATCTCGCGGCCTCGATCCAGATCGAGGGATACGGTCCGCCCTACGATCCGCGGATCAACGTCATCAAGGTCACCCCGGACCCCGGCGTGATCGAGGTCAACATCCACCCGTCGGCGCACTGGGCCGAAGCGGTCGAGGTCACCCGCGGGCTCTACGAGGAGGCCCGCCTCACCAGGCTCGGCACCGACAAGTTCATGATCGACGGCCGCCACACCGGAACCGGCGGCGGCAACCATGTGGTGCTCGGCGGCGCCACCGCCGCGGACAGCCCGTTCCTGCGCCGGCCCGATCTCTTGAAGAGCATCGTGCTGTATTGGCAGCGCCGCCCTTCGCTGTCGTACCTGTTTTCCGGGCTGTTCGTCGGCCCGACCAGCCAGGCGCCGCGCATCGACGAGGCGCGGCAGGATATGCTTCACGAGTGTGAGATCGCGCTCGGCCTGGTGCCGAAGCCCGGGATAGCGGCGCCGCTGCCATGGCTGGTCGACCGCCTGTTCCGCAACCTCCTGGTCGACGTCACCGGCAACACCCATCGCGCCGAGATCTGCATCGACAAGCTGTACTCTCCGGAAGGCCCGACCGGCCGGCTCGGCCTGGTCGAATTCCGCTCGTTCGAGATGCCGCCCGACGCCCGCATGAGCCTTGCCCAGCAATTGCTGCTGCGCGCGCTCGTCGCGCGGTTCTGGCGCGCGCCCATCGACGGCCAGATGGTGCGATGGGGCACCTCCCTGCATGACCGGTTCATGCTCGAGCATTTCGTCTGGGAGGACTTTCTGGGTGTGCTCGACGAACTTGCGCGCGAAGGCTACCGGTTCGATCCGCAATGGTTCGACGCCCAGCGGCAATTCCGGTTTCCGCTGTACGGCGAAGTCAATCATGGCGGCGTGCGGCTGGAGCTGCGCCACGCGCTGGAGCCGTGGTACGTGATGGGCGAGGAAGGAACGCCGGGCGGCACGGTCCGCTTCGTCGACTCCTCGGTGGAGCGGCTTCAGGTCAAGCTCGAAGGGCTCAATGCGACGCGCCACGTGGTCACCTGCAACGGCCGCCGCCTGCCGCTCACCGCGACCGGGCGCCCCGGCGAGTTCGTCGCCGGCGTGCGTTTCAAGGCTTGGGCGCTTCCGTCGGCGCTGCATCCGACGGTGGCCGTTCATGCGCCGCTCACCTTCGATATTCTCGACCGCTGGAGCTACCGCTCGCTGGGCGGCTGCGTCTATCACGTCGCCCACCCCGGCGGCCGCAATTACGAAACCTTCCCGGTCAACTCCTACGAGGCCGAGGCCCGCCGCCGCGCCCGCTTCGAGGAGCACGGCCATACCCCGGGCTTCATCGCGGACATCCCGGGACTGGAATATTCAACGGAGTATCCAACGACGCTGGATATGCGAAGATCGCCCACTTTCCGCTAACCTGGTTGGTCCGCCCGGCACTGCCTTGGAAGGCATCCACAGGGGGTGCCGCCTCCGACTTGATCAGGTGGCTGTAACCATCCCAACCGAATAGTCTTTGGTGTCATGTCCGCCCGATTCGAACCCAATCGCGAGCGCCCCGATCCGATGGCACAATTGCTCGCGGATTACCGGCCATTGCCGGGCGTCTATGACGAGATGATGGCCGATGACGGCGCGGTGCGGGCGCACTGGCAGGAACTGCTCGCCGGCCTTGCCGGCCTCGGGCGCGAGGAATTGTCACGCCGGTTTGCCGCAAGCGACCGTTACCTGCGCGAATCCGGCGTGTTCTACCGCGTCTATGAAGATGCCGAGAGCGCCAACCGGGCATGGCCCTTGTCCCATGTTCCGCTGGTCATCGAGGCCGGCGAGTGGGAGCGGCTCCAGACCGCGCTGATCGGGCGGGCGCGCCTCGTCGAGGCGGTGCTGTCCGACATTTACGGGCCGACCCAACTCATCCGCGAGGGGCGTCTGCCCGGCGCGTTCGTGGCCGGCAGCCCGGACTTCATGCGGCCACTCGTCAACGTGCCGCCGCCCGGCGGCGCGCACCTGCGCTTCTATGCCGTCGACATCGCGCGCGGCCCCGATGGCCGCTGGTGGGTGCTGCGCGACCGCACCCAGGCGCCGTCCGGAGCCGGCTATGCGCTGGAAAACCGCCTCGCGCTCTCCCACGGGATTCCCGACATCTATCGCAACTTGCGGGTGCTTCGCCACGCGCCGTTCTTCCAGGCACTGCAGAACGAACTGACCGGCCTCAACCGCCAGGACGATTCCCGGGTCTGCGTGCTCACCCCCGGGCCGATGAACGAGACCTATTTCGAGCACGCCTATCTCGCCCGCTATCTCGGCTTCCTCCTGGTCGAGGGCGAAGACCTGACCGTGCGCGACAACGGCGTCTTCATCCGCACGGTGTCCGGGCTCAAGCGCACCGAGGTGCTGCTGCGCCGGCTCGATGCCGACTTCTGCGATCCGCTGGAGCTCAACTCGCGGTCGCGGCTCGGCGTGCCCGGGCTGGTGCAGGCGGTGCGCGAGGGCAAGATCGTGCTCGCCAACGGCCTCGGCAGCGGGGTGGCCGAGGCGCGCGGCATGCTCGCCTTCCTGCCGGCGCTCGCCCGCGCGCGCGACGGACACGAGCTCGCGCTGCCCAACATCGCGACCTGGTGGCTCGGCGATCCCGCGGTGCGCAAGGACATGCGGGAGCGTCTCGACGACATGGTGGTCGCCTCCGCCTTCACCACCGATCTCCCGAGCGAAACCCTCGGCGACGGCTTGCTCGGCCGCGATCTCGGTCCGCAACTGCGCCGGCGGATCGAGCAATCGATCGACGCATCGCGGCGTCGACATCGTGATGCAGGAGGCGGTGCGGCTCTCGACCATGCCGGTGTGGCGCGACGGCCAGCTCACGCCGCGGCCGTTCATCTTGAGGGTGTTCCTCACCCGGCATGGCGACGGCTGGACCGTGATGCCCGGCGGCTTCGTGCGCATCGGCGAGCACGAAGACGCCTATGCGATCAGCCTGCAGCGCGGCGCGCTCACCGCCGACGCCTGGATTTCATCCGCCGGCCCGATGGCCGAGACGACGCTGCTGCCGAGCCCGGACCGCATTACGATCAAGCGTGCCACCGGCATTCTGCCGAGCCGCGCCGCCGACAACCTGTTCTGGCTCGGCCGCTACGTCGAACGCACCGAGACGACGCTGCGGCTGGTTCGCGCTTTGCTCAACCGGATGGCGGAAAGCGATCCGTCCGAGCAGGTGATCGACGCCATCACCTCGCTCATCGTCGCCTGGGGCATCGTCCGCAAGGATCTTCGGACGGCGCGGCCCGACCTGATCGCCCGCGCCGCGCTTGCGAATGGCGAGTACCCGGGTTCGCTGCCTGCGCTCGCGAATGCCGCCCGCAGCACCGGATCGGTGATCCGCGACCGCCTGTCGCCGGATGCCTGGCAGACGCTGACGCGGCTGGTCGCCACCTGCGAGGCGGCGCTGGGCGATTCCGAAGCCGCCATGGCGGAGCGGGTCGAGGTGGCGCTGCGTATCATCTCGTCGTTCTCCGGCCTCGAGCAGGAGAACATGACGCGGCTCGGCGGCTGGCGCTTCCTCGAGCTTGGCCGCCGCATCGAGCGCGCGATCGCGACCTGCCGGTTCATCCGCCAGTTCGGCGGCAAGGCCGACCGCGGGCTCGATACCCTGCTCGATCTGTGCGACAGCCGGATC
This sequence comes from uncultured Alphaproteobacteria bacterium, assembly GCA_963746235.1. Classification (GTDB taxonomy): domain Bacteria; phylum Pseudomonadota; class Alphaproteobacteria; order Rhizobiales; family Xanthobacteraceae; genus JAJPKK01. The sequence continues at coordinate 32,473 of CAVVCE010000191.1, forward strand.
ACCTATCGCCAGCGCTATGTGATGATCGCGGCGCGCGCGCCGGTGATCGATCTCACATTGCTCGATCCCTCAAATCCGCGCTCGGTCGGCTTCCAGCTCGACCAGATCGAGGCCCATCTCGAAGTGCTGCCGCATTTGCGCGCCGATGGCCGCATGTCGCCGCCGCGCCAGTTCGCGATGGCGGCGGGAACCGCGCTGCGCACCGCCGACGCCACCGCCGACGTGACCGACCTCATCGCATCCACCGAAACCTTGCTGATGAAACTCTCCGAGGCGATATCGGAAGCGTATTTCCGCCAGGCCGAGATGGTCGAGACCCAGGGGGACGCCCCGGCATGATCTACGACGTGCGCCAGACCACCACCTATGCCTATGCGTCACCGGCGGTCTATGCCCAGCACGTCCTGCGCCTCGTCCCGATCGCGCGGGAGCGCCAGCGGGTGACCGCGGCGGTGCTCGATATCGATCCGCCGCCGGTGCGCCGCCGCGAAGGGCGGGACTTCTTCGAGAACCGCACCACCATGGTGGAGATCGACGCGCCCCACAAAACGCTCACGGTGAAACTCGCCGCGCGCATCGCGGTGGAGGCGACCGCGCCGGCCGACTTCGATGCGACCCCGCCATGGGAGAGCGTGCGCGCGGACACGCTGGCGAGCCTCGACCTCGGTCCGCATTCTCCGGTGCATTTCATCTATCCGAGCCGCCAGGTGTCGCTCGATCCGGAGATCCGCGACTATGTCCAACTGAGCTTTCCGCCCGGACGCCCGATCCTGGCCGGCGCGGCGGAAGTGATGCGGCGCATCAAGAACGACTTCACCTATGAGGTCGGCGCCACCACGGTGACGACGACGCCGTCGATGTCGTTCTCGCTGCGGCGCGGCGTGTGCCAGGACTTCGCCCATATCATGATCTCCGGCCTGCGCGGGCTCGGCCTGCCGACGGCCTATGTCAGCGGCTACCTGCGCACCGTGCCGCGCTCGGGTGCGGCACGCCTCGAAGGCGCGGACGCCATGCATGCCTGGGTGATGGTGTGGTGCGGCGACGCCGGCTGGTGGGGGCTCGACCCCACCAATGCGCTGATCGCCAGCGACGACCACGTGGTGCTCGCGGTCGGACGCGACTATGCCGACGCAGCCCCCATCGGCGGCATCATGCTCGGCTCGGGACAGCAGCGGCTGGCCACGGCGGTGGATGTGATACCGGTGGAGGGGTAGGGAGGCGGCGCGCGCTTCACTCCGCCTGCACCCCGTGCCAATCAGGTACCTTGCTGTTGCGCTCCCGGATGCTTGCCTGCCCGTTGCGGAAGGAAGAGGATGCAGGCAATGATAATGGCCGCGAGAATTGCGGAGGCATAAAATCGGTCGAACGCGAGCCCGCCTTCTTCCAGCGGCTTGTCGAGCAGATCGCCGAGCGTCGCCCCGAGCGGGCGCGTCAGGATGAAGGCGCTCCAGAACAGAAGCGTGCGCGAGACATTGGTGTAAAAATATGCGCGCCACGATCACCGCCAGGCCCGCGGCGAATACCAGCGCGCCGCCTTCGTAGCCGAGCCCGTTGGTGTCGGCCATCCAATCGCCCAGCGCCGTGCCGAGGGTCTGCGAGAACAGGATCGCCACCCAATAGAACATTTCGATTTTGGGCGTGGCGACGGTGTTGACCGAGACCGATCCCGCCGACCAGTACCAGACGCCGAGCGAGGCCATCAGGAGCACGAACAGGATCGAGGCGCCCCCCGGATAGCCGATGCCGAGCGAGCGGTCCGCAAAATCGGCCATCGTGGTCCCTGCCGTCGTGGTCGCGACGATGACGAACCAATACAGGAACGGATGGAACGCCTTCGCGGCAATCTGGGCGATGACGGCGACGACAAAGATGCCGATGAAGATGATGCTGCTGAGCGCGTATCCGAGATTCAGCGACATGGAGACGGCGTCGCCGCCGGTTTCTCCCAATGTCGTCGCGAGAATCTTGATGAACCAGAAGGCGAGCGTGACTTCCGGCACTTTGCTCGGCGTCGCGTCAATGGCTCCATTCACGTCGGCTGGCGCGTGGGTCATGCTTGCATTCGCAGGTCGATGGTCGGGCATATCGGTCTCCCAATCTCGAATGGTGGATTTTGCGGCCTAGCTGCGGTTCTTGCGCTGCGGATCGATCGCCCGGCGAAGGTGGTTGAGTTTTTCAAGTGAGGTCAGGGCGTCGTCGGGCTTTGCCGCTGCGAGGGAAAGCACCAGAGCTTCCAGGCCGACGAGCGTCGCGCCGTGCAGACGAGACCTGTCCAGGACGCCCGCGTGGTATTGCAATCACCACGTCGGCCATTCGCGCGAGAGGCGTGCCGTATGCTTCGGTCACGAGAACGGTCGCAAGGCCCAGGCTTTTCGCCTCGGCGAATACGGCGGTCACTTCTTTGTAAAGGCCCCCATAAGCGAGGATGAGAAGCGAATCCCCTTGTTTCAGATCGAGCAGTTGATCGGCAAGCATCGAGCCGGTCGCGTTGAGCGTCCTGCTGCATCGTCCACATCTCGCAAGCAAGATCGATACATAGGTCGCCAGTGCCGCCGAGGGACCGATGCCGAACACGACAATCCGATCCGATGCGTCGAGCACCCGGACGCCGGCGGCGATCTGGGCGCGGCATTGATCCGATCTCAAAACGTCGATCCCATCCGAATGGGTCTGCAACACGCTGTCGAGGGCATGTCCGGTGCTCTTCTCGAGATCGCCGAGGGTGCGGCGCATGTCGTCGGCAGGGGTCGAAACATGGTTGATCGAATTCAAGATGGCGCGCTTGAGATCGCCCAGGCCGGCGAAGCCCAAGGCCTGGATCGTCCGCACCACCGTGGCGTCGGACGTGCCGATGCGGTCGCCTAAAGCCGCCGCCGAACTCGCCAGCACGATTTGGCGATTTTCATCGATGAACCTCGCCACGCGACGACCGGCGGCCCCGAGCGGCGGATTGGCGCGGCGCAGGAGCTGATCCAAGTCGCTACCGGTCTGAGCAGAAAACTCGTTTGCCACCCTGGCTGTCCTCATCACACCGGATCAAATCCGCGCATCCTGCACCGAGTGGCAAAACCACCGAGTAGCAAAATCACTGAGTAGCAAGATTGCTGAGTAGCAAAATCAACTCGACAATATCACTCTGTAGCATATATTACACAGAATGCAAGGCACAGAGTGCAATGCTTTGATGAAGCGGGAGCCGCTTATGCCCAGCGTAGTGGTGCGTGCGTGGCGGATTGTCTGCGCCCGTGTGAAGCCAGATCAAAAATTGCCTTTCGCAACGCTGAGTATGGCCGTGTTTGCGCTTGGAGCCTGCAGTGGAGCGGTCACCCAAGAAGAGCAGGTCGAAACCGAGGTCGCCGTGCAGGTCGGCACGGTGACGAAAGCCGATCTCCGCGCGCGGGTCGAAGCCTACGGCGTGGTGGAACCGGAGCCGGCGAAGTCCGGGCATCCCGGCGGCGGCGCGAAACTTGCCGCGCCGGTCGCGGGAATTGTGGTGGCGATGCATGTCATCGAAGGCCAGAGCGTCAAGGCTGGTGACGTTGTGGTCGAACTCGATGACCGAATCGCCCAGGCTGCGGTAGACAAGGCGCGGCATGCGCTGGTGTTTGCTCAGCAGGTGGCCGATCGCCAGGTCAGGGTCCTCACCTTCGGGGGGACGACGATGCAAGCGAAGCAAGAAGCGGATCAGCGCCTCGCCGCCGCACGCGCGGAACTCGCCTCGGCGCTAGCCGCCATCGCACAGGTGCAGCTCGCCTCGCCGCTGGACGGTGTCGTCGCGCGGATCAATGTCCAGCCCGGACAGTCAGTCGACCTGAACACGGTGGTCGCCGAAGTCATCGACCTGAAGCGCCTCGTCGCAACGGTCAGTGTCCCGGCAGATGAAGCCACGCAACTGCAGGGCCGGCCAGGCTGCGGACATATTCACCGACAATGCCAAGAAGCCGGCAGCGACCGGCACGGTGTCGTTCGTCAGTCCGTCCGTAGACCAAAAGACCGCTGCTGCCCTGGTACGGCTGGCGCTGCCGGAGAATTCAGGATTGCGGCCGGGGCAGTTCGTCGGCGCCCGCATCGTAACCGAGGAGCTGGCCGGTCGGCTCGTGGTTCCGCGCGACAGCGTGGTGAAGGCGGACGATGCGGAGGTCATCTACGTGGTGGAGGGCAACAAGGCCGTGCAAATGCCGGTCAAGACCGGCCTGCGCGACGGCGGCGTCATCGAGGTCGCGGCGGAAGGCCTGAAGGAAGGCGACACGATCGTGACCGTGGGCGCCTACGGTCTGCCGAAGGAAACCAAAATCAAGATCACGAATTGATAGAGTTAGGACACTACCAAATGTTGCCTCAACGATGAGCTCCAACCTGGGCATCGGACGGTTCGCCACCCACAACGCGACGGCCATCATGTTCATCACGCTGGCCTGTGCCTTGGCCGGCATATTCGCGGCGCTGAAGATGCCCTCGTCGGTTTTCCCGCAGACGAGTTTCCCGCGCTGCGTCATCCTGATCGACAACGGCGTCATGCCGGCCGACGAAATGATGGCCACCATCACGCGGCCGATCGAGGAGGCGATGAAGGACGTTCCCGGCGCGGCGTTCGTGCGCTCCGCCACGGGACGCGGCTCCGCGGAGGTGAGTGTCTTCTTCAACTGGCAGGGGGACATGATTCAGTCCGAGCTCTACGTCAACAGCCGCCTCGCCCAAATCCGCAGCACCCTTCCGGCGACCGCCACCGCGGTGGTGTGGCGACTGACGTTCTCGGCGTTTCCCATCATCGGGGTAAGCCTCATCAGCCCGACGCGCGATATCGCTGCGCTTTGGGAAACGGCGCGCTATGACATCAAGCCGCGATTTCTACGGGTTCCCGGTGTGGCGCGTGTCGACCTGGTCGGCGGGCGCACCCCCGAATACCACGTGATCGTGGATCCGTTGCGGGGTCCGG
>CAVVCE010000192.1:0-11196 GCA_963746235.1 uncultured Alphaproteobacteria bacterium
GGCGCCGCGCGCCGGCGGATCATCCTCGAGGGCGACGTGCCGAGCCCGAGCAATCCGCCCAGCGGCTGCCGCTTCCATACCCGCTGCCCCTATGTGTTCGATCGCTGCAGGAGCGAGGAGCCGGTATTGCGGCCGATCGCGGATGGCCAGTTCGCCGCCTGCCACCTCAACGATCTGCCGGCGGCCCAAAACCCGATGACGCGAGACGCCTGCGTCCTGCCGGGCGAGCCCGCCCGCGGCCACGCAAACGGTGCGGACACCGATCGAGGACGGACAGCGACATGACCGCTCTCCATGATCTTTCCGCCGCGGCTTTGTCGAACGCCTTTCGTGCCCGGCAGCTCTCTCCGGTCGAGGTGACGCGCGCCGCGCTCGCCCGCATCGACGCCTGGGAGGCCGCGATCAACGCCATGTACATCGTCGACGCCGGCAAGGCGTTGGCGCACGCGGCGGCCGCCGAGGCGCGTTGGCGGGCCGGCACGCCTCTGAGCGCGCTCGACGGGGTGCCGATCACCATCAAGGACAACATCGCGGTCGCGGACTTCCCGACGCCGCTCGGCACCGCCGCCGGCGACATGACGAAAAGCGCGTTCGACGCGCCACCCGCCGCGCGCGTGCGCGAGGCCGGGTGCGTGCTCATCGGCAAGACCACGATGCCCGATTACGGCATGCTGGTCTCCGGCGTCTCCAGCCTGCATGGCATCACCCGCAATCCCTGGAACCTCGCGCGCAATCCGGCCGGCTCGAGCTCGGGCGCCGGGGCCGGCATGGCCGCCGGCTATGCGCCGCTCGCGCTCGGCACCGACATCGCCGGCTCGGTGCGTCTGCCGGCGGCCTATAACGGCGTGTTCGCGCTCAAGCCCAGCCTCGGCCGGGTCCCGATCTATCCGCCGTTCCTGGGGCGCGTCGTCGGCCCGATCACCCGCACCGTGATGGACGCGGCGCTGCTGATGACGGTGCTGACACGGCCCGACCGGCGCGATTACATGGCGTTGCCCTATCAGGAGATCGACTGGCCGGCGTCGCTGGACGCCGATGTCAAAGGCAAGAGGCTCGGCCTTCTCCTCGACATCGGCGTCGGCACGACGCCGCAACCGGCGGTGCGCCGGGCGATCGAGGCGGCGGCCGCGGCCTTCGCCGGCGCCGGCGCCATCATCGAGCCGATCGCGCCGTTCATGACGCCGGACATGCTCGCCGGGCTCGATCGCTTCTTCCAGGCGCGCCTGTGGGCCGAGGTCGAGCAGCTCGCCCCGGACCGGCAAGCGAAGATGTTGCCGTTCATCCTGGCATGGTGCCGACAGGCCGAGCGGCTGAGCGCCGCCGACGCCGCGCGCAACCTCGCGCTCGTCATGCTGATCCGCGAGACGGCGGTGGCGGCGAGCGCACGGCACGACTTCCTGATCAGCCCGACCTCGCCGATCACGGCGTATGCGGCGACGCAGGCAACGCCCGGCGACGACCCGGCCAAGCCGTTCGAGCACATCGGCTTCACCGCGCCGTTCAACATGTCGGAGCAGCCGGCGGCATCGCTCTGCGCCGGCTATGATGACGACGGCCTGCCGATCGGCCTGCAGATCGTCGGGCACCGCTTCGACGATCTCGGCGTGCTGCGCATGGCCCGCGCCTACGAGGCGTTGCGGCCGCCGCTGCGGCCATGGCCGCAGCCGTGATGGGCGTCGGGCCGGAATCGATGCACGGCGCCGGGGCTACTTTCCCGCTTGCTTGAAAAAACGCAGGTCCGGCGGCGCCTGGTCCTTCTTGGTCGGCATCAGGAGGCCGTCCGCACTCAGGAAATAGTCCTCGCTGCCGATCACCACATGAGCGTTGTTCTCGGCGCAGATTTCCTCGCGCCACCAGATCGGCCCCTTGGCCGCGACGCGACGGTAGATCTTGCGGGCGCTCCAAGGCCGCGTCAGCGCATTGTCGGTCACCGTGATGTCGTCGTACAGGGTGTTCGCATCGGCTTTGTCGAGATAGATCTTTTCCTTGATCACCGTCCGACCGTCCGCATGGAACGGAATGCCGCTGGCGTCGTAGGTCCGGGGATTTTTGAGGCCGCGGGTTTCGACCACGAGCGCATCGTAGCGGCCGTCGCCGTCCTCATCGACCCATTGGCCGATGGAATAGCCGGCGAACTGCGGGTCCTCGTACATATCCGCGGGCCAATCGCGCCCGTCGGTGTAGATGCGGCGATTGTCGTGGATATGCTCGATCAGGATGTGGGTCGTTTTCGGCGTCACCACGATTTCCATCGGCGAATAGACGTGCATGATGCGCGGCATGCCCGGTGAAAGGCAGCGATAGGTGGGGTCGATGCCCTGCCCGCCCGCGGCCTGTTCGGCGAGATCGGCCTGGTAGATCGCCTGATATTCCGGCGTCAGCGGGGCTTCCTGGCGCGGTCCCACCGGCTTGGCCGGATCAAACCTGGCGCCGCCGGGATAGCCTCTGATCCATTGGCCCGAAAGGTCGGGGTATTTTGCGCCATCCACCACCTGTGCATCGGCGCAGGTCGCGCCCAGCACCGCCGCGAACACCATGGCGGCAATCGAGCTTCGGTAGAGCATCGGCTGTCCTCCGGCATTATCTATCTTGGTCATTACTTATCGAGATGCCCGCGCGGCATCTCGATGCGCATGTGGCTCGCGCGCGAAATGGCGAGCGGCCGAGCGCGCCAGCCGGGCATGATATCGACAGGATTCGAACCTCGGAAAGGCGGGACTACTCCTTCACGTACTTCGTCACGCCCCGCACCGTGGCTTCTGCGGTGTACATATTGCCCGCCGCATCGACGGCGATCCCTTCTCCCATGGCTCCATCGGGAGCATCGGTCTTGTGCGGCGGCACGAACATCGTCACCTTGCCGTCCTTCAAGCTCCCGATGCGAATTCCCTTGAGCCAGCCCGGGTGGCTCCGCGGCGTCGACTCGGAGTCGGCCGCATAGATCATATCGTTGCCGTCGATCGCCACTCCGCTCACGCGGCTGAACTCGCGATATTCGCCGAGATACTTGCCCTCTTTCGTCAGGATCTGGATTCGGTGGTTGTGGCGGTCGCCGACGATCAGCCGTCCCTGGGAATCGAACTCGACCGCGTGCGGCGTGCGGAACTCGCCGGGGCCGGTTCCGGCCTTGCCGATGGTCCTCAGGAACTTGCCGCTGCGGTCGAACACCGAAATGCGCCCGACCAGATTCGGATCCTCAACGTTCATATGGCTCTCGGCCACGTAAATGTCGCCGTTGGCCGGGTCGGTGACGACGTCGGTCGGCTCGTCCAGGGCGTCCGGAGGATTGCCCCTGACGCCAGGCTTCCCGAGCGTCATGAGAACCTTTCCTTCCGGGCTGAACTTGACGACGACGCTTCCCTTGGACACCTCTCCGGGAAACTTCTTGAGCTCGTCGGGGCTCGTCACGCTGGCGTCGGTCACCCACACGTTGCCGTCTCGATCGACATAGATGCCATGGGGCCACACGAACATGCCGCCGCCAAAGCTCCGGATTTCCTTGCCTGAACTCGTCGAAATGGTGGACCGGGTTTGCCTTGGTGCCGAGACAGCCCGGGGCAGTCCCCGGCGAGCAACGGTCGGTCGCCCACACGGTCTTGCCATCACGGTCGACGGCCACGCCGTTGGACCCGCCCCACGGCCTTCCCTCCAGATTGAGCTGTGCCCAATCGCGGATGACGCGATAAGGATTGGCGCCGCTGTTGACCGGCGGAATGTCCTGCGCTTTGGCTTGGGCCTGCGCCTGGGCCTGGCCGCCTTCCATGGCGAGCCACACGACCACCGCGGCAGCAAACCAACCTCTCCCGAATGACGACATCGACATCGCAGCGCTCCCTGTATGAAAAGCTCGCCCTTTTTTCAGCCGCCGCGTGAATTGAGTGCCATCCTTCGCGACGCCGCATGGCCGGCCGATTGTGCACCTTTCCGGCCCCCGGCCACAACAGCGTTGGGGGAATGGCTCGAATGACGACGACGCCTTCGAAGCGAGCCAAATCCGGGAGGTCGGCTCGAGGTCCGATTCTGACGGTTCGATCCCATTCTACGATGTCATGCCCGCGAAAGCGGGCATCCAGTAGCCCCCGAACTATCGATGGGACTCATGCTGAGCCCACATCGAAGTACCGTGGTTACTGAATCGCCCGGTCGAACCGGGCGATGACAGCAATGAGATACAAGCGTTGGAGACAGTGGGCTGGAGTCGATCGCGGGCCGCGACCGCAGCGCTTGTGGAGCGGCCGCAGGCCCCCTCCCCTCTCAGGGCCCCTCGGGGGAGAGAGTCCAAGCGCTCCGCAATCCCTCACAGCGGTCGCGGTCGTGACCGCCAAGGGGCGCAGTAAGGGGCGTAGCCTGCCGACAGCATCCAGCGCCGAAGCGCGTTCAGTGCTTCATCTTATGCTTTTGAATTTTCTGACTGCCGCTGCGGTAACATGACACGCCCCCGCATCCGGCGGAAACCGGGTAAGGGCCTCGATCCGGGTTTGCCGATTGTCCCGAGCGCCTGCTCGCGGCCGAAGCCGGATCCATGAAGCACACTGCCAGCGCGCTCGCGAGTACAAATGCCATGATGCGCATGAATTTCTCCTTCGGTGCGGTCCGTTCCCATCGGTCCCAGGATTTGCTCGATTATCAGCCCCACACCCGTTTTTACTTGGGCGGAGTTGGCTGATATTTGACCCGGGTAACCACAGCGACCCAAGCTCTTTCCAATAGCCCCGTCAAGCATATTTCGGTTGTCGCAAGTGGGCTTTGATGAACGATCATTAATTGAATGCCATTGTCGGCCCCGACATTCGACCGGATGAGATAGTAAAACATGGCAGGGTTTTCGGTCGAGTTGCCGAGGCGACATTTCGGTTCGGGTTGAGACGCCCGAATTGACGACACCTCCATCAGCGCTCTCAACAAAAGAAACAGCTCTCCCTACACGGTTACCGAGGCTTCGCGATTGCCGCGCGCGGCGCGGAATGGCACAATTTACCTGCAGCCAAATGGCGTAGTCTGGGGAATCGGTACATTCGCCGGAGTTGATCCCGATTATGCCGATTCCAATTAGGAGGTGACGTATGAAATCGCGGCTGCTCGGGCGACACCAAATCCTGCTTCTTCATATCCTGCTTCTTCCGGCGTTCATCTTCATGTTCACCGCCGGTCCGGCTTTCGCGCAATCGCCGCCCGCCGAAACACCGAATCTTCAGGCCAGGATCGACGCCGCCGCACTCGCGCTAGGCAGCAATCCACGGTTCAAGCGCCTTTCTCCAAAAGATCGTCAGCAACTCACGGAATTCGTCGCCGGCAACATGCTGTTCGTGCTGCTTCACGAAATGGCCCACGCGACCACGACGCAACTGGAAATACCGATCCTCGGAAAGAAGGAAGACGCGGCCGATTTTTTCGCCGTCACCAGGCTGATCAAGCTCGGCTCCGGCTTTTCGGATCGCGTGCTCGTCGAGGCGGGAAAAGGCTTTTTCCTGGCCGGCCGCCGCGATACGAAAACCGGAGACCCGGTCCCCTATTACGACGAGCACGGCCTCGATCAACAGCGTGGCTACGACGTCGTGTGCCTGATGGTCGGCTCTGGCCAGGACAAATACGAGCACATTGCCGACGAGGCGAACTTGCCGAAGTCCCGCCAGAAGAGTTGCACGGGAGATTTCGCCGACGCCTCGGGCTCCTGGGACACGGTGCTAAAGCCGCATCTGCGCTCGCCCGATCAGCCGCGGACCAAGATCGAGGTGGTCTATGGCGACGCCACCGGAACGCTGGCGGCCGGTGCCGGCGCGCTTCGCTCCATCATGTTGTTAGAAACCGTGGCCGATCACGTCGCCGACGCCATCGCTTGGCCCGCCCCCTTTGCCATCGAAATACAAAGCTGCGGCTTTCCGAACGCCCAGTGGGACATCAAAACGCGCAGGCTTTTGCTGTGCTACGAACTGGCCGCCGATTTCGCCGAGCTTTATCGCGATTACGGCGGCGCACCGGCGAAAAGCCGAAAACGAAAATCCAAATGAACAGGGACGGGCACGCTCATCTGGAGCGCGACCCGTCCCGTCATACCGGCGAGGCGATATACCGGCGGGCCGACGTGTCGGCCCGCCGAGCCGACGCGATCGAACTACCGAACCTGGATCTTCACCAGCTTGGACGGCGGACGATAGGCCGGGACCCACACAGTGGGGCGCGCGGCCGCGGTGTCGACCTTCAGATCGCGCACCTCGTAATTCGACGGGGTCATGAATTCCGTCGATTGCCCGGTGTTCATGTCGATGCGATACAGGCGGCTGCTGCTGAAGTCGTGCGTCCAGACGATCTGGTTCTTGTCGTCGGCGCTCGCCGAGTAGGGCTCCGCGTAAGGCGCCGTGTAGGGCTTGGTCCCGTTTATCAGCGGGTATTCCTTGATGACCTTCTTGTCCGGATCGAACATCATGAGCTGGCCGGCATAGAATTCGCCGGCCCAGAGGCGATCCTGGCCGTCGATCTGCCCGCGTCGCGGACCGGACATGGGCGTGGGCGTCAGGTACTCGGCATATTGGACCGTCTTCGGATCGAAGATGCCGATCTTGCCTTCCTGCCAGATGTAGAGATGGGTCCGGCCCTTGGAATCGGTATCGGTGTCGTAGATTCCCCTGTTCTTCGGAATCTGGAAGGTCGTCTTCTTCAACTCGTCACTGCTGGTGTCGATCTTGGCGAGATCGCCGTTCCTCTGCAAATTCCAGACATTGCCGTCCGGATCCAAGCCGAACATGGCGCGGCCCGCGGACCAACTCGTGAACCGGCCGGTCTCCGGATCGTATTTGACGGTCCCGTTGTCCATGCCGACGATGACATTGCCCTGGCGATCGAACTGCAGTTCGTGCGCGCCGCCGCCGGGAGCGCCCGGGCGGGTGTCGCCGTCGCCGGTCATGTTGCGACCTTCGCGTCCCGCGCCTTTCGGCACCGGGAACGGGATTTCCTTGCCTTCGCCGGTGGTGGTGTCGATGCGCCCGAGAACATAGGAGAAGTGATCGGTGTAGTAGGCGTATTTGTCGGTCATGACGACGTCGTGCGGCCAGACGAACCGGCGGTCGCCACGCAGCATGTAGAGTTCGCGCTCGCCGCCTCTGGGAAGCGCATACTCGGTCACGACGAGATTGGTGGAAGCCGCATCGGTCGGCCGTGGGCGCGGCGTGAACGGGACATTGTCGGAGGAGTCAGGTCCGCGGATCGAGGTCAGATATTCCGCCAAAGGCTCGATGAACTGCTTCTGGCCGAATGCATAGGTCCCCGGCGCCTCCTGTTCGCCGGGCCGGCCCGCCATCTTCTTGACGACCCTGACCCAATCTTCCTTGGTACGTCCGGACTGCAGCGCCCATTGCAGCGTGTGACAATTGCTGCATTGGGAAAACAAGGTCTTCTGCTGGTCGGTGCCGGGAAGGCCGGCGATGATTTCGGAGGCGGTGGCATCTTCATACGCGACCGGCTTCGGCTTCAGCGTGAAGTCGAGTTTCGCGGCTTTGCCTTCCGAAACGGCGACCGGCCGGGCGGCGTGCTCGAAATCCGGCAGCTCGATGCCGACCGAATAGGAGCCGGGCGTGAGGTCGGACCACGCCGGGAACGCGTATTCGCCCTTGGCGTCGGTGTAGACGGCCACGGTGACGGTGCTGTTGTCGCGATGTGCCTTGATCGGAATCCCGGCCAATGCCTCACCGGTGGACGAGACGACCCGGCCGGCGAGAAGCGACGCAGCTTCCGCGGCGAGCGTTGCACTGGGCGACACCAAAGCGCAGGCGGAGGCCATGGCGAGCGCCGTGAATGCCGTACCGACGTAGAGATTGGCTTTCATTGGGGTGACCTTTCTCCGATGTGGCGGGGGATGCGGGCCGGGTTTGCGATAATGCCGTGAGGAACAAAAAATGATACGCCTTCCGCGGCGGGGCTTCAACGCTCTAAACGATGTTAATTGATGATGCGGTGCGGCTTTGCGCTCGCTGTGTTTTGTATCTCGGGCCTGGAATTCGTCGGTTCATTCGAATCGCTGGACAAGGTCGCTCGCCCTGGGTAACGCTCGATCAATGGACAGACAAGAATTCAGCGTGCGCGAAATCCTCGCCGGCCAGGCGCCAAAGGACGCAGCCGTGACGGTCAAAGGCTGGGTGCGCACCCGGCGGGACTTCGAAGGCGGGCATTTCGTTCGTGCATCTGTCGGACGGATCGTCGTTCCATCCGGTGCAGGTGGTCGCGCCGAACACGCTGCCCAATTACACCGATGAGGTTCTCAAGCTCACGGCCGGCTGCGCGGTGGAGGCGACGGGAGCGATCGTGCCGTCGCCGGCGAAGGGGCAGCCGTTCGAGATGCAGGCGAGCGCGATCAAGGTGATCGGCTGGGTGGAGGACCCGGACACGTATCCGATCCAGCCGAAGCCGCACACGATGGAGTTCCTGCGCGAGGTGGCGCATCTGCGGCCGCGGACCAACGTGATTGCGGCGGCGACCCGGGTGCGACATACGCTGGCGCAGGCGATCCACCGGTTCTTCGACGAGAACGGCTTTTTCTGGGTCAACACGCCGATCATCACCACGTCCGATGCGGAGGGGGCCGGGGCGCTGTTCCGGGTGTCGACGCTCGATCTCGCCAACTTGCCGCGCACGCCCCAGGGCAAGGTGGATTTCGCGCAGGATTTCTTCGGCCGCGAAGCGTTCCTGACGGTGTCGGGGCAGCTCAACGTGGAGGCGTACTGCCTCGCCCTCACCAAGGTCTACACGTTCGGGCCGACGTTCCGCGCGGAGAACTCCAACACGCAGCCGCCACCTCGCCGAGTTCTGGATGATCGAGCCGGAGATCGCGTTCGCCGACCTCTCGGACAATGCGACGCTGGCGGAACGGCTCTTGAAGTTCACCTTCGAGACGCTGCTGAACGAAAGGCAGGAAGACCTCGCCTTCTTCGACGAGCGGATCGAGAAGGGGCTGGTGGCGAAGCTCGCGGGAATTCGTGAGGCTCGGAATTCGTGCGCATGGACTATGGCGAGGCGATCGCGGTGCTCGAAGCGGGCGAAGGAGACGTTCGAGTTCCCGGTCAAGTGGGGCATCGACCTGCAGTCGGAGCACGAGCGCTACCTCACCGAGAAGCACGCCAAGAAGCCGGTGATCGTGATGAACTACCCCAAGGACATCAAGGCGTTCTACATGCGGGTGAACGACGACGGCAGGACGGTCGCGGCGATGGACGTGCTGGCGCCGGGGATCGGCGAGATCATCGGCGGCAGCCAGCGCGAGGAGCGGCTCGAGGTGCTCGGATGCGCGCATGACCGAGCGCGACATCGACAAGGAGCATTACGCTTGGTACCGCGACCTGCGCCGCTACGGCACCGTGCCGCACGCGGGCTTCGGCCTCGGCTTCGAGCGCACGCTCGCGTATGTGACCGGCCTCTCCAATGTGCGCGACGCGATCCCGTTCCCGCGGACGCCGGGGCATGCGAGGTATTGATATCTACCTCGCAAGCGGGGGAGGGCCGGCGAGGGGCAACGGCCGTTCCACGAGCACCGCGGCTGGCAATGTGCCGGCGCTTGGGTAATCGCGCCTATGACCAGTCGCGAGAGCACGCGAACCTCCAGCGCGTACAGCTTTCCGCGGAGGTTTCAGTGTCCCCCGGGAAATGGCGGCGCAAAGCCGATTGCTCCCATAGTCCGCCGTCGAGGGAGACCCTTCAGAATGAAACGCCACGCGGTATCAAGCGGTACTCGTAGGCTTGGCGCTCCAAGCCCTCGCGGAAGTCCGGATGCGCGATACCGATAAGCGCTTTGGCGCGTTCGGCAACGGACTTTCCCTTGAGATTGACCATGCCATATTCGGTGACGACATACATAACGTCGGAGCGAGGAGTGGTCACGACATTGCCTGGCGTGAGGTTGAGCACAATCCGGCTGCGCCGCTCGCCCCGTTTGTCATAGGTGGAGGAGAGGCAAATGAACGACTTGCCGCCCTTCGAGGCATAGGCACCGCGCACGAACTGCAACTGTCCGCCGGTGCCGCTGATGTGTCGATGGCCATCGGATTCAGACGCCGCTTGTCCCTGCAAATCGACCTGGGTCGTGTTGTTGATCGAGACGACGTTATCGTTCTGCATGATGATATGGGGCGGATTGGTGTACTCGACGGGGCAGCAGTGCATGTCACGATTGCGGTCGAGGGTCGCGTAGAGATCGCGCGAGCCGAGTGCGAACGTATAGACGATCTTGCCGGGATTCAGATTTTTTCTGCAGCCGGTGACGCGCCCGGCCTTGTAAAGGTCGGCAATGCCGTCGGTCAGCATTTCCGTGTGTACGCCGAGATCACGCACGCCGCTTTCGAGCAGCAGCGCGCAAACCGCGTTGGGCATGCCGCCGATGCCGATTTGTAGGCAGGCGCCGTCTTCGACTTCAGCGGCGATCAGGCGCGCCACGACGCGGTCGATCTCGCAAGGTGGCGGATTCGGCAGCTCGGGCGCCGGCGCGTCGTCGCCCTCGATGATATAGTCGACCTCGCCGACATGCACACCGGTCTGTTCGCCATACACGTAGGGCAGGCCGCGGGTCGTCTCGACGATGACCATCTTGGCGCGATCAATCACCGCGCGATGCCAAAGATTGGCTGCACTGAAATTGAAAAAGCCGTTTTCGTCCATCGGGCATGTCTTGAGGATGACAATGTCGACAGGGTCCATGAAGCGCCGGTAATAGTCCGGGATTTCGCCGAGATTGACGGGGATGTAATTGCAGCGCCCGGCATCGTGCTTCTTCCGATCGTAACCGGAAAAATGCAGGCTGAACCAGAAGACATGATTGCCCTCGGGATCGGCTTCCAGCACTGCGCGCGGCCTCATCGTCAAACAATGGCGAATTTTCACATTTGCGACTTCGCGGACGCGGGCGCCGAGCGCTTTGTCGAAGGCGTCGGGCTGACAAAGCGATGTGCCATAGTCGAGCCACATGCCGGATTTGACCAAACCGGCGGCGTGCTCGGCAGAAATCGTGTGCGCAGGAGCGTCAGCAACTCTCATCGTCATAAATTATATTCTGGCTGTTGTTCGAGCCGACCTTTCCCCAGATGGCTCGAAGCTGGAAATGGCCGACAGCGTCGAAAAAAGTAGGATCGCGGGTCACAGTCGCAGCGCCTTTGGAGCGGCCGCGGCCCCCTCCCCAGCCCTCCCCCACAAGCGGGGGAGGGAGCTTTACCCCCTCAG
>CAVVCE010000193.1:0-3306 GCA_963746235.1 uncultured Alphaproteobacteria bacterium
CGGCTCGAGGTTTGGAGAGAAACGACATGAGCCTGCAACTGAGCCTCGCCGTCGGCGATTACGATCGCACGCGCGCCATCTTCGACGGCCGCGCCCCGGTCGAGGGCTGCGATATCACCGCGGTGGCGCTGGAGCCGGAGGAGTCGTTTCACCGTGCCTTCAAGTTCCAGGAGTTCGATATCTCCGAGATTTCCATGAGCAGCTATACGATGACGGCGGCGCGGGGCGAGGCCCATTACATCGCGATCCCCGCCTTCGTGTCGCGGCTGTTCCGCCACAGCGGCATCTACATCCGCACCGACCGCGGCATCCGCGCCCCGCAGGACCTCAAGGGCAAGACGGTCGGGCTGCCGGAATACCAGATGACCGCCAATGTCTGGATCAGGGGCATTTTCGCCGACGAATACGGCGTCGAGCCGAGCGACATCAAATGGCGGCGCGGCGGGCTCGAGGAGGCCGGGCGCGAGGAACGTGCCCGGATCAGGCTGCCGCCGGAGATCGACTACAAGGCGGTGCCGGACGACCGCACGCTGTCGGACATGCTCGCCAAGGGCGAGATCGACGGCCTCTTGAGCGCGCGGGCGCCGTCCTGCTTTCTCGCCGGCGCGCCCGGCGTGGGACGGCTGTTTGCGGACTACCCGGCGGTCGAGGAGGCCTATTTCCGCAAGACCGGCATCTTCCCGATCATGCATGCGATCGGCATCCGCCGCTCCCTGGTCGAGCGCCACCCCTGGCTTGCGGTGAGCGTCTACAAGGCGTTCGTGCGGGCCAAGGATCTGTGCATGAAGGAGCTCGGCCAGATCGGCCACCTCGCCACGTCGCTGCCGTGGAGCGTCGCCGAATACGACCGGGTGCGTCGGGTGATGGGCGCGGACTTCTGGAGCTACGGCATCGCCGAGAACCGCCACGTGCTGCAAACGCTGGCGCGCTATTCCTTCGAGCAGGGCCTCTCCGTCCGCAAGCTCGACGTCGACGAGATGTTCGCACCGTCGACCTATGATCTGACCAGGATTTGAGCGCGGCGTGGGGCGTGGCCGGAGCGTTTTCGCTCAGGTTGACGCACGCTTCGCCGTCATTCGGTCGGCATAATCGTAAAATGGCTGTTGCCGATGATCAGCCGGCCGCCGCCTCGCCGCCCGAACCGGGGGGGACGCTTCTGATCCGGAGCGTGGTCATGATGCGCTGGTCGATACGCGTCAGGAACGCCCGGCGTGCGCGAAGCGATGTCTTGTCCCATGCCGACAGGAGAGCCGCGATCTGCAGCTCGACGGTGTCTTCGTCACTTGGCGACTTGGCCGGTTTTGGATCGATGGCCGGTTTTGGATCGGCGGCCGGTTTTGGATCGGCGGCCGGTTCGACAGGCCTCGAATCACGGGGCGCTTCGAGCGGTTTTGAATCATTGGCCGCTTCGACCGGCCTGGGATCGAACGCCATCGAAACGGCACCGGGATCGCCGTGACCTGGCATGGCCGGCAGCGCCGCGAGAACCTGATCTCCGCAGCTTCGGTCCGCTTCACGCACCGGCTGCCGACGGAATAATCGCCATAGGACGTTGGGCATCGAGGGGCTCCTGGCTCAGGCTCCTTCAGGCACTCTCACGACAGCCCATCGCGGCATCCGCATCATGGGCCCGTTCACGCCGCACGGATCGACCGCCCGGTCAGGTTCTTCTGCAACCCGACCAGTTGGGTTCGAATGGCATCTTCGATCTGGCTCACCGCCTTCTCGGCATTGACCGCGCGCGTCTCGGCCGCCTGCAGCGCTCGCTCGGCGTCGGCCAGCCGACGTTCGGTGGCGGCGATCCGGGACTGTGTCCGCGTCAATTCCTGCTCCGCTTCCTGCAACTTGGCGCCGAGCTTGCAAAGCGTCTCCTGCGCCGAACCGCGCGCTGCTTCCGCAGATTGAATGCGCGATACCGCCACCTGCAGCTTTTCGAGGGCGCTTTCAGCCAGGGCTTTGGCGCGGGCTTCCGATTCCGCCGCGCGCTCTTGTATGCCCCTGATCACGCCAGCCGCCTCGGACACGAGGTCGAGGGCCGACGAGGTGCCATGACGCGACACCGCAGCCGTATCGCCCGGAAAGTTCGCGATGACTTGCCGGGCGTCGGTCGAGGCCGCATTCATGAGTTGGTCCCGCATGTGTTCCCGGAGCCAGTTCATTCGGGTGTTCCGCCAGCCGCAGAAAGAGTTGCCAAACCGCTAACAAAGCGAATTTTGCGGCAAGGATGGTAAACAGATTCTTAAAGCCCACGGCTTGCGCGAGGATTTATCGCGCTCGAATGGCGCGCGATCCACCGCGGGCCGTGACGTGCGGTGGCATGCTTGCTGGCGGGGCACGGCGCCCTTCTCCCTCGCCCCGCAATCGAAATCGGCTGTTGCCGATTTCGATCCTTCTTTATGTGCCAAAGTCGGGTAAACCCGACTTTGGTCGGGGAGAGGGTCGGGGTGAGGGGGCCTTTTCCTAATTCTGAGCATACAAATTTTCGCTCAGGCTCGTGGAGACGCCCCCTCACCCGGCGCGCAAGAGCGCGCCGACCTCTCCCCGCACGCGGGGAGAGGTGGCCCCACACCGCTAAACGGTTGTGTGCATCCGGCACCGAAATGAGTGAATCCGATAGCCCATTCAGGGGGAGTCCGGACCCCCGCTTGCGACGCGGTTGGGCGCTACGGCTTCATCCCGGCGGGCGCCACCTGCGACCCCTTGAGGCCCATGTCGTCCAAGGCGCGGCGGACGAGGCCGGAGGCCTTGGATCGGGAAAACGGTGAGAACAGCGATCGAAACCGCGGAAGAGAGCGGCCTTGACCTGGATGCAGTGGGCAGCGGGATGGCGCAGCAGCAATCTCCGGTGGCCGGAACGCATGTGCAGACGGGATCAAGGGTGACGGTGAAATTCGGCAGATGAATCAGCTCTCGGTGGCAAGTTCCTCGAACATGCAATAGGCTCCTCTTCGTAGCTGCGAACGGCAGTGTCCTATAATTCAGTCCAATGACTTTCCTCGAGCTCCTCGATGGCGCGGAAATCCGCAACCAGAGCGGCAATCCAAACGTCGTTAATCCGAAGATCAGCGGATTGGAATACGATTCCCGCCGGATCAAGCCGGGGGATGTGTTCGTCGCTATCCGTGGTGAGTCGAGTGATGGAAATAAGTTTATCGATAAAGCCATCGCCGCCGGAGCTGTCGCGGTGGTTACTGATTCCGCAGACGAGCTGGTCAGGGAAGATGTGCCTGGGCGCAAATTTCGCACGGACGCAAAGGACTGGCGCGACTCGCGGCCAACTATTATGGGCAACCTCGAGCAATACAT
>CAVVCE010000194.1:0-7145 GCA_963746235.1 uncultured Alphaproteobacteria bacterium
TCGCAAGGTAGTCCGTAAACGACATCAGGATGCCCGGGGTGCAAAATCCGCATTGCAGCGCGTGGTGCTGCTGGAACGCCTGCTGCAGCGGATTGAGGGAGCCATCCGGGGATGCGAGCGATTTGACCGTCGTCACGCTGCGCCCTTCGACCTGCACGGCGAGCGTGAGGCAGCTCTCGCACGGCAGCGCCGTCGATCAGCACCGTGCAGCATCCGCACACGCCATGCTCGCAGCCGACATGGGTGCCGGTGGCGCCGATGACATGGCGCAGAAAATCGGTCAGCAGCATCCGCGGTTCGGCATCTCCCGAAACGGCGCGGCCGTTGAGGGTGAAGGCGATACGCGCCCGCTCGTCCTTGTTCACGCGGCGCATTGCAGCGCCTCTTCCACCACCGCCGGCCCGACCCGGCGCAGGAGATCGCGGCGCAGCCGGGCCGACGCGTGGAGGTCGTCATAGCCTTCGAGGTCCCAGGCGAGCGCGGCGAAGGCGGCCTCGGCGGCGCCGGCGCCGTCGATGACGATCCGCCGCACCGCCGGGCGGTCGGCGACGCCGCCGATGCCGACGCGCACTGTGGTGGCGCTCTCGACCTGCGCCGCAATAGCGATGATGGCGAAATCGCCATGGCGGCGCGCCACCTCGCGGAACGCGACGCGCCTTGACGACCGGATGGGAAAGCGCACCGCGGTGATCAGCTCGTCGGGCTCGCGGGCGGTCGTCAGCATGCCGCGCTGGAAGTCTGCCGCCGCAAGCGTGCGGGTGCCCCGCCGCGACCGCAGCACGACTTCGCCGCCGAGCGTCGCGAGCGTCAGCGGGATCTCGGAACTGGGATCGGCATGGGCGACCGAGCCGCACACGGTGCCCTTGTTGCGGGTCTGGAAATGGCCGACGAACGGCAGCGCCTTGGCGAGCAGCGGCAGCTTCGCCGCAAGCTCAGGCCAGTCCTCGAGCCGGTTCTGGATCACCGCGGCGCCGACCTCGACCTTGTCTCCCGCCACCTTGTCTCCCGCCACCTTGATGTAGTCCAGCTCCGCGAGGCGCGCGATGTCGATCAGCACCGCCGGCTCCAGCAGGCGCAGATTGAGCATCGCCATCAGCGATTGTCCGCCGGCCAGCACCTTGGCCGCCTCGCCGTGCTCGGCGAGGACGGCAAGCACCTCCGCCACGGTGTCCGGGCGCACATAGTCGAAGCGGCGCGGCTTCATCGCGCCTCCGATCCGCCGAACAGCCGGCGCCACAAGGACGGCTTGGCGGGGCCATCTTCTCCCTCCCCCGCTTGCGGGGGAGGGTTGGGGAGGGGGCTCGCCGCCGGCGCGGCGAGGCGGCGTCCGAGCCGTTCGAAGAACTGCTTGACGATCATCTGCGTCGCGCCGTCGAGCAGCCGACCACCGACCGCCGCCGCTTTGCCGCCGACCGCGACCGCATAGTCGTAATCGATGCGCGTTCCCACGGCCGATGGCGCGAGCCGCAGCTCGCCCGAACCCGACGCGCTCCCGAGCGGTCCCGCCAGCGCGCCGCCGATCCGGCCCGATGTCTCCGTCACCAGGTCCGACAGTTCGACCGTCGCGGTGAAGCGGCCGCGCACCGGGCCGACCCCGAGCGAGACTTCGGCGACATAGTCGTTCTCTCCGGTTTTGCGCAGCGCGTGGCATCCCGGAATGACCGCCTTCAGGCTGTCGGGGTCGAGAAGCGCGCGCCACACCGCTGCGGGCGGGGCCGCCACCTCGATCGTGCCATTGCCGCTGATGGTGCGGCCCTCGCGCGAGGCCGCGGCCGGACGTTCGATCTTGGCGACCCGGCGCCCGCCGGCCGCGGCGGCTCCGCGCCGGCCATCAGCCCATGCAGCCGGCGCGGCGTCAGCGGCAGCGCGATGTCCTTGACCCCCAGCGCATCGGCGACCGCATTGGCGATGCAGGCCGGCGTGCTCATGCAATTTCCCTCCGCCAAGCCCTTGGCGCCCAGCGGGGTCAGCGGCGACGGCGTCTCCTGGTGCAGGATTTCGAGCCGCGGAATCTCGCTGACGGTCGGCACCAGATAATCGGCAAAGGTGCCGGACAGGAAACTTCCGGCCTCGTCATAGACGAATTCCTCGAAGAGCGCCGCCGCCACGCCCTGAACGAAGGCGCCGTGCACCTGGCCGTCGGCGATCAGCGGGTTGAGCAGCGTTCCGGCGTCATGCATCGAGACATAGCGGTCGATGCGGACCTGGAAGGTGACGGGGTCGATCTCGACGCCGCACATGTCGAACACGAAGCCATAGGTGAGCGAGGTGTTGATGCGGTCGTCGCGGGTCGGCGGCTCGAGCTCCGGCGGCGACCACACGCCGGTTTCCGAAAGGCCGGGCGCCATGCCTTCCGGCAGCATCACCGGCGACCAGTGCGCGGTGCCGGCGACCCGCCCGAACGGCAGCGCGTTGTCGGGATTGGAACGGCTGCGGATTTTGCCGTCGGCGAACTCGATATCGCCGGAAAGGATGTTGAGCTGCTTGGCGGCGATGGCGGCGAGCTTGTCGCGCATCTGGGTCGCGGCGACGTGGGCGGCGACCGCGGTGCCGGGCGAGAACCGGCAGGAATACGTCCCGGCAGCGATCGACCACTTGTCCTTGCCGGTGTCGAGCGCGAGCGAGACCTCGATGTCGTCGGGGGCGAGCCCGAGCCGGTCGGCGACGATCTGCGACAGCACGGTCTCGTGGCCCTGGCCCTGCACGGTGACATCGGCGGTCATCGACACCGCGCCGAGCGGATCGACATTGACGGTGACCATGGACACTGCGCCGTTCTTGGGTCCGGCCCGCTCGCGGGCGTCGGCAGAGAGCAGCGTCGAGAGATAGCCCATGTTCGACATGCCGGGCTCGACCACGGCGGCGAAGCCGATGCCGTAGAGTTTGCCGGCGGCGCGCGCGGCGGCGCGCTTACGCACGAGCGCTTCGAGCCGGCCGTCGCCGACTGTCGTTGCGACGGCGCGCTGGTAGTCGCCGGAATCATAGAGCGCACCGGCCGCGGTGCGATAGGGGAATTTGGTTGCCGGAATGAGGTTGCGCCGGATCACGTCGAGATGGTCGAGCCCGAGTTCGACGGCGATGCGCTGCACCAGCCGCTCGACCGCGAGATAGAGCTGCGGCCCGCCGAAGCCGCGGATCAGGCTCGCCGGCATCTTGTTGGTGAGCACGATGCGGTTGGTCACGTCCACATTGGGGATGTCGTAGGCCCCGGTGACCGCACCATGCATGCGGTAGAGCGGCCCCGGCATCGGCGCGCGCAGAAAGGCGCCGTAGTCTTCGCGCTGGTCGAGCCGCAGCGCCAGGATGCGGCCCTCCTTGGTCACGGCCGCCTCGATCTCGGTGATGCGGTTCGGCCCCGAACTGGCGGCGACCAGGTGCTCGACCCGGTCCTCGACCCACTTCACCGGCCGCCCGGCGATCTTTGCAGCGACGGCGATGAGGACCACATAGGGGAACACCGAGAGCTTGATGCCGAAGCTGCCGCCGCTGTCGGGCGGGATGCGCAGCCGCATCTTGGTGCCGGGGACGCGCAACGCCTTGGCCATCACCGGATGGGTGGAGAACGGGCCCTGGAAGTTCGCCATCACGTCGTAGCTCTGGTCGTGCGGGCGATACTCGGCGACGACGACGTAGCATTCCATCGGCGTGAACGAGAGCCGCGGAAAATCGACCGTGAGCGCGACCCGGGCATCGGCCCCGGCGAAGGCGGCGGCGGTGTCGCCATAGGCGAATTTGCGGACCGATATCTCGTTGGTCCTGCACTCCGGGTGCAGCAGCGGCGCCGATTTGTCGCAGGCGGCGATCGGATCGATCACCGCGGCGAGGGACTCGTAGTCGACCTGCACCAATTCGGCCGCGTCCTCGGCGATATACCGGCTCTGCGCAACCACCAGCGCCACCGCCTCGCCGACATAACGCACGCGGTCGACCGCGAGCGACCATTGATGCACCGGCTGCTTCAAGGCGATCAGGAAGGGATCGGTGAGCTTGCGCACGTCCTCGCCGGTGATCACCGCGAACACGCCGGGGTGCGCCTTCGCGGCGGCGGCGTCGATGCGCAGGATGTTCGCATGCGCGTGCGGCGAGCGGATCACATGGGCGTGGAGGGTGCCGCGCGGCTCCGGCAGATCGTCGCCATAGCGGCCGCGCCCCGACAGCAATGCGGGATCTTCCTTGCGGACCAGCGGCACACCGAGCAAAGACACCAAAGCACCGTCGAAGACGTTCCCGCGTGATCACAGCAACGCGTAGGGTGGGCAAAGGCGCGCTCTTCGCGCCGTGCCCACGGCGCAGGGTCCGCGTGGGCACGGCGCCAAGCGTGCGCCTTTGCCCACCCTACGCCGTCGCGTCATCCAAAGCCGCTTTAGCTAAACGCCCGCCTCCCGCGAGTAAAGGCGCTCCCTTCGCAAGCCTGCCATTCCGCCGCTTCGAGCGCCGGCAACGGCGCTCGTGTTGAAGTGGCGGCCGAGCACGGGCATAACTCCGGCCCGGCGCAGGGCAGGACGAACTGGAACAGGCAATGAACATCGAACGCAAGCCGGTCGCCTATGGCGATCTCCGCGGCTGGATCGCGGCGCTCCACGCCGCCGGCGAGATCAAGGAGATCAACGCCGAGATCGATTGGAACATCGAGATCGGCACGGTGATGCGGCTGGCCCAGGGCACTGGCGACGGCCCTGCCCTGCTGTTCAACAACATCAAGGATTACGGCGCCAATGCCCGGTGCCGCCGGGTGTTCGGCTGCGGGCTGTCGAGCTATCGGCGGGTCGCGATGATGCTCGGCGTCGCCCCGGACACCCATCCGCGCGACCTCGTGAAGATGGGCCGCAACGTGCTGAGCGGCGGCATTGCTCCGAAAATCGTCGCCACCGGTCCGGTCAAGGAGAACATCGTCACCGGCGACAACGTCGACCTCTACGACCTGCCGTCGCCATGGTGGAACCGGCTCGACGGCGGGCGCTATCTCCTCACCTACGGCGGCTGCGTCACCAAGGACCACGACACCGGCGTGATGAATGTCGGCATCTACCGCGGCATGGTGGCGAGCAAGAACGAAATCCCGATCCTGATGTGGAAAGCCCAGCATGTCGGCCAGCACGCCACGTCGTGGGAACACGCCGGTCATAACGAGATGCCGATCGCGGTCGCCATCGGCTGGGAGCCCTCGCTCGGCTTTGCCGGCGGTGCACCGGTGGCCAAAGGCGTGTGCGAATACGACGTAATGGGGGCGATCCGCGGCGCCCCGGTGGAACTCGTCAAGTGCGAGACCGTCGATCTCCACGTGCCCGCGGCCGCGGAGATCGTGATCGAGGGCTATGTCCAGCTCGACCCCGCGAAGTTCGCCATGGAAGGCCCGTTCGCCGAATTCACCGGGTATCTCGCCGGCGACAGATCGCCCAAGCCCACCATCCGCGTCACCGCCATCACCCACCGCAACGATCCGATCCTGCGCGGCTCGATCGAGGGCTCGCTGCCGGGCAGCTTCTCGGAGAACGCCGTCTGCTCCTCGATCATGCGGGCGGCGACGGCCTGGTCGGTGCTGGAGCGCGCCGGCGTCCCCGGCATCACCGACGTGTGGTGCCCTCCCGTCCATGCCGGCATCAACCTGCTGGTCCAGATGAAGCAGAGCTATCGCGGCCAGGCCAAGCAGGCGGCCAACGCCATCTGGGGCTCATCGGCCGCCCATGTCCGCTACAAGCACATCACCGTGGTCGATGACGACATCGACATCCACGATTATGCCGCGGTCGATTGGGCGATCGCCTACCGGGTCAATGCCGGCGAGGACGACATCATCATCATGCCGTCCACCTTCGGTGCCGGCCTCGACCCGTCGACGCGCCGGCGCGACCGCAACCCGGCGCTGTTCGGCACCGGCAAGTGGAACCGGGTGCTGATCGACGCCACCATGAATCTCGACTACGACCCCGATCCCGATCTCGGCGGCGCACGCTTCCCGCCCAAGGTGTGGCCGACCGATTCCGATGTCGCCGCAGTGGCGCGGCGCTGGAGCGAATTCGGTCTCAAGCCGCTGCCGACGAAGACGGGGTAGCTGCATGCGTGGTCGCGACCGCAGCCTTCACCTCGCCCCGCTTGCGGGGAGAGGTCGGCGCGCTCTTGCGCGCCGGGTGAGGGGGCCTCGCCGCGAGTCTGAGCCTGTGGGGAAGCCCCCTCACCCCGACCCTAACCCACCCTACCCCGCAAGCGGGGCGAGGGAGAAGAATCGGAGAATACCGATGCGATTGGAAGTACCGGCTCCCCACGAGACCTTCGAGGTCGCGCTGGAGGATGGAGCCCGGATCAAGATAAGGCGGCATGGCCGGCCCGACGGCGTGCGCCTGTTCCTCAGCCATGGCAACGGCTTCGCCATCGACGGCTATCTGCCGTATTGGCAGCATTTCCTGGCCCTCTACGATGTCATCGTCTTCGACTTCCGCAACCACGGCCAGAACGTCCCGGTCACGCCGGCCAATCACACGTATGCCCAGCTCGCCCGCGATCTCGATCGGGTCTACCAGGATGTCAGCGCCAGGCTCGGCAGCCGCAAGTCGGTTGGCATCTTCCATTCCATGTCCGGCCGCACCGCGATGAAGCATGCCATCGAGATCGGCTTTCGCTGGGATGCGCTGGTGCTGTTCGATCCGCCGAACGTGCCCCCGCCCGGCCATCCCGCTTACGCCGCCATGGAGGCATTCGAGGCGCGGCTGACCGCGTTCGCCGGCAATCGCCGCAGCCATTATACGAGCGCCGAGGAGCTTGCGGTCGAATTCGCGAAGTCGCGCGCCGGCCAGGCCTGGGCGCCCGGCGTCCATGACCTGATGGCGCGCGCGGTGCTGCGCAAGAATCCGGCCGGCGACGGCTTCGTGCTGGTGTGCGACCCTGCCAACGAGGCCGGCATCTATGCCGAGGCGATGGCGATGAACCTGTGGCCGAAGGCGACCGACTTTCGCGGCGCCGTCAAATTGATCGGCGCCGACCCCGACCTCAAGGGCGGCCCGCCGACCGGCCGTGCCAACCAGGCGCTGGGCACCGAGAACGGCTACGACTACAGCTTCGTCCCCGCCACCGGGCATCTGCTGCAGGTCGAAAATCCCGACGAATGCGCCCGGCAGACGCTCGCATTCCTCGGCGAATGCGGGCTGCGG
>CAVVCE010000195.1:0-11722 GCA_963746235.1 uncultured Alphaproteobacteria bacterium
AAAAAAAAAAAAAAAAAAAAAAAAAAAAAAAAAAAAAAAAAAAAAAAAAAAAAAAAAAAAAAAAAAAAAAAAAAAAAAAAAAAAAAAAAAAAAAAAAAAAAAAAAAAAAAAAAAAAAAAAAAAAAAAAAAAAAAAAAAAAAAAAAAAAAAAAAAAAAAAAAAAAAAAAAAAAAAAAAAAAAAAAAAAAAAAAAAAAAAAAAAAAAAAAAAAAAAAAAAAAAAAAAAAAAAAAAAAAAAAAAAAAAAAAAAAAAAAAAATGACTGCTTCTGATCGGGCGCTACGAGTTTCTGCGGGCGGTCCGCGGCAAGGGACTGATGATCGGCATCGAGTTCGGGGCGCCGACCTCATTGAAGCTCAAGGCGAGTTGGAACCTGCTGGAATCCGCGAACAAGGGGCTGTTCTGCCAGATGATCACCATTCCTCTGTTTGCCGAGCACAAGATCCTGACCCAGGTCGCCGGGCACGCCAGCCACACCATCAAGCTGCTGTGCCCGCTCGTGATCACCGAAGCGGATTGCGACTGGATCGTCGGCGCGTTCGACAACGTGATCGCGGCGACCCATCGGGTGCCCGGCGCGATCTGGTCGCTCGGCAAGACGCTGGTGGGCAACGCGGTGGCGGCGCGGGGGTAGGGCAGGGAGTCCGAGCGCGGGCGAGCGATTTAATGCAAGCGCGGCTCGAAGCCGCCTCCGGTTGCGTTGCTGCCGTAGAGGTGCGCAGCAGCATTATGCATAACCGAAAGCGACACTCACCTTTTGGGTGCTACGGGCAAAATTTCGTGCGTGGAGCCTATGCCCTACTCGAAAAATCCCTCCTTTGTTCCTATTTTTGCGACGATGGGCTCCCAATCCATGTCGCACACAACCCGAGGATCAAAATTGCTTCGTTCCAGCGCATCCAGAAGCGGCCGGTGTCTTTTTTGAATTATCTGCCATGCCGACAAATACTTAACTCTTACGCGCGGTGGCAGACACATGTTGCACATGTGCGCGTGAATGTTTCTCAGATACGTGATATCATATGATAGATAAACTTCTAACCCCATTGGCCCAACCAGATTCCAGTCAAGAGGGTAGCTGCCTTCTTCGAACCTAATCTGTCGAAGATACTCTATTAGATGCACGTAGTGGGAGTGCTCGTCGTACATATCGCTCTCGAATACCCCGATGTAGGGCACCAAGTCGTTTTCAACGAACAAGCCGCTGCACTGAATTTCACGTTCTCGATGATACGATCGAACGAGGGCGCGACCGTAAAACGCCTCGATATGTTGCATTTTTGAATGCACGAACTCGCCGCAGCAAATGTAAGCCCGAAAATGAATGTCTTGGCTAATAAGTCGATAAAATAGATCGCCCGCAAATTCGCACAGCCGCGAGACGAGCGCTATCTTGTCCTTTTCATCCCAATCGAGGTCGTCTTTGTTGTAGATTACGATTGTATCAGAAAAAACGATCGTGCTGAACGAGGGATGTTTGTGCGCATTGAGGCTGTCCAGGCGATCATATAGGTCTTTGATGCGGCCCTGCATTACAAGCGAACTGAATCCGAGAATGTCGATATAAAGAAAATATTTCTTAGGTTCCTTGACCTCGCCCGAGTCTATCATCGCGCGATTGCTTTAGGCATGGAGGAGGTCCCGCAAATAGACCGTCACGCTCGGTATCGTCGAGCGGTCCAGCTGCCGGTCTTCGAGTTTTCTGGTGAACGCCGGTTTGAGTGCATCGAATATTTCGCGTTTTCGGTTCCGAATTTCAGCGGCGGACGCATGCGTGAAGCCCTGAAGTTCATTGATTGTTTCTCGTCCCGCAAGACAGACGAATCCGCTGGGAGTTAACATTCGCCCATCCTATCAAGACGGCGCCTTCGAAGCCGACGTCATTATCAAAGTAAATGCGCATGTTAGTCTCCGAAGACCGATAACGCTTACGCGACCAACGCCACTCGCACAGGCATTTATGCATGGCACCTGGCGAACCGTCGCATCGGTTGCCCGCAAGGGATAGGAAACCCCACCGCCGTCATCGCTGTTTCACTGGGACAGCTTCGAACCGGCGATTGGTCAGCAATTAGAGTTTAACCTAAATCATGCACCGCGCGGAGCTTTTTTGCACGTGTGGCTAACTCCGGCGATCAGTCCGGCGCGATCGGGAATACGCCCCGTCCCGGGCTGCCGCTCAGCGAGGAACCGACAGATCCACCCTGGCCGGCGCAGGCCGCTGCTGGCGCGCCGCCCCGACCGCCGCGCCGCGATGCAGGTTGGGTTCGATGGTCGCGGTGTTGTCGCCGAAGCGCTCGCGGTACACCTCCAGGTTCTCCATGACGCGCTGGACGTAGTTGCGGGTCTCGGCGAACGGAATGCGCTCGACCCAATCGACGGCGTCGACCTTGGGATCGCGCGGATCGCCGTGCTGCGCCATCCATTGGTCGACCCGGCCGCGGCCCGCATTGTAGCCGGCAAAGGTCAGGATGAAGGAGCCGCGGTAGTCCTTGAGCAGGGCGGAGAGCTCGCCGGCGCCCAGTTGCGTATTGTAGGCCGGGTCGGACACCAGACGCTTCCAATCATAGGTCACGCCGAACCGCTTGGCGGTGTCGCGCCCGGCGCTGGGCGTGACCTGCATCAGCCCGGCCGCTTTGGCCGCCGACATATCGCCCTGATCGAAGCCGCTTTCCGTGCGCACGATCGCATAGACGATGCAACGATCGAGCTGTGAACCGACGGGGCTGTAGTTCGGCACGCCGATATCCGGAAAAGCGTACACGTCCATCGGCAGGCCTCGCGCCAGCGCCGCCTTGCCGACGAGCAGCATCGCCTGGGCATCGTTGTAGCGTGCGGTGAGCTTGCCGAGCCCGGCGATCACGGCGGGGCTGCGGCTCTCCTCGGCGAGGTCGGACACGAACGACAGCGCGAGGTCGCCCTCGCCGATCGCAAAGAGGATGTTCGCGGCGTACAGCGGTTCGTTGGCGTTGCCGTCCGCCGGTTGCGGCGGCGAACGCACCACCGCAATGTCGTCGAGGCCGAGCCGGGCACGTGCCAACTGGCCGTAATACGCAGTGGGATAACGGGCTGCGGCCTCGTATTGCGCGCGCATCTGCGCGGTTTGGCCGGCCGCCTCGGCGGCGCGGCCGCGCCAGTAGGCGGCGCGCGCAAGCACCAGCGGATCGATCACACCGTCGTCGACATGGGCGAAATGCTCGAGCGCCGTGGTTGGATCGGCGAGAAAGCGCAGCGCGATCCAGCCGGCCATGAAGTGGACATCGGCACGGTAATAGGGATTGTCCGGGGGCGCGGCGGTGCGCGCCACCTGGTAGGCGGTTGCGGCATCGCCGAGGTCGATGAGCTTGCGGGCCAGCGCGCGACGCTCGCGCCACCATTCGTCGGTGTCCTGGCGCTGCAAATCCTCCGGCGACGCGGCGAGCATCAGCTTGGCTGCGGCCGCAATATTTTCTTTGGGCGTCACCACGCGGCCGTGAAGATTCGAGCCGGGCGTGTCGTTGCGCAACAGCCAGTGCACACGGCACAATGCGTAGCCCAAATCCTCGCGCGCGTCGGCGTGGACCGCATCGAGCAACGCGCCGCCCTTGGCGGATTTCGCCTCGGCGGCGATGCACGCCTTGACGATCGCGGCGTGATCGTCGTCGACGTGCTTCGCTGCGCGCATCGCCGCGCCAAAATCCTTGGCGCCGATGCGCCGGTCCATGCGCGCCACATGGTCGGCGCGGGTCAGCACGTCGGGGAACGCGGCGAGCAGTGCGGCTTCCGCCTCGGCCGACAATGCCGACGACTGCCACACCGCACGAACCTCGCTCTCGGCGCCGGCGCGATTGCCCTCGCTCATCTCGACGCGCGCGAGCGCGAGCCGGCCCATCGCGCTGGCTGGTCGGTCTCCGGCGAAACGGCGCACCGTGGTGCCGTCGCGCCGCTCCTGCCACAGCCTTGTCTCCGCGCGCCGGCGCAGCAACGGCATGCTCGGCCATTCGGGATTGGCGCGGATGAAGGCGAGGTAGCGGTCGAAGCCGGCTTCGCTGTCGGAGTGGCGCAGCCTGGCCCATTCGACGAGCTTCGCCGCCACTGGATCGCCGATCGATGCGGCGAGCGCGGTTGCGTCCTTCGCCTTGCCCTGGCGCACCAGTTCGATCGCCTGCTTCGCCGCAGCAAGATCCTCCGACAGCGGCGCGGCGTCGCCGGCCGGCGGCGCGATCACGTGCTTGTGGTGGTGCTCTGCGTCGGCTGCCTTTTTGTGGCGCTCCGCGTCGGCCGCCTTCTTGTCCTTCTTGCGGTGCGACGATTTAGACTTGTGGTACTCGTCGGACTTGTGGTGCTCGGTCTCGGCCGTCTTCTTGCGATCTGCTGACTCGGGCTTGTGGTGCTCCGCGTCGGTCGCCTTCTTCCGATCCGACGACTCGGACTTGTGGCGCGCCGCGGACAACGCTTCGGCCGTGCCGAGCACGGCCAGGGCCGAAGCGAGCAACCAGACCGCAGCACGCCGGTGCGTACCTTTGCGATAGCCCTCACTGTCCAGAAGTTTGGCTTGTTCTCGATCTTCGCAGCCGGCGAACTTCGGTCGCTTCATGGGCTCTCCCCCCGAGATCCACGCGCTTACGTATATCGCTGATTACCTGAGCATCGTGCCGCAACCGACATCAAAATAGGCTGAATGTGTCCGAAGTGAGTTCTCACCTCTGGTCAGTGTGGTCCGAAGCTGAATTCGGAATCCAGGTGCCCCGAGGCGCAGCCGCCTGGATTCCGGGTTCGCGCAAGCAAGAGCGCGCCCCGGAATGACGTCGTGGCCTCGTTTGATCTCAGTGCATCCTCGGCACCTTGAAGAAACGGTTGCGTTCCGACGAGGCGACCCTCTGGTCGAAGCTGCGGCCGTCGCGCTCGATTCGCAGCGGGATTTCGGCCCCGGCCTGGCCCAGCGACCAGATGCAGCGGAACAGCCCGGCGAGGTCGCTGGGGGCTTCGCCGGCGACCTCCAGCACCACGTCGCCGGTCTGCAGGCCCGCGCGTTGGGCCGGGCCGCGATCGGCGACGCCGATGACGACGATCCGGCCCTCGATCTCGGCGGCGTAGAATCCGAGCCATGGCCGCGCCGGCCGGTTGGGCCGGCCGTGACGCAGCAGGTCGTCGAGGATCGGCTTCAACAGGTCGATGGGGACGACCATGTTGAGATGGCCGCCGCTGCCCTTTTCCCGTCCCTGTTCGAGTTGGAGCGACCCGACGCCGATGAGGTCGCCGGTCGGGCCGATCACCGCGGTGCCCCCCCAATTGGGGTGGGAGGGGGAGGTGAAAATCGCCTCGTCAAGGACATATTCCCAATACCCGGCGAATTCCTGCTTGGCGACGATGCGCGCCGCCACCGAGCGATGCAGGCCCCCGGCGCCGGCGACGACCACCCGTTCGCCGATCGAGGCGCGGCTCGAATTGCCGATCTCGAGCGCCGGCAGGTCCATCCGGGCCAGCGCCTGGACGAGGCCGAAGCCGGTTTCCTGGTCGTAGGCCAGGGCATGGCCCGGCACCGGCGGGGCCGGACATCGGCGTCAGCCACACATTCGGCCTCGGTGATGAGATAGCCGATGGTCAGGACCAGCCCGCCGTCGCGGATCAGCACGCCATTGCCGGCGCGCTCGGTGCCGAGCGTCTGCGCGGTGAAGGCGTCCTCCGGAATCACCGCGCGCAAGCCGACCACCGCGCCTACCGCGGTGTCGAGATCGTAATCGTAATCGGCGGGCTTCGGCCGGTCTTCCGGCGGCACTTTCCAGTCGCTCGAAGTCGGCATACGCAAGGGTCCTTCTCGGCCGATGGTGATCAAATCATCCCGGCCGGTCCTTTCAAGTGCCGCCGCGCTTCGGCGGCGTCGAATTGGCGCTGCTCCGCCGGCACCTGCACGCGTTGCGCGAGTGAGGCCCGGGACGCCGTGCCATGATATTCGCTCACCTCGCGCTCGCCTAGTGTTCCGCTTCCCGCCGTTCCGCTTCCCGCCACCACATCCGGAGACGCCCGCCCCGCAAATCGCGTCGCTCATGCCGGTTATGTGCCGGCTGTCGTTCAAATCTCGGCGGTTTCGACATTGTAGGTGAAGATCCATTCGTAGCGCTGGATGATCGCCTCGCGGCTCCATTCGCGATCGACATAGGCGGTGGCGCCGGCCTCGGTGGCGAGCGCGGGATTGTGGAAGCGCACGGCATTGTCGTTGGCGCCGACCACCTTGCGGGTGGTGACGTCGATGCGCGCCCTTTCGTAACGCGCAAGCGCTACCGGAACGTCGCCATATTTGTCGAAGCAGCGGCCGAGGATGACGGCATCCTCGAGCGCCATCACCGCGCCCTGGGCGAGCAGCGGCAGCGTCGAATGGCAGGCGTCGCCCAACAGCGTCACCCGCCCCCTTGTCCATTGCTCGAGCGGATCGCGCCCCATCAACGCCCATTTGAACAGCGTCGGCGAGGCGGCGATCATCCCGTGGATGTCGCTGTGCCAACCGGCGAAATCCCCAGCGCATTCGTCGGCGGTCCCCTGCGTGGTCCAGGATTCGACCTGCCAGTCGCTGCGCTCCATGATGCCGACGAAGTTCATCAGGCGTCCCGCGCGCAGCGGGTAATGCACGACATGGCCGCCGACGCCGATCCAGTTGGTCGCCTTGTCGCGGCTGACCTGCGCGGGCACGCGCTCGATCGGGATCACGCCGCGCCACGCGATCATGCCGAAGAAGCGCGGACGGTCGCCGCCGAACAGGTGATGGCGGATGCGCGAATGGACGCCGTCGGCGCCGATCAGGCCGTCACCCTGCGCGCTCCCGCCGTCTTCGAAATGCAGGGTGACGCGGCCGCCTTGCTGGGTGCAGCCGGCTGCACGCCGGCCGAGATGGATGGCGGCGGGCTTTATCGCACGCACCGCGTCGGCAAGCACCTGGAGCAGGTCGGGACGATACACCGTGGCATAGGGGAAACCGTAGCGCTCGACCGCCTCGGTGCCGAGATCGAACAGCTTCCAGGTCTTGCCGGTGTTCCACAGCCGGACCTCCTTGCCCACGGTGTTGCAGGAGAGACGCTGCATCGCCTCGAACACGCCGAGCGCATGGAGGGCCCGATTGCCGTTCGGGCTGATCTGCACGCCGGCGCCGGCCTCCTTGAGTTCCGACGCCTGCTCGTAGACGTCGACGTCGTGGCCGCGGTTGAGCAGCGCCAGCGCCGCCGCGAGGCCGCCGATGCCGCCGCCGGCGATGAGGATGTGGTGCTTCATGCTGGCATGTCCGATCCTCGCGTCGCCGCCGCGCGCAAAGCGCGCCAGACCTTTTCGGGCGTCGCCGGCATCTGCACATAGGGCGCGCCGAACTCGGCCAGCGCGGCGTTCACCGCGTTCATCACCGACGACAGGGCGCCGACGGTGCCGGACTCGCCGGCGCCCTTGACGCCGAGCGGGTTGGTCTTGGTCGGCACCTCGTTCTCGCCCAGCACGAACGGACAGAAATCGATCGCGCGCGGCATCGCGTAATCCATGAACGAGCCGGACAACAGCTGGCCGGAACCATCATAGGCGATGTTCTCCATCAGCGCCTGCCCGACGCCCTGGACGATGCCGCCGTGGAGCTGGCCTTCGACCAGCAGCGGATTGATCATGTGCCCGACATCGTCGACCGCGGTATAGCGCACCAGCGTGACGGCGCCGGTCTCCCGGTCGATCTCGACTTCGGTGATGTGGCAGCCATTGGGATAGGTGCGCTCGCCGCCGTTGAAGGTGCCGGTCTCGAACAATCCGGCCTCGATGTCCTTCGGCAGCTTGGCCGGCACGAAGGCGGTGCGGGCGATGGTGACGAGATCGATCGCCTTGTCGGTGCCGGCGACGACGAACTTGCCCTGCTCGAACACGATGTCGTGCTCGCCCGCCTCCATCAGATGCGCGGCGATGCGGCGGCCCTTGGCGACGATCTTCTCTGCGGCGATGATCATGGCGGTGCCGGCCGCGATGGTGGAGCGCGAGCCGAACGTGCCGGTGCCGATCGCGATCTGGTCGGTGTCGCCGTAGTTGAAGCGGATGTGGCCGGGCGCGATGCCGAGCCGGTCGCAGATGATCTGGCGAAACGTGGTGGCGTGGCCCTGGCCGTGGTCGTGGGTGCCGACCGCGACGGTCACGGTACCGGTCGGATCGAACCTGATCTCGGCATGCTCGATCAGCCCGGCATTGGAGGCCTCGACGGTGCTCGACACGCCGAGCCCGCGCAGCTTGCCGCGCCGGTGCGCCTCGGCGCGGCGGGCGGGGAAGCCGGCATAGTCCGCCTTGACGAGGCAGTCTTCCAGGTTCTTGCCGAAATCGCCGCAGTCATAGGTGTAGATCAGCGCCGTCTTGTAGGGCATCGCGGCGGCCGGGATGATGTTGCGACGGCGCAGCTCCGCGGGATCGATCCCGAGCTTGCGGGCGGCGAGGTCGACCATGGTCTCGATCACATAGGCGGCCTCCGGACGGCCGGCGCCGCGATAGGGGCCGGTCAGCATGGTGTTGGTGAGGACCGCGGTGACTTCGGAGCGGATCGCGGGGATCACATAGGTACCCGCGAGCACGCCGATGTTGTTGGTGGGCGGGCCGGCATTGCGGTCGGAATTGTAATAAGCGCCGATGTTGGCGAAGTTGCGCACCGCAAGCGCGAGGAAGCGTCCGTTGTCGTCGAGGGCGAGCTCGGCCTCGGTGACGTTGTCGCGGCAGTGCTCGTCGGACTGGATGGCCTCGCTGCGGTCGGAAATCCATTTCACCGGGCGGCCGGTGAGCCGCGCCGCGAGCGCCGCCAGGACGTACTCCGGATAGAGCCCGCCTTTCATGCCGAAGCCGCCGCCGACGTTTTCCGCGATCACCCGGAATTGCGTCTCGGCCTCCTTGAACACCTCCGTCGCGATGGCGCGGCGGATCATGTGCGGGCTCTGCACGGTGCAGCGCAGCGTGGTGCGCCGGTCGCGCACCGCGTATTCGGCGATGCAGCCGCGCGGCTCCATGGAATTGGTGGTGAGGCGGTTGATCACCATGCGGTGCTTGACGACGTGTGCCGCGGCGGCGAACATCTTGGCGACCGCGGCGGCGTCGCCGGCGGTGTGGGTGAAGGCTTGGTTGTCCGGGCAACCTGCCCACACCGCGACGGCGCCGGGCCGGATCGCGTCCTCGGTGGTGGCGACGGCGGGCAGCGTGTCGTATTCGACCGCGATGGCCTCGGCGGCGTCCTTGGCCTGCTCCAGCGTTTCGGCGACGACGAAGCCGACGGGATCGCCGAGATAGCGTACCCGTTCGCGGGCGAGGAACGGCTGCGGCGACGCAAAGGCCGGGCTGCCGTCGCGCCGCTGGCGTGGCGTCATCGGGCGCTGGGTGCCGAGCTTGCGCAGCGCCTCGTCCGCGCCGGTCAGCACCAGGAGGACGCCGGGCATCGCCTTGGCGGCATCGGTCGAGACCGCGACGATGCGGGCGTGACCATGGGGCGAACGCAGCACATAGCCGCGCGCCTGCCCGCTGACCTGCACGTCGTCGACATAGCGCCCGGCGCCGCGGACGAGATACGGGTCCTCCTCCCGCGGCACCGGCTGGCCGATGCCGAACTCACCCATGTCGGCTGCTCTGCACTTGCGTCTCTTTCATCAATGACCCGTCATCCTGGTGGCGTTGCGAATAATCTTTACGACCTCGTCCTGAGGAGCGCGCTCTTGCGCGCGTCTCGAAGGACGGTCACAGGCCGCAGTGTGTGTGGCCATCCTTCGAGACGCCGTGCTGCGCACGGCTCCTCAGGATGAGGTCGCAATAAGTGTGTAGCCCGGGTAGAGCGCAGCGAAACCCGGGGCAAAGCGCGCGGCGGGATGGGCTGCTCCCGGATTTCGCTGATCGCTCAATCCGGGCTACGAGGCTGAGGGTCATAATCTCGCAGTTCACAACGCGCACACTCAGCCCTTGTACTTCTTCGCGAGCATGTCGGCGCCGCGGCCCAAAAGGCCCACGTCGGAGCCGACCGCGACGAAGGTGTAGCCCCAGGAAATGTAGCGGCGGATCTCGTCCTCGTTGCCGGTCAGGATGCCGGCCGGCTTGCCGATCTTCTTGAGCCGCGTCACCGCGTCCTGCATCGCCTGTTGCGGTTCGGGATGGGCGGGATTGCCGATATGGCCGAGCGATGCCGACAGGTCGGACGGGCCGATGAACACGCCGTCGACGCCGTCGACGCCGGCGATCGCCTCGAGCTGGTCGAGCGCGCTGCGGGTCTCGACCTGCACCAGGAGGCAGATCTCGGCGTCGGCCTTCTTGAGATAGTCGGTGACCCGGCCGTAGCGGCTGGCGCGGCTCGCAGCCGCGACGCCGCGCACGCCGCGCGGCGGATAGCGCACCGCCTCGACCGCACGTTTCGCCTCCTCGGCATTCTGCACATAGGGCACCAGCAGCGCCTGGGCGCCGATGTCGAGGCAGCGCTTGATCAGCACGGTGTCGTTCCAGGCCGGGCGCACGATCGGCGTCGCCGCGCCGCCCGACACCGCCTGCAACTGGCCGACGAGGTCGGGGATTTCGTTGGGCGAATGCTCGGTGTCGAGCAGCAGCCAGTCGAAGCCGCTGTCGCCGACGATATCAGCCGCGATGTTGCTGCACAGGCTGCACCACAGGCCGATCTGCAGCTTGCCGGCGGCGATGGCGTGCTTGAAGGAATTGCGGGGGAGGTCCATCGGGTCGTTCTCCGTAAGCCCTCATCGCAGGGGCGGCGTAGCGGTCGATGATGATTTCGGGATCGCGCCGGTCGCCGGCGCGCGGCGGCGGTGGGGCAGGGCAGGGCAGGCGCGTCGCGCGGGCCGCCGTTATGCTCCGCCGGCGCGCTCGACGCAATCTGACGAACCGGACATCAGACGAACTGGACGGCGATGCCGCCGAGCGTGCCGAAATCGCCGTGCAGCGTGTCGCCCTTCTTGGCGAACACGACGCGGGTGAAGGAGCCGGCGAGGATGATGTGACCGGGCTCGAGGGTGACCCCGTGTGCGCCGAGCTTGTTGGCGAGCCAGGCGACCCCGAGGGCGGGGTGACCGAGCACGCCGGCGGCGAGCCCGGTCTCCTCGATCTCGGAATTGCGATACATGATGCCGCCCACCCAGCGCAGGTCGACATCGAGCGGGCCGACCGGACGACCGCCCACCACGATGCCGGCGGCGGCGCCGTTGTCGGCGACGGTGTCGAAGATCTTGCGCGGGTCCTGGAGGCGCGCATCGACGATCTCCAGCGCCGGCACCACGTATTCGGTGGCGCGCAGCACGTCGGTGAGCCCGATGCCGGGTCCCTTGAGCGCGTTGCCGAGAATGAAGGCGAGCTCGACCTCGACCCGGGGCAGGCAGAAATTCTCGTGCGGCGACCTTGGCGCCGTCGGCGATCATCATGAAGTCCAGTAGATAGCCGTAATCCGGCTCGTCGATCTGCGAGGACCGCTGCATCGCCTTGGAGGTGAGCCCGACCTTGTGGCCGATCAGCTTCGCCCCCGCCGCGATCTTGCGCTTCGCGACCGCGCTGGAGATCGCGTAGGAATCTTCGATGGTGATGCCGGGAAAGGTCTTGGTGAGCTGGACGGCCTGCTTGCGCTCCTGCTCGGCATTCATCAGGATATCGGCGGCCTTGTTGCGGTCAGCATCCGAGAGCATGGGCATCCTTCCGGCTTGCGTCGTTCGTCGTTGATTTGCATTTTGCGGCCATTGATATTCACCGACCGGCAAATGACAACGAACCGG